>CAZQTC010000033.1:0-72625 GCA_964596425.1 uncultured Spirochaetales bacterium | reverse complement strand
ATTCTTTTAAGGGTGCATTTTTGCCTTTTGAGGAAAAGGCTAGACTTTTGCAGGAAAGTGAAAAAGAGATAGAAAGGCTTATTGAGACAGGTGATATTTTTGTGTGAAAGTTTTTTGTTATTATAATTATTGTAATTGTTAAATCCAAAATAAGTTATTTGTCTATCCTCTGTTTTACTCTTTCCGGTTGAGCTTTACCGACTTTAATTTTTTTAGGAGAAATGAAGTAAATTTTGTTGGATTCCAGAATTATCTGGGATTGTTAAAGGATCCTGATTTTAATAATTCGTTAATTGTAACCTCGGAGACATCATTTTTTTCTCTCCTGTTTGAATTTTCTTTTGGTCTTTTACTTGCTGCAATAATGAACAATATTAGGCGGGGGAGAGAATTTTATAGGGTTGTTTTTCTTATTCCTATGATGATCGCACCCACAGTTGTCGGATTACTTTTCCGTTTCATGCTTAACAATGAGTTTGGGGTTGTTAATGTTTTACTTCTAACCCTGGGATAGTAAAGAGCCGCATAGGTCGGCTGATAGGGGCTACACTTGCCAAGACAAGTGTTGTACTACTGGACATATGGGCTACCACACCGCTTATGTTTCTTTTGTTGTTTACAGGGATGATATCTATCCCCGGGCAATTATACGAGGTCTCACTAATTGATGGTGCATCAAGATTTAACACTTTGATGAGAATTGTGGTTCCGATATCGAAGCCGGCAATATCGGTAGTTGCGATATTAACTTTTATAGCTTCATGGAATGAATTTATGTTTGCACTTGTAATATTAAGATAATAGTACCCAGCCTTTAACGGTTGGAATGGCTATGTTGACAGAGAGGTATGGGCTGAGATGGGATTTGATGAGTGCTGCAAGAATGATTTATATAATTCCCACTTTAGTTATTTCGCTGCTATTTCAAAAATATATAATTAAGGGTTTAACTCTGGGGGCCTTAAAAGAATAAGATTTGGAGGAGTAGAAAAATGATAAGGTATGAGCGAATTAAAGCAACTCTAAATGGCGAATGGCCGGATAAGGTGCGTATAATGCTTCATAATTTTATAATCAAGCGTCTTTTTCGCTTGTTAGTATGGGTGGTCTACTGAGGCATGGATGATGGATTTATTGGATGTGAAAAGACAATAGTCTGGTGTTGGATTTGTTAGATTATTGTACCGAAGCGGTACGACAGTTCATGCGAGTTATGAAAAAAAACCGGCGCTCATATGGTATCCAATGGAGATGCACCTGCTGGACCGGAACTTATTTTACCTTCCGTGTATGAGGAATATGCATTGCCCTATGAAAAACAGGTGGTGGATGGAGCTCATAAACTCTATAAACTCTGCAAGACCTACCTCTTCTATTTCACCTGGAACCAGGACCCTACTAACTGTATTGCTTATTATCCCAATGTTGTAACCCCTTGAGTAGAGCTCTTTTATTACCCCGTAGGCCTCTTTTCTGAAAGTTCTATTTCCTTTGGAGTGTGATCATAGAAGGTTTAGTTCTGCCGCATTTTCAACGACGATACCTCTCGGGTATTCCGGCAGCATCCATTTTGTCCATATTTCCTTTTCATTTGCTCCTACTATTCCCATTATCTCTCTTATGTCCGATACTCAGTTATATTCCATCTATGCTTCCCTCAATCACCCACTCGCCCGGGTCGGTTTTTTCTCCGACGGAGAGCAGGGTAAGACGAGGGATATTCCTCATCATATTATCATTTCCCCCCTTGAACAACTCATTACCCACAAACAAGATATGTTTGGGCTTTATTCTATGATAGTTTATAAGATCCCGTGTTCCTCTCTCTTTATTGTTTCCCTCGAGTACGAACTTTATCCCCCGTGCGCCCGGAAAGGGTATGATAACCCTTGTTGTACCCAGGTGTTCCAGGTAATTTCTTTCCTTTAACCGCGCTTTTGCTGGCTCTAGGAGTTTTGTTCTTAACTGGATAGCCGTGGTAGTTTTATAAGGCTCTGCGGATATATCTCCAAGCATCATCCAGCTTACAGAACCACCCCTGAGGATACTATGGTAATGTAAATAATATTTCAAGTAAAATATGTTACATTTTATAGGTTAATATGCAAATTATTTTTAAATTTGTATTTGACGAAAAGGATAAAAAGCCTGCATAATAAGCTAATGTGGGGGTAGTTATGGGAGATATGGACCATAGTCTTAGAAAAATACTGTCACGTTATGATTCCCTTTCCGGGCTTCAAAAAAAGATAGCGGATTATATTGTTTCGAATCTTGGAGAGGTTGTATTTGCATCGGTTACGAGTTTGAGTGAGAGGCTTGGGGTTAGCGATGCGACAATTGTGCGTTTTGCTCAAGAATTGGGATATTCCGGATTTCCGGAGCTTAAAGAGGAGCTTATAAAGTATTACAAGATCTATCTTGACCCGGCTATACGTTTGGAAAAGTATATCGACGACACGGGAGAGGAACAACTTACCTATGAAACTATAACAAAGCGAGAGATTAAATACCTGGAAGAGTCTATAAAAACGATAAATGAGGGAGTGTTTAGGAAAGCCGTAGAAATGATATGTACCGTAGAGAAAGTTTATATTTTTGGTACCGGTTCCAACGAACCTCTCTCTTCTCATCTTGCCTACAGGTTGGCCAGATTTGGGTTAAATGTGGGACTTATCTCTGTTTCTGGTAGAAATCTGTTTGAAAAACTTCTCCACGTAAAGAGAGATGACCTCATGATTGCCTTTGCATTTTATAAGCCATCCCTGGATTTTCAGAGAGCAATGGGGATTTCGAAAGAGAGGGGTGTAAAGGTAATTCTTATAACAGATTCACATATACCCCCGATGATTAAGAATGCCACTCTGGTGCTCTATGCAAAGCGTGGGCCCTTCGGTTCTTTTCACTCTCCCCTTGTTCCGATGGCTATTGCCAATGCCTTGATAATAGAAACTGCAAATAGATTGGGCGATAGAGCTATAGAGTCTCTAAAGCAATTGGATGAGATGCGCAAAAAATATTATCATACCAACCCCGAAGATTTTGGGTAATTCTTACTCTTTTACCCCTCCGGAGGTTAATCCGCTTACCAGATTCTTTTGTACCAGCATAAACATTACTACAACCGGAATTGCCGTTAGCATAGATGCCGCCATAATTCTGTCCCATATTGCATTTTTTGATACAAAGAGAGATTTTAGTCCTATGGGGAGTGTATAGAGATTCTTGTACGAGCGTAGGAATACAGAGGCAAATAGATACTCGTTCCATGCGATCATAAAGGCATAGATAAATACCGTTGAGAGTGCGGGGAGAGAGAGGGGAACTATTATTCTCCAGATAGTCTCGAAGCGGGTACATCCGTCAATCAGGGCCGCTTCCTCTATTGAGTAGGGAATGGATCTAAAGTAGTTTCCCAGCATGTATAGTGATACGGGAAGGGTTTGAACCATGTAGATTATTATCAGTGAGAAGAAGGTTCCTCCCGGTGTGCGTGCTAGTCCGGATTTTACTGCTATCTGGTAGAGTGGTATTAGTAGTAAAATTCCCCCGAACATGTAGACGAATAAGACCCCCCTTTGAATAAACCCCCTCCCTCTGTAGTGTACCCTGCTAAAAGAGTATGCACCCAGGATAGCTATAATTAGGGACATGAACGAGGCAGTGAAGGAAAGAATAAATGAATTTTTAAAGTATGTTAAAAATGGAAAGATGTTTCCCTTGTCTTCGTATTTTTTTATTATTGCTCGTTTCTGTTTTTTGCTAAGGTTGGATTTTTCCAGGAGCCGCTTTATCGATGGGGGTATGTTCTTGGTTTCCTGGCCTATATTTAGAAGTTCTTTGTACGATTCTAGATTGATTTTTCGTGGTATGAGAGATGGGTTTCCCCAGTCGAATTGATATTTGAGGGAGATAGAGAGCATCTCGATAAATGGAAATATGGCGAAGAGTACTATTAGAAGAATTATTAGTAAAAATCCCGTACTTTTAAATATATTTCTCTTTCTTACCATTTTAATACCCTCTTTACATAGAATAAAATGAAGCCGATGAGAAGTAAGAACTGAATCACGGCTAGAGCGGCGCCCTGTCCCTGATCCATCATTCCGGTGAAGGCTTTGAAATAGGTGTATACCGATAGTACCTTTACGTTATCCGTTAGAAGGTAAACCTCTTCAAATTTATTGAAATTCCATATTACCCTTAAGATTACGATGGAACCTATTACAAAGTAGAGTTCTGGAAGTGTTATATACCAGAATTTTTGCCAGGATGAAGCTCCGTCTATATCCGCCGCTTCATAGCTTGTGGCATCAATGGACTGTAAGCGGGATAGTATCATCAGGTAGGAGAAGGGAAAGTTTTTCCAGATATTAAATATTATTGCTACGATTATTGCATTTTGCGGTGAACCTATAAGGTTGAACCGTTTGTCAAATATATGGAGTTGATCGTAGGTAATATGCATAAACAAACCATTTACAGGATCGAAAAAGAATTGCCATGAAAAGACCACGGATATTACCGGAGCTATGTATGGTAAAAGTATCAAGGCTCTCACCAACCCTCGGAATGGAAACTGTTTTACCATAACAATAGCAACCCCCAGGCCTACAAGGGTGGTTCCTATTGTGGTTCCTACAACGTATAGGAGAGTTGTTAACACAGCGTGCCAGAAGGAGGGATCAAAGATTACATTTTTGTAATTTTGAAGACCTATGTAGATGTTGGGACCGCGCAGTTTTACATCGAAAAAACTTAAAAAGATATTATACCCAATGGGGTAGATAATTAATCCGCCAATAACTATTAAAGCTGGAAGAATTAATTTCCAGCCAAAACGTTCTTCTTCTACTTTGAGTCCCTTTGCTGTTGCCCGGGCTATCATAAAAAAATTACCTCCCTTCTAAATGAGAGGAAAGGCTCGAAGCTGTATCGTGCTTCGAACCTTCTCCCCTCCATTTTTTCTACATTTGGTATTTGGTATGGTTAGCTTAGTTTACTTGTTTACGATTTTCTCCATCTCATTGTTTGCCCAATCCATTGCCTTATCAACATCCATATTCTCCTGGGTTATCTTGTAGATCATCTGCGGGATAATTTTCTGGGAGAATATCTTACCGTAGGCTGTAATCAGTTTGCCATCTACGATACCAAATCTCATAATGTCTTCAAGTCCTGCAATAATTGACTGGATTTTCTGTTTTCCGTACCTCTTGAATATCCCTTTGGGATCATCCATAAACTTATCACTCTGAGCAATTTTCTTAAGCACCGGATTCATACCACCAGGCGCCATGTGGAGGAAGGTAACATAGGCATCCTCTGTGAAGAGGTATTTTACAAACTTTTCAGCCGCGGTGGTATTGGCCGAGTTGTTCTGTTTGAAAATTCCCAGTGCTACAATTACGCCGTAGGATGAGGGCTGGAGTTTCTTTATAATTGGGGCGAATCCTGTTTTCTTTACCAGTTCCGGATCGAATTTGGCACCCTTTAGTTCTTTAAAGTATTTACCGGTTAGGGAACTAGCTGCAACGTCGGCAAGGGCTAGGTCGTCCATTATATAGGTGGAGTAGAAGAACATTGCCATCTTTCCCTGAATGTAGTAATCACGTGCTCTCCATGTCTGGGGTCCTGGGGGTGTGTATTTGGCTAATGTCGCATAGTAATTGATAGCTTCTTTCATTCTGGGGGATTTGAATATCAATTTCCCATCGCTTGTGAATAGCCTTGCCTTGTTGGATATTGCAATCTGTGTAAAACACTGCTCCGCATAAACCTCCGGTTTTGTTCCCACGAGAATGCCATACTGATTTTTGTCGGGTTTGTAGAAGTATTTTGCCGCTTTTTCTATCGAATCCCAGGTTGTAGGTGGATTCAAGCCTGCCTGTTTAAACCAATCGGATCTATACCATATCCCCTGAATCCAACCGTGGTAAGGAATAGCGTAGTAGGTACCCTTTTGAGTACTCTCCAGCATTCCGAGAGTTCCTGCATAGAACTCACTTTTTCCAATGTTGTTAATAATCTTTGTTGCTTCTTTCGTGTCGAGGAGACCCGAGGAACCAAAGTCCACTGCATTCTCAGAGCCAAACTCCGCAAGTGCCGGTAGATTCCCCGCTGCAGAGGATGCAGCAACCTGTTTGGGCATATCGTTTTCGTCTACAGGAACTACTGTAATCTTTATTTCGGGGTTTTCTCCCTGAAATATGTCAACAAGTGTTTGAATTGTGTTTACCCTGTCGGATTGAGTTTCGGTGGTCCAAAACTCAATGCTGGCGGGTTTGGCCTTTGCCTCCTGCTGGCCCTTTGCAGAAACAAAGCCGATTAGGACCAAGCTTAGGAGCAAAACGAGGAGTACGCCTGTTAATTTTTTCATAAGATCCTCCTTAATTTTGGTTTTATTTTTTTCTCTCCAACGGAGAGATCGTTGCCAGTTTTAAAGGTATGGCTGGGATTATTAGTCCCAGGTGGTTTGCCTATTGAGGCTCTGAAGACCGGCTTGGGTGGAAGTAGTATCTGGGGGTGTTCTACTTTTTGGTGATTAATAATCTTGAATAGAATCTCAAAGAGCCGTTTACCTATTTCATAGATCGGTACCTCTATTGTTGTAAGAGGGGGATGGGCATTTTCCGCCATGGAGATGCCATCGTAGCCTGTTACTGATACATCTTTCCCTATCTCCAGGCCGGATTGTTGTACGGCACTATATGCACCAAGAGCCATAAGATCGTTAACTGCTACAATTGCAGTTGGTCTGTTTTTCTGTTTTAGTAGCTCTAGGGCACATTGCCGTCCGCTCTCCTGTGTGAGGTTGCCTATTGCTATAAGGGTTTCATCGATCTCTATTCCGTTTTCTAGGAGGGCTTCTCTGTAGCCTTCGTTTCTATATCTTGTAAATATTAACTCATTGGGAGAGGTAATAAGGGCGATTCTCCTGTGTCCGAGTTCAATGAGTTTTTCCGTTAACTGTTTTATTCCCGCTTTACTGTCAATATCGATAAAGGGGGCATTGGGAGCATTGTTAACACGTCCCAGAACCACAAATGGGGTTTTTGTCTCTAAAAGATAGGTAATACGTTCGTCATTGATCTTAGTTCGGGTGATTATAAGACCATCTACTCTTCCACTTCCTACAATTCTTCTGTAGGCCTCTATCTCCTTGCCACCGCCGCCGGAGGTTCCTACGAGGATATCGTAATCCAGTGTGGAGGCCATATCTCCTATGCCACTTAAAAGTTCTATAAAGAATGGATCTGAAAATCGTTTCCCATAGGTTGGAATAAGGAACCCAACGGTATGCGTTTTACCGGAGCGGAGTTGTTTGCCTGCCTGAAAAGGGTAGTAATTGAGCTCTCTTGCCGCTTCAAGTATCCGTTCTCGCGTTTTGGGATTGACATCTCTGTAACCCAGCAGGGCTCTTGAGACAGTTGAGATAGAGAAACCTGTTTTGCGTGCGAGGTCTTTTAATCTGGCTGTAGCCACTACCCCTCCTTGGTTGTTTTTAATGTTACGTTTCCGTTTAGGGTTAGACCCGTTGGTCTAACTATGATGTAAAATCTATGGGTGCACAAAAACGTTTTTGTAATATTACTATGACGATAATAATATGGGAAGTTTTTTGTGTCAAGGATTTTTCTGGAGAGGTTGTACCTGGGCTGATGAAGAGTTCTGCCGTGTTGACATCTTGGGATAATATTTAGATAGTTTAACTGGGTAGATGATAGTGGTAATTTGAGGGGAGGTTGTAATGAAAAAGAATGTTTTGGTGGCTCAGTCTGGCGGACCATCGCCTGTTATAAATGCGTCTCTACAGGGTGTACTGGAGGCATGTTTCGATTATCCGGGAAGGGTGGATAAGGTTTATGCTGCCTGGCACGGAGTGGAGGGAATTCTTCTTGAGGAATTAATTGACATGAGCGTTCAGCCTAGGGAAGAGATAGCCCTCTTAAAGTATACCCCCGCTGCCGGTTATATTGGAACCTGTCGCTATAAACTATTCGAGGGGCAGGAGGAAGATTTTAACAGAATAATAGAGGTGTTTAAGGCGCATAATATCGGGTATTTTTTTTACATAGGTGGTAATGATTCGATGGATACGGCTAACAAGGTCCATAAAATGGCCGTTGACCAGGGACTGGATATAAAGGTAATAGGAGTTCCGAAGACCATAGATAACGACTTGGGAGACCCTGAATTTAAGATAATTGATCATACCCCGGGTTACGGAAGTGCGGCAAGGTATTGGTCGTACATCATTCAGAATGTTAACGAGGAAAATAGGGGGATGAGTGTTTCCGAATGTGTCTCTGTATTTCAGGCTATGGGTAGAAAGGCAGGATTTATCCCTGCCTCTGTTAGGTTGGCCGATCCCAATAGGGAGATGCCCCTCCAAATTTACCTTGCTGAGAGTTCTCATAACCTGGAGAGTCTTATAGAGAATGTAAATAGAGAACTCAAACGAAACGGGCGCTGCATAGTAGTTGTGAGTGAGGGATTTGATGTGGGCTCCCTTGGGGAGACTCATGATGCCTTCGGGCATATTGAGTACGGTGCAAGTAAAACCACCGTTGCCCAAAGGGTGATAAATGCCCTTAACAGCCATAAGCTCAATGCCCGTGGATATGTAACAGGTCAAGTTCCCGGGGTTCTCCAGCGTTCTACCTCCATCTTTGCCTCTACCGTTGATATCGAAGAAGCGTATGAAGTAGGGAAAAAGGCGGTATCACTAGCTATGGAGGGTGTAAGTGGATATATGGCTACTATTTTAAGAAAACCGGGTGATGCCTATGAGGTTTACTACGATAGAGTAGAACTTGGGGTTGTAGCTGCCTCAGAGAGATTTTTACCTAAAGAGTGGTTAACCGAGGACGAGCTGGATGTGACCGATGATTTTATTAGATATGCAAGACCTCTGATAGGTGAGGGATGGCCTCCTGTAAGGATCGAGAATGGTCTCCAGAGGTTTGCCCGTCTTAAGATGAAACTCGTTGAGAAAAAATTAAGAAGTTATATTCCCCTCCGTTTTAGATAGGTGTGTGGAGACTTGCAATAGCTGTTTGGAGGGGAAGGTATTTGAAAAAATTATAGCTTGATTACCAGCTATTGCTAATTTTTTCTCCTATTTCCATGATTGTGGAAAATGGTGCCCAATTGGCTATTGTTCCTATTACTATAAATATGAAAAGTAGGGCCGCGATGATAAGCTCTTTGGTTCTGTTTAGCGTCCTTTTTGATTTATGTCTGAGGTAGTTCAGAATTACCTTCCAGTTTAAAACAATATGCATAATGGAAAAAATAACGAATGATAGGGCTCCTGTGGTGTGTAGAGCCTCCCATTGTTTTTTGGTTAAACCCATTAGTGTCCAACCTCCCCAGTTTGCGATTCTTCCCGGTGGTACTATGTAGAGAACTATCCCTGTAATTAGTAATCCGATAAAGGAAAAACTCAGGAAAAAACTGATAAATGGTCTTAGTTTAAAGCTGCTTTTCATATTAACCTCCTAAAGCTTCTAAACTTATGGTTTATGTTTTTTTCAAGGGTTGCCGAGCAATAATAATGCCAAATTATGGGGAAATTCTGGCCTTTTGGGGGGTATTAGGGATAGTTTGGGGATATTTCCAGAATAATTTTTTCCTCTGGATTTGAAAATGGGAAAAAATTATACAATATTGATTGACATCGGTATATTATAGCTATACCCTTTTTCTGTAGAAACGGCTGGAGGAAAAAATGGCGGATGTATCATCTTTGAATCATGATGAAAAAGTTTTTTTGGCGGGTTGTATAAGATCTGTCATGATGGCCGATGGGTCGATTGAGAACGAGGAATTGGAGGATCTGGATAAGATACTTCAGAATCTGAAATTTAAAGATTATGAGGAATGTCTTGTGGAGTTTGAAGAGAGTGTTGAGGATGAAGAATCCTTTTATGAATACGCTAGAAGAATAAAGGACAAGAAGGCCCAGGAGATCATTTTAAGTACAATTTATGAGTTAGGACTTCATGAGGGTGTTCCCGATTCGGAAGAGGAAACAATATTTAATAATCTTAGCAAAATTTGGGGGAGTGTATAGTTCTCCTGTTAACTTATCTTCCTGTAGTATATTACTACAAGTGAAGCGGTTAAGAATCTGAACCTTTCGAGTTTTATGATTGTTTCATTGTTAAGAGCCTCTCTAAAGTAACGTGCAAAGGAGTACTCTTTGTTTGATTTTTCTATGTCTTTCAGTAATTCTTCTATCTCTCTAGAGAAGAAGGATGTGTCTCTGTTAATGTTTTGAATTGCTCTTTCAATCTTCTTTTTCTTTTCCAGAATAATGGGGTAGTATTTTAATTTATCCAGTAGGAGTTCTATTCCCTCATGGGCACTCTCCAGGAACGTAGTATATATCGGATAAAACCAATCGAAAAAATCCAGAATTCCTGATATTGATAGGATGATTTCATCTCTCACGAATGGGGATGTTTTTTCTTTCAACTTATTTAAGAGTGTCGGTATTGCCTTTTTCTCTTTGAGTATCTGTAATGCCCATGCACCATGGATAATCAGTCTGGGATTTGTAGTCTTTGAAATAATCTTTATAATCCGGGGTATAGAATCTCTAGCACCAATTTTGGCTAGGGCCACCATGCTTTTCCCCACCAGGAAGTAATCTTTGGAACTGAGTGCCTGTTTTAAGGCTTTTTCTCCACTTTTTATCTTTCTCCTGCCTATTATTTCAGCGGCTAGGTAGGCTGTGGTATAGTGATGGTTTTTTATCTCAGAGATGAGTGCCTTTTCGATTTTTTCGTCAATAGGAAGGTTGTTTAATGCGTTTAATGCCTCTGCCCTTATTGAGAAACTGGGGGATTTTAATCTAAGTAGAAGTTCTTCCTTTGTTACGGGCGAACCAGAAACCCCAAGTGCTTGAATTATGTGTTTTTCCTCACTGAGTGATTTGGATTTGCCAAGTTTGTTTAAGAGACCTATAGCTCGTAAGTCCCGTGGGGAGAATATTATGGTTATTGCATCTCGCACCGTGTATGCGCCGATGTCTCTTAAAGTAAATGTTAATGCTATGGTTATTACGTATAGTATAAATAGAACTATGAAGTAGGTTCTAAATGCAAGTGCATGACTGCCGTTGAAATAACTCTGAAAGCTGTCTAGAAGGGTTCCTCCCAACAACGATCCTGCTGTTCCGGATATTCCCATTGTTAGAAAGTATAGAATACCGAGGTTGAGACGTTCCTCCGGTTTTATAAGGGAGAAGAAGTATAATTGATTGGTGTTAAATATTCCGTTTGTTCCCATATAGGTAAAGAAAAATACAAGAGAGGCAAAGATGTACTCGTTTATTGGAGAGGAGAATAGTGGGGTTAAAAAGAGGGGAATTAGTATTAATGCAATTATAAAGGCATAGATTAGGGTTAGGGGTTTTGATCCAATCCTGTCGATTATAAAGCCGTTTATTAGTGCCATGGCAAGAGCACCAAAACCACCCGCTACTGTGAAAAATATCACCTGGCTATCCAGGTTGTGGTAGACGTTTTTAAAGTAAACCACGACAAATGGGGTAAGCATTGCCACAGATAGGGAACTGATAAACAAGAATACGAAGAATTTTCTGAGCTCCTTGGTTTTAATTGCATTTTCAATACTTTCTTTGAAACTCTTGGTTATTCCCCTATCGGAGGCTATTGGTTCGGGGAGTTTGAAGATTAAATAGGAGCCGATTAGTCCCGATGCAATACCAATCCCTATAAAGAGGGTGTATTTTGTAACAGGGGCGTCTTTACCGAGGTAAAGGGCTATTAAAACACCGGTTGATATTACAAGAACATGATTTATTATCTGGACCTTGGAGAGAAAGTTTCCTTTATCTTTGTCCCCTGCCAGTTCTCCGATAATTGGATTGTACGAGGTAATTGCGATACCGCGGGAGATGTTAAATGCCAGTACTGAAAAAACAAGTATGCTCAGGGCGACGGTTTTGAAGTTGCTTATGGTGTAAAAGAGGGGAATGAATAGTACCGGCATCATCAATATGTATCTCAGTGTCCAAAATGTGCCGAATAATTTAACAGCTCCCATCTTTTTGATGAGATTTCTCCCCACCAACATGAACAGATATGCAATCTGTAGGAAAGAGGATAATAGACCTATAATGAAACTGTTTGCTCCGAGTTTTAGGGCGTAGAGGATTATTAGATTACTTCCGATTAGTAGAAAGGAAAGAACGTTAAAGAATGTGAATGCAAGGAAGGTTTTTCTTCCACTGCTAAGTTGGCTGGGTGATAACCCGGATGCTCTCATGAGATATCCTCAATTTTTTCTGATATATTTCTAATTACTCTCATACAAAGAAGATATTAAAGGCTTTTTTCGCGATTTACAATACAATTTGTGATACAATTGACTTACCCGTTTTATATGAGTCATAATATATATAAAGCTTTAGTTAAAGCTTTTAACTGGGGGGGAACAATGTCAGAACAGCTAATATTAAAAAATTTACCGTTTATTAAAATTTTACCGGCCTGGGCTCAGGAATTATCCTACAAGTACTGTTCTAAAACCGCCAACCTCTACATTGTTCATGGGAACATTAGAGATTTTCTTCCACATAAACTGGAGGAGGATAGATTTAACTTTGTAAAAATTCAGGACTATATATCCGAGGTTCTCTTCGGTAATAGGGATATAATAGTTTTTTACGATAGGTCTTCCGGTGTTACCTTTTGTAAACCTGAGATGCAGGATGAATATATAAGTGTGATGAAGGAACAGATTAGGGGTATAACGCAGGCGGATCTTCTCTCCAGGAATCCCGTTAAAGCTTTTCATCTTCTGGAGAAATATTTTTATCTGAATATTCCCTACAATAGACGTATTGTTCTGATAATTGATTATTCGGAGACGATCGTTCCAAACACCGATATTGCTCGGTATACCGATGAAGATCGTTACTGTTTGGTAACGCTTAACAGATGGGCGAATGATCCTATTTTTACCCATGGGGACGTTTCGGTAATTCTGTTGACGGAGAATCTTGCAGATATAAGTCCCAGACTTGTGCGTTCTCCAAGTACTATCAAGGTAAATATTCCAATTCCGGATGAGGATGTAAGAGAGAAATTCCTGAGGTATCTTGATAACGAGGGTAAACTTTTGCTGGATCCTTCAATAGATATAAGAGAAGTGGCCAAAATAACGAGTGGTTTAAACCTTGTAGATATTAATCAGCTTGTGGCGGAATCTTTTCAGGAGGATAGACCCATAGACCTGGAGTATCTTCGCAGGAAAAAGAAAGAGATAATAGAGGCAGAGGCAGCCGGTTTACTTGAGTTTATAGAGTCGGAGCACGATCTCTCTATGGTTTCTGGACATGATTTTGTCAAGAAACGATTTAAGAGTGCTGCTCGTGCAATAAGACAGGGACGGTTAGATGTGCTCCCGATGGGGTATCTTATCTCCGGTCCCGTTGGTACCGGAAAATCTTTTATGGTAACGGCTTTTGCCGGTGAGATAGGGATACCGATTGTTAAGTTTAGGAATTTCAGGTCTAAGTGGCAGGGAGTTACGGAATCCAACCTGGAGAAGATTCTTAATATACTAAAGGCAATGGCACCTGTGGGTGTAATGATTGACGAAGCAGATGCCTTTCTTGGAGATAGGAATCAGGAGGGAGATTCTGGTACGAGTAATAGAATTTTCGCCCAGATTGCCTCTTTTATGGGAAATACGGAGTATAGGGGAAAGATTATCTGGTTTCTCATTACCTGCAGGCCGGATTTGATTCCTATAGATTTAAAGCGACAGGGTAGAGCAGAGGAGCATCTCGCTCTCTTCTATCCGGAGACTATGGATGAGAAAATAGATTTGCTAAAGACACTTATAAAGAAATTGAAACTTAGAATTCAAAACATCAATATGTTGGAGTTGTTTAGAAAATATCGGTACGATTTTTCCGGGGCGGATTTGGAGGCGATTCTTATACGAGCTAAGTTTTTATCTGCCATGAATAATCATGTATTTATTACGAAGAAGGATCTGGAGGAGACGATAAGAGATTTTGTTCCCCCTGCGTATCCACACGAGATTGAATTACAAAATCTGGTGGCGGTTCTGGAATGTACGAGTAGAGAAATGGTTCCTCGAAGGTTTAGAAATCTTGATAGGGGAAAGCTTGTAAACGATATTAAGCAGCTAAAAGTTTTGCTTGGGGAACGTTCGTAAAATTAGATTCGTAGAATTAGAATAGGGTTATTCCGTGGATTTCGGTATCCTTACTGCATTCTACTTTGAATGAGAGAGAAAACTCAAGTGTTTCTTCACTCTCTATATCCGTTATTAGGGTGGCGAGATTCTCCTCCGGATGTTCAAAACCGGATGGTTTTAGCGTTGTGCTCTTCACAGAAATATTTTTATCCCTGGAAACGGGAAGACTTAAAATAAGTTCTACAGGAACTTTGTATCCCGTTCTATTGGAAATTTTTCCTGTATAGGTTAGTATATATTGAACACCTTTTTCCACTTTTTTCTTTTTTTTCTCATTAAGTTTCCATGTTACATCCATTTCATCCTCAATGCCTGCCTCCAGAATAAAGTGCTCTTTGGGAGTAACGGTTCCTATTCTGGTTTCACCGTTGAAATTGTTATCATGAAATATGGTGACCTTACCCGGGAGAATTGGGAAATCAAAGGGGTTTAGGGTATTAGCGTATAGAAAGAGATTGGGACACTGTTGAGGCAGACATTTTCTTACTATCTTTCCCTCTAATGGTTTGTCGTGCTCTATTATTACCTTTACTGGTTCCCCTGTAGATGGGATATGTACTCTCTGTTCCGTATTAAGCGTAATACCCGGTGCTCCTTCCTCGGAGAGGTCCTTCTCCAGTACAACTGGTTCTTCTGATTCTCTCTCTTCTCCTTCGTCGCCCGGGGAATGCATTCCCCTTATGTTCCACCTTTGAATCTCGGGGATTTTTAGTTCTTTTGCCGGAAGGGCGGTGGATAGAGAAAGCTCTGCGTCATTCCAATCCTCACCGGTATTCTGATAAACAATTCCGCAGTAAGTAAAGAAGCATTCTCCCTTTTGCTTGTCCACTCTTAATTCGTAGTCAGGGAACCACGAAGCATCATCGATCAGGTAATCTATCGAAATTTCAAATTTCCCCGCTTTCTCTACATCCATGTAGACGTGGGCAAAGTAGTAGGTTTCAAGAGAAGGTGTTTGCCATTTTGCGAGTTGCTTCTTCTTATCCTCTAATTTTCTCTCGAATTCATCCAGTTTTTCTCGGTACCCTTTTTCTTCCTTGATTATTGACTCCTCGATCTGAAAGATAAAATTGAATGCCTTCTCCCAATCCTCTGGACTGGGTTTTTCTGCCGTCATCTGTATTTGTGCTTCGTTTATCGAGCGAGTTTCTATTGATGAGAGAAAATCTTTCTTTCTCTTACAGAGATCTAACTTGGCTCTTATATCGTAGATTTGACCCTCAAGGTAGTGTATTTCTCTCTTTAGAAGTTCTTTATCCTCCAGATCGGAGTAGCTTTTGTATTCCTGGGTGTAGTTTAAGCCCTTTAATTTTGCAGAACCCTTTAGCGTTTTCAGCCTCACTCTGAAGCTCTCCGGTTTTGCCTTTGAGGGTATGGGACTTATAACTACGTCCCAATTCCCCTTTTCTATCTCAACAGTGGCAGTACGTCTGATAAGAGCAATATCTTTGAATACCGTCACTGCGGTAATTTCTGAATGAAAAATCTCTTTGTTTAATTTTTTTGTCATGGTATAAATAGTGTATCCACTAAAAGCGTATTTATCAAGTTATAATTTCATGGTATGTTTAAACGAGGATAGAGGCCACAACGGATGGGAAAGTCAAAAGATTATCAAGATATTGTAAATTATCGTGCTGGTTCTATGGATAAATTCCTCCAGATACCCAGGGGAACGGAGAGTTTCTCTCTGGAAGAGGCATTTGTGCATAGGAAGATTAATGAAGCGCTTTCCGAACTCTTCTATAAATGGGGATACCTCCCTATAGAGACACCTATGTTCGATTTTTATGATATCTATAGATCTATGCTGGATCCTGCTATCGAGGAAAAGATTTATAAGTTAATCGATAGGGATGGAGACTTATTGATGCTTCGTTCTGATATCACTCTGTTTATGGCGAAGCAAATGGGGCTTTCCCTCTCCAAGGAGGATTTACCGGTAAGGGTGTGTTACTCCGATGCCATTTTGAGATACCAGAGTAGAGAGAGCATATCTCACAATGAGTTTTTCCAGGTAGGTTGTGAGTTGATAGGACGGGATGGGATAAGAGGGGATCTTGAGATAATTCTCCTGTTATTAGAGGCATTTATGGAGATAGGGGTCCTGGATATTAAGTTGCATATAGGCTCAAGGGCCCTGTTTGACTCTGTTTTGAGTGAGGTGTTGGATAGAGATGGGGGTGGAGGGAGAAGCAGGTTACTCGGTAGTGTTATTTCTAGAGAGTGGGAAAACCTTAATCGAGAAATGGAAAATCTTGGTGTTGATAGTTCTGCACGTGAAAGTATGCTCGAGGTTTTTAGTTTTATCGGTTCTGGGAAGGAGTTGAGTAGGATTAAGGGAAGGATAGGTAGAGCGAAAGAGCAAATTGATTACCTTGAGGAAATCTATTCTATGCTGGAAACCCTCGGCTATGGTGACGTAGTTAGAATTGATTTATCCGAGGTAGGGCTTCAACCGTATTACACGGGTCTATCCTTTTCCGTCTATACCGAGGGTGTTGATTCGGCGGTTGCTGCTGGTGGACGATATAACGAACTCTTGAAATCTTTTGGATTTGATAGCCCGGCGGTTGGTTTTTCTATTCTTCTTAGGAAGTTGGAGGCTAAGATAGGGAAAAAGAATGGATTTCTTCCGTCTAAAGAGATAGTGAGAATTGATGATTCGGATTTTATAACTAGTTACAGAAGGGCTAAAGAGCTGAGGAAAGAGGGGAAGATTGTAGTTTTATGAAAAACATCACAATTGCAATACCCAAAGGAAGATTGGAGAAAGATATAATCTCTTACTTTAGGAGTAGAGGGTTTGATATTTCTTTTGCCGGACGTGAATTGGTTTTTAGTGATACAAGAAACGGAGTTGATTTTATCCTCGTGAAGAATGCGGATTTGCCAATATATGTGGCAAATGGCATAGCTGGCCTTGGAGTATGTGGGGAGGATGTTCTTCTTGAGACGAATTATCAGGTGTACAAGCTCTTCAAGTTTCCATTTGGTGGTACAAAAATGTGTATTGCGGGTATTAAAGGAACCGTACTGGATGAGAGTGAGTGTAAACCTGTTCGAATAGCGACCAAGTTCCCAGGATTTACAAGAAATTATTTCCACAGTAGGGGCATCCCGGTTGAGATTATTAAGTTAAGTGGTTCTATAGAGTTAGCTCCCATTTTGGGCCTTACCCATTTTATTGTTGATCTTGTCCAGACGGGGAAGACTCTCAAAGAGAATAACCTTGAGATAATTGATATTCTTAAAGAGATAAATGTATATTTGATTTCAAATCCCGCATACTATAAGTTGAACTATAGAGGAGTAGATGCTTTAATTACCCGCCTAAGTGGCGATAATTAAAGAAAACGGTGTGTATAGGGGACGTAAGTGGAAAGAGTAGCAGAGATTAAACGAGAGACGAGAGAAACGAAGGTTGTTGTTAGGTTGAATCTGGACAATGCCACGGAAATAGATATATCAACAGGTATACCGTTTTTCGATCATATGCTCCATTCGATGGCGTTTCACGGAGGTTTGGGGCTTATGATTCGTGCAGAGGGTGATCTTGAGGTGGATTTTCATCATACTGTAGAGGATGTTGGCCTTGTGTTGGGAGATGCTTTTTTTAGGATATTTGATCAGAGTGGTAAGATTAATAGGTTCGGTTTTGCTGTTATCCCGATGGATGATGCTCTCTCCGAAGTGGTGGTAGATGTTGGAGGAAGACCCTATCTGCATTACGTGGCAGATTATGCACAACCAACGGTTGGGAAGTTTGACATTTCTCTACTGAGAGAATTCTTCTATGCCTTATCTATCCGTGCTAGGATTAACCTTCATATTAATGTTCGTTATGGCATAAATGCTCATCATATCGCCGAGTCAATATTTAAAGCTCTGGGAAGAGCTTTAAGGGCGGCGTATACACCTTCAAATAGTTCGGTAACTGGGATATCCACTAAGGGATTAATTTAGTAAATTATAAAGAGATATAGAGATGGGTAGCAAGAGAGAAAAAGTAGAAGAGTTATTGAAAAATATACCTAAGGAGGGCTTTCTAAAGGTAACGAAGAGCCCGGAGCAGCAACTTGATAATGATAAGCGTATTGCCCTTATTCGAAAGGGAAATGAGCTTTTTAACAGAGGCGAAATTGAACTTGCAAAACGAATCTTTATCACAACCGGTTATTCCGATGGGCTTATAAGAATAGGAGACTTGTACATGGAACAGAACTTGCCTTTAGAGGCCTTTAGAATGTATTATATGGCTCCCTATCCCAAAAAAGTTAATGAGATGTTGGAAAAAATGGCAGCTATAGTTAGAAAGTGGTTGAAAGAAGAAATAGAGGGAAGTGATAATGGAAACCGGCAAAACCGATAAAACTAAAACTGATGGATCAGAATCCAATGTGACGAGCAAGATTTCCGAGCTTTCAAAAGAGGGATATGCTCTGATAAAAGTGGGAAAACTGGATGAGGCAGCCTCTAGGTTTGAGGAGATAATGAAATTTGAAGAGGATAATAATTATGCTCTTGTTGGATTGGGTGATGTGGAGAGGAAGAGAAAGAATTTTGAAAAGGCGATAGAGTACTACAATAGATGTATAGCGTATCATCCCGGGAACCGCTATGCTTTGATAGGACTTGCCGATTGTTATAGGGCGCTAAGACAGTATAGGAAAGCGATTGAGATATGGGAAAAGTATCTGGATCAGGGAGAAGAGGATGTTACCGTATTAACGAGGGTTGCCGACGCATTTAGGAAGGTGAAAGAGTATCAAAAATCAAAGGAGATATACCTTAAAGTATTGGAACTTGATAAGGATAACCCGTACGCTCTTACAGGATTAGGGTATTTACATTTTGATCTTAAAGATTATCATACCGCATTAAAGTACTGGGAGCGAATGTATGAAAAAGACCCTACGAATATAAAGGTTTTAACCTCTCTGGGAAATTGCCATAGGAAGTTAAAAACCTTCGATCAGGGTCTGGTCTATTTTAAAAAGGCTTTAGAGATAGAGAAGAATAATTTTTATGCTCTTTTTGGGGTTGCTGATTGCTATAGAGGGCTCAATGAACAGAAGAAGTCTCTGGAGTATTGGAAGAAAATTCTTGAGCTGGATCCCGGAAACAAGGTCATACTTACCCGTGTGGGCGATGCATACAGACATCTTGGGGATTTTGATAGGGCGGAAGAGTATTACCATAGGGCGCTTAATATAGAATTTGACATGTATGCTGTTTTGGGACTGGCAATTATTAGTAAGGAAAGAAAAAATTATCTTAAAGCAATCGAATCCCTCTCGGGTCTTCTTGCCAATGATCCCAAAAATGCGAGATTGTATATTGAGATTGCCGAATGCTACATAGCGCTGGACCAGAAGGATAAAGCTCGTGATATTCTTACAAAATTTGTAAGATTGGGGAACAAAAACCCTACTATATCCAGAATGTTGGAAGAGCTTAAGGGTTAACTTAGGGCTAATCGTTGTAAGGAATAGTAATCGGATATGTCAAGCAATTTTCCTCATACCAGTTTCCCACGTAGTAGTGGAAAGATAAACATAACCGGGCTGCTCCCCGGTGAGATAAATGAAGTGTTTGGTTTTAGGGAAACTTACCGGGGTAAGCAGGTATTCAAATGGTTTTCCAGAGGGATTTTTGATTTTGATAGTATGACTGATCTACCCTTGGATACGAGAGAAATGTTAAAGGATAGAGCTGTTTTTTCCTCCTCTGTTGAGAGTGTGCACAAGGATATCGATGGAACCGTAAAGCTTAGGGTTAGGTTGGCGGATGGATTACTAATAGAAACGGTACTTCTTGAGGATGAAAATGGGAGAAAAACGGCATGTCTCTCCACTCAGGTGGGTTGTGGAATGGGGTGTAAATTTTGTAGGACTGCTCTTATGGGTTTAAAGCGAAATCTCGAGCCTCACGAAATTATGGAACAGCTCTACCTTTTGATGCATGGTTACGGGAAAATTTCCAATATAGTTTTTATGGGGATGGGGGAACCCCTGGACAATTTTGAGAACGTTAGGCGTGCTGTGGAGATTCTTCATAGTAAAGATGGGTTGGGTCTAAGCTTAAGAAGGATAACCCTCTCGACTTCAGGGATTGTTAGTGGAATAAAAAAACTTACAGCGCTGGGGCCCTACGTTAGATTGGCTCTCTCACTGGTTAGTGCTCGTGAGGATTTAAGAAGGGTGCTTATGCCTATTACCAGAGTTAATCCCCTTGTGGATGTTAAAAGAGCGCTTGTTGAGTATCAACGGATCACGGGTAAGCGCATTACCCTGGAGATGGTAATCCTTGGGGGTATTAATGACGGAAAAGAGGATGTTGAAGCTTTAATAGAGTTTATTCCGCCGCTTAGGGCTGTGGTAAATATTATCCCCTGGAATCCAGCCAGAGATATTAATTTTGTCCCGCCTTCGCCTAAAAGGCTTGCATATTTTAAGAGAGAGCTTGAGAGGGCTGGAATCCCCGTTACAAGACGTTACACGAGGGGACAGGGGGTTAACGGTGCCTGTGGTCAGCTGATGGTGATTGAGCCTACTTAGGTTCTAATATTGCTCTTATTCTTCTCACTCCTGCAGAGGATGATTGTTCTTTTACAATCTTAAATTTTCCGAGAACTCCTGTATGCTCTACATGGGGACCACCACATACCTCTTTGGAAAAATTCCCTATGGAGTATACCTTTACCTTTTCACCGTATTTTTCACCGAACAGGGCGATTGCTCCCGACTTTTTTGCCTCTTCCAGTGTCATTACTTCGAAGGTTACGGGGAGGTCTCTCTCTATCTGTTCGTTTACTATTTCCTCTACACGTTTTATTTCCTCCGGGGTCATCTTCGCCGGATGAGAAAAATCAAATCTCAATCTTTCACTGGTTATGTTACTTCCCTTCTGCTGGACGTGATCTCCAAGTACAATTTTTAAGGCCTTATGTAGTAGATGGGTTGCCGTGTGGAGTTTTGTAACCTCCTCGGTATGGTCTGCAAGTCCTCCCTTGAAGGTTTTTTCTACACCTTTTTTAGATAACTCCTGGTGTTTTTTAAAGGCTTTCTCAAACTCTTTTTTATCGACCGTTAATCCATGCTCTGCCGCTAGTTCCTCTGTAATTTCCACGGGAAAACCGTAGGTATCATAGAGTTTGAATGCTAACCTACCCGGTATGGTTTTTTTGGGGTTTTTGAGCAGGTTAGGAAGCATTTTTTCAAACTCTTTTTCTCCCTTTTTTAGTGTGTGTAAGAACTTGTCTCCCTCAAGCTCTATCTCATCCGTTATGAAGTTGGACTTTTCTTCCAGTTCTGGATAGATTTCTCTGTATATCTCTATAACCTTGAGTGCAGCGGATTTTAATAGTTCTCTCTCCGCGCCTATTTTTCTTGCATGTCTTATAGAGCGTCTGATTAGTCGCCGTAATATGTAACCCTGGCCAAGGTTTGAGGGTTTTACCCCTCTTTCGTCCCCTAGTATGAAAACAGATGCCCTTATATGGTCCGTTATTATCCTTATAGATCTATCCGTTTCGTCATTCTTCCCGTATTTTTTACCTGAGGCCTCCTCTATTATTGATATTATAGGTGTAAAAAGTTCTGTATCGTAAACAGAACTTTTACCCTGGAGCATTGCGGCGGTTCGCTCTATCCCCATTCCTGTGTCTACCGTCTTTTGTTTTAACGGTTCGTAGCTTCCCTCCGCGGTTCTGTTGTACTGCATAAAAACGTCATTCCATATCTCGAAGTATTTGCCGCATGAACATCCGGGTTTGCAGGTTGGTGAACACGGGGGTTTGCCGGTATCTATAAACATCTCGGAATCTGGACCGCATGGGCCTGTGGTTCCTGCCGGTCCCCACCAATTATCTGATTTGGGAAGAAAATATATTCTTTCATTCGGTATGCCTAGTGAGCGCCATATATCAGCAGCCTCGTTATCCGGTGGTACCTCCTCGTCCCCGGCAAATACTGTTATGTGGAGTTGTTCGGGTGAAAAGCCCAACCACCGGGGAGATGTGAGAAATTCAAAGCTATACTTTATTGCCTCTTCTTTAAAGTAGTCCCCTAAAGACCAGTTACCCAGCATTTCAAAAAATGTTAGGTGTGAGGTGTCTCCTACACTTTCGATATCCACGGTCCTTATGCATTTTTGGTAGTTAACGAGACGTTTACCCGCCGGGTGAGGTTCGCCCAGAATGTATGGCACCAGTGGATGCATTCCTGCCGTTGTAAATAGAACTGTGGGATCATTCTCCGGTATAAGAGATTTTCCCGAGATTTCCGTATGCCCCTTGCTTTTAAAAAATTCTATATATTTCTTCCTCAGTTCGTTAGCTGTCATATATCTACCTCGCCTGTTAGGTGTTTTTTAGATTTTCAATTTATTATATATGTTATATATGGGTTATTATTAAAAATCTTCCAATTCACTCTTTTTCTCTTCGGTAAGAAACTCAGGGAAGACGTATACCATCATGCCTGTTTTTTTTACTCTTATCTCGGCGAATCCCTCTTTTACAAGTTTTTCCAGATACTCTTTCGATTTTTCCAGTGGTATATCGGCTTTGAGAGCTATTTCTCCTGGAGTGACAATTCCCCCATTCTCTTTGGCCGTTTTTAAAATAATTGAATCCATTGACTCTTTTTTTGATCCGAAGATCGATTCCCAACCGGAAGCATTGGTTTGTGCTCCGGAGTTAAAGGTCTCAAATGGGGATCTGTCAAAGAAAGAGGGTCTGTAACCTAATTCAAGATTTGCTTGCCTAACCATTGTGGGAATATAAAATAGATCAAAGAGTCCTCCGATTCCAAAGAGTCCCCCGGTAAAGAGATAGAGTAACCCCGTTCCAAATCTCCCAAGATAGAAACGATGAAACCCGAGAGCTCCGAATCCTGATACGAGCCATAATAGATAGGCAATACCTGTAGAGTACAATTGGTTCCCCTTCTATATACAATTTATCCTTAATTTAATTGTAAATTTGCAAAAAGTAAAGTATGCAGAGGTTATGGGTATAGTCTTAGAATTGTTCTTGGAAACGGAATAGCTTCTCTCACGTGCTTGGTTCCGGTTATCCAGGTAAGAGTTCGTTCCAGTCCCAAACCAAACCCGGAGTGGGGCACGGAACCGAATTTCCTTAGGTCGAGATACCAATCGTAGGCCTCTTCCGGGAGTTTTTCCTCTCGTATTCTAGCAAGTAGCTTTTCGTAGTTATCCTCTCTCTGAGAACCCCCTATTATCTCTCCGTAACCCTCCGGGGCAAGGAGATCGGAGCAGAGTACCGTTCTGGGATCCTCTGGATTTTCTTTCATGTAGAAGGCTTTTGCCTCTTTGGGATAATTTATGACGAATACGGGTTTTTCAAATTGTTGTGTTAAAACTGTTTCCTCGTCTCCCCCTAGGTCGTCCCCCCATTCAATTGGTTTGCCCAATTTTCCCAGGAGTTTTACTGCCTCGGAGTATTCTATTTTTGGAAATGGGGGGCTTACCTTTTTTAATGGCTCGATGTTTCTGCCCAGGTACTCTAGCTCTTTGGAATTTTTCGATAAAACTTCGGAGACGAGATGGCTTACCATTTCCTCCTGAAGTTTCATATTGTCCTCGTTTTCGTAAAATGCAACCTCTGCCTCTAGCATCCAGAACTCTGTTAGATGACGTCGTGTTTTGGATTTTTCCGCTCTAAAGGTCGGACCAAAGTTGAATACCCTGCCGAAGGCCATACATGCTGCCTCTAAGTAGAGTTGCCCCGTTTGGGCAAGATATGCCTTACCCAGGTTAAAGTAGTCCACCGAAAACAGGGTACTGGCACTTTCTCCGATAGAGCCTGTTAGAATTGGAGTATCTATTAGTATGAATCCTCTATCTATGAAAAAGTTTCTTAGAGCCGTAATTGCAGTGTTTCTTATCCTCATCATGGCCTCTGGTCTCGATGAGCGTAACCATAGATGTCTGTGTTCCAGGAGAAAATCTATCCCGTGTTCCTTTTTGGATATGGGGTAATCTTCTTTGGGATTTTGAACTATTCGAATATCTGTCACGGAGAGTTCTACCCCGGATGGAGCTCGCTTATCCTCTCGGACCGTGCCCTTTACCGTTAGGCTGGCCTCCATCTTTAGTTTTTCAGCGTTTTCGAAACACTGGTCACTACACTCTCCCTTTATTACAACCCCTTGTACCCTTCCCGTTCCATCACGGAGTTGAAGGAAGAGAATTTTACCCTTTGAGCGCATATTGTACATCCAGCCAGCAATTTCTACCTCTTTTCCGATATGATTTGATAGTTCAGAAATGTATACTCTTCCCATCTGAAGCTCCTTCTATATTCGTTAATAGTATTCGGTATTGTGCGTTCGACTAATTTACAATTTCATCTCGTTCGTGGATTATTGTTATGGCTCCTCTTGCTTCCTCCAATTTGATGTAGTTTAGGAAATCTTCGATAGTTTTTTCTATGTCTACTCTCTTTACGGGTCCCATAACCTCTATCTCTTCCTCTATAATCTCTCTCATTCTGGAGGATACGTTTGAGAGAATCCTTTCCCTTACACTCTCATCGGAACCCTTGATGATGAGGGCGAGCTCCCGTTCGTTGTAGTCTCTTAGTATCCTCTGAAGGTCTCTATCGCTCATGTTGTTTATGACATCGATAGTAAACAGTTTTTTTTCTATTTCTCTCGCTACCTCAGGGTCTTCGGACTGAAGCTCCGATAGAATTTTTTTACCCTCATTATAGTCCATATACTTTAGGATCTCTGCTAACGATTCTTTGCCGTTTAACTCTTCCGTTACAATCTCTCCCTGTGTAAGAATTTTTTTCTTAAGGGCCTCCTCCGTTCTTCGTAGGACTTCCGGGTCTATCTTTTCCATCCGGGAGATTCTGCGGATTATTTCCTTCTGTTTTTCCATTTCGAATGTGGAGAGAATTTTAGAGGCTAACCTTGGGTCCAGATGAGGGAGAATTACGGATATTACAGGTACCGATTCGTCTTTTAGAAGCATTTTTACCTGTTCAAAATCAAGATCCATGAGAAAGGAGAAGGGGTGAGGAACGGTTTTCATTTCAATTTTTTTAAATATTGCGTTACCCTTTTCCTCTCCGAAGGCTTTAACCAGTATTTCTTTTGCTTTCTCCAATCCACCCCTTGCTATGAGATCCTTGGTCGTGGCAAGATAGCCAAATTCCTCAAGTATCTTTTTTGCCTCTCTCTCGTCTATACTTTTGATAAGGGCAATTTCTCTTGTTATACCCTTTACCTCTTCCTCTGTCATATGTTTAAGAACCTTTGCCGCCTCTTCCTTGCCGAGGAGAATAAGGAACTCGGCTGCTTTTCGGTAACCCGAGTCTCGAATAGCATCCTTTTGGGCTTTTGTCATTCCCTTTTTGATGAAGCCGTTACGGAGGGATTTGTTCTGTTTTTTGTCGTTTTCCGGTTTCATATTCATTGTTCGCTGGTATTTGGCTAGGTCCTCGTAATTCTTTGCCTGATAGTTTTTCATAAGTTCCCCTCTGCCGCTTATCATATCAGGTGAGGTACTCAAGGTCAATTGTGGTGTTTTTGCTCTTTGGGAGTTTTTAGTTCTCTGTACATTTTGTCCAGTATTTCACCAAGGGGTAGGGGACGAGAGTGCTTTGGGGTGCATCGTGTTAATTCTGGACGAGGGGTGTCCAGATCATGATTTCCTATCTTCTTCTCTATTTTGTGAATCTCTCTGTAGAGTTTGTGGAGGAAACGTTTTGTTTTTCTTGAGTGTCTGCAGGTGAAGTGTTTGTTAGGAGGGGTATTCTGGCTATGTAATCTTTCGTAGTGTTCTTTTATTAATTTGTATGTTTTGGAGATAAGTTTTAATGTACCTGTTGTGTCTTTTATGGCTGCATTATAGAGTTCGTCGAAGGATTTGTTGGAGGTATCGTGGCTATCGCATGGGTGTGACCAGGTGGTATGGTTTGTGTTTAGAAAATCTATTTCCTCATCAAGATTTAGCGGATGCAGAAGTGCAAGCCGTCTCAGTTTTACCTCTCTATCAAAATCGTATCGCTCTAGTTCCATTTTTAGTTTGGGGAATATAGGATTGGAAATATCGTAGTAACGCATTGAGTCTATGTACGCATTTTCTATTCTTGTTATGTCTTCTTTGGATACCGTTTCCGGGAAGGTATGTTTTAGCGCCCTGAAAAATATTTCCTTTTCGTGTTTAGGGAAGGAGTTACCACAGTAGATGCGAGAGAAAAAATCGAATTCTTTAATGTTGATATTTAGTTTTTCCTTTAGTAAGAGGACATCGATTATTCTCTCGAAGAAGGCGTGGCACATAAAGTACTTTTTTGTTTCAGGTCTACTTGGATCCACCCACCCTGCAAAGAAAGAGATGAATGGGTGAGCTCTTCTGTCCAATATGGCATGGGTTATGAATCCCAGAATGAACGAGAATGACTTTTCAAGATTGAAATCGCCCAGGGTGTGATTTCGGGGGAGGCAGACAGATTCTCCCAGTATTCTAAGATAATTGGATACAAATCGACCATAGCGTTCGTGGTGGAGGAGTATTCCGAATTTAATACCGCTGGGTTTGGTTCGCTTGTTATGGTAAAAAATGTCTGGTCCCTGGCACCCCAGGTTGAAGATGTTGGGATGTTTTTCGATTATTTTATTTAGGATTTTATCGTTAGAATGTCTTATCGCATCTCTTCCAAAGAGCATGTGGGCAATATGGGATGGCATATCAAATTAAAGATATCATTCAAAGTACATATTTTCAATAAAAAGTATTGACAACAATGTGAGAACTTGTTAATTTCCATTTTTGTAAGCCGCTGTAGCTCAGTCGGTAGAGCAGAGGACTGAAAATCCTCGTGTCAGCAGTTCGATTCTGCTCGGCGGCACAGAAAAGCCCACTGTATAAACGGTGGGCTTTTTAAAATTCCTTGGCTGCCTTAAGTGCTCGTTCCCATTTGGAAATTTTTTCCTCTCTTGACTCTTTTGTCATCTGGGGGTGGTAGTGGGCCTGTTCTGTCCAGTATTCTTTTAGTTCTTCTTTCTTTTCCCAGAAACCCACTCCCAATCCGGAGAGATATGCCGCGCCCAGGGCAGTGGTCTCGTTTATTTGGGGTACCACCACAGGAATATTTAATATATCCGCTTGAAACTGCATCAAAAAGGAATTTAATGCGGCCCCTCCGTCTGCCTTTATCATTTTTAACTCTTTTCGGTAATCCTTTTTCATGGCCTCTATCAAATCTCTGTTCTGATATGCAATACTCTCCAGAGCCGCCCGTACTATATGCTCTCGCTCCGTTCCCCGTGTTAGACCGACAATGGTACCCCGGACATCGGGTTCCCAGTGAGGGGCACCTAGACCTACAAAGGCAGGTATAAAGTATACCCCACCCGTATCCTTTACGCTTTTGGCCATGCTCTCCGTTTCGGAGGCTTTGTTTATTATTCTTAGTTTATCCCTTAACCATTGGACCACGGCTCCTGCTATAAATACAGAACCCTCAAGTGCATAGTTGACCTCATCCCCTATCTTCCATGCAACGGTTGTTAGGAGATTGTTCTTGGAGAAGACGGGAGTATTGCCCGTATTTAGAAGGGTAAAACTACCCGTGCCGTAGGTGATCTTAATCATTCCCTCGGAGAAGCACAGTTGGCCGAATAGGGCGGATTGCTGGTCCCCTGCGACGCCGGAAACAGGTATCTCTATTCCAAATATATCCTTTTTGGTTTTGGCGATCTCTCCTGAGGACCTTACGATTCTGGGGAGCATTGGAGAGGGTACACCCATAATTCTTAGAAGTTCCTTGTCCCAATTATTATCCCGGATATTGTAAAGTAGTGTCCTTGATGCGTTTGAGGGATCTGTGGCGTGTACACCGGTCAGATTGTATATTAACCATGAGTCAATAGTTCCAAAGAGAATCTCTCCCTTCTCTGCTCTACTTTTTAATCCATCAATGTTTTCCAAGAGCCATTTTATTTTGGTACCAGAGAAGTAGGGATCTAAAAGTAGTCCTGTCTTTTGGTGGAAGATGTCTGCCAGACCCTCTTTTTTCATTCTCTCACATATATCGGTGGTTCTTCTGCACTGCCAGACTATTGCATGGTAAACCGGTCTCCCCGTATCTTTCTCCCAGAGAACCGTGGTTTCTCGTTGGTTTGTTATACCTATTCCGACAACCTGTTTGGGTGAGATGTCTGCTTTTTCTATTACCTCTTTCGCGGTTTGTATTTGAGTTTCCCATATCTCTTGGGCGTCGTGTTCAACCCAACCGGGTTTTGGAAAGTACTGGGTAAACTCTTTTTGACTTACCGCAACGGGCTTGCCCTGTTTATCGAATAGGATAGATCTTGAGCTTGTTGTTCCCTGATCCAGTGCTAAAATATATTTCTCCATATTTATTTTTTAACCTCCGTCCTTTGTTCTGTTTTTTTAGGGTGTGTTGGTTGTTGCTCTTTCAAAGTAGAATGGTCCCGTTAACAGATGTATTTTGTATCTTGGACTGTACGAATAAAGCTCAAATTCGAACCCATTCGCCAGAAGTTGTTTGTTTTTTATTAGAGATTCTACTTGAATTTTTCTGTTTTTAAAGGGATAACTCATTATAAATTTTTTATCCTGGTATATCCATATCTGCGGTCCTGTTACTCTGTTTCCCCTTTCGTTTAGAGTGATCATTGTTCCCTTTATTGTGGCTGTAGGGAAGATTATTCTCGCTATCTTGATTATCGGTGTATCTACGGATAGAGAGGTTTCTGCGCTATTTCCCCCAAGGTCATAAACCATTATTCTGTAGTTTCCACGGGGAAACATGTTCCTGTCAGTTGTCACTATTTTGTTGCTTCCTATCCAGGTAGCTGACCCTACCTTTTTTTTAATCCAGTTGGTATCATCTAACTTCCAGAAGAGTTCTTTTGTGTCGTTTATGAGGTATATCTTTTCTATATCGTCTATTCCATCCGGATCGTTTAGGTTTAGGAACAGAGAGAGGGCCTCGTAACTTACGCTATTAATGCGATCACGATATGCGTAGATATTCCAGGTGAGCTGGAGTATCTGGGGAGGTTTACTTGCACAAGAATGAAACAGAAGTAAGACTGGAATGGCAAAAAGAGTTAGAAAAAAAATTCTTTTACCTTTGTTCTTTAACTTCATCTATGACCTGTTTGAGAGATTTGATAAATCTCTCATTATGTTTTTTTAGGCCTATAGTAACCCGGATGTAGGTAGGAAGTCCATAGCTTTTCATAGGCCTTATAATTATACCTTTGGAAATCATTTTTTCAGAAACAGTTATGCAGTCTCGCTTTGTGTCTATAAGGATAAAATTGGTGTGGGATTTGACATAGGAGAGACCCATTTTTTCCAACTCACCGTATATGTATTCTTTTCCGTCGTTTGTTATTTCTAATGTTTTTTTTAGAAAATCATTGTCGCCAAGTGCTGCTATTCCTGCCTCTTGGGCAGGTACGGAGACACCAAAGGGAGGACGAACCCTGTACATTAGTTCCAGCATGGATGGGTGGGCTATCCCATAACCGAGTCTTACTCCGGCAAGTCCGTATATCTTAGAGAATGTTCTTAGAAGGAGGATATTGTTGTACGATTTTATTTCTTCTGCGGAGTTTTTGTTTGGGGCTGTTTGGGGATATATAAATGGGATTAGATTGGGGAAGATTGTTTTATTGGCGAATTCCGAATAACATTCGTCGTGTATAATTATTATCTCATTTGGGATCTCACGGATAAAATTGAGGAGTTTCTCTTTCTCCAGTAGGTTACCGGTTGGATTGTTTGGGTTGCATAGAAAAATCATTTTTGTTTTTACTGTTATTTTTTTTAAGATGTCGTTTAGGTCTATCTTTAGGTTTTCCATCTTACTCTTTACCACCCTGGCTCGCATTGCAAGAGAGACTATCTCGTACATAGAGAAGGTGATTTCCGGGATTATTACCTCGTCTTCTTCATTTAGAAAGGTCATCGCCACGGTGTATATTATCTCGTCGGCCCCATTTCCAACCATTATGTAATCTGGGGGTACCCGATTTGCTTTAGAGAGAGCCTCTCGAAGTTTTCGTGCACTTACCTCCGGGTATTGGTAGGAGTCTTTTAGACTTTTCTTGATTGCTTTATAGGCCGCCGGTGATAGACCGAGAGGGTTTTCGTTTGACGCCATTTTGATTATATTTTTTAACCCTCTCTCTCTAATAACCTCTTGAATGGATTTCCCGGGAACGTATGGTCTAATGGTTTCTACGCCTCGGTTGAGAATTTTTATTAGATTTGTAGTTAATTGGGTTTTTGAGTTTTCCATTTGTGCTCTATACTCTATACCAGTGTTCTGTGGTTGTCCGCCAGGCGTTTATTTATATATTCTCTGTTTAGTTTTAGTTCGTCAATTAAGTATGTTATTTGTTCTCTGGAGAGGAGGTTTTCCTCTGAGTAGAGGTATATCAACGCTTTTTCAGCAATGCATGGAACCTTTAGTGCATTTAACATAATCGGCTCGGGTCTATCTGATTCCACATATCTCTCATAGAAGTGTGTATATAATTTTGATTTTTCTATATTTTTCTTTATAAGTGTTATTTCCTCTTTTAAGGGTTCTATATCACCCTTGGATGCAAGTTCTCCCAGTGGCTTAAGTATTAGAAATGTATATTCTTTTCCGGGTAGATAGTGGTGTTCCTCGCAGCGGGTACAGTAATTTGGTTCCAGTGGATTTTGTTTTTCCCTATCTCCCCCTATTATTATCAGTGGATCGAAGTAGAGTGCAGGACATTCCTCCCCGTCAACGAGGTAGTAGCGGTAGGTATAAAAAGAATCTCTCAGACAGTCCCTATGTTCACAGTAGGCTGTGAGGGGAAAAACATCTGTTGCTATGTCCAGGAGTAATCTTGCCGTGGAGTTAAATATTTCTCGTCTAAAGTTTAGAATTAGTGTGGGAAATATGAATATAAGCCCCCTTTTTTCCGATTCACTCTTTACGACGTATGCCAGACGTTCTTCGTAGAAGCTAGCCTCATCTATTATCCAAGTACCTTTGTCTCTATTTTTAGCAATGATCTCTTCCAATTCAAAGGAGTTGTTTATAGAAGCAATACTATCCCCGCATTTTTCATAGCCTCCCCGGTATGCCAGAGCGTCATCCGGATACTCCGGGAAACGTTCCTTATCCAGGATGGAACGGATAAAAAAAACCTTCCTTCTATCAGCTTCCCCAGTTTGTGTATACTCTGCGATCTTTTCCGATTTTTTCTGCGCAACCAGAGAATCTCGCCATACCCTTGCCGAGTATTCCGTTTTTCCAGAACCCATGGGGCCTATAACTAAAATGCGGCGTGAGGCTCTTTTAAAGTCAAAATGATTAAACGGAGGGTGAATTCTTATTTCCGGGAATCCGAGGCTTTTTAGGAGATAAAAATTATTTATGCTATCGGTATTTAACTGCATCTTTTTTTCCTTAACTTAAGTGCTTTAGTCTAGAATAAAAGCGAGGATAAAATCAAGATTAAAAAGAGCCATATCTGTTTTGGAATAGGAATATTTTTATGGAATTGTTATCTGTTTTGGTGTAATATATTAAGAGCGTGATTAAAAAATGTAAAGAGGGATAGAGGATGAAGAGAGTAGTATTTCTCACTGTGGCTGTATGTATGTTATTTCTGGGCGTATCAGTTTTCGGTCAGGATTTTACCTCTTTGGGAAATGATTTTTCCTCCCTGCTCGAACAGTTTGGTAAAGAGTTGGCTCCCTCAATATTTCAGTCCTCTGTTTCAGGTTCTGGGATGGGAGAGGCGGAATTGGGAAACTTCCCTCACTTTTATTTTTCTTCCACTGTTGGGGTCGTTTTTTCTCATGGGATTGGTAACCTTCTAAATAATTCTAACTATGAGTTGTTAAATGTGTCTGGTTTAGTGGATACGGCTCTTGGGGGAAATAGTAGCTTTCAGGGGGTGCTGGATACAATAAAAACAATGCTTCCCTATCCAAGTGCAAGGATTGCGGTGGGTATTGGAATGGCCAGTGGGTGGGAATTACAGGTTCTCTTTGCCATTTTTCCACAGTTTGTAACAGCTACGATCTCCGGTATCGCCGGGCTCGAGGAAAATACCGTGACCTTTAATAGTTTGAATACGGGTTTACGCATCAGAAAAGTTTTAATCTCTGATACAGGGGGATTCCCTGCTGTTTCCCTTGGTTTGGGTTACACGTTTTCAAATTTGAATATAGGTTACAGTATACCTGCGATAGAACAGTCTGGGGGGAGTTTTAATCTGTCTCTTTCATCCAGCACGCTCTCTATTGCGGAAACGGTCAATTCCGTGGGGATAAATCTGGCGATTTCGAAGCGACTTTCCGTGTTTATCCCCTTTTTCGGAGTTGATGCCTGGTATCAGTTTAATAACTACAGCGCAAATATAACAGGGCTTAAAGCCACTATTGATGTTAGTGGCACAGAAAAAACCTACGATTTTTCCCCCTCTGCAAATTATCAAATCATTGATCTATCCGTTCTTACCTCCGCCGGATTGGAGATAAAATTGGGTGGTTTTGCTATTACTACTGTAGCGATTTTTAGTCCCTCCACCCTTACCCTCTCTGTTGGTACCGGGGTTAGAATGCAATTTTGACTCTCCTTTTGAGTTTAATTGACACTGTTAGATAAAAAAGATAGTATTTTAGTTCGCGGGTTAGCTATTGTTGCTTGAGTTGAGTTATGGAAAATAAGAACAGCTTTATCTTCAGTTTGATAGAATTTTCAGAGCGGCATCGATATGTAATAATTGTAATAACCGTTTTGATAACCCTAATTCTTGGTTACTTTGCTACCAAGATTCAAATGGAACCCTCGGTGAGGGATCTGCTTCCCAAAAATGCCAAGGTTGTCCGCTTAACGGAGAAGTATGGAGGAGAGCTGAGTGTTACCGATTATCTTTTGCTCGCCTTCGAGATTAAGGGAGATTTTACCCTTGCTAAAGCAAAAGAGCTTTACTCTGTAATAAGAAGGATAGAATCTTATCCGAAGGTTCATAAGAGTTTGAATCCCTTTGATATTATTACCTTTAGTAGAAATGGGGTTCAGCTAAAAATTATTACAATGGCTCCCGATGGAAAGGTTCCCGAGACAGAAAAAAGCTTTAGAGAGTTTAAAACAAAACTGTTCACCGATGATATTGCTAGAAACCTTGTAGTGTCAGGAGATAGGACCACTCTTGCTGCAATTTTCCCTGTTGATTCGGATGTAGATTATAATAGACTTTTATCTAATGTTAGGAGGGATTTAAAGAGTCTTCAGAAAGATTTTAATACCTATATAGGTGGGCAATTTCCCATCGATGAGACGACAAATAAGTATCTTACTACCGATGTTCCCCGGTTTCTTGTTCTTGCTATCCTTGTGATTTTGCTTGTTTACTACTTTGGTTTTAGAACTCTGAGGGCTGTTCTACTCCCTGTAACCACGGTGTCGCTCGGGACTCTTTGGACAACCGGGATGATGGCAATTCTTGGATTCAAACTAACCGTTGTAAGTATAATGACCCCTCCTCTGGTTCTTACCCTTGGTAGCTCTTACAGTATCCATGTGTTAAATCAATACTATAGGGAGGCGGCTCTCGGAAATAACAAGATAGAATGGATAGCAGAATCAGTTGTCCATATTAACAAAACCATAGTAATGGCTGCCGGGACTACTATAATAGGTTTTTTTAGTCTAATATTTGCTAATATTGTACAGATAAGAGAGTTTGGAGTAGCAACCAGTATAGGTATTGTCTTCTGTGCGGCTCTTTCCATACTGTTTTTCCCTGCGGTTTTATCCTTGCTCCCCTCTCCTACGGGGGAACAGAAACGAAGAGTTGTGGAAGGTCCCGTGACAAAGATGCTTGGAAGATTGGGGCTTAATATTATTCGACTGAGGGTTGTTATTCTGGTGGTCGTTGGTGTTATAGTACTTCTATTTTTTGTTGCTATAAAGCATGTAAAGTATCAGACGGACTTTACTACCTACTACAGGCATAGAGAGAAGGCAATAGATGATAACATATTTATAGTAAAAAAGTTTGGGGGTTTTGTTTATGGATACATCACTCTTTCTGGCCCTCCGAATGATAAATCGTATTTTTTAAAACCTGATGTTCTCAAAAGAGTAGCGGCATTTGAAGATAGACTGAAAAGGGATCCTGATGTTGCTTATATCTCTTCCTTTGTAACCTATCTTAGAATCATGAATAAAACCCTCACAGGAAAATATGAAATTCCCAGAAATAGAGGGATAATCCTTCTGCTTTCCAGGTATTTTAAGGCACTTGCTGCTACGGAGGGGGGAAGTGCTACCCTTGGAACGGTTATACATAAGGATTTCAGTAAGATAACCATTGCCATCCGTATCTACGATAGTGAGAGAAAAAATTACATGCTGGAACAGCGGTATAAGAAATTTATGGAAATCTTACACAGGGACGAGGCAGAAACCCTTGGGAAAAATATAAAGGCGGAAATTTGGGGAAACAACCTTTCGGCTTTCTATCTTTCGGAAACACTGGCTCACGATCAAATTACCTCGGTGCTTTTTTCAGCCCTGTTCATATTTATACTTACTGCCTTTGCTTTCAGATCCGTTTTTATAGGATTCTTTGCCCTTATCCCGATGGGTGTAGGTATAATGTTAAACTTTATTTTTATGTATCTGTTTAAAATTCCCCTTGATGTTGTAACAATCACGTTTTCCAGTGTAGCAATAGGAGTTGGAGTTGATACCTCTATCCATCTGATAATTCAATTTAATAGACAGAGACGGAATGGTCTAAATAAGTCTCGCGAGGAAATCCTTTCCAATACTCTTCAGATTGCTGGAAGGCCTATACTGTTAACAACGGTTTCCCTTGTTGCGGGACTTTTGGTGCTTGTTTTTTCAAGCTTTACGCCAATTATGTATTTTGGGATACTTGTCTCACTTGTTCTCTTAACTACGGCGATAGGGGCTCTTGTGATTCTCCCTGTTTTCCTTTCTTTCTTTTTGGCCAAGAAGAAGCTTTCTGTGTAAAAAGTTATTAATTGGAACAATCAAAATATTTGATTTTATTTTAAATGGCTTTTTTATCCTCAGGGGGAGCCTCTGCCTGCCTTTTTTTGTTGTTGAGCAGCTCTGTGTAGATTTGTTCGAATCTCTCGGCAATTTTCATCCCATCGTACTGCTCGGCATTTTTATTCGTCCGTTTTTTTAATGCTTCGTAAAAGGTTTTGTCGATTAGAGTTTTATGCATTAATTCTGCCAGTTCCTTATAATTGAAGGGGCTGAATAGAGCGTTCTCGTTATTTACTATGTCTCTCATTCCATCTACATTAGCTACCAGTGGGGGAGTGTTGCATAGGAGGGTTTCTATTACCGTCATGCTTTGATTTTCACTTGTAGAAGCAGTTACGAAGCAGTGAGAGTGATGGATGAGACCGCTCTGGATAAGTTTGTCGTGGGGGATTTTGCCGGTGAAGGTTACGTTTCTTGTTAGTTTTAGTTCGTTAGTTAAAGTTTGAAGCTTCTCTTTCTCCGGGCCATCTCCCACAATGATGAGATGTGCCTCCGGATATTTTTTAACCAGTTCCCCCATAGCTTTTATGAGTATATCTATGGATTTTTCTTTACCCAGTCTGCCTACATATATAAAGGATTCTCTGTTTAGGAAGGGATATTCTTTTTTGGTCTCCTCAAATGATTTGTAGTGTTTAAATTTTTCAAGGTCAACACCATTTGAAATTTGTTCAACTGTTAACTCGGGAAACTTTTTAAGTATCTCGTTTTTTGCGTATTCACTGGGTGCAGTTATGTAGTCACTATTTTTTAGCGAGCGTCCTATGTACCACCAGAGTATTTTCTGGGATAGGGGTATTAATTTTTCACTTTTCACAACGTAACTCACGTAGTGAGGTTCTGTTATCATCGTGTGAAAGGTTTGCACTATGGGGATATTGTGTTTTTTCCCATAGTGGATTGCCAACCACCCCATGAGCCATGGGCTTGTGATGTGAAATATGTCAAACCTTTCCTTCTCGATATACCCATCAAATATTCTTGACCATGGGAGGTTGAATCTCATATCCGGGTACAGAGGGGCCTTTACGGAGGGGATATAGAAAACGGGAATATTTCCGTGTACTACAGGTTCTTTGAAGTTCTCCTTTTTAGGGGTTATAAAGTATATTTTGTGACCCCTTTTTATAAGGTTTTCTGCCAGGTTAACCGTGGAGGTTATTACACCATTAATTTCTGGATAGAAGATATCAAGAAAGTAAGCAATTTTCATAGTTAAGTAATCTCCCTCAAAAACAAAAAAGATGTCAAAAGGAACAGGAACAAAGAGGTACAGCCCTCTGTAGCTATACCTCTTATAAATATTTACAAATTGCTAGTTGATACATAATATATATAGAAACCTACTAAAAGCAAGCCTTAGTTTACTGTTAAACTAACCAAACCCTCTGTTCCAGAGACTAAAAGTTTTAGTGTGCCGTTATCGTTAAACCATGCAAACCCCGTTAGTTCTCCTGGGAGCCCTGAGTAAAAGGGGTAGTATGTAGTCTTATCCGTCACACTGTTGTAGATAAAGAGGTCTCTTTCCGAAAGCATTGCAACGTAATACTCTCCGCTAGCGGATGGGTTTGGGGTAACAGAGATTTTATTTATCTGATAATCCTCTGTGCCCTCAAGGGGTCCTTTTAGTGTTCCACTTAGTATTATATCGTTGGAAGCCTCATCAAGCTCACCTATATAGGCACCTTTTTTTGTTCCCATGACGAGATACTTATTTGTGCCATTGCTGTATCCGGAGAGAGATAGAATCGAGTTATTTTCTCCGATGTTTACTTTGTCAAAGAATACGGCCTCATCCATGAAATTGGGGATGTCTGTACCGTTATAGTTGTAGATTAAATCGGAAGATAGTCTAAAGGCCCCGAGTTTAGAGGCAAAGTATGCATAGTTTTGTGTGTTGTAATAGTCCAAAATCGGTTGACCAGACACATATTGACTAAGATCGATATCTAACCATTCCCATGATGCGGGATCGTTTTTGTTCGTACTATCTATATAAACTCCGCCCAAACCCCCCGCTCGTTCGTAGAACACCGCGACACTTGTTGTTGTGGCCTCTACGGCGCCGGATGTTAGGATCGATTTGGAACCTAGTGCCTGAGAAAAATTCGTGATGAAACTCCCGTTTCTAAATGGTACAATTCCGCTATCCGTATTTAACCATGGCTCGCTTACAGGGGTGTTGCTTGCATCTAAGAATTTCCCGATTGATATTGAGTTAATCTGTGCGGTATTAAAGTCCTTGGAAATGAGAGTAGAGGGGGATGTTCCGTAATAGAGAACACCGGATGTTGAAGTGTAAATGTCAGCTCCATTTACGACTATTCCTTTCAAGTTTTTACCCTTTAAATTCATAGTAAAATTGGAGGATAGAAGTGTTATGGAAGGGCTGACAGTTCCCCCCGCCACCACTTTAAAATTCTGGGATTTCCCCCACCATCTGGTCTCGAAGTAACTATCACCTTTTGTTCCTACGGAAACCGCAATATAGTATGTAGGACCAGCTGGTATGTCTGTTAGTTCTACAGTGGTTGTTCCTGTGAGAGTTAATTCTTTGAAATCCGATGTTGTTCCTAATAGGAATAGTTTGCCATCCGCAAAGAGATATACTCTGGCAGTGTAGACTGTTTCTTCACTACCCTTTGTGGTTTTTGCTCCGGAAAGTTGGCTGGATAGGGCTGTGAAGGTGATAGAAATTTTTCCGTTTCCGGAAGTGTCTGTCATGTAACATCCAGATATTAGTAGAGTAAGTATCATCCCTACTAGAAGTAACAGGGTTAATATCGATATATTTTTATTTTTCTTCATTTTCATCCTCCTATTCCTGCGGGATGCTGATGGTTAGGGCAACACTCCCATAGATTCCATTAGCGGAACCGCCACCTCCTCCGGAACCGGGACCTCTTGATGTATTGTAACGGACATTTGTTTTTAGCATTCTCCCCGTTTCTCCGCCTGAGGGAAGGTTGATACCATCTGTTTCACTTTCTTCACCTGCTCCTATTTCTCTTTTCTGATTGAGACGGTTGAAAAATTGAACCACACCCTTTATTACGTTGAGGGTTGTTCCGTCATATTCAAATTCGGTCCCTCGAACGGCAGCCGTTGAGTTGGGACTTTTCAGTTTAAAATCCGCTCTTAGACCCTTGGAAGTTCTCACTTTTGCCCTTATTTTCCCGACACGCAGGAAGAGTTTTGTCGAAACAGTATTTTTTCTCTTAACGAGTTCTACCAATTTCATCCTGGTGAGCTGTTTTACCTGTAGAATTGAGTCACCCAATTTCAGAATTGCATACGACCTGAATCCTGTAGAGATAATGGCTCCCTTGGGTATAACCATACCGGCTTTTACCCTCTGCCACCCTTTAAATGGAAGTTTTATCTCTACTTTACCCCTGACACTTTTTACAGTGGCGTTAAGTTCTGCAAATAGAGGTATGGTTAATGCACTTAACAGTGTCAGTGCAATAAGATATTTTTTCATATTTGGAAACCTCCTTAAAAACTAATTGAGAGGTTTACAACCCCTCTGTACTCGAGACCACGCTGTGTGGGGTCGAATGCCCCATCCTGAGAATTGTTGGGAATAAAAATGCCGTTCGTAAAAGAAACTCCAACATCTGAGAGTGGTCTCCAGTTGATAATTATATCACCCTCCGTACCTAAAAACAGGGCCTTGGAATCTGGATTTAAACCACTTTCGGAAATGGGCCCTGTGGTGTTTCTAAAAAAAACAAAGAGAGAAATCATTGTCTGTAGATTGTTCAGAAGATTGTTTTTGCTGTTGGTAAAGGGTTTTATAGAAAATTCGCTCTTTATGTTGGAAATATTTTTTAAGTTCGGTGAGAAGATGACACCGCTTGTAGTGCTGTTAGAAATAGGATTAAATGCGGTAGCGAGGGTATCCGTGTTGCCCTCTACGATAGAGCTGTCCGTGCTGTCACCTGTCGCATATACGTAGCCTATACTGGTGTATGAGTCTAAGAATGGTAGAAAATACCTTACTCTTATCCCACCTAAGCCTGAGAGTATAGGTACGTATTCATATTTTTTGTCTTTCTCTATGTATGTGAGTTGTCTTCCTGTTCCCACATATCCGAAAAATCCGTAGTAGAGGGACGGTGCTACCGGGCCAGTTGTCTTTAATCCAAAGTACTGGGTATCAACCAGTCCTCCCTCCGTTGGCTGTGGTGTTTTTTCTCCGGCATTAATAAGGGAGTCGGAGTATATGGATTTTAAAAGATCTACTGTGCTGTATATGCCTCTTAAATCCTCCTGAAAGAGGACAACGAGAGATATACTCTGTCTGTAAAGGTCTGGAAAGGTTATATCGAAAAGTCCTATCAATCTGGGAGGAGCAAATATCACACTATTTTCACTTAGGTCGTTGGCATCCTCTTTGGAAAGAACAATTGAGGATGTGGGTTTTAATAGGAAACCCGTGTAGCCCAGGTTGATACTTACTACCGAATTGGGATACCCAAATGTTAATCCAAAACCGTCAATTCTATGATTCAACACGTAGGAGGTGGGATCTTTCACCTGAAATCTACCAATGGTAAAGGAGAATAGAGAGGGATGTACTCCTTCTCTACCGGATAGTTCGGGAAATGTGCCTTTTAGCGTAACTGTATCTATGTCAAACAGATATGGTAGATCACTCTTATAAGTGTAACTCCCTTGAATGTAAAAATTCAGGTGTTTACCCAGTTCAGTTTGAAACCAAAGGGCTACCTTATCCTGTTGGTAGAGGGTTAATTCTGTGCCCTCTGTGCCTGTTTTTGTTCCCACGGCTAGAGAAGAAGAATTATCAATAGTTGCACCGAAATCTATGGCGGATAGAGGAAGTAACAGGAGGGTAGAGAGTATAAGAGCCGTAAAGAGTAGAGCCTTTAAATGGTTCATTACTTTCCCTCCTTCCAGTTGAGTACTTTACTTAGTGTGTTGATGACCTCTTGGCCTGATACCTCTCTGTAGGGCCCGCCACTGGTTGAGAGTAGACCGAGATACGTTAATTCTCTGTAGGCATACCTTGGGCCCGGGAAAAGGGTGTACATCAATCCTCCCCTTATTTTAAAAGCCTTCATAATTAGATATGCCAGTTCTCCCGCATTGATGGGGCTATTTTCGGTTTTATTTTTGAAACCCCATTGTTTTGTACGAATGTATTTAAGAGCCTCAGTCGGTTTAGCTGTATCTTTTAAGATTCCGGCACCTGTGAGAACCAGGAGTACGGTTTTTCCAAAATCGGCTTTTTTTTCTCCCATGAGAGTATCTAACATTTCGTTTGATTGGGAATAGAGATTTAAAAGGGACAGAACGAGGGCTCCCAGAATCAAAACTCTCCTTTTCATACTTTTTTCTCCTGTAAAATTTTTCAGACTATAGTATACTTCTTATTATACTGAATTTCAATTTGTAGGGGAAAAAGGGGTAAAATAATGAAAATTAAGAACAAGGTAGATTTGGCGGTCCCTTTTTTGATTGTTGCGGCTTTTGTTGCTCTTAATTTTGCAAATTTCTACAAGAATGCCGAGTGGAAAGCTTACGATATGATGCTCCATATAAAACCTGCTGTTCCGGAGGAGAAATCAATACTTTTTATAGATGTGGATGATATAGCTATTTCCAAGGTGGGGGTTTGGCCATGGAGTAGAAATATTATGGCGGATGGACTTATCTTGATGAGAGAGTTTGGAGCTAAGTATGCACTTTTTGATATTGAGTATACCGAAAAGAGCCCTTTGGGAGTTGATTCTAAATTCTTGCGAGAGGATATCCCCGAATTATTTGATGAGGAATTTTCGGGGATAAAGGATAACATTGAAAATTTGTTTAGTGCTCTGCGTACCGGTGATATAAAATTGACAGATGCGGAGAGTTATATAACCGATCTTACCAATCTTACTGAGCAGTCAAAAGAAAAGCTTCTCAGGTATGTGGAGGCTATTGCCCGGGATAACGATAAGTACCTGGGCGAGGCTGCAAGGTTTTTCGGTAATGCATACTTTACCATCAATATGCTTAATGCGAAGGATGAAACCGTTTCCAAAGCGAGACGTCAATATGTATTGGATCATTTTTATATAAAAAGGCTAAAAATTCTGGGAGCTGGCCCCTTAAAGGTTGAGAAGGCTGTGGATGTGAGACCGGCTATTCTTCCGATACTGAAGGGGGCAAAGGGAGCCGGGTTCCCAAATGTGGTAGTCGATAACGATGGAGTGAGAAGACGAATAGATCTTATTAAGGAGTATAAGGGGAAGTTTTTTGCCCAACTTGCATTTGCACCGCTTTTGGATTGGTTGGGTAATCCCACCGTAGAGATTTCCTCAAAGAAGATTGTATTAAAAGGGGCAAAACTTCCCGATGGTGTTAAGAAAAATATAGTTATTCCCCTGGGAGAGGATGGTAAGTTTTTAATAAATTGGCCCAAAGAGGGTTTTATTAAGAGTTTTAGGCACATATCGTACTACGAACTTGTTCTGCATAAATGGTTGGAAGATGATCTTATTCATAATCTCAAGGCAATGGATGAGGCGGGGTATCTTTCATATTACAAGGGTAACTCTGAGTTATTGGCACCGTACAAATATGCGGAGAGCCTTCGTAGAGAAATTCTGGAGAATGGTGATAGAACTCTTATAAAGGATTATGTTGAAGCGAGAAAGAATTTTTTTAGAGAGGTGGGCAAATTTTTGTACAGTGATGCGGAGAAGGAACTTCTTAATCAGATTGATGTGGTTCTTGCCTCTCCGGAGGTGTCTGAGTCCGAGAAGGCCAACTATAGAGAAATAAAGGCACAAGTTCCTAGGTTTTTCAATGAGACAAGAGGGATATATCAGAATCTTATGAAAACGAGGTCTATTCTAAGGGAAAACTTAGCAGGCTCCTTCTGTATTATCGGTCACACGGGAACATCAACTACTGATATCGGTGTAAACCCATTTGAAAAGGAGTATATGAATGTGGGTACACATGCCTCTATCATTAATACAATTTTGACTGGTAAGTTTATTGATGACCTTCCATGGTGGTATTCTCTGATTGTAAGTATTGTACTTGCCTTTATACTGACGCTGGTAATAATTAATATGCGTCCTCTCTTTTCCATAATAGTTGGGATTGCCTTTTTGGCGATCCTGCTGGGTGGAGCTATAGCTCTCTTTCTTTTTACCGGGGTATATATAAATACCTTAACCCCCTCTCTCTCCGTGTTTCTAACCTTTATCGTCTTAAGCTTTATGAAGTTTTTGCGAACAGAGAAAGAGAAAAGTTTTATAAGAAATGCCTTTACGCATTACCTCTCCAATGATGTGGTTTCCGAGCTGTTGAGTAACCCTGAAAAGTTGAATTTAGGTGGAGAAAAGAAATACCTAACGGCACTGTTTACCGATGTTAAGGGTTTTTCAACTATTTCGGAATCTCTGGATCCGCAGGATCTTGTGAAATTGTTGAACAATTATCTCTCCGAGATGAGTAATATCATCCTCAGTCTTAAGGGCACAATTGATAAGTACGAGGGCGATGCTATAATTTCTTTCTTTGGAGCGCCGGTTGAGTTTGAGGATCATGCAAAACGTGCATGTTTATCCGCTATTAGAATGAAGAAGATGGAGGATTATCTTAATGATCATTTTATTAAAGAGAATATGACTCCGTCGAAACTTCTTACAAGAATAGGGATTAACACTGGGGATATGGTTGTGGGTAACATGGGAACCGAGCAAAAGATGGATTATACAATAATGGGCAACAGTGTGAATTTGGCCTCGCGCCTGGAGGGAGTTAATAAACAGTATGGAACCTGGGTAATGATCAGTGAAACTACGAGAAATGAAATTGGGGATGAATTTTTTGTGAGGAAACTTGATAGGGTTAGGGTAGTTGGTATACATCAACCGGTTAGATTGTTCGAGTTAATCGATGAGAAAGCAAGTGCCGATCCCAAGAAAGTTGAGGCTGTAGAAATATTTCACAGGGGGCTCGAGTTGTTTGAAGAGCGGGATTGGGATGGTGCTAGGAAGGAATTTAAAAAGGTTCTTGAGATTCTCCCGGATGATGGTCCCTCTAAGGTGTATGTTAAAAGGTGTAACGATTTTAAGCGAAAGGCTCCCCCTGCTTCCTGGGATGGCGTTTTTAACTTGTCAATGAAGTAATACTGGTTCTTAGCCTCATGTTTGTTTTATCTCCTGAGTATCTTTAAGATTGTATCTTTAAGATAATCTACTTTAAGATGTAAATTTTTCTACAATCGAGGCTGTTCCGGGAAAGCAGTCCAGAGAATTGACCACTTCCCTGTTTCGTTTTTCTCCAGGCATACCATACCTCCCTGTTGAAACTTCACAGGTACGGTGTCTTCATTGCCGGTTATTAGTATTGAGGTGAGTCTCTCCAGGAATGGAAGATGTCCTACTATAAAGATATCTTCACCGGAGTTGGTTATCTCATCGAATATTGGCCTTACCGGATCTAGGGGTTCTAACCCCGCTCTTTCCTGAGTCTTTGCTCCTATTTGTTGAGCGATTATCTGAGCGGTTTGTTTTGCCCGCAACTTTGTGCTGTGCCATATAACTTTTGTGGTAAGTCTATTAGAGGCACAGAGAAGTGCTAATTTCTCAATATCGTCCATCCCCTCTCTGGATAGTGGCCTTTGAGGGTTCTCATCTTTTGGAAGTGCTTTTCCATGTTGAACAAGGTACAGTTTCATTACTACTATTATTCTGTGCTAATAACCGTGATATAGTCAATAGATATTTGTTTTTTTGAATTGTTCTGAATTTGGAGTTGGATCTTCTTATCCTTTCGAAAATCCTGGAGGAGAACCATTGGTTTGGCATTGCCAACCTGTAATGCCAATGAATAAGTTGGGGATGAGGAGGTACTCACTTCCCCTATGAGTTGTTTTATCAATCTAAAGGTGATTAGATTGTGATCAAATGGTACAAGTTGACTTATATCCTTCTCTGTAAGCTCATTGGCCTCTACTATATTTTGTGGAATTTCCACTGAGCCGTTGCTTATGGTAAAAAGAACGGTAGAATTGTCTGGATTTTCTAAAGCTCCGGCTGTTACGGTTATTTGTCCCAATGTTTCCTGTTTTTGGGACTCGCTTTCGGGATAGGCTATTGTTAGTTCTGTTGTTCCCTCTGGTATTTCAAAGTATGAGGTTTTGTACTCGCCGTTTTTTTCTAAGATAAGATACCCTGGATCTATATAGGCATTGGAAAAATCGCTTCCATTTCCCTCTTCCGCGTCTGTAATCTTTTCTCCATCGAAACCATCACAGAATATTAGTTTGTCACCGTATTTTTTGTCTAGAAAATCTCTCAATATATTGGGGTTTATGCTCTGATTGTTATTCTTATCTTTGTAGTAAACCTTTATGCTAAATATAGAACCGCTAAACCCCTCGTTACCACCTATGATGGTTTCTAACTGATCGGGTGTGGACGATAAGATAGCGGTGTCCGGGTATGTCCCTTTGGCGGTTTGATAACCGTTTAAAAACCAGAGGGTTTTTATATTCCCATTTTCCGGGAGAAAGGAAAAGCTTAAATTTACTTTTTCTCCCACTGGGGTTTCGCCTATTCCCGATGGTACTGTTACGGTTTTTGATTTGGTGTTCGTGAAGGAAGCTTCTAATAAACCTTTTGCATTGGTTTCTATCTTAAAAAGTATATCACCCTCTTTATCTAGGAGGGTTAGAACACTTGCGTTTTTCTCTACACTGTCAAAGAGGATTTCCATGGATAGGGTAAAGGGTTGTAGAGCCCCCGAAGAGTCAAATGGTAGTAGTGAGTAGTTAAGCTGAAAACCATCCCCCTCTTTTAGGTTGTAACCCTCTGTCCCCTCTAGTTTTGTTTCTTGTGGATTGCCGATAATCTGAATTGATGCGCTGGTTTGACTCTTTTCCTTTGGCGCAGTTCCGTAGTCAAAGGGTGGATTTGTAAAGAAAATCACACTGTAGTATGAGTTTGCCGGTTGTTGCGGGGAAACATATATCTCCGAATTGGAGGTTATTGAGGAGGAAAACGAAAAGTCATTACTCGTTATGGGTCCGAAGGGAAATAACTCCAGTTTCACAGAGTAAACCCCCGGTTTCCCCGGAGCTTTCAATTTTATTGAGTTTAGACCCTCATTTAGGTATCCCTTTTGTATTATTTTCCCGTCTTCGCTCCACCTTATAAAGGGATTGGAACCCTCAGGGATATCTAAGTCCGCAGAGAGTGTAATTTGCGTGTTTGGGAAGATGATCGGTGGGAAGGATTGTATTCCTTCGATTCTATAATTTCCAGTTACATAGAAAAAGGTAGTTTTTGACTCTGTTTTTACTTCCCCGTTTGATAAAAATTGAATGGTTAATAGATATTCTCCGGTCTCCAGATCGCCTAGATCTAACTGGATATCCTGATTAAGCGTGGGAGAGTCTATCGAACTCTCTTTTTTGTCTCCTGTTGTTAGGTTTTCGAGTACTATATTCAGGGAGGTATGATCGGTTTGCTCTGTAGTTTCGGGATAAACCACAGAGAAAGTAACTTCCTCGCTTTTGTTTAATATATCTCCGTTGTTTAGGGATTTTACCTCTATATATGTAGTGTTAGTCTGCATTGATGATAGTATAGAGGTATCATTACAACCTGTAACACCGAGGATTAAAATTGCTAGTATGAGGGGAATAACAAATTTCCTTTTCATTCTTCAAGAATCTCACTTTAAATATTATCACACTTTTTAATTAAATCAAGCAATTTGGTTTTGGTAAAACCCTTATCTATGGCATCTTTTTAATGCTTTTTAACGCTAATTAAAATAGAATTCAAAATTAGATTAAGAAATATCTTGATTTTTTCCTATATCCATACTAAGATTTTCGCATATGAAGAATGATATATATTGGTATGCTGGGCTCTCGTTTGTAATGATTGTGTGGGCTACGGTATACCCTGTTACTAAGGTAGTTGTTAGGAGTGTTGATCCCCTTACCATATCGTTTTTGCGATACTTTATTGGAATTATCCCGTTATTGCCTTTTTTTATTGTCGAGGTTAGAAGAAGAGAGACATCTCTCAGTTTTAAAGATATCCTGTCGATGTCCGTTTTGGGATTTGTAGGGGTTACTCTCTTTGCTCTTTTTTTATTTTATGGAATAAGGTTTTCTACGGCGTCAAATGGTTCACTTCTGGCAAATACACAACCGATTTTTACCACTCTTCTTGCGCCGCTTATAATACGTGAGCAATTTTCTATTTCCAGAATTCTTGGGGCAAGTATCGGTGTTATTGGAATTGCTCTGGTTGTAACGGGTGGAAATTTTCGTGATATCTTTGTGCTTTCAAGTTCAAGAATAGTGGGAAATATTCTTCTTGTTCTATCTTCTGTCTCGATGAGCCTGTTTTCGATACTTCTCAAGCGGTATATAAAGAAATATGGAGGGATAATTCCTACCTTGATAACGATGTTTTCCGGTTCCGTATTTCTTGCGTTTGTGGTAGTGGGATATTCCGGCGGTTTTGAAGCTCTTGCCGGGATAAGCTTGATTGATTGGGGGGCGTTACTCTATATAGGGGTAATAGGGACGGCTCTTGTGTATCTGATTTTCAATAAGGCGCTTCAGGCTATAGGGGTAGTGAGAGCTGTAGGGTTTAAGTTGATGATACCCGTGTTGGGTGCATTGTTTTCTGTAATTCTTTTGGGCGAACGCCCCGGAGTAGCTTACATAGTTGGTACATTGTTGGTGTTGGGTGCAATTTATTTTATTCAAAAACCCGTGATTGGTGATGAGCTGTTAGAATAGATGTTTGGGAGCAAGGTTTAAAACAGGTGAGGGATGTTTTGGATGTGGTAATATGCTCAAAATGGTTATGAGCTTTAAAATATAAATTGAAGGAGGATAGCGGTGAATTACGCTGATAACTTTAAGGAGATGGAAAAGGGGTTTACTCTAGGTCAGGCAGTGGCCGAGGCAGATCGATGCCTGCTTTGTTATGATCCTCCCTGCTCAAAGGGATGTCCTGCGGGCACGGACCCTGGTACTTTTATCCGCAAATTGAGGTTGAAAAATATAAAGGGGGCGGCGAGAACCGTAAAGAGTAATAATATTCTGGGATGGGCATGTGGTGTGTTATGTCCTACGCCTCTGCTTTGTGAGAAAGAGTGTAGTGCAACCGGGATTGATAGGCCGATCCAGATAGGAAAAATTCAGAGATTCCTTGTGGAGCATTCATGGGAGATTGGTTTTAAAGTTTTTGAAAAACCGGCTGAAAAGAAAAAAGAAAGGATTGCCGTCGTTGGTTCCGGGCCTGCCGGTTTAAGTTGTGCTGCTGAACTTGCCAAAGATGGGTATCAGGTTACGATTTTCGAGGCAAAACCGAAACCCGGTGGTGTTTTAAGGTACGGTGTTCCTGCATATAGATTGTCGGAGGAATTGTTCGAGAAAGAACTGGAAGATCTTAATACACTTGGTGTAGAGATAAAATGTAATTCTCCGGTTAAGGGAAAGGCAGGAGCTGAAAACCTGTTGAAAGAGGGATTCGATGCTGTTTTTGTTGCCCCTGGTCTCTGGGAACCGATTAGGCTTGTTAAGGGTAAAGAGAATCTTAAAGGGGTCTATACCGCTACTGATTTTCTTGCCTCTTTGAGAGAGGGTAAATTTAATGAACTGGTTCCCGAATTTGAAGGGAAAGTAGTTGCTGTGGTTGGGGGTGGTTCTGTAGCTATAGATTGTGTCGAATCTGCAACGCGGCTCGGGGCGAAGGATGTTTATCTGGTTTACAGACGCTCCTTTGCTCAGATGCCCGCAGAGGAGAGGGAGAGGGTGGATGCCCTTAAATCTGGGGTCCATTTCTTGCTCTTAAATCAACCTGTAGATTATATAGAAGATAATGGAAAACTTAAGGGTGTGAAGCTTGTTAGGACTCGTCTTGGTGATAAAGATGCCTCAGGAAGAAGACGCCCAGAGGAGATTCCGGGTTCTGAGTGGGTCTTGGATGCGGATGTGGTGATAGAGGCAATAGGCTCGAGAGCGGAGGGGGAGTCCAATGATTGGTATCCCTCCGTTAAGGTAACGGATAGGAAATTGATAGTTGCCGATGAGAAGACAAGGGCCACGTCTGTTCCTGGCATCTTTGCCGGAGGTGATATAGTAAGAGGGCCTGCACTTGTAGTGGAAGCGGTGCAGGATGGAAAACTTGCAGCTAGGGCTATTAAAGAATATTTAAGCAAATAGGAGGAAGATAATGTCTAATAAGGTAGATTTATCGATAGATTTTTGTGGGGTTAAGTTTAAAAATCCGTTTATGCTTTCCTCTTCTCCCGTATCTAACAGTGCAGAGATGGTAGCTAGGGCTTTTGAAGCCGGATGGGGTGGAGTGGCGTATAAGACAATTGTGACTGATAGGATACCCATAATTCACCCCTCTCCGAGGATGCATGGGTATCACTATCAGGGAAAACGACTTGTGGGACTTCAGAATGTGGAGCAGACATCGGATAGAGGGCTGAAGGCGAATCTGCTTGATATTATGTATTTAAAGAAACATTACCCCGACCATGTGGTTATGGCGAGTATTATGGGATTTTCCAATCAGGAGTGGTACGATCTTGCGAAGGCTGTAACCGATGCCGGTGCCGATATGATAGAGCTTAACTTCTCCTGTCCACATATGACGGTAGAGGGGTCGGGTGCAAAGGTAGGGCAGGTTCAGGAGCTTGTGCAAAAGTTTACAGAAACTGCGAGAAAGGCGAGTAACCTACCCCTGGTGGCTAAAATGACCCCCAATATTACCGATATGAATGAACCCGCCATGTATGCTAAGATGGGAGGGGCAGATGGTATTTCTGCTATCAATACGGTTCGTGGAATCTCTGAGGTTGGACTGGATGATTGGGTTCCGAAGCCGAATGTTTTTGGTAAGGGTGCCATAAGTGGTTATTCCGGTCCCGCTGTGAAGCCTATAGGCCTTAGATTTATTGCAGAGATGGCTTTAAATGAGGAGTTGGGACTTCCTCTATCCGGGATTGGCGGAATTGAAACATGGATTGATGCTCTTGAATATATTCTTGTTGGAGCTTCTACTGTTCAGGTGACAACCGGTATAATACACTACGGTTACAGAATAGTGGAAGATATGATAGAGGGGCTGTCGGATTATATGATAGAGAAGGGTATCTCAAAAGTATCAGACCTTGTAGGGAAGGCTCTTCCTCATCTTGTTGAAACGGACGAGTTTGATCTTGAGAGACAGGGAATTACCCAGTACGATCTTGATAGATGTGTCGGGTGTGGACAGTGTTATATTGTGTGTAACGACGCTGCGGGCCAGGCGCTCGATTGGGATGCCGAGAAGAGAAGACCTATTCTTAATGAGAATAAGTGTTTGAGCTGTATGATTTGTAGTTTTGTATGTCCTGTTGATGGTCTTATTCAGTACAAACCTATGCCTAGAGGATGGAAGAGGGAGGAAACTATCACTCTCGGTAAAGAACTTGAGAGTGAGTTGAAACTATAAAAGTAATTTATTAACAGGAGGTATTAGATATGAGCCTTTTAATTAAAAACGGGTTAATAGTTTCTGCAACGGGAAGAACTGTGGGTGATGTTTATGTGGAGGGCGAGAAGATTAAGGCTGTGGGTAAAGATTTGGACGTTAAGGCAGATGAGGTTATAGATGCAACTGGTAAGTACATTTTGCCCGGTGTAATTGATCCCCATACACACTTAGAGATGCCCTTTATGGGTACTACGGCTAAAGATGATTACAAAACGGGTACGATTGCTGCTGCATGTGGTGGGGTTACAACTGTTGTGGATTTTGATCTCCAGAGGAAGGGAGAATCTATCCATGATTGTGTGGAGAGAAAGAAGGAATGGGCCAACGGAAAGGTAGCTATTGATTTTTCTCTTCATCCTGGAATTGTGGATCCGAATGATAAGGTTATACAAGAGGTTAAAGATGCTATTTTGGAGTACGGGACACCTAGCTTTAAGATTTTTATGGTGTACGATTTTAGGGTTGATGACGAGACGATGATTAAGCTTCTTGAAGAAACTAAAAAATACGGTGGACTTGTTCAGGTGCATGCGGAAAATTTCTATATTATTAAACACATGAATGAGATTTTGGAGAAAGAGGGGAAACTTTCTCCCTACTACCATGCGGTTAGTCGTCCTATAATTGCGGAGGAAGAGGCAATTGGCAGAGCTATCAAAATGGTGGAGTTTACGGGTTCGAGGATATATATTGTACATCTCTCCTCTGGTAAAGGACTTGAAAAGGTAAAAGAGGCTAGGGATAAGGGTTTAGAGGTGTTTGCTGAGACGTGTCCTCAGTATCTGTTGCTCGATGAGGAGAGGTATAAAGAACCTGATTTCAATGGGGCAAAGTATGTAATGTCTCCTCCTCTAAGACCCAAGGATAATCTGGACGCTCTCTGGACAGGTTTGAGGATGGGAGATTTGCAGATTGTTGCGACGGATCACTGTCCCTTTGATTTTAAGGGTGGAAAAGATATGTTTGGCAAGGATGACTACAAAAAGATTCCAAACGGTGCTCCTGGGATAGAAACGCTTCTTATGCTTCTCCACACGGAGGGCGTTGTTAAGGGTAGAATTACTCTGGAGAGAATGGTAGATGTTCTATCAACTACCACTGCAAGGATGTTTGGTCTTGCAGATAAGGGTGAAATTGCCGTTGGGAAAGACGCAGATATTGTGGTTTTCGATCCGGAGCAGAAGTTTACGATTACACAGAGTAAATTACACCAGAATGTAGACTATACACCCTACGAGGGGATGGAAATGACAGGTATGCCTTATGTCGTGTTCTCCAGGGGGAAGAAAGTAGCTGAGTGGCAGAATGATCATGTTGAGTTTGTAGGAGAACCTGGATGGGGTAGGTTTGTAAAACGAACCCCCTTTAAAGGTTTTTAAATGGTTGGTTTTTTAGAATTCCAAACCGGAGCCTGCAAGAGCAGGTTTCCGGTTTTTATTTTTTCTTTTTATCCTTTTGGTGATAACCCTTTGCCACTCTCTCTTTATGATGTTGAAGATGTTTCTTTAAGAGTTTTAGGGCTGCATTTTTATCTTTGTTCTTTATCTTTTCAATAATTTCTCTGTGTTCAGCTACACTTGCTTTACCAACCTCTTCCCATCCCTCCGCTTTTTCTATCTTTCTTAAAATATCAATGAGTATCTTGGCTACGGAGAGTATATAGGGTATCCAAGGATTTCCCGAATCTTGGTAAAGTATCTCGTGGAAAAGGAAATCGGATTTCATGAATTTTTCGTAGTCACCGGCTTTTAGATCTCTCTCCGATTGATCTACTGCCTTGATGAGTTTCTCAATCGACTCCTCCGAGGCCCTTGTGATGAAATTTTTTAGGGCCAATTGTTCTAGAGCCTCTCGAATCTCAAATATTGATTCGAGTTCCTCCCATGTTATTTTTCTTACATAGTACCCCTTCCAATGAACTTTCTCCAATATTCTAGACTCTACGAGTTTAGATAGGGCTTCCCTTACAGAGAGTCTGCTTACCTGATATTTGTTAGCCAATTCTTGGTCGTTAATCCTGTCACCGGCTTTCCAATAGCCAGATATTATTCCCTCTTTTATTGCTTCGTAAACGTTTTCAGCACGACTGGTCTTTTCAAATAAGGGGGTTAAAAAATTATCATTATTGCTCATTTTCGATCTCTCATTTGGGTTATTATAAGTAATAATACTCCATTATACTCTAGATTGTAATCTTTTTCAATTTGTTTTTAGTTGATTCTCTATTTCTTTCAGAGCCTCCGTTGCCTTTAGTTGTACAAGTACATCTGTTATAGAGTTGGTGAAATTGCTAGTTTCCGGGTTTATCTCTACGATTTTAGCTCCCCTCTGCTTTGCAGTGTAGGGAATAGTAGAGGCTGGAAATATTTCCCCCGTTGAGCCTATGATAAGCATTACGTCGCAGGTGGCTGCTTCGCGCTCCGATTGTATTAGTGCCTCTTGGGGAATTCCCTCGCCGAAGAATACAAAATCGGGTTTTAATATTCCTCCACATTCGCATCTGGGTGGAAGTTCTCTGAATATCTCCTCGTTTGCGCTGTAGTGTTTTCCACATTTTGTACATATGAGATTTCTAGAGTTGCCGTGATACTCGATTACTTTCCTGTTACCGGCTGTATAATGGAGATTGTCTATATTTTGGGTTATTATCGCCTTTAGGATCCCTTTAGCCTCCCACTGAGCCAGTATATAGTGCGCCTTGTTAGGTTTGGATTTTGAGAAGTGATCGTAAAATATCTCTTTAATCGTTTCCCATGACTCTTTGGGGTTGCGGTAGAAGAAATTAATTTCTAAGATTGTGGGGTCATATTTGCTCCATAGCCCATTTGGGCCTCTAAACGGAGGGATACCACTCTCCACAGAGATCCCTGCCCCTGTGAAAGCAACGAGGTGTTTTGCCCTGGATATCAGTTCTGCCGCTTGGAAAATGGTCTTTTCCTTCAACGTACTCCCTCTTGATACATTTAGATTATCTCTAGGTTGAGTGTATATGACTTGGGGTTGTTTTTCTATCTTGTTTTACTCTTCTTCAAAATCAAGTTCTTTGTCCATTACAAATACGGTTGGAATCAATACTACCCGTAGGATGTCCTCTTGTTTGATGTCTATTTCAGCCTCTTTTAGTACTTTAATAAATTCTTTGACCCTTTCCTTTGAGTCTACTACGCCCGTTATAAGCATAGAGTAGCGTTCCTTTTGCTCTTTGGGCTTTATTATCCCTTTAAAAAGCGAAAATTCCTCTTGCAAGACTTTGTCCAGGTTGAAACCCTCGAAGAATGAGGCTCTCTTTATTCCGCTACTCGTAAAAGCGAGAAAAATATCATCTTTATATTCATTCTTGAAAAGTTGAATTATAAGCAAATACATCTACTCTTACCTCCTGGGCCTGTTCTTTAACTCTCTCTGGCGTTAATTTCTCCTGCCTTTTTAAGGCTTAGTTTTGTTAGTATTGGACCTAGTATCTCTGTGATTATTGTGGTGAATAGTAGCAGGTTTATAACAATAACAGCCATATCGATTCCTCGTTGTCCGTACTGCCCTGTACCGAACTGCTTTTGGACGGCAAGGGAAAGTGCTATTGCGACACCAACCTGAGGAAGAAGGCTGAAACCTACATATTTTCTTACCACTTTAGGAGCACCGCCTAGAATAGCTCCGAGTGATGCTCCTCCAAGCTTACCGGCAAATCTGGCAGCGGTGTATACCAATCCAAGTAGCCCGATTTTCCCAATTAGCATTACATTTAACCTTGCACCTGCAAACATGAAGAATAGGGGAAGAAATATGGGGGAGAATTGCTCTACCGTTTTCTGTGACCTATTGGCAAGCATGGGGTTTGTGTTGGCAATAAATGCCCCGAATGTCATTATTGCCAAAAGTTCTGAGAGTTTGAAATGTTCTGCAATGCTCATTATGAGAAATATGGCAGCGGCTATACCTATACTTAACTCGTCGTGAACGCGAACTTTTCTAAAGATAGCGTAGTAGATAAATCCTACTACAAGCCCTGTTATAAGGGAGAGAGTTATTCTTAGTATAGGGGTAAATATCATTCTAAGCACGGATAGGTGTGTGTTAGAGAGAATACTTGCAGCGAACATTGATGAGAATACATAGATTGTAAGTGCTATTGCATCGTCAATACCAACCACAGCTAGGACCGTGGATGTTAAAGGGCCTTTTGTTTTGTACTGTTGAATAACATAGACAGTCGCGGCAGGGGCGGTTGCCGATGCTATGGAGCCGAAAACAAGGGCTCTATATAAGGCATTGGGGTTTAACAGGTATGTGACGATTGTTACAACGATAAAAGCTCCCAATCCCTCGAACATAGCAATGAAAATAATGGACTTGCCAAGTTTTGAAATTGTTTCTTTGTTTAATTCGGAACCTATGCTAAATGCTATTATTCCCAGTGCTATGTCGGAGATTATCCCAAATTCTTTTAGTACTGGTTTTGATATGAAGTTGGTTATCGACGCCCCGAGAATTACTCCGATGATGACGTATCCGGTTACTGCTGGAAGATTGATTTTATCGACAATCTTTTTCGTTATATAGATGAAGATTAAAACGATAGCGAGGTACCCTAGTGTTCCAAGTTCCATATGACAGCCTCTTTTTTATATTGTTTAAACCGTTAAAGGTTTTTGAATACTTCGAAAACTTCCTCTTTACTTGTGCTATTTATGAGTTTTTCCCTTCTCTCGTGATTCTTAATTATGAGGGTTAATTTTGCCAATAATCTCAGGTATTTGTCTTGTTGATTTGCCGGACCTGCAATCATAAAGATTAGGTACGCAGGCTTGTTGTCAAGTGAGCCCCAATCTATTCCACGTTTATGTATTCCTATTGTTATGAAAAATTCGGATATTTCCTCTACCTTTACATGGGGTATTGCAACTCCGAATCCTATTCCTGTACTCACAATCTCTTCGCGTTTTAAGAGTTTGTCTACTATTGTGTTTGCATCTTCTACCTTTCCGTCCTCTTCGGATACCTTTACAAGTTCTCTAATCACACCCTCTTTTGTGTCGGATTCGAGAAAGATTATTCTGTTTTCACTAATATAATCGATTAGGTTTATTGGCATAACACTCTCCTCAGCTTTCGTATTTTATATTATGAATTACAATTTATCTAAATATAATTGGTTTTAATATTAAAAAAAAGGGGTTTTGCAAGGTTTTTATAAAAATAAGCTCGCTTTAATTTTAAAGATTATTGATGACCAAAATATTTCGGGTACAAAGAAAGTATGGGTTAAATGGAATAATCTGCCGAAAAGTTTAATGTGATAGAGAAATTTTGGAATCTGGTAAACCAGCCTATTAGGATAGGTCCTATAGCATTCTCGTTTTCTATTTTCACCATAGTGGTGAGATTTCTCTTTCCACTTCTGATAGCTTTTATAGTTTATAAACTACTCCTTTATTTTGCGAAGAGACTCATATATAGGCCTAAAAATTTAAAGGATGATATAAAAGAAAAGATTTTCAGATATACGAGACTTCTACTTCGGGTTATATTTCTTATAGTAGTTACCATACTTGTTGGGGATGTTTTTGAAGCGGAAATTCAGAATTATCTCTACGTTTTCTGGAACGTTTTAAAGCAACCACTGTTTACCTCTGGTTCGACAAAAATTTCCATAATAACTATATTACTTGCAATTCCTATTTTTTATATAGCCTCATGGGTCTCTAAGGTTACTAAACGCTTTGTCGATGCAACCCTCCTTGGCCGGGTGACAATAGACGAAGACACACGGTTTTCAATATCCACACTTGTACGCTACACCGTTATGGTAATTGTAATTCTTATTGGACTCTCTTTTATAGGGCTCAATTTTTCCTCGTTGGCGGTTCTTTTTGGTGTGTTGGGTATTGGTGTTGGATTTGGTTTGCAGGATACCGTAGCAAACTTTTTTGCCGGTCTAATAATAATATTCGAACGGCCAATAAAGGAGGGAGACAGAATTATCGTGGGGGGATTAGAGGGTGATGTTGTACATATCAGATTGCGCTCCACCATAATAAATACTCTGACTAATGAAACTATCGTTGTTCCCAATAATAAGTTGGTGGGCAATAGTATTCACAACTATTCCTATCAGGATAGGAGAATTATTATTGTTAATAAGGTTCAGGTTTCCTATGAGACAGATCTTAGTATAGCTAGGGAGGTTTTGTTGGGAGTGGCGAGGACAAATGAACTTGTCTTAAAGTACCCGGAGCCGAGGGTTAGGGTGTCTGAGTTTCAGGATTCCGGGATACTTCTCGAGCTCTGGAGTTGGATAGAGGATTCTACAAAGAAGTTGGATGCCATTTCCTCTATAAACTTTGAGATATGGAAAGCCTTCAGAGAAAATAGTATAATAATACCGTTCCCGCAGATGGATGTGCATGTGAAATAGGATTGATGTTAGAAATCCTACCAATAATTGGATTGATTAGGTTAATAAATGTAGATAGGAGTCAGAGATGCCGATTTTCGACCTACCACTTGAGCAGCTTAGGAAATATAAAGGTACAAACCCCAGGCCCAAGGACATGGACGAGTATTGGGATTCCGCGTTGAGGGAATTGGAGGGTTTTGATTTTAATGTAAAATTGGAGCGTGCTCAATTTGAAGCCCCGGGTTGTGATTGTTTTGATTTGTGGTTTACCGGTATTGGTGGTGCCAGGGTGTACTCAAAGTATTTGAGACCTAAAGATAGTGTGTCCAAACCTCACCCTGCAGTGATAGTTTTCCATGGCTATCGGGGAAGTTCACCCGATTGGGCGGATATGCTTAAATACGTTTTTTTGGGATTTTCCGTGGCAGCTCTGGATTGTAGGGGGCAGGGAGGACGCTCCGAGGATCTCGGGGGTGTTAAAGGAACTACTGTTATGGGCCATATTGTAAGGGGATTAGATGATCCTGATCCAAAGAAGCTTCTCTATAGGAGTATTTTTCTCGATACGGTCGCGATAGCGAGGATTATGATGGATATGGAAGATGTGGATGAAACTAGAGTAGGGGTTACGGGAGGTTCTCAGGGAGGCGGTTTGGCTCTTGCGTGTTCGGCTCTAGAACCCAGGGTAAAATTGAGTTTTGTTCGGTTCCCCTTTTTAAGCGATTACAAGCGAGTGTGGGACCTGGACCTTGCGAAAGATGCGTATGAGGAATTATCTGCGTATTTCAGACGTATGGATCCTCGGCACGAGAGGGAAAGAGAGGTTTTTACCAGGTTAGGCTATATAGATGTGCAGCATCTAGTCTCCCGTATTAAGGCTGAGGTGCTGATGGTAACCGGGCTTATGGATACGGTTTGTCCCCCCTCTACACAGTTTGCCGCGTACAATAAGATTAAATCGAAGAAGAAGATGATAATCTACCCCGATTATGGGCATGAGAATATGCCGGGAGTTTCTGATATAGAATTTGAATTCCTCTCTAAGTTGTAGTGTGGTAATGGAATGCGGATACTTCACACGTCTGATATTCATTTAACTACCAAAGGGAATCCTCACTTTGGAGAGAGGTGGGATAGTCTTGAGAAGATAGTAAAGCTTTCTAAAGAATTGGATATTGATGTTGTGGTGATAAGTGGGGATCTCTTTGATAATTCACGTGCTGCAGATGTTTTAAGGGGAGAAATTAGGGAAATTTTTGAGGCGAGTGAGAGTAAGATTATTATTCTACCCGGAAATCATGATAGGGAAGCATTTTCTAGTGGGAATTTTTATGGGAGTAATGTTGTAGTGTTGAATGATAGTTCACCTGTCGAGGTTGGAGGAATTAGCTTTTGGGGGATACCCTTCTTTGAGGCTTCTCCGGCCAAGGTGGCAGTAAAGATTGGGGAGTTAAAGGGAAAAGTGAATCATCCGGAGAAGTCACTCCTGGTTATCCACGGAGAGTTATTGGATATCTCCGGGGGGTGGGACGTGTATGGAGATGAGGGAAGGGGACAGTATTTCCCCTTTAAGTTGAGTTATTTTCGAGGAGAGAAACGGGAAGGGGTGGGGTGGAAATACATACTTGCGGGGCATTTCCATTCTAATTTTATTTTAAAGACCGTAAGTGGAAATAGAAACGGAGAAGTTTCATACTTTGTTTATCCGGGATCTCCTGTCTCTGTAACCGAGAAGGAAACTGGTAGGAGAAAGGTAAGTGTATTTGAATTTGGCAAAGTACCGGTAGAGTATCCGATTGATTCCTTCTACTATGAAGAGGTAACTGTTAGAATTTCTCCCTTTGATTCTCTTTTACCTCTCGAACGTATAGAGAAAAGCATTGACGAGAGACACATTGGGAGTTTATCTAAACTGATAGTTAGTGTTGAAGGTTTTTATGATAGAGAGCAGGTTGGTATGGAGGAAGGAGAACTTGTATCTGCGATAAAAAAATTATTAAGCCGCTGGAGATTGGCAAGGGAGCCAGTAGTAAGGGTTACCAATATTGAGAAACTTTTAAGAGACGAGATATATGAAGCATTTGAGGAGAAACTTATCAAAGAACCGATTGGTGAGGATGAGAGAAATGTAATTAGAGAGCTTATGATAAAGGCTATGATAGAGATTGGGTAAGCGTCTATGAGATTGAGAGAAATAGTAATAGAACGATACGGTCCGATTGGGGGTAGTAAGATATTTAGACTCTCCCCCTTTACCCTTCTTTGGGGTGAGAATGAGGAGGGTAAAACTCTGTCCATAGAGGCTCTCTTGAAAATGTTACTTCGTCGAGGGTTTAAATCTATTAAGTTTCCGGCGAGGGTGGAGGAAGAACCTATCGGGAGAGTTGGGGTAGAGATTGAAGAGGGAGTAGAGGTGGCTTTCCCAAACAGAGATAAGAAGTCAGTGGTAGACTATCTAAGTATATCACCCGAGCTTTTTAGGGATCTCTTTGTAATTACGAACAGTGATTTAGTGCTGGCAAATGAGTCCAGATTTTATGTTGAAGTTACAGAAAATCTTACGGGTTTAAGAAAGAGAAAAATCGATGCCCTTAAAGAAAAATTGAGAGAGATAGGGATGTTAACCCCGGGTAACGATTTTGAAGATTCCAAACGAACGGGGAAGTTTAAGAGCAGGATCAGCGGGGCTAGAAAATTAATCGAGGAAATTGATAGTGATGTTCGTAAAATTAGGGAAAGGGGTTATGATAAGCTGGAAGAGAATCTTATGTATCTCATGGTCAAACGTGATAGGTTGAAGGAGAAATTGTTACTTCTTGAGAGGGCGAAGCAGAGGAAAGACTTTGACAAGTATCTTGCTCTAATAGAGGAATTGGCTGAGCTTATTAAAGAGGAAAGGAATTATAGAGGGGTTTCCGAAGAAGAGTTGGAGCGTTTGCGAGGATTCTATCGAGATATTGAGGCACTCAGAGGTGATATAGAGAGGGAAAGGGAAAGGATTGGAAAAATTGCCAAGGATAAACAGGTTGTGGATGAAAAAAGGTTTGAAAGGGAAGCAAAATATAGGGTAATGACTGCTAAACAGGGTAGGGTGGAGAGGGAGCTTAAGGAAAAGATTAGAGATTGTGAGAGAAGGGAAGAAAGGGTAATGGGTAATAAGGTTTTAAAACGGGGATTGGGTTATTTGATATCGGTTTTTGTTCTCCTGAGTATAATCTCGGGGGTTGGGAGCCTCGTTGAGAAAGTGGCGCAGTTTGCGTGGGCCTTTCTGATCGGTATAGTATTGAGTATTTTATTAGTGACGATTTATCTGTTTGTGATTTTATTACCCACAAGAGTTCTGGAGCGTGAGAGAAGACGAGTGCTCAATCTCGCGGCATCTATAGGGATTGCTCATGGTTCTCTCAATGATATTAGAGAGGATATGGTTCAACTGGAGGAGGGTATTAAAGAGACAGGTGAGATCCTTCGGGAGTTGGGGGTTAAAATTGGGGTCATAGAGGAAGAGAGAAAAAAGTTAGAGGAAGAGATTGCTCGTAAGAGAGAAACGATTGCAGAGAGAGAGAGAACTATTGAAAAAATTTTGGCTCTACGGGAGGTAGGATCGATCGATGAGTATCGGAATAAACTTGATGCTAGGAGAAAGATAGACTCCAGAATTAAAAGTGTAACCTCTCTGCTTGCCGATAGGTTTGGAGGAGGGGATGATTCCTCTTTGAGCTCGCGTGTTAGGTTCTGGAGAAAGAGAATCGAAGAGCTGAGAAGTGAGTTACAGTGGGATGAGGATGAGCAGATATCAAATATGGAATACTCCGATTCTCTCTACTATGAACTTAGAGAGAAACTGAGAGATGTGGAGGAACTTCTCTCTGAAACTCAAAGTCAACTGGAGGAGTATCATAGTAAGCTCAATAATTATAATGGTAGGGTTGAGTATATCTTGACTGCTGAGATTAAAGATTTTGATATTCTTTCATTAAATGATCTTCTTAAGGCAAAGAAGTACCTTGAGGATTTTGTAAGGAATGCCGAGAAACGGAGAGATTATGTACTCAGGACTATAGAGATTCTTGAAATGATTGGTAGTGAGGAAGAGGAAAAGATTAGGGATCTTTTTAGAGAAAAACCGGGAGAATATGGCGTTTCAAAGTATTTCAAAGAAATAACCGATGGGTTGTACGTAAATGTTGATTACAACCCGGAAAAGGGAAGGATAACGGTTGAACGAAGGGACGGGAAAGTTCTTAGTCCGCAGAAACTATCCGGGGGTGCATTTGATCAACTCTATTTTGCCATAAGGGTTGCCTTTGGAGAAAAAATTTTCCCGAAACGGAGGGGATTTTTTATCCTTGATGATCCCTTTTTAAAATCGGATAGAAAGCGCCTTGTTAGGCAGATTGATCTTCTGGTAAATCTGGTTGAAAGGGGATGGCAGATACTCTATTTTTCTGCCAAAGACGAGATAAAACGCCTCTTCGAAGAGAGGCGTGAGGAAAATGGTTTTATCTCTATTGTGAGGGTTAGCGAACTTTTACCCTATAGAGACGAGATTGAGGGAAGTCTTCCGGTATAAAGTAGAGGTATCCATCTTTCAGTGTCATTCCCTCGCATGCGATACTTCTGATTTTATTTCTTCTAAGCTGGGGCATCGGAAGCGATTTTTCGAGTGTGAGAGTTAGGTTTTTCTCATCAAAGCGGTAGAGATCGACACTTCCCCCCCATAGAGTGTGAATTTGGATTCCAGAGCAGTAGAGAATTCCATCTGAATATTCAATGTCCTGATACGCGATGTTTCGCTTGTTGGGGATTTTTTTCAGTAATTTTCCTGTGACATCCCAGATATACATCTCTCTAGCATCCCAATTCATCCCGAATATGAATCTTGATCCGTCTGTCGCCACTGCCCCAATATGGTCATTGACGACGAAGGCACTCACAGGTTCCATGGTTTTGGGATCAATTTTGAATATTATAGAGGTCGTATGAGCCTTATAACCCGCCAGAGGCATATAGATATAACCTTTGCTAAATGATATGCCACCGGGATGGAATATATTACCGATTTTCATTTTTAATTGGGCAAGGAGATGGTAATTCTTGGGATCTATTTTAAAGAGGTATCCTACTTTCTCCTCTTTATCCACGGCGGATAGGAATAGGTTCTCTTTGCTAAATGCAATCCCTTGAACATGACCGGTGAAAAATCCTAGTGGGGTTGAGGTGATCATTTCGTAGCTCCCATAGTTAGTTATTTTGGGGGAGGTTGTAGTACAAGCCGTAGAGACTAGAATTACTACAACAACGAGTGTCAAAAACTTTATCTTATTTACCGTTTTCATAGATCAGTCCCACAGTAACGATTTGCCTGTTTCATTATCAAAGAACTGGAGCTTTTCCGTATCAAATTTGATCCCTATTCTGTCGTTTCGTTTAAGTTTATTTGCGGGATCGGTGAGAAAATGGATTTCCGTGTCTCCAAGTTTACATACTATTAAATCATCACGTCCCATAGGTTCTACGAGGAGTATCTCTGTCTTCAATTCGGAACTATTATCGAAGTGAATGTCCTGGGGGCGTATTCCCATCTTTAATGAAGTGGGAATGGTCTTTGGTTGTCTCTCTTTCGGTATTTCTATTTTTACATTCTGGCCTAGGTGAGCAAACATCTTACCGCCGCTTGTTTCTATGGTAGTGTCAAAGAGGTTCATGGGAGGATTACCTATAAACTCCGCTATAAAGAGTGTCTTAGGTCTATCGTGAAGCTCTTCCGGTTCGGTGTACGCCTGAAGTATTCCATCTTTTATAACTGCGATTCTGTCTGCCATTGTCATTGCCTCTATCTGGTCGTGTGTTACGTATATACTGGTAATTCCCAGATCGTTCTGTAGTTTTTTTATCTCGCTTCTCATAGATATCCGTAGTCTTGCGTCGAGATTGGAAAGAGGTTCATCGAATAGAAGAAGTTTTGGCTTTTTTATAAGAGCTCTACCCAAGGCTACCCGCTGTTGTTGTCCTCCTGAAAGTTGGGCGGGTTTGCGGTTTAGAAGATGTCCTATTCCCATGATATCGGCTACTCTCTTCGCTTCTGCTATTAACTCTTTTTTAGGACGTTTTTTGAGCATGAGAGAGAACACGAGATTTTGGTAGACCGTCATATGGGGGTACAGAGCATAGCTTTGAAAGACCATGCCTATGTCTCTATCCTTTGGGGGGACATGGTTTACAAGCCTACCGTCAAATAGTATTTCTCCCTCTGTCGGTTTGTAAATACCCGCTATCATAAGTAGGGTTGTGGTTTTCCCGCAACCAGAGGGTCCGAGAAGGGCTACAAATTCTCCGTCTTTGATATCAATATTTATTTTGTTTACCGCTGTTACTCCCATAAATTTTTTTGTAAGATTTACTAAATCAACTCTCATTTTTCTCTCCTTATCATTTTATGCAGTTCCCTTTACTCCTCCAGCAAAAATGTTGAGGAGGTATTTCTGGGTAAATATGTAGAATAGAATAACGGGAAGTAATTGAAACAATCCCACCGCTGCCAGAGTTCCGTAGTTGACAGGTGAACTTTCAGAGAGCATCTCGTTTAAGAGGGTGGATAGTGTTGCCTTGGCGTGGCTTGTCATAAATGAATAGGGAATAAGGAAGGATTTCCACCCTTCCATAAAGGAGAATATCGAAAGTGCAGCAATCCCGGGTCTGATTTGGGGCACCATAATCTGCCACCAGGTTCTCCACCTGGAGCACCCATCAATTAGTGCCGCTCTCTCAAGGTCCCAGGAAACATTGTCAAAGAAACCTTTCATCAGCCATATCCCCAGGGGAAGTTGAAGGGAGATACTTACGAGTATTACCCCACCAAGGGTGTTATAGCCAAACCCCCCTATAATGGGTAATCCTCGTCCGAGAACAGGAATGGCCTGTATCCATCTTAGTACGAAGTAGATAGATATAAGTAGGGTTACACTAGGAAACGAGTGGAGGATTAATGTGAGTGAGAGAAATGGTTTTCTCCCTGGAAACTTGATTCTGGAAAGTGCATATCCGGCCATCATAGAGATTAAAACAACTCCAACTGTTAACCCTATTGCTATGATAAATGTGTTAAGTGTTAAGAGCCATATGGAGGTGTTTAGGGTTTTACTCTTATCGGTAAGAAATGACCAGTTGGACAGGGTTAATCCCCTAAAGTAACGTTCCTGCTGGTCTACCGGCACAAGTCCGTAGCAGCGTGTGGAAAAAGTGGATATTACAATCCATAGGTATCCCAGAATTATTGGGAGCGATAGGATTATTAGTAAAAGATAGGGAAATCCCTTTGAAATTTTCTGCTTTGTAGAAATACTTTCCATAATGCCCCCCCTACAGATTTTCAATTTTTGGTTCTTGAACCAGTTCGTTAAATTTAAAGTAACGCATGTATACGATACCGAGTATTATTCCAATTACAACGAGAACGGCGGCTAGAGCGTTTCCGAAGCCCCATTGGAAATTTCCCCAGTAGTTATCCAAAGCCCGATGGTATGCCCAGAGTGACCATACCTCGGTGTTGAACTCTCCGTTGGTAAGTACGAGAATCTGCTCGAAGGAGGTAAGGAGAGATAGGGTCTGGTAGGTTGTAACGAATAATAGGGGCCACTTAATGTAGGGGATAATTACATAACGGACTCGCTGAAGAAAGTTAGCCCCGTCAACCTGTGAAGCAATTGTTATATCCTTTGGAATGGCTTCTATAGCCGAGGTGAAAATTATCATTCCAAAGGATGCCCCTATGTAACCGTTTACCAGAACGATGAAGAGAAAAGGAGCGGCGGATAGCCAGTCCTGAGGTTTTATCCCCAGGGGTTGAAAGAATATCTGGTTTAGTACCCCGTACGGTGCGTTGGCTGCAAGGAATTTCCACATCATCACATATATAACGGTAGGAGTTATTCTTGGAAGGAGCCATAGAGCTCTGAAGAAGTATCCCGCTCTTCGTGATATATGAGTGGTTATCAACGATATGACCAGTGCCATTCCTACATTAAAAAACACCAGGGTAACCGCTACATATTTTATTGTGAGCCATAGATGCTTTGATGTTTCCGGATGTACGGCAATTAACTTATAATTCCTGAATCCTACCCATTTCCAGTTGTGGAAACCCGTACTGGAACTCATGTTTGTCCCGGAGACAAACAGGGTAATCAGAACGGGTAAAAAAAAGAAAAGAATTATGAGAATCATTGATGGTAGGAGAAACCAAAGCCACTCTAACCCAGTGCTCTGTTTGAGCGTTTGGATTTCCTCTCTCTTTTTCAATTTTTTCTCCTTAATGAAGTATTTTGTGTTTATGTACCCTTATGTAGGTATAGTTTAGTATAGATAAAAACATAGCCGGGTATCCAGTGCCCGGCTATGTTTTTGTTTTTTGTGAATTATTTAATTATCACAGCGTCTCCAAGTTCAAGCTTCATCTGTTTTACTACGGAATCTACAGCCTGCTGGGGTGTTTTTTCTCCATTTTCTGCAGCTACCATTCCGTTCCATACGATGTCAAACCACATGCTGTAGGAAGGATTGTTGGGTTGATACCAGTTGTAGTTTAACATGTAGGTTACATTAGCCAGGAATTTTGAATCTGTGTAGGGTTTGTAATGCATCTGAGATTTTAGAATCCCCAGGTGAGTACTCTCTACGGCATGTTTTGTGTTGATTTCTTTTGTTGACATCTTCGCAAGTAGCCTTATTACAAGGTCTCTGTATTTATGTCCGCAGGCTTTTTCCGTTGTGACCATATAGACGAGTGGATGGGAGAGCGTGTTACCTTTTTTACCTCTTATCCCCGATGGCTGAAGTGCATATCCGACATTCTTGAAGAGGAAGTTTTCATCGCCGTTGAGATAGTTAACCTTCCAGTCTGCCCACTGCCATATACCGCCATTCCAGAAGAGAACCTTATTGTGACTTACCGTATCATGCCAGATCTTCCATTCCGTTCCGATAAAGTTTTTGGGTGTAATGCCTGTGGTTACGCATCTTCTCTGGAACTGATACCACTTTAGCAGGGCATCCTTTACAAGGACGAGTTTATCCTGCTTGGGGTCGTAGAGATATCCGCCGTATGATACATAGTACTGAAGAAAGTCTCCGCCCTTTCTGGGCCTGTGCCAATACCCGTATCCTGGAGGTACAACGCCCTTCTTTATTGCTTCCTGGGCTGTCTTAATCATATCATCAAGAGTAAACTCTCCGTTCTTAATTTTTTCTGGGAGCTCTTTTATCTGCTGATCAGTCCATCCTAACTGTTTTAGTTTGGTTTTGCTAAAGAACATAGGTCTTGCCTCGGTATCCTGAGGAACAGCCCAGATTTTGCCATGCCACTCTGTTGAGTGCCAGAGGCTGGGAATTACATCGGCGAACTCCGGATACATGCTCTGTACCTCGGAAACAGAGTTAGCAATCGGCATTATGTAACCTGCTTGTGCCCATACTGGAACATCTTCGTGGCCGGAACAGATAATATCTGGTGCCTCACCGGCATCCGCTGCCATTGTAAATTTCTTTTTGTACTCGCCCCATGGTGGATTGGAGTAATCCGCCTTTACCACTACGGTGATGTTTTTCCCTTCCTTCTTTAGCTCTGCATTCAAGAGTTTTGCCGCCTCAACAGCAGCATCTGCCCTCCAATGCTCAACATTGTTTGCCCTTGCCCATACTGTTATTGTAACTGTCTGAGGGCCCGTTGGTTTTGCTTTTTCCTGTTTGCCTCCTGCGAATATGAGAGCAGGAACAAGCATAATCAGGAAAAGTAGGGTAAGTTTTTTCATAGAAACCTCCTTCTATAAATTTTTTAATTATTAACTATCTTCCCTATGCAAGCAAATGAATATCTAAAATTAGTTAATAAATTGTTAATTAGTTCAGGTTTTTCAGAAAAGAGTTGTAGCTTTATTAATTGTAAACGTTTGTATGTTACATTTCTACAATTCACGAAATCATCTTAGTATGTCATTTATTATTATGTCAAATTGTTCTTATTTTATCAATATTATTTAATAAGCAAGAATAGTATGCTAAACAATATTTGTTTGTTAGAAAAATATATCTTTATTTGTCAAAATTGCTTACATAAATTCTCGATAATATGATTTGACAGGTTTGTATACTGTGAAATAAAGTATTCCCTGATATGGAAGTAGTGGCACACGCGGCAAGAGTATCGATAGATTATCCCCCTAATACCGTTGATGGGATAATTGAGTGTGTGAAAAATGGTCTTAAGTATATCGAGGTTGATATTGCACCCCTGGCTTCCGGGGATTTTATCATTTTTCATAATGAGAAACTTGATAACGTTACTAACAGAAGAGGTGATGTCTTTGATTTGAAGGAGGAAACTATAGGCAACATACATTATTCCAGAAAAGTTGATAAGAAGGAATCTCAAATCTCTTCTATTTCAAAACTAATAGATTTGATAAAGGATACCGAGGGAATTGAAGAACTTCAACTGGATATGAAGGTATACCCAACATCCCTATTTAATGAGAAAATACTCAACAGACTTGTTAAGACCATTTCGCCTGCCAAAAAGAAGCTTAGACTTACCAGTTGTGCCGAATGGGTTTTGTTAAAATTAAGGGAGATGGATGGGGAATTAAAACTTGGTTTTGATCCCCAATTTTATATGGATTTCAGAAGGAAAAAGGTAAATTATCCGCCTTTTAAGAAGAATAAGTTTGGTTACTACGATGATCATCCTATTGCTTTTCAGAATTGGAAATCACCACTTGATTATCTTGAAGCTCGAGCGGAGGCTTTGTGGAACGTAGGACTCGGGGCTGGGATATGGTATATGCGGTATGATTTCCTGGTAGCTTCTCTTCGGGATGGGTTTAACTGGGTGGATTTTCTTCACAAAAGGGGGGCAAAAATTTGTACCTGGACGGTGGATGTAACGGATGGAGATGTGGGTGAGAAGCTTAAGGTTTTGCAGGAGCTGAAGGTGGATAGGGTTACAAGCAACACACCCCTGATCTGGAAGAAGCATCTCTCCCATTAATTTTTGACTTTAAAGATGCAGTAGTTCCAGTTTATTATTTCCTCCTCCAATTTGTCCTTATACTGTTGAAATAGGGTGTCATAGGCTCTCTTTTTACTGCTTCTTGTTTTAGGGGTTACTATATAATCGTATCTGTTTAGCTCTCCGTAACAGACCATTCCCTCGTCAATTTTGTCGATTATCTCGTCTTTAATTAGTGCGAGTATCTTAATACCCCTGCACTCATTTAAGATGCAGCGTTTCCTTACCGCTTCTTCCTCTCTCTCGACGTAGAGTTTCCCGTCGTACAGGTAACGTGTTGATTGTACTATGAAATCAAATTTGATCGATCTGTAGAGATTATTATCTTCTCCCATGATGGTGTTTTTGCCCGGATCTACCCTTCCCGCCGGTACGAATAGGTTGATCTTATCTGGATTTATGCGTGTGCCGCTCAGTTTTTTTATGATTCCCATGTTGTGGGTATAAATGTTGTATCTGTCATTTTTTTCCCAGGATTTTTGAGCAATTATGTTTGCCACGAAGTAGGGATTTGTCCCGGAGCCAAGGAGAATGTTTAAGGGTCTGGTTATGCTGTGCGTTTTGATAAAATCTTGGATGATTCCGTAGATACCATTTGCCATTTTAATTTTATGGGATATGTATAGGTGATGTTGCTGGAAAAAATTGTGCATATTCTTGTTTATAGAGATGAATAGTTGTTCGCCATTATTGTTCTCCTTATTTATATTAAAGAGTTTCTCTCTAATCTGTTGTTCGTAACGCCTTATTTGCAATTTTACCCAGGCACTACTTGTGTAGTTGGCTTTATACCTCTCTTTTAAGAAGTTTAGCAGAGTTTCCATAGGGATTTTTATATCCCAGATAGAATCGGCATCACTCTTCTCATACTCCTCGGAAAATATAAAGAATATATCTCTTATAAGTTCTTTGCGTTTTAATCGGTGTTTCTTGGAGGGTTTTTCGCTTACCATTTATGCCCCCTTACAATTTTCGTAAAGATTAAAGGCTTTTCCCTCTAAAAGTCAATTCCAAATGAAAAAATGGAATCCTCTACTCTGAATGTATTGTTTGTTATTCTGTATATCAACCTAATGCCCCAGTTTAGTGAAACCGGAAGCATAAATGGTACGAAATCTGTTGTGAGCTCGATTCCTGTAGAGGTATAATTTTGTACCTTGAGAGGTGTGCTCTCGCTTAGTACCGTTGCGTTGTCGAGAAATAGGTTAGCCCTTAACCGCGAGAAATAGATAATTGGTCCTAAGGCGAAATCAGGGTAGAATATGGGGAAGGCGTATTCCATGGAGGAAATGAGTATGTTGTTTTGGCTTATCTCCGAATAACCTCTTGGATAGGTTCTCGTAGAATAGGTAATTATATTAGAACTGACGAATATATTTCTGTAGGGAGAGTTGCTTTGATTGAGATAGAGCAGTGAGAGCCTCAGGCTATTGTGGTTGAATATTCCGGGTAGGTAGAGTCTTGCTCCGGTAAGGGTGCGCATTAGGTATGTCTCCTCCAACCCCGGAAGTGGGTTTATGGTTATAGAGGAGTAAAAATCCTCTCCGAATCTTGGGTAGAGATCTCTTCTTGATTGTTGGATGTGGTTGTAGAAATTGACACTTGCGTTGAACGGCATAGCGGGTTTGTAGGTAGTTTCGTCCGGTGCAAGGGATTGATAGTTAAATATCCCGGCGAATCCAATGCCCCCTGTGAGTGTTAGATTTCTCTTCCATATTGATTCTGATAGATCTATGGGGAGGAAGAGGAGTACGCTTGCTGCTTCCGATATCCATGATGGTTCGTAGAGGCTGTTGGGAGGGCGTCTCTGGTAGAGACTCTGGTTAATGGAGATATGCGGGATTATCCCATTGAAGGTTAGATTTATTCCTCCTCCCCATGTGTCTTCAGTTATGTTATAGTTTATCCATGGCATGGTTTCCATTAATCCCAGTGTATCATCACTTAAGAGAAATCCTGTAAGAGAGATACTTGAATCCATGGGCATGGGGTAGATCCCCCATGAATGGATATTTATTAAATTTAAAAAGGGGTTGTAATCATTGATTTTATACCTATGGGTGGGTATAAGATCTTTTTCCAGAATATTTTTTCCCCCTTCCTGTTTGACAAGTATCTTTACAAATGGATAGTTGTTTGTTGTGGCTGGGGGAGTAAAGGGCTTTATCTTCTTTGAAATTTTTGTGAGTTTAGCGATAGCAATGTTAAAACCTTTGATTGAGTAGTCTGAGAAGATGAGTTTCCCCTGTTCTTTCGAGGTTTCGTATATCGAGGGAAATTGAGCCCCGTATTTTCTGGAGGTAATTTGATATACCTTGCCGGAGTTAGGGTCCAGGGCAAAGATATTGTCTATGCCGGTGTATGAGGCCTGGTATAGGATATATTTTTTATAAAAGAGCGGATGCCTTATATCGTGCCAGGAATATGGGAGAAGATTAACCGCCTTTCCTGTTTTGAGGTTGAGCAGGGTTATGGTTTTCCCGTTTAAGTTCTGGCGGGTAAATACCAATGATTTTCCATCACGAGACCATGCAGGTTTGCCGAACAGTTCGTCAGGTTGTTTTGTGGTGAAGCGGAAGGTATCTATAAGGTTGAAATCCCCATTGTGTCTCTCTATCCTGGAGACTACCACGGAGCATATCCTATTGGGTTTGTACTCTATGGAGGCTATTCTGTCTCCGCTCGGAGAGATAGATGGAACAAAAAGATGCCTCTTTGTAGTGAGTCTGTAACGTTTTTTCATAGCTAGGTCGTATAGGATAACGTCAGCGTAGTTTACATAGTTCCAGAATGGGTTTGTAAAGCTTTCCGACCATACAAGTTTCCCCTTTGAGTAGGAGATAGAGTTGTCCAGGGGAGCTATTTCCGCAATTGTTTTTTCTCGCTTTCGATTTTTAAATAGTGGATTTGTTTCTATCTCTACCAGCTTTGTTGGATCCCCTACTCCGAATTTTAGGGCCAGAAGGGTATTGTTGTTAATAGGAATTGGGTTTGTGTAATTTGTGTAGGTGCCTTTGGGTATGGAAGTTACTATGCGTGCCGGTGTGATTTGGGTCTTTTCGAGTTTTTTCTTCCAGTAAGTTTTTAGGTAGCTCATACATTCGTTGTAAATATTGGAGAGCGAGCTTCCCGTTTCGAATATGGTAGATATATTAAATATAAGTGGAATGAATGGGAGGTAGGAGGCTCTGTCGATTATTTTGCTCCAGACCTCCGCCCCGTATTTGGTACGTGCAAATGCTACCAGGTAGAATCCCATTTTGTAAATGTTAGGGTAGTAGTTGCCGTAGTTAAAGGAGGAGAGAGCCATCTGGTGGTAAGAGTATCTTTTGTTTTCAAGCAGTATGGTCCTTAGCTCCTTGTTAAAATCGGGAAGACGTCCTCTACCCCAATCTGTAAGGGCTGTTTCTGTGGTTACGGCATCTCCCTCTTCGAACCATCTCGGCATAGAGTTTACCGTCATTGCGCCTATACCTATCTCCCCGAAGAGAATATGCATCAATCTCGCAAATCCTATATCCGATTTGTTAAATTGGACCATGTGTCTGGTTTCGTGTGTAGCTAGGGTATTAAACCATTCTCCGCTACCCATGTCGTAGCCAATTGGAGGTAGGTGATACCATATAGATTCTTTTGGAGCCAATCTGACAAATCCATTTGCGGTTGTTGTTGTGTTTATTAGAAGTAGCGGATATTTCCCTGGTGTTGAGTTAAGGGTTTTCCCTATCGGTTTATATATGTATTCCATCGTATTGGCTATTCGTTCGGCATCTCTTTTTAACTCTTCAGGGAATATAATTTTGAAATGTTTTGTTTCTATTACTTTCCACTTAATTCCCGGTGAATACTGAGCAGAGACAGGAGAGAGAGTAAACACAGAAAAGAAAGCAACAAAGAGGAAAGATTCGAAAATTTTTCTCTTCATCTGCAACTTCTCCTTAATTGTTATGACTTCTACAGTTTGAGTTTCCGATACATATACTCTGAAAGTTCTTTAACACCAGCTATTTTTTCAATGTTCTCTCTCCATTTTTTTGCAAACTCGAAAAATGTGTGGGCATTTTTTGCACGTTCTAGTGCTTGTTCTATTAGTTTTTCCGGTTTGGGAAAGAATCTTTCATCAGCGTCTTTAGGGCGATTTTTCTTTAGAGCTTCCAGCGCGTGTTCTTCCAGTCCGTCTTTGAGAAATTCTCCGGGATAGAATCCCAGATCCTCCGCTTTTACCTCTGTTACCCCCGGGTAATTTTGGGAGAGTTTTAGTTTCTCCTTTTGGTATATAAATCTGATGACATCCTGTTGCAGTTTTGCATAGGGGGAAGTATTGATCTGGTGTTCGTAGTATGGTTTAGGTGGAAGGTGTGTTATGTGGAGCTTTCTGTCTAAAAACCAGTTGAACCCAAAGAGTTTGGAGTTTATAAGATAGTCGATATCCTCACCCCTGGTAATTAAGGGATCGAAGGGGACTTTCATCATTAACTCTCGACTAAACACCATGTTGCCCCCAAGTGCTATTGCTGTTTCCTGTAATCTCTCCCCGGTTTCTATATATTTTGAAAATTCATCATTCATCAGAGCCGATTTTCTATCAAAAAGATTTTTAGAGGTTCTTGCCTCCGGTGGTTCTGTTAGTCTGTAGTCTCCGTTTTTATCCAGATATATGCCTGCTACGCCGTCTATCTTTTTGCCATCTTTGGTCTTGCCTATAAACTCAGAGGCTATGTCAAGGTAGTCCGGGGGAGTCACCTCATCGTCGTCTATGGCAGCGGAGAATTGTGCCCCTGTAAGAATAGAGGCAAACAATTGGGAATTCCTTATCTGAGCGTAACTGCTCAATCCTATTATTGAATAATCTATTCCGTTTTTCTCCATAAGTTTTTGGGCGTACTCCAGATCCGTAGGCCCGAATTGGGTTATGGGGTACTCTTTGGCGTATTTTTTTACAAGTCCCTCTATTTTCTTCTCTACGCTCAGCGTGAGTTTGGGATTGACGGGGGCTGTTATAAGTACTACGGAGAAGTTATTATTTTGAAAGTTTTTAAAGCCCTCGAGGGTTCTGGGTAGGGTACCTTCTGTGTCAACAGGTGTAGGATGGTCGAATATTGAATCTTCTGGAAGGCTCTTTTTCCCTCTTTCCCATGACCAGTATGTAGGAATTACTATTACGAATTTGGAATTTGACATTCTTTCCCCCCTAATGGTTTGAGTAACTGTTTTGTGAGATATTTTAATATAAATGTGAGGTGTTCGCTAGCAAAAAT
>CAZQTC010000032.1:0-5654 GCA_964596425.1 uncultured Spirochaetales bacterium | reverse complement strand
TTATAATAAACAAAAGCGCGAACCTTTGCTTCCTCTTCCAACAGTCCTTCTACAAGATGGCTACCAATAAAACCACATGCACCTGTTACTAATACACTTTTATTTCTCAATTCCATACATTATTCTCCCTTTTGTCTATATCATCACACAAGATATTAAATTTCATTTTCCAATACAAACAACCTTAATCTTTAAATTTCTTTCCTGCTTTCCAAATACATTTCGTCCATCAACAATTATTGGGGTTCTCATAATATCCACAACCCTATCCATATCGAGATTTCGGTATTCGCTGTGTTTGGTAACCAGACATGCACAATCCGAATCTTTAAGAGCTTGGTAAACATCGCGCATCACTTCCGGTAATTCCTCCTCACGCACAAACGGATCATGGACTACAATTTCCTTGACACCTCGTTTCTTTAACTCTTGTATCAAAGGCTCTGCAGGAGTATTACGTGTATCGTCACTATCCTCCAAAAAAGCATACCCAAGAATCGTAACTTTTGCATCACTCAATTTTACCCCTTCATCCCGTAAGGCCTTATCAACCAAATTGGCCATGTGTATAGGCATGTAATCGTTTACATACCTTGATCCAATAATAACTTTAGATTCAACAGGGAATTTGCCATACTTATCAACTCCGTACTTTAAAAGCCACGAATCCTTCGGGAGACAATGTCCACCGACACCGGCACCCGGTATATGCATATTTCTTACAGGATTGGCAGAGGGATTAGAGGGATCATTGGGAAGGTTATTAACAAGTTCCCTAACCTCAAAAACATCGACTCCCAAAGATTCACACATCAATGCAACCTCATTTGCAAAGGCAATATTAACATCTCTATACGCATTTTCAACAGTTTTAGAAACCTCCGCCGTCATACAGGTTGTAGGAATAACATCCGCTTTTACTATATTCCTGTACAAATTAACTCCCCTTTCCGCACACTCGGGAGTAATACCACCCACAATTCTCGGATAATTTTGTATGTTGTGCAAAAGTCTCCCAACCATTACCCTCTCATAACTAAAGGCAAGACAAAAATCTTTTCCGGCTTTCATGCCGGATTCCCTCTCTAAAATAGGTTGCACAACATTCTCGGTTGTTCCCGGAGCCACAGTACTTTCTATACACACAAAGGCTCCTTTCTTCATAAGCTTTCCCACTCTTGCGGATACCTCCTTTAACGATTCATACCTCGGCTGATGATCGGCCTCAACAGGCGTTTGAACATCTATTAGGATATAATCCGCATCTTTTATCTCATCAAAATCATCCGTTACCCTAAAAGTTTTATCCTCCAAAACAACCTTTTTTATTAAATCACCAATCAATGGTTCCGTTTCTGGAAAGGGAGATTTTCCCTGATTAAGATAGTCAATCTTCCAACCACTTCTTTTACTACGTCTTTGAATTCCAACAACATCAAACTTCCCCGAATTAGCAAATAAAACAGCAGCGGGTATTCCAACATATCCCATTCCAATCACTATCAATTTTTCCTTAGTCATTTACTTCTCCTTTCTATCTCGTGACTCTTACTTCCCTATTGCACTTACTACAATACAACACCCCTTCGGGAAGACCAGCTTTCTTAATAAGTCTCTCTCCGCATTCACATACATAACCCACAAGCCTGGCAGGAGCGCCAACAACAAGACCGTAATCTGGAACATCTTTCGTTACAATTGCACCGGCTCCTATCATTGCAAATCTGCCAATCGTTACACCCGGGAGAATAGTAGAATTAGCCCCAATCGAACTTCCATACCCCACAGTTGTCTTTGAAACCTCCCAATCATCAGCGGTTTTCAGACTCCCGTCTGGATTAATAGCTCTTGGCACTTTATCATTTGTAAAACACACATGAGGACCTACAAATACCCCATCCTCAATCGTTACTCCGTGATATACGGATACATTGTTCTGTATTTTCACATTTTTTCCTATTTTAACATCAAAATCTATGTATACACCTTTCGAGACTATGCTATTATCTCCTATCTCGGCATTTTCTCTTATTTGTACCCAATTCCATATCTTGACATTTTTTCCTATCTTTGCCTCTTCACTTACATACGCCGTTTGATGTATCATACATTCTCCTCCAATAATTAATTAAAAATAAATAATTTTATCCCTATCCGCAGATTCAAGTACAGAAAGAGAATAATCAACCGCTCTTTTACCATAAGACGGATCAAACTCTAACTCATTAGAGATATTATTCTCCTTTTTCAAAAGTTTAAAGAAAAATTCCAATTCCCTCTTTAGAGGTTCTTCTTTCTTTATAGGATACTTTGTAACTTTTCCTTCACTTACCCTTCCCCAGAGTACATTCTGATAATAATTATCACTGTAATCTATACTAACATCACCATTTTCAAAAAACCATACCTCTTGATCAAGCAAATTGCCAAGAAGCATTCCTTTATCACCGTAAACAGAAATCCTACGCTCTTTTTTGGGAGAAATCCAACTAAATTCCGAACTACCAATCACTCCTGTTTGAGTTTTAAACATGACCCTGGCATATATATCCTGTTTATGTTCTTTTGTCTTGATATGATGAGCGTATACCTGCCCGATTTTACCAAACAGATAATCAATCAGATCCAAATCGTGCACCGCAAGATCAATTACAACCCCATCCTTACTCCCATAAAGCCGCTTAGGGAAAGGACCGGAACGAACTGTTTCCAGATAATAAACATCGCCAAGCAAGTTATTATTTAAAAACTCTTTAAGCTTAACTATTACGGGATTAAACCTCTCTATATGCCCTATCATCAATTTCAATTTTTTTTCTTTTGCAAGATTGATTAATTCGTCACATTCTTTCACAGTAGAGGCCATAGGCTTTTCCAAAAACACATGCAAACCGTGTTCAATACATAACCTCCCTACGGAGTAATGGTAACTAGTAGGAGTAGCTACAATGGCCGCATCAATTTTTTCTTTTCCAAGCATAGTTTCTACTTTATCATATACGCTTTCTACAAAATATTTTTTTGCCACTCTTTCGGCGAGTTCTCTGTTAAAATCAACTACGGCTACAAGGTTTACACCTTCCATTTCGGATATTACCCTCACATGATTAACACCCATCCGACCCGTACCGATAACAGCTATGTTTAACTTTTTACTCATAAAACCTCTCCTGACTAAAATTATTTAAAACAATACAATTAGAAATCTAAAGAGCTTCCTTAATAGCATCGATAACAGTTTGAATATCCATATCAGTCATAAAGGGATGCATGGGTAACGAAAACACCTCCTGGCTAATCCTATTGGCCACAGGAAAATCGGAATCCTTAGCTTCCAAATATGAAAAAGCCTCCTGTTGATGCAAGGGAATAGGATAGTGAATAGCCGTCGGTATTCCTTTGGATTTAAGATGTTCTATCACTTTTTCTCTTTTATCACTTCTAACAGTATATTGAGCCCAAACAGAAACATTCCCTTGTTTTATAGTAGGAATCACGACAAAACCCTTCAAAGCTTCGGAATATTTATCTGCCACTTGCTGCCTCAACTCCAATTCAGTATCAAAATGTTTTAATTTCACCTTTAAAACTGCTGCCTGAATTGCATCAAGTCGTCCATTTATTCCTATATATCTATGTCTGTATCTTTCATTTTGCCCATGGTTCAAAAGCATCCTTACCTTATCCGCAAGTTCATTATTGCTCGTAAAAACTGCTCCTCCATCTCCATACGCGCCAAGAGGTTTTGCAGGGAAAAAGGAAGTAGTTGCCATTTCCGTCAAACTACACGATTTTTTTCCTTTATACAAAGCACCATACGACTGCGCTGCATCTTCTAATAAGAACAGATTGTGTTTTTCAGCAATTTCATGAAGCTCATCAAAATCTGCACATTGACCGAAAAGCGAAACAGCTATTATCCCTCTCGTTCTATCTGTTATTTTCTCTTCCACAAGAGCAGGATTTATATTGTAGGTATCTTCCAAGACATCTACAAATATAGGCTTTGCTCTCAAAAAGGACACAACCTCAGCAGTCGCAAAGAAAGTAAAATCGGGAACAATTACTTCATCCCCGGGCCTCACCCCCAAAGCCATAAGAGCAAGGAGAATTGCATCCGTCCCGGAAGCACACCCTATGGCATATTTGGCACCACTATGTTCTGCCAACGCATCTTCGAACTCAGTCAACACAGGCCCCATTATGAACCTGGCAGAATCTAACACTCCGGCTATTTCAGCATCTATTTCTTTTTTGTACCTTTTATATTGTTCTTGCAAATCAATAAAATTCATATACTAACTCCTTAAGCTCAAGATACACTTGACAAAAAATTAATTACTCAACAGCTTATCCTTAATATATTCAAGAATTCTAATTCCCGCGTCTCCATTTCCATAAAAAGCAGGATGATTTTTAGGCTTGCTTACTACAATAATTTCTTTCGATCGGCTCGATTGTAACTCAGCCACTTCTTTAAAAGCTCTTTTTATCTTCTCCCCACTAGCACCTACAAGAACATTCCATCCAGATTTTACAGTTTCCACCCATTCCGTTTGATCACGCAATGTTATGCAGGGTTTATTAAAAAAATAGGCTTCCTTTTGAACCCCTCCCGAATCTGTAACAATAAATGAGGCTTTTTCTTCTAACCAAAGCATTTCCAAAAAGCCTACGGGCTCAATTACCTTTATATGACTACCAAACCCAAGCCCAAACCTCTCCAGAGCCTTTTTTGTTCTTGGATGAATGGGAAACACCCCTTTATATTCCACCAAGGAGTTCAATGCATCAACAATAGAGTGCAATCGAGTATAATCATCCGTATTCTCTGCTCTATGAAGAGTCAACAAATAAAAATTATCTTCCAATTTTTTCCCTACTTCAAAACTTTTTGTTTTTACAAACTCTCTATAAAACAAAGAAGCATCAAACATAATATCTCCAACTATTTCCACACCTTTATCAATTCCCTCCTTGATAAGATTCTTTTTTGCCACCTCTGTAGGACAAAAAAGAAATGTGGAGATATGATCTGTTAAAACTCTATTCTGTTCCTCCGGCATTTCCATATTAAAACTTCTCAAACCGGCTTCTACGTGAGCAACAGGAATATGCAATTTACTTGCCGCTAGGGCTCCCGCAAGAGTGGAGTTGGTATCACCATACACCAATACAATATCCGGCTTTTGCTCCAAAATCACCTCTTCTATCCTGATAAGCATCTCTCCGGTTTGCTTCCCATGCGTTCCAGAACCTACATTAAGATTTCTATCAGGCTTTGGAATCATCATCTCCTGGAAAAATATTTCAGACATGTTAGCATCATAATGCTGACCCGTATGAACAAGATACTCTACAAAATCAGTTCTGTATCTAGACCTTATAAGTCTGCTTAAAACCGCTGCTTTAATAAACTGAGGTCTAGCTCCTACAATTGATAAAATCTTTATCATATTTAATTTTCACCTACATTAAATATCTCGTTATACATACCGTCTCAACAAATGTCTCCACCCATCCCAGCAACTCACTACTCCACAAACAGGCGCTGGAGAAAATCTACCCCCTCACGCCCTTCTATATCATCATCCGGCAGATAATTCTCCGAATACAGATAAAATACCCCCTCCTTACCCTCCTCCGCTTCATCC
>CAZQTC010000031.1:0-220969 GCA_964596425.1 uncultured Spirochaetales bacterium | reverse complement strand
ACAAGGCAATAAAAACAAGGGTATAGCGCAGGTAGATAGTCTTCTCTGTTATCCCCGGCAAGGGTTTCTCTCTGAATACCCTAAACAGGATAGGCTACAATTCATACCATTTATAGAGCTCAGGAATTATAACCTCTCCATTAAACTCCTTAGATGCTTCCATAGCCATTATTTCGGGAGCATTATTGTTATCGATACCGAAATGGCAGAGAAATAATTTTTTAACGCCACTACACTCAGCATCCATACCCGCCTGTAATCCCGAACTATGACCGGACCGCTCAAGAACATCAATGTGCTCATGACTCCCCGAGGCTTCATGAATCATAACATTAACATCCTTTGCAACCTCACATATCAATGAGGTGGAACGCGTATCTGAGGTGTATAAAAAACCTGAGTTACTATCACAACTCTTCATTTTTACCATACTTGAGGGGATACCATGATCACCCGGAAACATTTCTATCTGTAACCTGTCATCAATAAAAAATTCCTCTTCGCTAAAGAAATACACAGAGAAACCTATCTTACTCCTCTTTAAACCAAACAAATCTGCAAGCGATTTGGCAAACTTAAATGTGTACTCATCTGAAACTACTTTTAGCTCCCGTTTTCTCCCCATACAATACAGTGTGTGCAACAGAGAAGGGAAACCATATATATGATCCACATGAGCATGGGTAAGTACTACAACACTCAGATCCTCTACCTTTCTATTTGCCCTAAGAATAGCCTGAACGGGATTACCGGAAACATCTATTAAGGCTAACCCAAGCCCATAATCTACCAAAATAGAAACATTTCCACTCTCTTTTGAGGGAACAGCCCCATAGATTCCCAAAAACGATATTTTCATTCCTTAAGTCGCTCCTTACTTGAGGGACATGGAAAACCCCTCTGTCATTCGCCTGTAAACATAACCAGAAAATAAAAGTACAGGTAAAGTCGCCATTAAACCTATACTCATCAACTGTCCCCAGAGAGTCTCATACTCGGTAATAAAATTGACAATTCGTAGAGGAAGAGTCAATAAATCAGGATTCCGTATAAACAAAAGAGCAAACAAAAACTCATCCCACGCAACAATTACGCTAAAAATGGCCGTTGCAACAATCCCACCTCGTGCCAGGGGAAAAACAATACTCGTAAGGATCTTCATTTTAGAGGCGCCATCTATCTCTCCAGCCTGTTCATATTCAACAGGAATTACCTTTAAAAAACCAAAGAGCATCCACAAACAGTACGGGAGTGTATAAATTTGATAGACAATCACCAAACCGTATAACTTATTTATAAGATGGGCCCCGGTGAATAATGTATACAGCGGTATAGCTAAAACAATTGGAGGTAATATTTTGACTATAAGTACCCATACCAGAAATACATAGTTTAATTTTAAAGGAAATCTGTGTCTAACAAGAGCGTAGGAGGCAAAAAAAGCCAGAGCAACTGAAAACAGGGTTGAAAAAGTAGAAACGAACAAACTGTTAAACAGATTACGAAAGAATCCTCCCTGTAAAACCTTTGCATAGTTACTAAACGTTACCCTGTGAGGATAAAAGGTAGGAATAGGAGAGATATTCTCCACAGGATACTTTAGAGAGGTAATTAGAATCCAATAAATAGGGAATAGTATTACAAACATTATAATAATCAACAAAACCCAGAAAATAATTCCCTTCTTCTCCATTGTAGTTTTGCCCATATTACTCCTCGCGCATAATCTTTCTTATGTAAAATACAGATATAACAGCAATAACAAACAGAATATAAATCGAGGCTGTAGAGGCTCGGCCCAAATTGAAGTAGGTGAACCCTTCCCTATAAACATAGTACGTAAGGGTTTCCGTAGCATTTCCTGGCCCACCCTGAGTCAGAGCGTAAACCTTGCCAAATATCCGAAAAGTATCTATCGTACGCAACATAGCCACAAGTAAGATCTGCCCGGAAAGAATGGGGAATGTTATGTAAATCAAGGTTTTAAAGTAATTCGCCCCGTCTATACTGGCCGCCTCGAACATATCTCTGGGAATTGTGTTTAATCCTGCCTGAATAATAATGAAAGCAAAGGGGGTCCACTGCCAGATATCCACAAGTATTATTGAAAACAGAGAGATATCGGGATTAATGAGCCACCCTATAGGCTTAAAACCAATAGACTTTAAAACATAGTTCAGCAAACCAATATCGTAATGATATAAGGTTTTCCACACCGAGCAAATAACCATAGTAGAGAGCATCATGGGGAAAATAAGCATTATCACAAACATTTTCTTGCCTGGGAAATGCCCGTAAAACAAAAATGCCAGGAAAATCCCAAACCCCACCTCAAAAAAGGTGGCAACAGCAGAAAAAACAACGGTATTGACGAACGCTGTTTTAAACAAACTATCCCCAAGAACCCTTTTAAAATTCTTTATTCCGTAAAAAATCTTTGTATCGGAGAGGTAATTATACTTATACAGAGACATATGAAAGACGTTAAAGATCGGATACACCGTTAAAAATAGTATCACCAATAGTGCAGGCAAAAAAATCAGATAATAGAAAACGCTTCTCTTAAATTTACCCAATTTAAACCCCTTCATTTCAAAAAACCCCATCCTCCCTATTACTACAACAAATTACAGATCCCTATCAAAAAACTCGGGGGTATATTAGCATACCCCCGCAAACACTAACTGTTTTTATTTATAGCCGATAAAACTATTCCAAAACCTCTTTCATCTTTTCATTGGCCTCTTTCAAAGCCTGCTCAGGACTCATGGAACCTATAAGAGCCAATTGCAAATAGGTTCCGAATATGTTCTCTAACTCACTCCACTTTGTGGTTCTCGGGCGACCTACAGCATTTTTCAGAGCAGCATTCTGAACCGGATACCATGGGTACTTCTCTATGAGCTTTGGTACTCTATAAACACTGTCCCTTGTAGGAGCAAGTCCGGCTTCATCGGCCATTTTAATCTGCATTTCTTTCCCCGTAACAAAGAGTAGAAAATCAAAAGCTGCCTCATGATGCTTCGATGCCTTGGGGATACCCAACAACCATACCCCAATCATAGGAGAGGACTTTTTTACCTCACCCGGATGGGTTGTAACCTCTACCTTGTTAACCACAACTGACTCCTTAGGATCATTTAACTTCGGAACCCAACTGGGCCACACCTCGGTGACTATACCGGCCTTTCCCCCATACAAGGCATCCTTAACCTGAGCAGAATTGTACATAGCAACGCCCTCGGGAGCGTATTTTTTAAGCTTTAAGAAGTATTTCAAGGCGTTTAAGGCCTCAGGAGTCTCCAGAGCAGGTTTGTTGCCCTCTAACACCTTTCCGCCAAACGCCCAGTATATCGGTAGAAATCCAGCAACAATGGGATTACCCTTTACCCCTCTAAACACTACACCATAAACATCGGGATATGTTTCTTTAATTTTCTTCGCATCAACCAAAACCTCACTCCATTTTTTCGGCTTGGAAAGCCCCAAATTGGCAAACAAATCTTTTCTATATGCGAACAATTCAACATTGCCAACGTGAGGTAAGGCGTACAGGGTTCCGGTATCCGAATAGGGATACCTGCCAAGTCTAACCGCAGTGGAAATAAAATCCGGATCCAAAGTTTTACCCGCTTTTTCGTACAATTTATCCAGATTTGTCAGCCATCCGGCCCTCTGAAACTGAGTGGCAATAGGATCGTCAATCATAATAACATCGTACGTACCAACCGCGTTTTTCATGTCGATTACAACCTTCTCATAGAGACTTGCCCCCGGTAACTTTAATACTTCAAAGCTCACATTGGGATGCTGTTTCTCATATTCCGTGACAGCAATCTCCATAGCTTTACCGTATCCACCGTCCCTTCCTGCTATCGTAAGCTTAACAGTCCCCCCTTCCTTTTGTCCTGCAGACCATATCGCGACGGGCATTACTACTAATAACAGGCCTATAAAAATAGATGCCAGTTTTCTATTCATACTCTCCTCCTTATTTGATTTTTTATCATTCTACCATACCACCCACTGCTTCCGTAAAAAAACAAACCGTAAACATAAATTGCAAATTTGCTTATTAAACAAAATTGTAAAATAACTTGAATTCGATTTAACAACCTTAATCAGTATGTTATAAAATAGATCTATACCATGAAACAAAAATCGAAACACAGATTAAGACAATACGATCTGGTAATGAATATATTTTTCCTCTTTGAGGAGGAATACGAGAAACAACCGGTAGATTCAATATGGGAGATAAAATTACCCATAGAACGAATAAAAGAATACCTGGAAAAACGTTTCTCTGTTACATATCACAGCAACCTATGGGTATACACTCAGCTACGGAGATACGAAGAAGATCTCGGAGTAAAACTCTTCGAACGCATCCCTGCAAAACAGAAGGGAAGCTTTTATCTATCAATTTATAAAGACATGGTAAAATTCTACCAAAAACAACACCTGTATGTCAGCAAAAAAATAAAGGTCGCAAATGGTGTCTATGACAAAATAAGAAATGATTTCTTAGCTTTGCCGGATGAAGAAAAAAAGACAAAAAAAATTAAGATCCTTCTGGGAGCCGGAAGCACGATATTCCATCTGGCAAATATCATTGCCCAAAAATCATGGGAAGACAATATAAAATACTCCATATACACACATAATTTGGGGTCACTAAAACGCCTTTTAGAACCTACAGTGAACTACGACCGTATCAAAGTATCCACCCCCTCCGGTACAGTTGACCCTGTTACCTACACAATAATAGGCGATTCCACAAATCTATACCATAACACCTCATTTGATTACATAATAATGGGGACATCGTACATATACAAAGGGAAACTCTATGTAGAATCCAAAGCAGAAACGGAAATAAAAAACACCATATTAAACTATCAGTCAAAAGCAAAGATACTTATTCTGACAAAACATGAATTTACAGACATACCACCCTCTAACCCCAAACCATTCGGAAACCTAAGCGATTATACCTATATAGTGGTACCTCGTTTTAACATAACCACAAAAACCAAAAAGAAACATGACCTCATATTCAACGAATACAATAAAACACTTGTACCAGAGATTATCCATTGGAACTACTCCATCTTAAAATGCTCAAGATGATAGGCTAAAAATACGAAATCTAGACGCCGTTGAATTATCTCAACTTATCTCAATGCCAAAGAAACATAAGAATATTAGCAAGACATCTCAAATAGCAGGAAAACTTCCACTTTCTAAGGAGAAACAAACATATCCATACAACTATGTTAAGACAAATCGAATCGAGAGAAACCACAATTTGCCCCCCAATATACCCCCAATTATAGAGGTTTCACTATCTGTGGTAGACTTTTCCTACGCCGTTTATACTTACATTACGTGATTTCACATTACCATAGTAGGTAAGTATACCGGCACCATCTATCACTCCCCGAAGCTCTCCCCCTCGCATAGAAAGAACAACATTTCCCGCTCCGCCAATCTTGACATTTGCATCACGAATCGGAACATTTCGCAAATTAATATTTCCACCCCCGATAATACCAAGGGATAACGAGTTATAATCGCTCTTTATACCCTTAAGGTTTAGTCCTCCGGAGAAATGAATATCCAAGCGGTTCATTCCGTGGAAACCCTCAAAGTAAAGATCCAATCCCCCTTCTCCCTTTACACCCCCAAACCTGGGCATAATAAGAGAAGCTATTGCCTTCTTCTTTTTAAATTTTTTACCAGGAGAAAACTCAAGGTAGAGAACATTTCCCCTTTTATCTACCTTAACACCCTTACTTAATGCCTTATCACACTCAATTTTAACACTCCAGTTACCCCCCTTAGTGACAGAAAGCCTCCAATTCCCTCTTGTCACAATCGCATCAAAATCGGAAAATCTATAATCTCGACATTCCATACCCTTCTCAGAATTAAAAGAGAAACGTAGATTTTCCTCACCTGTACTCACAAAACATTTAAGGTTATAACTAAATATTCCTCCCAAAACTACCACCAATAAAGCCAACAAGCCACCAACAGCAAGAAGGATTTTATTGCTTCTCTTCATCGCATCTACCTCTCTGTTCTTCGTAGAGTCTTTTAAGCTCATCAAAATCGATACCAAGAACATCCATTGTTCTAAAAAAGTATGGTAACTCGTTCCGAATAAAATCGGTTCGTTTAAGTTTCAAAACCCTATCCCTCGCTCCTGGTTGAACGAAATATCCGATTCCCCGTTTGTTATGAATTACTCCCCCAGCCTGCAGGTAATTGTACGCTCTTAATACGGTATTGGGATTTACCTCCATAGCCATAGCAAACTCACGTATAGAGGGTATTCTCTCCCCCTCTCTCCACCTCTTCCTGAGTATATTCTCACAGAGCATATCGGCTATCTGAAGATAAATGGCTCTATTTTCCCTATACTCCATCCCGTACCTCGGTCTCGGCAATTCTAAAATACGTTAACAACCAGAAAAACGGAGCAAAGAGAACATAATAGGCGACTCGCAGAACAATCCAAACAATTTTTACAGTTTCATTAATTCTCTGCCCCCACGTGCTCCAATCCAACTCCATTATAAACCGGCGCTCACTCCCACCGATTCCTCCCGGAAGATACCCCCAGAAGAAAATGCGCCATACAAATAATAAAACAACGACAAATCCGATCCCAACAAGAAGAATACCCAGAAGAGTCTTTATAAAATGATTCTTCTTAAAGTAAACAGCACCGAAGAGGAAAACCGATTGCGTTATTAGATATTGGAGTGTAATATAAAACACCCGCCCGTCTAAGGGATTAAACAGAGTGTGTCTATAACCAAAGATGGCAAGATTCAAACTTTCACCGAGCAAAGAGGCCAAACCGTAAAGTACTATGAACAAACCAGCCCACCCAATAGAGGTAATAATTAAACGCGCAAGGAACTTCTCAAACAGAGAAGCCGGAAGCATAAACCACTCATATGCCCTAACCTTACTATGTATATCCCGAAAGGCCCCTGCGGTTATCCCATAACCAGCAATAAAGAGAATCCCAGAGAAATTTGACAGGTGAGAAAATCCGGAGTGCCTACTCAAATTATTTAGCATAGAGAGAACAACAACTATAAGAAAGAGGGTAATAAACGTAATAATTAACGAGCGACCACCAAGAAAAACATCACGTTTTATCAAAAAACCCAATCTTTTAAGACTGAGCAGATCGCTAAATTTACTATTCATTTTCCTTTCCCCCTCCTCTCTTAAACAAATTCTCAACAACATCCCTCTTTGAAATTACCGCATTGAAAAGCACCTCAATATCCATACTCTCCCCCCTGGAGGCTCCAATCTCTACAACGGCGTATCCACCAAGAACCTTTTCCTTGTATAGCACCCCGGAACCCTCCGGTTCATCCTTTACAACTCTCATATTGAGTTTTGCGGAGATTGATTCTATTGACTCATTGAGCAATACCCTTCCGTTATCAAGGATAATCAACGGGTCAATTATATTCTCGAGGTCCCTAACCTGATGGGTTGAGATTATAAAAACCTGTTCCTTCCCAACAGCACCGGATACAAGTTTTCTAAACTGACTCTTAGAAGGAATATCCAAACCATTTGTCGGTTCATCCAAAATTATCAGAGAACAGTTAGTAGCAAGGCCAAAAGCGACAAGAAACTTCTTTTTCTGTCCGTATGAGAGAGAGGTAAGTTTTTTATCAAGCTCGATCTCAAACTCCTTGGCTATACTACCGAACTGTTCCAAACTAAATCGCGGATAAAAGGGGCTATAAACCTTAACGTAATCTCTCCCGGAAAGGGCCGGAAGGTAAAATTCTTCCGGCAAGAAAAAAATCTCAGAAAGCATGGAGGGATAACGTCTTTCAGGATCACTCCCCATCACCCTGAGCGTCCCTCTTTTCCTAAAAAGCTGACCAGTAACTAGCTTTAAGAGTGTGGTTTTACCTGCCCCGTTTCTACCCAATAATCCGTAGATGTTAGACGACTCCAATGAAAGGGAAAGATTATCAAAGAGAAGCTTATTTTTTGTATAACCAAATACAAGATTATCAATCCAAACCACAGGTGTATGGAAGCCCAAGTCTTCTCCCGCCAAATTGTTACCCAAATCCGTGTTAAAATCTCTCAACATTAAAAACTCCTTCCCTAACGACAACATTATTAGTGTCCTATTATACTAAGACACTAATAACGTAACACACTATCATCCCTTTGTCAACAAAAAGTTAATTTTTATTCGAGTTCATACTTCTTTATCTTCAAGAGAAGACTTTTTCTTGTGAGTCCAAGTTCTCTCGCGGTTCTGGATTTATTAAAAGAATTTTTCTCAAGAAAGTATCTTATAACCCGTCTCTCATGCTCTGCTACCACACCATTAATATAAGCTTTTAATGACCCTATACTTCCAATATCGGGAACATTAACCTCTAAGGAATCCTCTGAGAGAAAATATCTCTTTAATCCTTTAAGGTTTATTGTTTCTTCCTCAGCTAATAGCACAGCTTGATTGACCACGTTATCAAGTTCCCTCACATTTCCCGGCCACCTGTAAGACATAAAAACTCGCATTGTTTCGTCATCAAAACCGCTTACACTTTTTCTATACTTTCCATTATACTTCTCCAGAAAATATTCAATCAGGAGAGGGATATCCTCTCGTCGTTTCCTTAACGGAATAAGAGTAAAATTGACTACATTGATCCTATAGTACAGATCCTCTCTAAACCGACCTTCATCAATTAACTGTTTTAAATCTTTATTGGTGGCCGCAATAATTCTAACATCAACCTTAATTCGCTTTGTTCCACCTACCCTCTCAAAGCTATTCTCCTCCAGCACACGAAGTAGTTTTGCCTGAACATCCAGCGACATATCCCCTATTTCATCCAGAAACAATGTACCTCCATTGGCAATCTCAAATTTGCCAATCTTCCTCTCCACGGCACCCGTAAAAGCCCCCTTTTCATGACCAAAGAGTTCACTCAACAGAAGACTCTCTGAGAGAGCAGCACAGTTTATACTGACAAACTCTTTTTGCCGCCTGTTACTTGTAAAGTGGATATACCTGGCCAGAACCTCTTTCCCTGTACCACTTTCACCCATTATCAGTACCGTAACGGGGCTATTCTTTATCTTATCCGCCTTCTCTAAAATAGCCCGTAACTCCGGGTTTTGTGTAACAAACTTATGAGATGTTGAGCGACTCAACAACTCATTTTTTAGGTAATAGTTCTCATTCTTTAGAGTTCGTATTTGAATATTTTTATTTACTATGTCCAACAGTTTAGCGTTATCTATGGGTTTTATAATATAATCGGAGGCTCCCTCTTTCATGGAGGTAATCGCAGTATCTATGCTTCCGTAACCTGTTATTATTATTACTATTATGTCCGGATCTATACGTTTTAATTCTCTCAAGAGATCTATTCCACTACGCCTATCCCTTAACCTAATATCAAGAATAGCAATGTCTATATTTTCCTCCCTAACCGTAGAGATCGCCCTGTCAAACTCACCATATGCAAAAACTCTAAAACCTGCTTTTTCAAAGAGATTGGTAAGGCCAAACCTAATCCCCTCTTCATCGTCTACAATTAAAATAGAGTATCCCCTTCCCGAAGACATCACTTGCTACTCCTGACAGTTTCATCTTCCCCACTGGACTCGCGGGTTTCAAAGTTTTCCATAAGAGCCGGCACTTCAAGTATTACTTCCGTGCCCTCTCCCGGTTTACTTTTAATTTTAATACTTCCCTTATACTTATTGATAATACCGTATACAACAGACAACCCTAAACCGGTACCCTCACCATTGTGCTTTGTTGTAAAGAAGGGATCAAAAATTTTGGGGATAATTTCTTTTTCCATCCCTATACCGTTATCCCTTACCGATAAGAACACCAGAGCCTTCTTTGCATTAACCCTCACACCTGTTTTGATTACGATTTGCCCCTCATCCGTTATTGCCTGTATGGAGTTTTTTATAAGATTTATAATTATTTGTTTAAGTTCATCCTCACTCATCGCCATTCTCGGTATATCGACTGCCAAATCTTTCTCTATGGAAATCCTATCCTGCTTTAGTGAGTAGCTTATCAAACGTACAACCTCATCAATTACCCTATTTACATCCGCTCCCTGAGACCTATCCTGTTTGGTAGAGGAAAACTCAAGTAGCTCTCTAACGATTCTGGCTATTCTTCTGGTTTCCTGTTCTATTAATTTTAAAGAGATTCTGCGGGATTCATCTTTTTCATCCTCGATAAGATTCTGAATATTTGTCATTATAGAACTAAGCGGATTGTTAACCTCGTGAGCCACACCGGCAGAAAGCATCCCTATAGAGGATAACTTCTCAGCCTGAAAAATCTTTTCTTCAAATTCTATCTTCTTGCTTATATCATCAGCAACAAGTATACAGCGCGAAGTGCCTTCTTCGTTCGTTTCGCCCCTTCGGAAGGGATACAATTTTATCTCATATACTCTTTTGTTTCTGTAGCGTTTTATGGTAGAGTAAAAATCTTTTTTTCCCCCCATCAACTGCCCCATCTCTGAGATTATCCCCTCATCCACAATCCCAAAAGAATCTATCTTTTTCCCTATTACCTCACCCTCTTTTAAATTAAAAAACTCAAAGAAAAAATCATTGGCCTTTTCAATTATATACTCACCATTTATTATTGCTATACCAACCCTTATTGAGTGAAGAATCTTCTCATTGTAATCGTTTAAAAAGGTTATCTCTCTTATATACCGCTCCATAGTTAGCTTGTCCTGATAAAGCTTATCAGCCATCTCCGTAAATCCCTTAAAGAGTTCTCCTATCTCATTATCCTGACCCACCTCTATCCTAACATCGTAATCTCCGTCTTTTATTCTATACATAGCAAATAACAAGTCCTTTATAGGTCTTGTGATATTCTTTGTAAGGAAAAAACTTAACACAATGGTCAACAGAGCACTTATCAATGAAACATAGAGCACCGTCCTTCTTATAAGAAACAATCTGGCAACGTATGGCGTATTGGATAGTCCCGTAATTAAAAACAGATCCCTATACTTTCCGTTTACCTTGAGTTCATCGATTTTCTGAGCGGCAATTCCATATTTAACGCTCCCTATCTCGACATTGTAAAATTCTTTATAACAGGTATTCATTCCAGAAAGTTCAATCTTTTCCCTTACAATCTTCCCATTGAAATTACCACAGAGAAGAGTATCACCAAGAAAAAAACCAACTCTACTTCTCCTATTAACAATTATTCTAGAGCAGAACTCGTTGTTGATATGTTCAACAATAAATATATCAATATACGAACTGCGCGTACCATAGAGTCTTATGGCACCTATCATGAGCAATTCATTATCCAAAAGCTTCAACTCTATATAGGGATGATTCTTTCGATTAGCAATACTGCGAAGGGCTCCTACACTTGAATAGCGATACTTAAGGGGCATAAGGTAAAAATCTACAAGCCCGTTTCCCTTTATAACAAACGAATCGAAACCAACATTACTAAACTTCTCCGCAAGGTGCCTTACCACCGTCTCTCTAAAATTGACCCTGGTAGCCTTTGTCAAAAGGTTCTTTAGTTTCTTATCGTTCTTTAAATCAATTAAGCTACTCCATATACTCCGCTTCCACGAGTTAAAACTGTTATAAATGGTAGCGGATTCATTCTCAAGTTCGGAGCGTAGATCTTCACTATTACTCTTCTTTATGACATTAGTTATAAGTATAATCGTGAAACCAGACTGGAACACAATAAGGCTTATAAATATGTAAAGTGTCCTTTTAAATAGTTTCATTCATCAGTCTCACCTATTTCACATCATATTCCACTCCCAAATCAGGCATTAACCGTCTCTGCCCCTACAATCAAACTCACCACCTCGTCCGGGGTTGTCTCCTTTGTGACACGCTCTGCAACCTTTTCTCCTCTTCTCATAATAACAAGCCTATCGGTAACAGAAAAAACATCGTAGAGTTGGTGACTTATAATTATTATCCCTATTCCCTGAGACCTCAAGGTTCTTACAAGATCGAGAACTTTCTTCTGCTCGGCAATTCCCAATGCTGCGGTTGGTTCATCCATTATGAGAAACTTTGCATCCCAGTATATAGAACGTGAAATCGCAACTGCCTGACGCTGCCCTCCGGAGAGCATCCTTATCTTATTCCTCAAAGAGGGTATCTTAATATCCAATCGATCAAGGATTGCCTTAGATTCCGAATACATGTAATCGTGATCCAGCACCTTTATAAAACCGAGAATACGCTTTAGTTTCTCTCTACCGAGGAAAATATTGGAATAAACATTTAAATTCTCAGCAAGGGCAAGATCCTGATAGATAGTCTCAATTCCAAGTGACAGGGCATCCATTGGATTGTTTATCTTTATTTCTTTACCCTCAAAAAAAATCTTACCCTCATCTGGTTGATGAACACCAGAAATTACCTTTACCAATGTCGATTTACCCGCCCCGTTATCACCTAACAATCCAACAACCTCACCAGCATTTACCCCAAAACTTACATTGTTAACAGCAACAAGCCCCCCAAACCTCTTTGTAATATTCCTAACCTCAAGTAAGTAACCCATTTATTCCTCCTTATGTATTATCTCAGGAAAATACTGATCAATCAAAACAGCCAGTATCAAAATTACACCTACCGCAATATACTTATCAAAGGTAGAAACGCCCATCATTCTTAAACCAGTTTCAAGAACAGCAAGGATAAGGGCACCGAGAATCGTACCCCTAACCGTGCCCAATCCTCCATATAAGCTTGCACCACCTATAACAACGGCAACAATGGAGTCAAGTAAAAAGCTAGCCCCCGCATCTGCCTTGCCGGTTATATATTTAAGCATGTATATAACCCCGGCAAGAGTAGAGAAAAAAGATGAAATCATGTAAACCTTTATCAGATGTCTCTTAACATTGATTCCTGCTTTAATAGCAGACTCAATGTTTCCACCTATCGCGTAAGTATGCTGCCCAAATTTTGTACGTTTCAAAATAAAACCGAAAATAAATATGAAAATAAAGGTTATAACCACTACATTCGGGATGAGCTGTATTATTTTCTCACCCCTTCTTATTGCCGGCATTGTCAAAAACGACAATCCCTTACCCGGAACTATATAGAACAGATACCCATTACCAATAACATTAGCAAGATGGGGGAGATTCTTGGCAGCTCCTTTTTTTATAAGGAGTTCTGAAACACCATGGGCAATGCCTAACATAGAAAAGGTTGCTATAAACGGAGGGACATTAAAACGCGCTACAAGGACACCATTTATATAACCGGGGATTAACCCTATCAGTAGAGTAAGGGCAATACCAATTACTATACTCCAGACCTCACCCATACCAGCCTTCATAAAGGCAACTATCAATTTAGCAGAAACCACACTAGCAAAACCCATTACAAACCCTATCGAGAGATCAATTCCACCGGTTATAATTACAAAGGTCTCTGCCGTACCTAAAAGGAAAATAGCAGTTCCAAAGAAGAAAATTATCTGTACCCCTCTGGCAGTGAAAAAACCATCGGCAGCAGCACTAAAGACGAGAAACTCAAAGATAAGAAACATCAATGCCCATCTCTGTCCCACATATATAAACAATCTCCTACCCCGTGTCAGTTCACCGGTTGTATTAAGTTGATTAATACCCATTAACTACCTCCACACTCAGAATAAATCAGGAAACAATTGATCCATAATAACAGCTATAATCAGGATAACGCCAACAGCAATAAATCTATAGAAGGGCTCAACACCGGAAAGAGAGAGACCATTGCTTATAACAGCAAGAAGAATTACCCCAACAACAGAACCTACAATTCTTCCCTTGCCTCCCATAAGGCTTGCCCCGCCAATTACAACGGCGGCTATAGCGAACAACTCGTACATAGCGCTGAATGGAGTAAAATTACCGACACCAGTTTGAAAGATATTGAATACCCCAGCCATCCCGGCAAGAAAAGAGGAAAGGATATAAACCTTAACCAGATGTTTCTTAACATCTATTCCCGAACGAATAGCGGCGTTCATACTCCCTCCGATAGCGTACGTGTGCTGCCCAAATTTCGTATTTTTTAATAGATGCCAGAGGAATAGAAGTACCGCCGTAGAAAATATAATCGAAAATGGCAAGATTCGTATCAGTTCACGGATCTGCGTCCCAACAACACCAGCAGGTTTATGAAAAAAAGTTACCCCCTTTCCCGGATAGATGTATATAAGAAACCCATTACCTATCTCTACCAATTTTGGGGGAAGATACGCAACAGGGAACCCCTGACATATCTTTAGTGTTATACCATTGGTAATTCCCCACATCCCAAGAGTAGCGATAAAGGGAGGAACATTATATTTTGTTATTAACACCCCATTAACCCAACCGGGAATAATACTTATCGAAAGCCCCACAATAGTTCCCACAACCATACTCAGAGGTTGAGGCAAGGCGGCGGCTTGCATAATTTGCATAACTTTAGCACCCAAAACAGAGGAAAGCCCCATCACAAAACCAACGGAAAGGTCAATCCCTCCTGTTATAATTACAAAAGTCTCTCCTGCCGCAAGAAGAAGAAAAACTGTGGAGAGGTGAAGAACGTTTTGAAAATTATTTAAACTAAAGAAGCCTCTCCCCGTAAAACTAAAGATTACAACAAGCAGAAAGAGAAAAACCGTTGCCCATTCTCTTGCCAACACAGCAGTAACACCGGAGAGTTCTCTCTTCCTCTTAACAGTGATGCTCTCGTTACTCAACTTAAAAACTCCTTTTTAAATTTTTATTATTAAGTTACTAATTAAGTTACTAATCCGCCGGTAGATAATTATACAATAAGGGCTAGCTGCAAACAACTTAAAATTCCAGTCACACCCTATTGTTGAAACACCTGCAGCTAACCCTTCTCTTTTCTAACGGCAGTTTACAAAGATGTTTTATTTCTTATAGATGTACTGCTGCATGTCGGGATTATTAACATTCTCCCTTGTAAAGAACACAAATCCCGGAGTAATCTTCTTGGGAACCTTAACGTGCTGCGTAAAATACTTGTAACCCCACTCCACAGCAAGAGAACCCATCTCTGCCGGCTTCTGGGCAAGAACAAGATCTACCTTGCCCGCCTTAAGAGCATTGATAAGATCAACGGTAGCATCCCATGTAGCAATCTTTACAGCACCGGTAAGTCCCGCATTAACAACAGCCTGATACGCACCCTGGGCACTGTATACATTGGTACCAAAAATTCCAACTATGTCGGGATACTTCTGAAGAGCCGCCAGGGTCTGCTCCTGTGCCTTCTGCTGCACATCCATGTTGTAATCAACACCAACAACCTTCATGTTGGGGAACTCCGCAATACCCTCTTCGAATCCCTTTACCCTGTTCATAACAGAGGATACGTCCGGATTTGTTGTATTGATATAGACCTTGCCCTTTTCCCCTACCATCTTTGCAAGATGCTCTGCCACTTTCTTTCCACCTAACCTGTTATCCGTTCCTATATAGGCCAACGGGAAAGAGTAGTTACTCTTCTTAGAATAGTCGCCATCACCGATGTACGTATCGACAGTTATTACCTCTATACCTTGATCATAAATCTTCTTTAGTGGTTCAATAAGAGCATCTACAGAGGTAGGTGCAATAATTACGAGATCTATTCCACCGCGAGCAACAACAGACTCAAGAATAGGAACCTGTACCTCCGGACCCCAGGATTTGGGATACTCGGATACTATCAACTTAACCCCCAATTCTTTAGCCTTTTTTCTTGCTCCTCTCTCCATCGTATAGTAGAAAGGATCCGTAACTCCCGGAACAAAAGCAAAGGTTAACTGCTTCTTTGCTTTTGCCTTCTCGGCGGTTCCAGCAGAGAACACCGGTGCAACTACAGCTATGATAAGCAGTAGAGCTATAAAACCGACAACGAGTTTTTTCATAACTCCTCCTTTATAGTAATTTAATATTGGTTAACAACCACCCTTTATCTTGCAATTACAATGCCAATACTTTTCTCACACTCAAAATCAAACTTCAACAATACTAACCCCAACTACTTACTATAACAATAATTATCTAGCCAGATTTTTCTGTGTGGTCTTCTCCAGAAATATTTTCCTCTTAATTCCTCACCTCTGTATACCCAGATACACACCCCTGTATACTAAGGTATCTACTTTTCTTTTTTTGCCAAAAAGCCTATCATTTGTGTTATCTTAACCGACTAAGGAGAGCAAAATGAAAAGAAGCGAAATTAACCAACTAATACAAGAGGCAATCGATTTTTTCAACGATAGAAAATTCTACCTCCCCAAATGGGCTTATTGGACCCCGGATGAATGGAAGGGAAAGGATGTAAAAGAAGTTACCGAAAAAATGCTGGGGTGGGATTTGACAGATTTCGGTTCCGGTAGGTTTTTCGAAAGGGGACTCCTCTTATTCACTTTAAGAAACGGAAGGTTAAACACCGGGGGTAAATGCTACGCGGAAAAGATAATGGTGGTTCGCGAGAATCAGGAAACCCCCTTCCATTTTCACTGGAGTAAACACGAAGACATAATAAACAGAGGCGGGGGGAGACTTGCAATACAACTATACAAATCTACAGAGGATGAAAAGCTCTCCGATGAGGAAATTACCGTAATGATAGATGATATACCAAGAAGGGTAAAGGCAGGGGGAGAGGTAATCCTCGAACCCGGAGAGAGTATATTTTTGGAACCCTACGTATATCACAGATTCTACGCTATAGGGGAAACCACTATGGTAGGAGAGGTTAGCTCTGTAAACGATGATAACACTGACAACAGATTTTACGAGGAACTGGGAAGATTTCCTGAGATCGAGGAGGACGTAAAGCCAAATCATTTGCTCGTTATAGACTACCCCAAATGGATTTAACCGATTTTTTTGAAACCTCTCTCCGCCTTGCTTCGTCTAAAAAGTAAATATGAGAAAAATAATTTTTCTTGCCATATATTTAGGGGGGATACTTTTTTACCTTTCGCCCACTGATTTTAAAGAATTGATAGACCTAGCATTGAAAAATGATGCCCAGCTAAAACAACTCAAACTATCCTTAAATAATGCACTTCTGGAAGAGAAACGCTCAAAGCTAAAACAGGGAACTTCCATAACCATCGGAAACTCCTCCTCCCCAGCTATATCTCTCTCATATTCCTATCCGGGCAATTCTTATAGAATATCTACAACTCCATTTATATCACTCAACCTGGGCGATCCCTACTATACCAATATCTCTCTTGCCTCTACGCTCACATCTACTCTGAGTCCGCAGGGCCCACAAGTTTCCATAACACCCACCCTCTCCATACAACAACCACTAAATACCATACTGGGTTTAACAGAATCCACCATCCTAACCGATACCCAAAGTCTCTACAACGTAGAGAAGGCAAAAATAGCAATTCAAGAGCGTGTAATAGAGATAAAAGAAGAAATTGCCTCTCAAATAAAGATCATTCTCCAAACAGAGGAAGAACTAGGAAAAGACAACTATCTTCTCGAAACAAAAGAAAACCAACTAACTAAAATGGAAAAACTGGGTAGTTATTCGAGAGAAAGCTATGAATATCTTGCACTCAGAAATGATATTAAGAATCTTAAGAGAAGCATAGCCTACCAAAAGAGAAAACTTCACATACTCAAAAGAAAATTAGAATATTCAGTGGGACAAAAAATCGACAAAGTACCGGGGCCTCCCCCGGAGAATAAGCTTCCTTCAGGCTACATGCAACCCATAGAAAAAATCAACCTTAACACCAACCCGGATTACAGATTGGCCAGTTTAGAAAAAAACATAGCCAATCTAAAACTCGAAAACCAAACGGAAAACCCGCTACCGGAGTACAGTGTAGGAATTAGCTACTTTCAAGCTACCTCCAACACCCAACAACAGGGAACAAATTTTTTAAGGGAAAGCTTTTCCTTTAAACTGGAAGATTTGCTGGTACAGGCAAATATATCCCAAGAGCTCTTTACCGGGGGTATAGATGGCGAAGTATTACTTTCATGGACCTACAACTTTGATAAGGAAGAGGAAGAGATAGAAACAGAGGAGCTTACAAATAACCTAAAAATTGCAGAGCTAAAACTTGCCAGAGTTAGAAAAAAAATCGAACAAACCGTAACCGATATAAATCTCTCACTCCAGGAATTGATCAACGAGAAAAAAACAATAGAGGATAATATAAAACTTGCAAAGAAACACCTTGATCAGCTTAAACTCCAGTTTGACCGCGGCCTTATCTCCATCGATCAGGTCAACAGTGCCACATGGAACCTTAAAGAGCTGGAAATTCAGGCCAAATTAAACATACTCAATATTTACCTCCTGGGATTGAAGAGAGAAGGACTCTTTATGGAATGAGTAAGAATTTGCATATGAACAAAAAAAAGAAAATCACAACCTATACAATCATAATAGCCGTACTAACAATAGGGCTTATCTTATGGCTTTCTATCATGGGATTTCCATTAAATCTCTCTACCCTTTTAAAAGACAAAACCACTGTAGGAGCAAAATCACATACCGGAGTAAGAACAACAAAGGTACAGGTGATTTACACCAACGAGACAATCGATGTATCGGGGCATATAGAACCATACGAAACAGAGGACCTGGCCTTCAAAATCGGCGGTGAAATAGTGTACCTTCCGTTCTCCGAGGGTACCAGGATAAAAAAAGGAACCCTCGTTGCAAGACTGGACGATACAGAACAGAGGTATCAACTGGCACAGATAGACTATAATATAGAACAGACAAAACTATCCGGAGAGAGCAGGAAACTGGAATTACTGAAACTCCAGCGACAAATATACCTAAAAGAACTGGCAGAAACAAAACTCTACGCAGGGATAAGCGGTATTATTGCCTGCGTTGATAAAAGTATCAACGATACGGTAAAGGCCGGTGAGAGGGTACTACGCATTATCAACACCAACAAGATGAAATCCACCGTCGAGGTGGATGAACTGGATGCCCCAAAGCTAAAGGTAGGCCAAAAGGTGATATTTCACTTCGATGCCCTTCCAAACATAGAGGCAATAGGTAGAGTTGCTAGCATTCCGATCGAAAGCACCATTACCAGCGAAGGGATAGCTGTAGTCGATGCACAACTCACCCTGGATAATCCACCCAGAGGTGTAATGCCCAACTACTCATTCAACGCAGAGATAGTGATAAAAGCGAAGAAAAAACTCCTTCTTCTGGACAAAAGGGCTCTCATAAACAGAAACGGCAAAAAATTCGTTATCATCATGAGAAAACCACGGGGGGAGGAAATAGGTAAAGAGGCACCCCCTGTTGGTAAATCACCACTTAAGGAGGTAGTAACAAAGGAGTACGACGGGGAAAGAGTTCAGATACTTTCCGGCCTTAAGGGCGGAGAAGAAATAATAATTCCCACACCAGAATTACTTAAAAAGAACTCCAAATCGGTCAATCCACTATCAATATTTGGGATTAAAACACCTAGATTTCGCAGAAGACCACGACCATAGGGGTATTACCAGGATGAAAAAAAACCTTCGTAGCAATTCGGCTCCTCCCTACACCAAGGCAAACATTATCGTGTCGGCTAACAATGTAAAAAAGAATTACACTATCGGAGACGTAATTGTACCCGCATTAAAAGGGGTAAGCTTTACGGTTAGAGAGGGAGAACTCTTATCCATCATGGGACCATCCGGTTCGGGGAAATCCACACTAATGCATCTAATCGGGTGTTTGGATAGGCCTACAGAGGGAGATATCTTTATCTTTGGAATTAATACTAAAAAGAGTTCCGAAACCGAACTAGCACGACTTAGAAACAGGGAGATCGGATTCGTATTTCAACAGTTTAACCTTCTTCCAAGAATCAATGTACTGGAAAATGTGATGACACCATTAATGTATGCCGGTGTTAACATGAAAGAGAGGAAAAGAATGGCAGAAATCGTACTGGAGAGGGTAGGATTAAAACACAGAATGAAACATAAACCGGTAGAACTCTCCGGTGGTGAGCGGCAGAGGGTAGCAATAGCGAGGGCTCTCGTTACATCTCCCAAGCTAATACTTGCCGATGAGCCAACAGGAGCCCTCGATACAAAAACGGGCGAAAAAATTCTCGAACTCTTTAGAAAGATAAACGCAGAGGGTCAAACAATTATCATAGTTACCCACGATCCGGAGGTTAATGCGATATGTAAGAGAACAATACACATAAGGGACGGGCTGATAGAGGAGCAATAAAGAGGAGGAACTATTCCCATGTTCTGGGAAAACATAAAACTTGCATTTAAGAATTTCAATGAAAATAGAATGAGAACATTTCTATCAATACTCGGAATCGTAATCGGGGTAGGCTCTGTCGTTACCATTATGACTCTCGGAGAGAGCGCAACTATAAGTGTCAAATCACAGATAGCAAAAGCAGGTCTTAGGACGATAACAATATTTCCGGGAAGTCGAAACAGGGATATAAGAAGATTATTTATTCCCTCCCTCGGCCAAAAAATAAAGGAAAATATTACAGGCATAGAGGCCGTTATCCCATGCCACAGTGGTGTTTACTGGTTAAAAAATCAAAAAAATACCTACAGAGCAAGGGTAGTAGCCGTTACACCGGAGTATGCCAGCGTTTTTGACTATCAACCGGAAGAGGGTCACTTTATTACAGAGGAAGAAAATACTCAGAGAAAATCTGTCATCGTTCTTGGTAAAACAGTAGCAGATAATCTGTTTCCGGAGGGAGAAGCAATCGGAAAATACATAAGGGTATACAAAAAAGAGGCAATAACCTTTAAGGTTGTGGGAATAATGAAGAGCAAGTCACAAACCATAGGGGTTAACTTCGACGAATCGGTTTACATCCCCTACAGAACCTACACCCAAAGGATAAGACGAATTGAAACAGTGGGCTTCTTTGTTGTGGGTACGAAAAAAAACGCAGATGTATTAAAAATTTCAGAGGCTCTGAAAAAATTCCTCGACAGAGAAACGGGGATAGAGGATTCCTTTAGAATTCTTTCACCTACAACAATCGCAAACATGTTTACAAATGTTACCAAAACTCTCAATCTATTCCTATCCGGGGTAGCGGCTATTTCCCTCTTAGTAGGGGGAATAGGGATAATGAATATAATGCTAGTTTCCGTGCTCGAGCGGAGACGTGAGATAGGAATAAGGAAAGCTCTGGGAGCTACACCGCGCACAATTATGGGACAATTCTTAACCGAGGCCGTAATACTTACGCTTACCGGCGGTATAACCGGAATGATTCTAGGTACGGGTGTATCCCTCATTGCAGCGAAATCGTTGGGATGGATATTCAAACCCGGAGTAGGAGCGTATCTTCTCGCAATGCTCTTTTCTGGGGGAGTGGGGATATTCTTCGGATTCTATCCGGCGGCCAGAGCCTCCAAATTGGATCCTGTAGTTGCCCTAAGTTACGAGTAAACTAACAAGACTCCCTGATAATTAACTGAGTAGGTAGAATTATTCTCAGTTTTCTAATTATGGATCTCTCAAGCATAAGAATAATATTCTCCATTGCAACAACCCCCATCTCATAAAACGGAGGCTTCACAGTTGTTAGAGGGGGCGAAAGATATTCGGAGAAAAAAGCATCGTCAAATCCGGCTATAGCTATATCATCCGGAACCCTCATGTTGTTCTCTTTCACATACAAAAGAGCACCCAACGCCATTCTATCATTCGCCCCAAAAATAGCATCAACCTCCCTCTCCTTAAGAACTTTCTTTGCCGCCTCGTATCCGCTCGTTTTAGAATAATCGCCCTCGGCGAATATTATAGAATCAGGGTTTACCCCTTTTTCAGACAACCCCAGCTTAAATCCATACACCCTATCCTTTGAATCCACATTATCGGGAGGTCCGGTAATAAACAATATTTTCTTAAAACCACGCTCCGCAAAATGGTGAGCCATCTCTCTGGCGCCTCCCACGTTATCTATTTTCACAGAGGGATAATCTTCTCCCGGTATGGAACTACCTATCAGGATAAATGGTATACCCCGCTTATTTAACTTTCTAACCAACTCCATATCATCGGTAGGCTCTTTCATATTTCTAATGATAAATCCATCCACCCGGTTCTCATTCAACAGATCCAGCGCTGCCCTTTTGTAACTCTTGGCCCTAACAAGCAAATAATAGTTCTTTTCCGAGGCAACCTCCTCCAGACCCTCCAATAATGTCGAGTAGTAGGGCCGCCACGTCTCTGGCAAGAGTACTGCTATCGTTCTCGTTTTCCCCCCGGAGAGTGCACTGGCATTCGCATTGGGTTTATATCCCAGTTCTTTAATGGCATACTCTATCTTTTGAGCGGTCAGGGGTTTTACATTCCCCTCTTTATTAATAACCCTCGAGACCGTGGCCCTTGAATATCCTGTGTATCTTGCAACGTCTTCAATTGTCACATTATCTCGCGGTTTACTATTTCCCATAACCTACCACTCTACCGTATTTTTTTCTAAACAACAATTAAGGAGCAGGAGGATTATCCCATATATCCCGAATCCACGGGGCATCAATTCCCCCACCGTATTCATCCGAATTCGTTGAATACTCCGGATCCCCTCCGTTAAACACATCAGGACTCTCAGTATATTTTACCACATTTATAGTATTAGAATCGTTAGAATAAATAACCCAGGGAATGGTTTGTCCATCCCCCTCGTCCAACCTTCCACCTCGCTTGCTAATCTCACCATTGTATCTTATCTCTACCCCATCTTCATCACCATCACTCATAGCATGAGACCCCCCATCCACTTTTAACCTCGGATGACCATCATCTTTAGGAAAAGAATCCCAGGAATAAGTATTAAAATCATTATGCCACCCTACCTTTATATACACCGGAACTCCATCTAAGAGGTAAATATAGTATCTTTCCCAATCATGCTCATGATCATTTATCCAATCATTGTCAGCATAATAAAACCAATACTCATACACCACATACGACCCACAACTTGCCAGATGAAAATACACAGCGGGACGCTGATCATTGGGCCCTCTATTGGGTAATCCCGTACGGCCCGTACCATATATATTACTTCCAATCTTAAATCGCACAAGATTCTCCAAAGCATCATCCGTATCCACCACACCATCGCCATTCCCATCCTGGGTAGTATTAAACACAAATGACTGCGGGAAATTCTGTTCCCCCGTATCCCACCAATCCGTTCCATCAAACCGAAGAGTGGGCAGATAAATAGTAGGATCTACCACTCCTTTATCCGAATTACCTTTTAAGTGAGATTTTAAATGTAGAACACCGATACCTCCCACATCACATCCGATAAAAATAAACAAACCGATACCAAGAAATAGAAAGCCAGACAGGATTACCATTTTAAACTTTTCCTTTAAAAAACTCACGAGTCAACTCCTCCTTTCAAACTCTATTAAATCCTATACCATTTAAAAAGTTCGGGAATCACTACATTCCCTCGATATGCTTCTTCCGCCTCTTCCACGGGAGCATTTGGATTATCATAATCCTCAATGCATAAATGACAGAGATATAAATTTCTTACACCTGCGTTCTCTGCAGACAACCCAGCCTCGTATGCACTACTATGCCCATCCGGTTTTTCCCTGGTGCTCCTGGAATAGGTAGCCTCATGAATTAATAAATCATACCCCCTCGCTGCCCTTGCAATTGCAGGAGTATAGGCGGTGTCCGCAGTATAAAACACTCTTTTTCCCCTCCCACCATCAAATTTCTCCCAAAAAGTTATCATACTCGTCGGTACGGTATGAAACCCCGGCAATAGACTGATTTTTAGTCTATTGTATGAGAACTCCTCTATATACAGTATTCTAAAACCAACATTCTCCTCATCAAGATCAAATACAGAGAGCAGAGCATTAGCTCTCTCTACGGTTCCGGAGTCTGCAATCACAATTAAATCCTGTTTCCTTCCCATACAGTTGAAGGTAGAAATTAAAGCAGGGTAACCGGAGATATGGTCCGCGTGGTAATGAGTAAGAATCACTATATCAAGCTTAAAAGGATCAATCCCTGCCTTCAACATTGATTTAACCGGGTTATCAGGGGTATCTACCATTACAAGAAGTTCATCTGCCTTCACAAGGAAAGAGGTAGAACCATTTGATGCCGTAGGAATAGCACACGAGGTACCCAAAAACAGTATTTCCATATTTTCACTCAGGTAAAATAGGCATTTTATCTGGATCGAGATATATCTTAGCACTCTCTCCAGTCTCTATCTTTTCCGCTACCGGACTCTTAGCCCGTATCGACCATCTGTTAATCCTAAGTTGGTAGTCGATCACCTCCCCGACGTAGGACTCTCGCTCTATCTTAACGGGGAAAAGGTTCACATTCTTCAGTTTACTTCTTCCCACGACATCCCTCCCCGAAGGGGAAACAAACTTCACGTTCTCCGGTCTTATGGCAATCACAGCTTTTTCTCCTACCCCAACACCACGACCCGTTCCGTAAATCAATAGACCATCATCCGTCTTTATACCGGCATACTCATCCCTAATATCTGTAACAACTCCCTCTATAAAAGAGGTATTACCCATAAAACTAGCTACAAACTTGTTTGCAGGTCTCTCGTAGATATCCCAAGGTTTTCCTTCCTGCATAATCCTACCTTTGTTGAGGATAACAATTCTATCCGAGATAACCATAGCCTCTGTTTGGTCATGAGTAACGTACACCGTAGTTACACCGGACTCCTTATGGATTCGAGCAATTTCAAAGCGCATCCTCTCCCTAAGCAGTGCATCAAGGTTACTCAAAGGCTCATCCAAAAGCAAAATATCAGGTTGTAAAACCAGAGCTCTGGCAAGAGCAACCCTCTGTTGCTGCCCACCACTTAACTCTCTGGGATACCTATCCTCGTATCCGGAAAGCCCCACCATTTCCAGATATTGCTTAACTCTCTTTTTAATTTCATCTCTTGGTATCCTATGCATCTGAAGCCCAAAAGCAAGGTTCTGGAATACAGTCATATGTGGCCACAGAGCATAATTTTGAAAAACAAGTCCAATTCCTCGCTTCTCCGGGGGGATATCCGTAATTCTTCTCTCGTTAATATAAATATCCCCACTATCAGGAGTTAAAAACCCGGTAATCGTTCTCAGTGTCGTCGTTTTCCCACAACCAGAGGGCCCCAGCAGGGTAACAAGTTCTCCATCCCTCACCTCGAGGCTTAAGTTATCAATTGCGACAACTTTTCCATATTTTTTTACAATGTTTACAAGTTTCAAGTTAGACATCTATTAACTACCTCCAAATAAAACTCACAAATCACCGAACTCAATTCCCATCAACCCATTCCACCCACATACTCTGCCTTCAATACCTTCTGGACAAGTAGCATAAACAAGATACTGGGCACCAGTAGGATAATTGCGATAACAGAGGCAAATTGCATGTTATATCCGCTCGCAGAGTAGAGAGTCATGGGTAAGGTAACCACAAAGGGTAAACCTATGAAGAATGTACCGGTAAACTCATCCAAGGATGTAATAAAAACAAATACAGAACTCGCAAGAAGTCCGGGAGCAGCTAAGGGGAGAGTAATTCTAAAAAAGGTCTTAACCCAATTAGCCCCAACACTTCTCGCCGCTTCTTCAAGATACTTAGGGATCGATCTAAAGGTAGCACTCGTAATCCACACACCGAAGACAAGTCCAACGAGTATATGTACAATTATTACACCCGGAATCGTTCCGGCAAGCCCTATCCTGGTAAAAATATCAAGAAGATTCACAAATATCGGCTGCTGCGGGAAGGCATTTGGCATAAGAAATAAAAACAGGATAAAAGTCCCGAAGGGTATTTTGTATTTGGCAAGTGCATACCCCGCCGGAATAGCAATAGCCATAGATATAACCACCGTAACAAGGGCGATCATAAGGCTTAGGAAAAACGCAGGGACAATACTTACAGCTCCTATTGCAAGACTCTTTTGAATCCCAAGAGCCTGTTTCCAGTAGTCAAATCCCACACTCTGAGGAAGGGGATTGGGCCAAAACCACTTATCCGCGATAGACCACAGCACAAGGCTTGTCATAGGACCAAAAATTAGGAGGAAGGAAAATAGCAACAGCAAAATTTCCAGAGTCAGAGCGACAACTCGCTTACTAATTATTGTTGTTTGCACCTTACTTAACCTCTTTCACCTTAGTTTTTAAGTAATAAATCGCACTAACAAAAACCAAAATATAGGAAAAAACACCGAGCGCATTGGCGACCCCGAAATCCCTAAAATAATTAACCCTATGCGCTATATCTACCGTAATTGTTGTGGGTATCTTTCCCCCAATTAACATATAGGGCAGCGTAAAAGTTCCTACAATTTGAGAATAAATAAGCACCAATGCCACCATGATACTGGGTTTATTCATAGGAATTAAAATCCTAACTATAAGGTTAAACCACCGCGCCCCGGAACTTCTAGCTGCCTCTATATAACTATTATCTATCATCTGGAAACCTCCATAGATTATAAGAATCGTGAAGGGAGCAAGTTTCCAGACAAAACCAAAGGATAATCCTGCAAAATTAAAAAGCTGAAGAGGATTATTTAGGTTTATCAACTTAAGCTGAGCAAGTGCCGTATTCAACAAGCCGTGGGGTGCGAGAAAACTATTCATCATTTGCGCCACCACAACGAAGGGTATAAAAATAGGTAACCTGTAAAGATTTAGGAGAAACTTAGAAATCGGACTCTCGTGAAGTCTAAAATAAACCGAAAGCAAAACCGCAATAACCCCGGAAACTACGGTACTAAACACAGTTACAGCAAAGGTAAACAGGATGTCCTTTAAGTATAAATTCCATGATTTTACATAGTTCGCAAACGAGAAATTCCCCCCCTTATCTATAAAACTTCTTACAACGGATGCCACAAAGGGATACGCATACACAAGAAGCATAAAGGTTACTGCGGGGAACAAAAGTATAAGGTACGGAGGGAGCTTAAAGCCCCTCCGTCTTTGTATACCAATAGTAGCACTACTCATGACTATTTAATCCATTTCTCGTAAGATTCAAGCATAGCGTTAAAGTAATCAGCAAGCGGGAACGCCAGACCCTTCTTTGCCAGATCTTTGGGCTTTATATCCCTGTAGATCTTATCATAAGTAGCTTTAGGTACATAGTCTTTGAGGTAAGAGCCATCGATTCCCGGATACCAGTTAAACTTTTCAACAATATCCTTTGCCTGAATCGCAGGACTTGTGGCAAACTCCACAAATTTCTTAGCCGCATCGGCATGTGCTGCCTTTCTTGGAATTACGAAGTACATCGGTTGCCCTGGCATTCCTGGGTCCGGCAGAATGAGTCTTGTTTTCGGATCTAACTTTCCCTCATTCATAAATGTGAAGTACATATCAACCCATACAGGTCCCATCCAGATCTCACCACGGTTCAATGCATCAAGAGTACCCACATTCCCCGCGGTAAAGGTTACATATTTATTAAATTCCTTTAAATCCTCAAATACACCCTTCCAGGAATCCACCTCGGACTGCTCAAAGGGTCCCGTAACGGCATACTTCTTATACTTGCCGGTTTTGGCATAAACCCAACCGACGGTAAAGGATACACCGGACATTCCTCCCTTAATACCGTTATAACCAAACTTGCCAGGATGCTTTTTCACCCACTCCTCAAGCTCTTTGTAACTCTTTGGCGGATTCTTTACATAATCCGGGTTGTAAGCCAAAGCCGTCTGACTGTGGAACATGGGCATTGCATAACCCTCTATGTTTACTCCGAGAGAGGTCTTAGCAAATGGTGAGGTTACATACTTCCACGTATCCAGATCCTCTGCGTACTTCAACAGTAAATTTTTCGCCATTGCCCATTTCATGAAAATTTGATGCACCATAGCAACATCCACATCCCAGGCTTCCTTTCCGGACTGGCTCTCCGCCAAGATCTTCTCGTAAATCCTCTGAGAACCGGCATTACCAGGACCCGTGTGAATTGTCACCAGGGATATGTTGGGATACTTCTTTTGAAACTGCGGACCAAACACGTTCTCACCCAAAGCAAGCATATTTACATCCCCGGCGGTCATGTAGATCAGCTTTATCTTGCCCTGCTCTTTCTGCCCCGTAGCGAAGGCACCTACACTCACCAATACAATGGCAAGCAGAATAAAGGCAAACTTCTTCATAAAAACCCCCTTTAAACCTTAGAATTTGATTAATGTTACATTTATGAAAGCGCTCTCATAAATGTAACATTAACTATGATAAACTAAAACCGGAGAATGTCAATACTCTCAATAATTTTTTTGAATTTTATTGGTTTTTTGCCAAAAAGATTTAAAAAACGCCACCCTGCCTCTGAGCCACATTATGAGCAAGTTCTTTAAACTTTTTATCGGCATGAGCAAAAAACATTCTGTAGGATTCACAAAAATAACTTATAGGCCGATCAATCGAAATACCCCTTCCAGGTGTATTAATCCTGTGCTTCGGACAATCTCCATAGCAGTGGATAATCCATGGGCACTTCAAGCATTTTTCAGGTAGAGTTGCCTTAATTTTTCCAAACCTATCCTGTAAAGGACTGTTAAGCATATCTATAATTTTTCCCTCACCTATATTCCCCAGTTTCCACCTATTTTCCACAAAAAAATCACAGGAGTAGACATCCCCATTGTGTTCAATAACAACATATCTTCCACACTCCTTCTGCAGGGTACACTCCGGCGCCTCAAGACCTAGATAGGTAAAGAGAAGAGAATCAAACCATCTAACGGATGTTGTTGGCATACCACCTTTAAAATCACTTATCCAGAGATCAAAGATATCACATAAAAATCTCCCGTAATCCTTGGGTTTAACTGAAAAAGAAGCTATACCATCGGGGCTTGTGGGATCCTTTTCCAGAAGAGGAATAAACTGCATATAGGTAAGCCCGTTCTTCTTATGAAACTCGTATATCTCTCTTGGAAATTTAACGGAATAATCAGATACAACACTCAAAGCATTTACAGCCACCCCCCTCTCCAGCATAATATCCCTTGCCCTAACAACCATCTCCCAGCTCGGTCTTCCACTTTTTAGGACCCTATATCTATCATGAATCTCTTTAGGACCATCAAGAGAGAGGCCCACAAGGAAATTGTACTCCTTAAACATCATGGCCCAATCTTTGTCGATTAATATACCATTGGTTTGAAACCCATTTCCAACCCTCTGGCCGGGTCTACCAAATATGTGCTGATAATTAAAGGCAAGCTCAAAAAAACGCCTCCCCATAAGGGTGGGCTCACCACCCTGCCAACCAAAGGAGATATTATCCGTTCCCTGACGCATTATTTGTTTCACCATGAGTTTGAGAGTCTTCTCCGACATCCTGTGAACCCGAGTTTCGGGAAATAGCCTTGACTTTTCCAGATAAAAACAATACTTACAGGCCATATTACAATCAGGACCCGCGGGTTTAACCAGCACCGATTCCAATGGTTTTAACACTCTTAATTTTCCACCTTCCACCATATTATACCCATTTTACTCCTTCTCTCATACACACCATCCCGTGAATGAGCCATGACATGCTCTCTTATAAGTTTTCTATCCTCTTCCGTAGGTTTTCTATACTTGCTCAAAACCAACTCCCACATTCTTATCCCGGATTCTACCGACCTCCTCATAACAGTATCAACAATTCTTACATTGGTAACTATACCGTTCTGATAAAGTATATTATACAGATGGATAAAATAATCAAAACTATGAGAGTCTATTCCCAGCTTCTTGTACATACCATAAACACTACCCCATGCACCAACCCCTTCCCCTATACAGCAATATCCCCTGCAAGCCTCGGCCATCTTTATTATCTGAGTCATTACATTAGGGAAATGCCAAAGTGCATGACAACAGATAACAATATCAAAGCATTTATGGTACAACCGAACATCCGTATCTTCCCATCTTTTAGCCAAAATCTCCACATTATTCAATCCATGCTCCATCGCATTATCCGCAAGCCTCTTACGCATCTCTTCAGAGGGTTCTATAGAAATTACCCTTTTTACAACCTCTGCAAAGGGAATAGTAACAGAACCAGGTCCTGCAGCAATATCCAGCACCTCAAATTCTTGATTTAAAATCCCCTCCCTTTCGAAGACTTTTCTTATCTCTCTTCCATGTTCATAGTTGCTCGTTCTAATGTAATCATTGTAATCCTCCGCTCGTCTATTCCAATACTCTACATTGGTGACTCGCTTGGTCTCTTCTGCTTTCTCAGCCCATACCTTCTCCCAATCAATTACACTACTACCCATAATACCTACCTTCCCTCCTTTGATACAACTTTTCATCCCTAAGAATACCCTTAGGATTCACCTGGGGAACGCCATCTTCATCGATATATACACTTGCATTAATCCCATAGATGGAACCAACCATTCCCGGCGTTATAACAGTTCTAGAATCACCTTCTACACACACTCTCCCACCATTTATCACAACAAAGCTATCAGCATATCGGGCAGCCAGATTTAGATCGTGCATCGCCATAAGGGTAATCAATCCGCGCTTTACAGTTATCTCCCTTACAACCTCAAACACCTCCAATTGATTTTTAAGGTCAAGACTGTTGGTTGGTTCATCCAATAACAGGATATCTGGTTTTCGAACGAGGGCTTGAGCGATTGCAACCATTTGCTGCTGTCCCCCGCTGAGTTCTCCTATGTACCGTGATGCCAAATTCTCGATATCAAGCTCAACCAAAACATCCGAAACAATATCAAAATCCTCCTCACTCACCCTCCATGAGAGAGAGTGAACCCTTCCCAGAAGAACTACCTCAAACACCCGAAGTGCCGCAGAAGAAAAATTTGCCTGTGGCAGATACCCAACACATCTACTAAGCTCCTCACTACTTAAATCAGTGATGCTCCTGCCACCTACCAAAACCTCTCCCTCCGGCCTCAACATACCGGCAATACATTTAAGAAGGGTACTTTTTCCTGCAGCATTGGGACCAATTAGAGCTGTAATATCCCCGGAAACTGCCTTTAGATTGACACCCTTCAAAACAGCAACAGAACCGTAACTAAACCTCAAATTTCTAACACTCAAAACCACTTTACCAAAACTCCCTTCTCTTAAATATTATCAGCAGAAGAAAAAAAGGCACTCCTATAAAAGAGGTTATAATACCAATTGGGAAAACAGCTCCCGGAACAATAATTTTGCTCCCTATAGAGGCAAGGGAGAGCAGAATAGCCCCACAGATGGCAGACATGGGTAAAAAAAATCTCTGGTCTTCCCCCACCAGCATCCTCGCTATGTGAGGAGCTACAAGTCCGACAAACCCTATCGTTCCCACAAAACAGACAGCCGCTGCTGCAAGGAGTGAAATAATAACAAAGGTTTTTAATCTTAACCTTTCAACGTTAATTCCCAAACTCTTTGCCTTTTCATCCCCCAAACGTAACACAGTCAGTTTCCAGGAATCCCTAAGAAGAAGCGGAAGTGTGATAAACAAAATCACCGTCGCTACTCCCAATTTTCTCCATGTTGTTTTCATCAAGCTCCCAAAGAGCCAGAACATCACAGCCTGTAACTCTTCCTCTGAGGCAAGATATTCAAGCAGGGCCAACATCGAGTGAAACAGAAAAAGCAGAGCAATTCCCGTTAATATCATGCTCTCCATGGAGAAACCCCTTACCTTGCTTAAGAAGAAAATAAGAATACACGTAAGAAAAGAAAAAAAGAATGCATTTGCAGGAACAAGAATTGTGCTTCCACCCGGAACTATCCCTACACCTATAACTACAGCAAGAGCAGCCCCAAAGCCTGCACCAGCGGCTATTCCAAGCGTATACGGACTTGCCAGGGGATTTGCAAGAATGGTTTGCATTTCAGCCCCGGCAACCGCCAGAGAAGCACCGACAACAATAGCCATAATTGCTATGGGTAACCTCAACACCCATACGATTACACGGACTGAGGCTTCACTCCCATAGGGGAAAAGCATGGTGGCAAATACTTTAAAAATAGAGAGGCGAGCGGGTCCGGTTGATATATCTGCCATGAGGGTAAATACAGACACAACTACCCCCAAAAGAATAAGGATATACTTTCGCCTCTCTATTACACTATATACCGCCCTAACGTATCCTCCCTTAATCGCCATACGCTCCATCTATTCCTCTCACATCCCTGTTATCTCTCTTGAGGAATCAAAGAGAGCATCCATACCCCACTATATTCAACGGGTAAAAATCTCCTGTGAAATTCCTTAAAACTTGCCACAGGATCCAGATCCTTAAAAACATCTGGATAAAAGCATTTTGCCATAAACTGAATGGGGACAAAATCCCAGATATCCCTGGAAAGACCATGATGAATGCTGTAAATTCTTCCCTCCTTTACGGCCTTCAGGGTGTTCCAGCCCTCCCTTTTGGTAAAAGCGGCAAGAAGTTTTCGCGATTCCGCGGCATTGGCATAGTATCCTAATCTCATTGAATGTGAAGTTTTTGGCCAATACGAACCAGTTATTATTATTACGTCGGGGTTTTTGCTTAACAGATACTCTGGATTTATCGGTCCCCACTTTTCTATTTTCCCTTTGGCAATATTTATTCCCCCACACTTCTCTATCAATGCTCCCCACATATAATTGCCATAGGTGTTACTGTACTCAGATGGCCCCTTCATTCCGCACTCTATATACACCTTAGGCTTAGGACCTTTAAGATGCTCCAATCGTGTATAAACCTTTTCCACCTGTTCCTTGTAGAAATTAGCAAGCTCCTCTGCCCTTTTCTCTTTTCCCAGGAGAAGACCAAGAAGTTTAATTGTAGCAAGGTGAGTCTTAAGCGTTTCACTATGGTAATCGATTACCACAACGGGAATCCCTGCCTTCTTTAATTTTGCAAAGGCATCTTTTCCGCGCTGGTATGCAAATGGAGGAACTATAATCACGTCCGGCTTAAGTGTAATTACCTTTTCCACATTAAAATTTCCCTTATACACATACCCTATGTCCGGGATACTCTTTAATTCCGGTACTGCCTTGGTAAACTTTTCCCATATCCAGTGCCTGTACATCTTTAGCCCGGGATCTATACCTACTATTCGTCTAACAACATTCCTCCCCCCCAGCGCAAAAAGGGTATAGAAAGCCCCACCGCTCCCACTACTCTGAAGAACTATCCTCTCTACCGGAATTTTCACCCTTACCTGTCTTCCCAGCAAATCGGTTACAGTGATAAGCTTTCCTCCTGTAGTCTTTTCCCTCTCTCCGGCAGCAAAGGAAAAACTGGCTATCAGCAAAAACGCAAGAACAAAAACGAAAACTCTTCTCATATTATCCTCCTAATGTTCTCTCAGACATTTCCCAAACCGGCTTGGTGTTACTTGCCTGAATTTCGTAACACTTTTTTGGATAATAATCAAGCTTAAAAATTAAAATTTTTGATACCTTTACTAAAAATCCCAAGACTACACGATACAATGGTAGGACAAGACATCCTACAGGCAGAATTTGCTGGACTAAAGATGTTATATAGTATATTTTTTCTATATCGAAACCAGATAAAAACGTGTAGCGCCACATTTTTACTAAATTTTTAAACGGTAGGACAGAAAAAATGCTTAAGAGATTCAGTATATCCCTGGAAGACTCTCTTCTCGAAAAATTCGATAAAATGATAGAGAACGAGGGGTACTCTAACCGATCCGAGGCAATCAGAGACCTCATAAGAGATACCTTTGTACAAAAAGAATGGTTAGAGGGAGATAGAGAAACGGCGGGAGTTGCCGTATTGGTATACGATCATCACAGACATGAACTAGCTCAAAAGTTAGTTGATGTCCAGCATCACGATTTTAAATGTATTGTCTCATCACTCCACGTACACTTAGACGAACACAACTGTCTTGAGGTTATAGTACTAAGGGGAAAAGCAAAAAAAATCCAAAAACTCGCCGACTCCTTAATAAGCACACGAGGAGTGGTACACGGGCGTTTCATAGGAACAACAACAGGGAAAGAACTTATCTAGAGTTATCTACATCCAGTACTTCCCTAACCTTTCTCGCAATAGACTTTACGGAGTAAGGTTTTTGAACAAAATCAATATTTTCTCCCAGGAGGGTTTTATCCATAATGTATCCGTTAGTGTAGCCCGAAACGAAAATAATTTTTATCCCGGGAAAGAGCACACAAATTCTATCGGCCAAATCTTTACCATTCATCTCTGGCATCACGAGATCCGTGATTAACAAATCTATCTGCAACCCCTTAGATTTTATAAGCTCAAGGGCATCTCTTCCGTTTTGGGCATGGTATACTCTATAACCAAGACTACCTAAGGCTCTAACTACAAACTCCCGTACTCCACTATCATCTTCAACAACTAAAATCGTTTCATCCCCAGACAAATCTTCTCTTTCAAACCCGGAAACACTATTCCTTTCACCCTCAGTCGTAGCAGGCCAATAAATTTTAAAAATCGTCCCCTTCCCGGGTTCGGAATCAACAAGGATACATCCGTTATTTTGTTTGACAATTCCATACACCACAGAAAGACCCAGACCGGTGCCCTTAAACTTCTCCTTTGTAGTGAAAAAGGGTTCAAAAATCTTCTCCCTCGTTTCTCTATCCATGCCAATCCCATTATCAGAAACGATAAGAAAAACATGTAAGCCCTTCTGAACATCTGGATACTGTAAGATAAAATTATCATCCACCAGAGTTTCTCCAGTTTCTATCTTGATCCTCCCCGGGAAATTCGCTTTCCTAACAGACCGTATAGCATCCCGTGCATTAACCACAAGATTGATTACGATCTGTTCTATCTGAGTTCTATCTCCTTTAATCTTTGGCAGGCTTTCTTTTAACGCAATTTCTATACTAATATCCTCATCAATCAATCTGCGGATCATTTTTTCCATCGAGCGGACAATCTGATTCAAATCAACAACTTCTGGTTGTTGGACTTCTCGCCTGCTAAAAGTCAATAATTGTCTAGTTAAATTCTCGGCCTTCTTACTCGTTTCCAGTATAACCCTAACATCTTCATATACAGGATTATCCTTATCAAGTTCCATGAGCAACATATCCGAATATCCATTTATCACAGTTAACAGATTATTAAAATCATGGGCTATCCCACCGGCAAGGGTACCCAATGCCTCCATCTTCTGTGCCTGTTGTAATTGTGATTCCAGTTCAGCCTCTCTACTAACGTCTCTGGCAATCTTGCAGAAGTTAACAATCTTTCCATACGCATCCTTGATAGGAAAAACAACGGCCTCTTCTTTATATTCACTTCCGTCTTTACGCCTAGCATTCCACCGTCCTCTCCAAACTTCTCCTCTAAGCACCGTATCCAGTAATGTCTCATAGAATTTCTCCCCACTTCTAGCGTTTCTAAACATCAGAGCCTCTCTTCCCATAACGTCACTCGCAGAATACCCAGTTATTCTTTCAAAGGCAGGATTCACATACTCCACCCGCCCCTCCAGATCGGTAACCACTATAGCCTCACTAGATTGTTCCACAACCGTGGCTAATCGTTTAAAGGCAGCAGCCGATTCTTCTTTCTCTTCCAAAAAACGTATCTTCATAAGGGCAATCTCAACAAGTCCGGCGAGAGATTTCACAAAGGATATTTCTGCATTCTCCCACCTGTGAGGCTGTTTGACATGATTGAAAACCAATAAATAATACTTCTCACCCTCGAAAGCAAAAGGAAACCACAACAGGCTCTTTATCTCCAGTTCTTGATGTAACAACTCAGCAGAACCCTCTGAAGCAATAAGAGGATGAACCTTCTCTGAATAACTCTCAAGCCATGTTCTTTTTTCCCATATATACCTCTCACTTCTAGCGAACATCCCCAAAGGATAAATCGCAGCTGAAGGGGTTACATACCCTTTTCCAGAACTGAGCCACTCACTTAAAGCCTGGGCCTCCCTTTTTTTACGATCTACCCTATAAATCAAACACCGATCTACACAGAGCGTATCCCCGGCGATTTGAACCATGGCCTTTAAAATTTTATCCCGCTCCGTTTCAAATATAATGCTCTTTGAAATTTTATTTAACGCCTGTGAAAAGATTAGTTGTTGGCATAGATTTTCTTGAGCACGCTTAAGTTCAGTAATGTCCCTTCCTAGTACTACCAAACCTTTTCGATTTCCTCTGGAATCGAAAACAGGAACTTTTATTACATCATACACTTTATTTGAACCATCTGATTGCGGTATTATCTCCTCCCCACGAAATACCTTCCCACTCTCCCATGTTTTATCATCCGTTTCCTTGCAGGTAAGAAAAGCATCCCTATAAATGGGGTCAGTTAAACTAGCCAATTCAAGATCCGTTTTACCGCGGTAGTTTATCCCTTTAAGAGAAAACAACTCCAGATCAGCCTCATTTGCTTCCAACCAACGTCCCCTTCCATCTTTAAAGCAAATAATATCCGGGGTCGAGTTAATCAACAACCTAAGACGCTCTTCACTCTCACGGAGAGCTTCCTCTATCTCTTTACGCTTTGTAATATCCAACAGAGTTCCCTCGTAGTAGAGGAACTCACCTCTTTGATTCCTTACGGCTCTATCATTCATCAACACCCATATAGGCTTTCCATCGATACGTCTCATTTTAACCTCAATATTGTACAAACCTCCCTCTTTTTCACCAATTTCAATGAGACGTTTTCTATCACTTGCATCCCAATACAACTGAGAGGTATCCTCCAGAGACATCATCTCTTCCGGACTACTATAACCAAACATTCTCGCCATTGCGGGATTCACTGTGACAATTCTGCCATCCACCGTAGTTTGATATATCCCCTCTGTTGCATTCTCAAAAATAGAGCGGTACATTAACTCGCTACGCTCAGCCATCTCTCTAGAACGGCGACCAGAAATTATTATCGCAACATGATGCGAGAGGATTTCCAAAAGTTGCAACTCTCGGAAAGAACATTCGTGAGGAACATCAAAGGAAATCATAAACTCCCCCACTAACCCACCATTGCCCTTAATAGGAACAACCAAAAAAGCTCTGACTCCATCCGCTAACAGAGACGTTTTAATTCTTTCATCGAGAGATGAATCCATCACATGGGGGAAACAAAGAGGTAGGGCATTCCCTGCTTTCATCTCCCAGGGACTGTATCCATTCAAAAACCTTAAACAAGGATCCGAAAAACCTCGCCATACTTTAATATGTGGAAATCCACCTTCTCCAAAAACAGACACTGCTACCCCATTAGCCCCAAGCAGCTCAATAACACCATCCGCTACAATATTGTAAATCTCCTCAAGCGAGATAACACCGTTTAACGATTCAATAATCTTCTTAAGAATCTCCGCCTGTACAGGGGGGGAGTTTAAAACCTCTTCCTCTTCCTTTCCTTCTCCTTTAAAATTTATATCGGTATTGGTAACCAAACGCCCCAAAAACACTCCATCTTCCGTATATATGGGAGAACATTTATGTTCTATCCAGAGTGTTTCGCCATCCTTCTTAACGATTCGAAATTTAAAGGCATGTGTATTTGTATCTTCGAAAAGATTCTTGATGTGGGTTTTGTATTGGTTTATATCATCTCTGTAAATAATTTCAACTAAAAGATCCCGATTCCTCTTAATCTCCCCAAGAGAATAACCGGTAGATCGCTCAAACCCTTGCGAGATATATCTAAGACTTTTATTTTCGTCAAACCAACAAACCCAACCAGAACCCGCATCAGCCAGAGTGTTAAACAGAAAAAACCACTTATCCGTATCAAGTTTATTCCCCTCCAGGCTCGTATTTAAATAAAACCCCAAACGCATATCAGAAAATAATTATAAACAAACCGAGCCCTCTTTCCACTATTTTTTTCCGCAGAAAATCTCTCAGAGTACCTATTACTCAAGCAAACACCCCGCGTCGCTACAATCCCGCTAGCTACCTTCCACAGGGGCAGTAACGATTAAGGCCCAAAAGGTATGCAGGTCCAGAAACCGTAACACCGTAAAATATCACTGGTTTAGATTTACTATCAGCAAGTCGTAGTATATCTCTCGCGGTATCATTTACAAAAGTGGAACCCGTAGCAAAAACGATATCACACCACTCTATACACTCTGCCGTTTTTTCGGAGCCCTCCACCCTTACACCATTCCAAACCCTCCCCAGATTATCCCTATCCATATCAGTTATCCTGGTGACAAAATGTTCGGTAAGCCTCTCCGCAAATCTAGGTTGTAATCCACAGAGAAAAACACGCAGGTTAAGTTTGTTTCCTCTCAGATAACCACACACCTTAGAAGCGCACTTCAGCAAATCCGAATCTTTACAGTGCTCGGTTTTATCCACCAACCCTAATTCCCTCAAAACAGCGTTTATAGATGCGATAAAAATTGCACGTCTAAAATTGTTTTTTAAATCCATGGTTAAAACATCATCAAGCGTTGTACTATAATTTCCAAACATATCAGAGAACGCCACACCCCTAGAATGCATAAACTCCGCCTCTATCAGCCGCTCTTTCCCCTTAAGAATCGGATAATCCCTATGGAAGGGATTACCTATTGCCTCCTTGGGGCTAAGGACTTTGGCTCTTATAGTGATTGGCATTTCTAAGAGTTTTTCTCTATCAACTATTTTTCTCATCCGTTCTCTCATTAAATCAAACATTTCTACACCTCGACAATAAACTCTTACTGATAAACCCTCACTTTTTCCATATCAAAGGTTATTACAACTTCATTCCCCTCATTTAATCGCATCCTCTCAAATACCACTCGTGGTAAATTTGCTATCACAACCTCCGACCCTATCCCTACCGTTATCCTAAAAACTGCAGACTCTAACTCTACCCGAAGAATACGCCCACTAAATACATTAACCCTTAGTCCCTTTACACTCTCCGGATGCAGAGGCAGTATCCTAACATCCCAGGGAGAAATAGCAAGCTTCGTAATTTTGGAATTATTTTCACACTTGTACTTAGGAATAAGTATCACACCTTTTCCCCACACGGCCTCAATAAAACCACTATCAGACTCCTCCCGAGAATTCACCCTAAGAATATTGGGTTTACCTACAAAATCGAGAACAGCCTCATCCTGCGAATCAAAATAAACATCCTGCACACTCCCGATCAGCCGAATCTTCCCATCAATAAGCACCGCTACCCGTACAGGCATCCCCTCAAGCTGGGAAATTTCATGCACAACATAAATTGTGGTAAGTTCAAGCTTTTCCTGTATATCTCTAACCTCCTCCCGCAGATAACGAGAAGTCGCTTCATCTATGCTCTTAAAGGGCTCATCCAAAAGTAAAATAGAGGGACGTACAGCGAGAGCCCTGGCGAGGGCAACCCTCTGCTTTTCTCCACCACTAAGATGAACGGGATAACGATTCCTTAGGTTCTCTATCTTTAAAAGTCTCAAAACATCCCAAACTCTTCCATCCACATCCGGGATTTTTTCCTTTCTTGTAACTCTCTTATTCCTTAAACCAAAAGCGATGTTTTCATAAACCGTCATATTGGGGAAGAGGTAAAGCTCCTGAAAGAGATAGCTAATACCCCGCTCTTCCACAGGCACATCATCTACAGCTACCCCATCGTACAATACATTCCCTTCATAGGAGGTTAAACCAGAAATCACATTCAATAGGGTTGTTTTACCCGCTCCATTAGGCCCCAGGAGGGCAAAAAATTCCCCATTTGCTATCTTCAGATTAACATCATTGAGTATAAAATTACTAACCCCCTTAAGTTCTACCTCCATTTTACAACCCGTCTTTCCAAATAGAGAAATCCCCTCTCAAAGAGAAATGTCATTACAGAGAGAATAAGAAGACATATAATAATAATATCCATTCTTATAAGACTTTCCGCACGCATCATGAGCGCCCCGATACCCGTCGGAATCGCCACCATTTCCGCAGCTATAATGACTCTCCAGGCCATCCCCGATTCCAGCCTAAGTCCCGTAAAAATATTAGGAAGGGCAAGCGGAAACAATACCCTTACAACTATTTTGACCTTGGAGGCACCAAGGGTTCTTGCCACCCTGACATAATTCGGATCCACATTTTTTATTCCACATACAGTGTTGTAACACACAGGAAAGAAAGAGCAGATAAAAATTATGGTTATCGGAAGCATATTATTAATTCCTATCCACAACATCAAAATAGGGAGCCACCCAAGAGCAGGTATGGGATACAGGATACTTATAATAGGGCTTAAGACCCTATCGATAAATCGATTCCAGCCAATAACAATGCCCATTAAAATTCCCAATAACGAGCCCCAAACAAACCCAGCTATTACCCTAAAGAGACTTGCTTCAAAATTGACTATAAGCACACGGTTGCGTAATAATACAAAAAACTCTTTTAGGACATCGGAAAACGGGGGAAACATTGCCCGAGAGGTTATATTGATCCTTCCCAGTATCTCCCACACAACAAGGAGGATAATGATAGGTAAAAACCTTATCCAATCATTCTTTCCGGTAGTCCTCTCAAGGGCAAACTCTCTCTTTTTCCTATTTTTCCTGGTTCTCACTCTATTAAAATCCCCATCTGTCATTTCAAGCGGATTCATCAATGCCTCCGTGGTTAGTCTAGAAAACTTAGTTTAGAAAACTCAAATCCAGTATCTCTTTTGCTTTAAAATCTTTCTTGATATAGCCAAGCTTGTACATATAATCTATTTCTTCCTGAATTGACGCACTATCAACACTCGGAGTATCTATCATCTTTTGGGTAAGTGATTTCTCTATCACAGCAGGTGTTATTTTTAACCTGCCAGCAATCTTTCCAACTTTTAGCGGTAACACCTTTTTCCCCGCAACGCTCAATGCCCGTGCCACAATAACAGACGCTTCTTTCGGATGTTTATTCACAAAATCTATGCCCCTCTCTGTCACCTTAACCAATTTCCTTACTATATCAGGATGTTCCTTTATTAACCTATCCTTTACAACAAGCACACTCCCCTGCATGTTAGGCCATAAATCCTCCGCTTTTATTATCTCTCTAAAACCCATACTCTCCCCCATAGTAGGAAATTGCTCACAACAAAAGCCCGCATCTATCTCGCCCATCTCAAGAGCGAGGACAATCTTAGGAGGAGGCATTCTTAGTACCTTCTCCCTCAGCTTCTTTCCATCCAGATTATACCTTTCTATCAACTTATTCATAAGTGCATCCGGAGGAGAACCCTCTCGAGGGCAAGCAACCCGTACATCACTCTTTAGAAGGTCATGAACATTTTTAACCCTCTTAGGATTAACAATTAGACCATAGCCATACTTGTGCGTACCACAAACTACCTTTATCTTTACTCCCCCATTAGAGAAAGCGGATATCGCCGGTATCATACAGATATAAGCAGCATCTATGTCACCTCTTGTAAGGGCGGCAGCAAGTGCCATCCCGGTTATATAATTATCAAACGCCTCTACCTTGAGTCCCTCCGCTTTATACCACCCCTTAGCTCTCGCTATATCCGCAGAGGCAGCATGATCTACAAACTCAACAGCAATCCTTATTGGTTTATTCTCCTCTTTAGTAATGGTTTTACCCTTTCTGGAGCAACCAATGAGAGAAAAAACAATCAATGAAACTCCCATCAGAAAAATCAAAAATTTAAAAGAACGCATCATTTAAACCCCCCAAAATCATGTTTATCAAACGATTATCAGGCGAGATCAAAAAGATGGATCCTCTCCGGAACCAACCTAACGGATACTCGCTTACCAACATGCAATTTCAAATATTCAAACCTCTCCTGCGGAAGTTTAATCTCGAAATCATAGTCAGAATCAAAGTGCCTATCGATACCATTATTCATAGCCTTAAGATAAAAAGTACCAACCCCTCCGTATGGAACCGAGGCAATAATCTCTCCGTAAATCACATTGCTCTCTACTTTGCCAACAGATTCTATATCTCCATTGGAAACAACCTTTACCTCTTCCGGCCGAATACAAAAGTGTAACTCTTTATCCTTCTCTATATCATCAGCCTTCTCTCCAGCATAAAGCACAATACGATTATCCTTCCAATTCGTAATTATCCTATTTCCCCTTTTATCCACAACTCTAGCGCTTAAAATATTATTTATTCCGAGAAGCTTCGCCACGGCAGGGCTCTTGGGATACCTAAAGACAGACTCTCTCTCACCAAACTGCACCAATCTTCCGTCTATAATAATCCCAATCTTTTCCGCAAGGGTGTATGCCTCCTCCAGATCGTGTGTAATATGGATTATAGTCTTTTTTATCCTTCGATGAAGTTTTTTTATAAACCACCAGAGTGAACGCTTAAGCCCCGCATCTATGGAGGAATAGGGCTCATCCAAAAGGAGAATTTCGGGATCCAAAACAAGGGCTCGTGCAAGAGCCACTCTCTGTTTTTCTCCCCCGCTAAGCCTGAGGGGCATACGATCCAAGATATGTACTATTCCTAATTCCTTAGCAATTTCTACAACCCTTTTATCAATCTCATTCCTATCCATCCTTCTAAGCCTAAGTCCAACTCCGATATTTTTTCTCACACTCATAAACGGAAAGAGCGCATAATCTTGAGGCAGATACCCAACATTGCGCCTCTCCGGGGGGAGATTCGTAACCCTCCTCTCATTCAACACTATCTCTCCCTCATCTATAGGGATAAGACCTGCGATACTCTCCAACAGAAGGGTCTTTCCCGCCCCCGTGGGACCAAGAAACACACAGTACTCTCCACTTTCAACATGAAAATCTATACTCTTCAATTCAAAATCCCCCACCCTTAGTGACAAATCTCTCACCATCACCATGTCATTACCTCTCCTGAGAGTTTCCTAATAAGCAGGAGCACTGCAATAGCCAGAGAGAGAAGGATTAAAATGACAATTATTGCCTGCTGTACATCGGCCTTTGCAAAACTTAAAAAGATAGCAATAGGGAGAGTTTCTGTTTTCATCGTCGTGGCACCAGCAAGCGTTAGAGTAGCCCCAAACTCTCCAATAGCTCTGGCCCAGGTGACAATAAAGGCTCCAACAATTCCGTGTTTAGCCATGGGGAGGGTAACATGTATAAGGGATTGAAACCTTGTCGCCCCGAGTGTTCTTATCACACCCTCATATCTCAAATCTATAGAATCGAAGGTAGATTTTAAAAGCCTTACCGCCAAAGCACTCACTACGACAAATTGGGCAAGAATAATTCCCGGAATCTCAAAGGTAAACCGGACAATATGCTCCTCCACAAATTTACCTATGATTGTATTGTTGAAAAATATCAGCAACACAGCACCTATTGCTATGGGTGAAAGCACAATAGGGATATCGAATATAGTATCTATAATATTTCTCCCCGGAAACCTAAACCTAGAAAGTGCATAGGAAATGGGAAGTGCAAAACTTACAGCTATTAGTGAGGCTACAGTGGAGACAAAGAGACTAAGCTTTAGGGCAAAGAGAATTTCTCTTGATAGCAAAACATCAAAAAAATGCTTCCATCTTATATATCTAGCAGTTGAAACTATTAAAAGCAGAGCAAACACCACCGAGGCTACAAGAGTTCCCCCTATAATCAGATTAAAAGCTCTGTTACCATTAATTCCGCTACCGTTTTTTCCCCTATTAACTTTACCAGTTCTAAACACCCCTCTCATCACAAACCTCTAACACATCCCTAAATTACTTAGCAACATGAAGAACAAACCCCTGGGGTAGTTTATACTCCCCACCGACATGAGCATCCGGAGCAAATCTACGAGCAGCATTCTCGGTAGGTAGATACCCCCATTTCGCGAATATCGCCCTAGCCTTATCTCTTACGAGAAAATTTATAAACGCCTTCGAAGATCTAAAATCTGTGGTAAAGGTTGAAACAGCCGCAGGTATATAGGCAACTCTGGGTATATTCCTAGGGCTGATAGGAACAGCCTCCGTGGTTCGGGGATTCCACTTGGCAAAAACCCTCCACCCTATAATTGCATCTACAGCCTTCATAGGTATCAATGCAGCCGTCTTACTACAACTCCCCCCCAATGTAACTATATTCTTACTAACCGCATTCAAAAGCCCCGCCCTTGAAAGAATTTCAACCGCATACAAACCAACACAAACCGAATCCGGATTTCCAATCGCAACCCTAATTCCAGGTCTCGCAAGATCCTTTAAGCCTCTGATTCCCTTGGGATTTCCCCTCTGTACAAGAATGGAGGGTACGAGATAAGCAATAATTTTTTCGGTATCTTTGTTCACTATCCCCTCTTTTTCGGCTTTTATCATATAGTCAGGAGTACCTGGGATATAAATATCTCCTCGACGGCTCATCTTCATCTGTGAAAGCATTGTCCCGGATCCAGAGAAATGTAGGATAACTCTAATCCCACTGCTTTTCTCAAAAACTCGGGCACACTCCTCCAGAGCAGGTTTGGAGGCAGAACCACAGAATGCCGAAATATGCTTTTCTGTTCTTCCGTTACTATTACTTCCCTTATTCAATCCTTCCTTATCGGATTTTTGTCTTGAACACGCGGTGGCAAAAACCAACACCCCTACCAATACAAACGCAAGGGACAAAATAAACAGATTTTTTCCTCTCTTATCCATACAACCAACCTCCTATCAACCACCAATCTCAGCAGCGGTTTCAGTGCTAACACTAGTAATAGGCTCCCTATACTTCTCTCTTATCCTCTCCTCTATCCACCTTTTAACCAATTCGTCACTTACCCCCGACCTCAACAATCCCTTAAGGTCAAAATTCCTCTCATCAAACAAACACAGCTTTAATTCACCATTTGCCTTTATTCGAACCCGATTACACCTACTACAAAAGGCATTACTTATATGTGTTATAAATCCAACCTTCCCATTGAACTTAGTTAGCCGATAGTATTGTGCCACGGAATTCCCCTGCGACAATCCTTTCCCCTCTATAATTCCCATCTCTACAAGTCGGTTTTTAATTTCAGCAAGCGATACAAAACCACTCTCACCCCCAAATGGTGATTCGTAGATATCACCACTGGAAAAATCCATCTTCTCAATAAAACGAACCGTGGCATTATGAGAAACTGCAAAGTGTATAAAATCCACTATCTCATCCTCATTAAAGTTTTTCATTACCACAACATTTATCTTGACGTTGGGGAGTCTCAGCCGTCCAAAATTATCCAGAAAAGTATCCAAATCACCCCACCTCGTTATGTAGCGGTACCGTTCAGGCCTAAGAGAATCACAGCTTACATTTATTCCGGAGAGCCTCACCCGATTCAATCTCTCAATATCCAGACCAGGTAGAGCAAGATTGGTGGTAAGATAAAAATTATTGATAGAGAGTCTCTCCAAAAAACCCAATGCTCCCTTGCGAACAAGAGGCTCACCCCCCGTAAATCTAAATTTTTTGACACCAAGTTCACTGAAAATTCTAACGATTCTTTCTATCTCCTCGAAACGGAGGATATCCTCATGTCTACACTTCCTAACTCCCTCCACCGGCATACAATACCTGCATCGAAGATTACATCTATCGGTAAGCGATACCCTAAGATACTCTATCTTTCTTCCGAAACCATCCTTAAGCATTCATCAACAATCCTTATAAAATAATTATCCAAACCGTTATATTTCTGTATATATAACGGTCTTTAGAGAACTTTGTCAACCGCATTCACCTAGAATCTATACAGATTTATAAAATCGGATTGCAATAATTGGAATTTCGACTCTAGAACTGTACCATTAAATCTATAAGAGTTAAATTACTATCCTCTATGTCACTCACATTCGAATCAAATTTAATATGATACTTTTCACATGCCTCGTTCAAATAGGAAAGGTAAAATAACCCCAACTCCTCACTCTTTTTATCCTCGGGCAACTCCTGATAGAAATCAAAAAGGCTCTTCTCACTTATATTCAAATCCTTCTTATTCTCTATCTTTTTTTTGAGATCTGCGTAATCATACTCTCGATTAAAAAGAGTAACCTTAAGCCGATTATCAACGCCTATAGAAGCCCTTCTATTACTGATTCGCCACACCAGATAGAGATAATCTTGTCTCCTATTTAAAACTCGAAAGACATTCTCCCTCACATCTTTATAAAAAATTAAACTATCTATATTTTTCTTATCGGGATACAGCTCTCTGGCTACCTCTTTTATTCTTATATTCTCCGCATTCGTCGCAAGCTCTATAATCATCAGAGAAAAATACTCTGCTATCTTTGCCTTCTCCCAATACTCCTCCAGAATTTTAGATATATCATCAACAATCTCTCGATAATCCCTCACATTCTTCAATTGGGCAAGAATTATCCAAATAATGCTGTTTATATACTCAAGATAGCGTTTATTAAGTAGTACTCCTATCTTTTTCTCCTCTTCCGAAAGTTCCGAATTCTTGAGAATTTTATCGTGAATAGGGGTAACTACATCCCTATTAATCTCCGCTATCTCTTTGCGATATTTCTCCCTCATCTCAGATATAAAAGCCCTGCTAAAAACAGAATTCTCGTCTATTATCCTCGATGGATTTGTCCGATTCCACTTCTTTATAAAATTCGAACTCACAAACTTTTTAAACACATCCATCTCAAACTTTTTATAGAGAAAATCATAGAGAATTAATTTGGATAAATCCATTATCTCATTTCTCTTGGAAGTAAACTCTACTCTGCTCAACTCTATAGTTGAGATATAGTTGAGATGTATCATTCTTTGAATCAAAGGGGCTTCAAACCTATCAAGGGAGAGCCCATATTCCACAGTATTATCAGCTAATCTGTACTTTCTGAGTTTCTTATTATTCCTTATAAACCAATTAACACCCGCCTCTGTAAAAATCACAATAATTGGGAGTTCTATTATCTTGTTTTTCTCTTCTATCAGCATACTTTAACATCTTCAATTTTTTTATTATGCACTTTTTATCTCAAGACCATGTCGCCTCTTAGGAAAACGCTTAAGTACCGCAACACAATTTCTTTTGTTATTAAATACGACACCTCCATTCCAATACTCCACCGCAGCGAACAGGGCATTCCCGCTATCGTACTCATCACTATCCTCGGTGATGAAAGAAATATACTTTTCCATTTCTTCAAAATTTTGATTTTGGAAACATTCTATTCTCTTCCGATTAAACTCATTCCACTCTTCAATCCTTTTAAAACCCTCTCCCTCATCTTCTATGATCAGATGGGCATGTTCCTCACTGAAGGAAAACCATACATGAACAAATTTATTAGGATCGTTCTTATTTCCGTGCTTTATAGCATTTTTGATAAGCTCACTTATCTGCTGTTCTAACAGGTTTATCTCCTTTATCTCCGGAGGCGCCTTTTGCACAATGAGAAGAGTAAAATATCTTATCTGTCTAAAATCACTGGGGAACTTCTTGTAAAACATTCCCGTCCTATCAAATAGTTTACTATTCTCATCAATAAGTATCTCTTTTATCTCACTCACCGTTCTTAATACTCCTCCATGAAAACTTTGGTATCTAACCCAACAAAAGCTATAGTTCAGACTTTATCTGCTGGATTGCATTCTCTACCGTATCGACAATTTTAAAGTAACCCATCAATTTAGTAAGTTCAATAACCTTCTTAACTGTTCCCTTGACATTAGTAATTCGAAACTTCATATCACGTTTTTTAAGCTCAGAATGAACATATATAAGTGCCCCTATCCCACTGCTATCAATGTAGTTAACGTTTTCCATATTAATGATAAAATTCCGAATGTTTTTTTCTATCATCTTGTTTACAAGATTTTTCACTTTATAGGCGTTATACATATCCATATCGCCACTAATATCGATGATATAAATCGTTGAACTTCGCCTTATCTTTATCTCCATACACACCAACCACCATTTACATTATTCTAATTCACCTTCATCACAACTATTGTCTCATCATCATGTTGCCTTGCCTTCCCTACAAACCCTTCCAGATCACTTTTTATTCTGTCCACCAGCTCATCCGCAGGAAGAGAAACATTATCCATGATCACTCTTTTCAAAGAGCCAATGGAGTATTGTTCCCCCGCTTCATTCATTGCCTCTATTATACCATCGGTATAAAGCACAATAATATCTCCCTTTTCTACACCGAATCTCTTCTGAGCATACTTAGTATTTTTCTCTATACCTATAGGCAATCCCGGTGTATCAATTTCCATCAACTTATTCAGCTTTCTCTTATAAACAAGCAAAGGGTGATGCGCAGCATTAGAATACACCACTTCACTCGCATTTCTATCAAAGGATAGGTATGCCAAAGTAGCAAAATGGTCAATACTTATGCTTCCTGTAATACCTCGATTAATCCAGGTAAGTATTGTGGCTGCATCCCTATCCGGAGATATAATCAAATGGAGTACCGTTCTTATCATGACCATCACGAGAGCCGCTGGAACACCTTTACCAGCAACATCACAGATAAACAAACCCACTTTACTCTCCCCAAGAGGAATAACATCGTAATAATCCCCACTAACACCCTTTGCAGAAATGTTAAAAGCAGCTATGGAACACTCGGGGTACTCAGGAATTTTCTCCGGTATGAGTCGCTGTTGAATCTCGGCGGCAATTCCAACTTCACGTTCCATCTCTCGTTTCTCAAGTATCTCCATATAGGTATAGATACTATCAATAGTAATTGAAGCATACTCGGCAAAGGTTCTAAGATGCTCGAAATCAGCCTCGGAAAAATATTGATTTTTAACCCGCTTTACAGCCGAGATCACACCAAGGACTCTTCCAGAAACTATCAGTGGTATTACAATTATAGAACTCACGAAGAGAATATTATCCTCTCTATTGTATTTCATCCTCTCGTCTTCCGTAGCATCTTTTAAATATATAGCCTCTCCTGTTTTAACAGCCTCGCCCAATATAGTTTCTCCTATTCTTACGGGCGTTTCCCAGATACTCCGTTTAATGCTACTCGCCTTTGCAGTCAAAATCTCCGGAACTTTCCAATGAGGAGGATACACACCATAAATAGCCTTGGTCTTAATAACATCCTCAAACTCATCTACCATCATAATCACCCCCGCATCGGCACCTATATTTTTAACCGCCGAGGTGATTATAATATCCATAACCTTCGGAAGATCTATCTTCTCGGTGATAGCACTTCCTAAACTTCTCATAAAATCGAACAACGCCTCGATGTTTGTGGAGAGAAACTGTATAGTAGCGTCCTTCTGTCGCACGTATATATTGCTATAATTAAACAATATGTAAAAAAAGATAGAATAAGAGGCGGGAAAGAGAACCTCCTGTATCAAGGGTGGCCTATACCCATAGAGGAGGGTAATAATAGAGGTTACAAAGAGAACGGAAATAACAAAAAACCTTACCCTCAGTATAATCTCGGCATTCTCCGTATTAAACTCAGAGACCATCCCCATACACATGGAAAAATATATAATATCGAGCAGAACCCACAAATTTAGAATAAGCTGCGTAATCCCGGCAAAATCGAGAAACGCATCGGCAATACTAACACCTATAACGAGGCCATTGGCAACGAAAAAAACTATGTCAAACTTCCTAAGCCCCCTATACTGGATCAACCAACCCAGGAATATAGAGAGAACAATAATATCGGAAATGGAAATAACACGAAAATCGGTAAAAAATGAGTAAGCCAGATCCCTAACAAGGATTACAATGAGCATCCATAAAATGTACTTAAGTTCTCTTTCTTTCTTTTGGCTTACTACAACACCATAAGAGGCGAATAGAAAAATCAGTACAAATAGTTTAGACCACAGTATAAAATACAGTACACTCAGATTCATTACTCATTCCGCTCTCTTTGTTCCTCTAACAAAGTTGAAAGACTTCTCATAAGTCTGTTAAAAGCATTTGCCAGAACTCCTATCTCATCCCTTCGCTTGATAGGTACCTCCTCTACCTCTGTTAATCCCTTACTTACTCTATCGACAAATACTGTCAATTCCTCGATAGGCCTCGTTATCTGATTACTCAAAACAAGTCCAACGCCCAAAGAGATAATTATAACTATTGCAAGAATAACTATAAGTATCTTCCCCGCTTCTTCAACTGGCTTTGTTATTTCTGTCTGTGGAACAATAACTCCAATACTGTAGCCAATAGATTTTATAGGCGCATAGGCAAGATACTCCTTTTCCCCTTCCAAACTTGTGTAACGCTCAACACCAGATTTGCCAGCAACCATTCTTCCAATTATCTCGTTAAACTTCGGATTCTTAGTCTCCAAAAGGTTTTTTGCCCTATACTCCCTCTGCCACACCTCGACCACCTGCTCCATGCCGGGCTTTACAATGAGAAATCCCATTTTATTAATCATAAAAGCACTATTTTTGTATCCTATATCGAGACTCTTAATCTCCTTCTGGAGAGTCTCAAGCAACACATCAAATCCAACAACACCGATAAAATTCGATTTATTATCATAAACAGGTGCGGCACAGGTAACCGCTAATTTTTTCGTACTGGCATCTACATAGAGATCTGTCCAAATAAGCCTTTTCTCGATCTTCGCCTGGACGTACCAGGGTCTTTCACGCACATCAAAGGCCTTTAATTTCTCAATTACAGATACAACCTTCTCATTATCAAAAACAGTTATTCCGTCTTTCGTTCCCATATAGCCCAACGTCAGATACGGATTATTACTCACTACAGCATGAAGAGTCAAACCTATACGCTGTAACTTTAAAATTTCATCATGAAATTTTCTCTTAATCTCCTCATTCCCGTATCCCTTACCTGTCCAGGGGAAGAGCATCTTTCTTTCAATATTCACCTTCGGTGTTGGCTGCGAAAAGAAGACACCGGCAAGTTTACTCGTAGCATCAACTTCTTCCTGGATACGCTGAAAAATCATATCGTACTTGCCTGTTTTTTCCAGAACCATCCTTCTAAGGGTGAACTCGGCCTGGTTAACAAGCACCTTCCTATTTTGATAAAGAGCAACTACCCCGACAATTATCAACGAAACCATAGGTATTAAAACTATTACCGTCGTAATCTTAGTTTTTATGGATATACTATTCCCTTTTTTCATTACCAGGCCTCACAGGAAGAGTTATTATGACACACAACTTAGACGAAAAACAGAAAAAACCACCGCAAGAATAGAAGTATTTTATATTGATATATAGCTCTCAGTCAAGGAAAAAATACAAGTAAATCCCTACAACCTGATTGCCAAATCAAAGGCATCCTTTATAGCATTTTGAGCCTTCCCCACCTTTTTAGCATCACCTATCACGTAATATTCCACCTTTCCTTTTATTTTTTCCTCGAGGGGATTGTACGAACGCATACCAGTAGCTACCACTATATGGTCTACATCCTCGAAAAATTTCTCTTTTCCCTCCTTATTCTTGATATAGACCTTACCTCTCTCAACCTTAGATACAAGCCATCCCGTATATATCTCCACATCATTCTCTTTTAAGTTTTTGAGGGTAAGTGCCTTCTCTATCATTTCCATACCTCGAGCAATTTCATCCAACATCTCAACAATAATTACTTTATTATTCCTCTTCAAAAGTTTATTGGCAACTTCTACCCCAATTAATCCCCCACCTATAACCAACACTTTCTTATTGGAAACAATATTTTGATCTTCTAATATCTCCGCCCAGAAGTAATTCTTTAGCCCCTCAATAGGAGGAATTACAGGCTTAGAACCGGTGGCAAGGATAACCGTATTATAGGAACCGTCGACTAAATCTTCTTCTCTCGCCTCCCGATTTATAATCTTAATGCCACTATCCCTAAGTGACCAACTGTAAAAATCTATAAGCTTAGAGAGAGATTCCTTATTGGGAGGAAGAGGGGCCAGATTAAACTGCCCGCCAAGCTTGTCCCTCTCGTACAGGGTAACACTGTGCCCTTTCCTCTTTAAATCCAGGGCAACCTCCATACCAGCCAGACCCCCACCAACTACGGCTATCCGCTTTGGTTTCTCAACACCTTTAAACAAATCTTTTCCCATGAGTTCATTCTCGCCCACCGTAGGATTAACCACACAGTGAAGCCCCTCACCGGATTTAACTCCGCCGAGACATCCCTCACTACAGGAGAGACAGGGTTTTACTCTCCCTTTAGCACCACCAATATAAGTAGAAACAAAGGAAGGATCCGCTACCAACGCCCTCCCCACTGCAAGGTAATCTGCACCATACTCTTCGAAGAGCCTATCAATATCGTCGAATGTATTTATTCTTCCGACAAATATTACGGGGATACTCACATTAGACTTAATCTCTCTTGCAAACTCCCAGGTTTTCCCCTTCTGGACAAACATATGCTGAAAAAACCACGGAGGAGTGGAACATGCACTTCCCGCAACAACGTGAAGTGCGCTAACCCCTCTCTCCTCCAAAAGTTTCACCAACCTGATTGTTTCGCCAAGTCTTATACCATCGGGGGTCATCTCCTCCCCGCTAATCCTCACTATAATGGGAAGTGCAATAGCCTCTTTAACTGCATCAAACACCCGCAACGGGAATCTTACCCTGTTCTCAAAACTTCCGCCATACTTATCCCCCCTATCATTAACAGCAGGGGATAAAAACTGTGCCAGGAGATACCCATGTCCAAATTGAAGCTCCACAAAATCAAAACCCGCCGCCTCCGCGCGCTTTGCGGATGAAACAAACATTTCAACAACGGAAGTCATATCCTCCTCTGTCATTCTCTTTGGGGTCGCCCCTCCATTCTCACAGGCCCTGTCAGTAGAAGAAATGAAGTAATTTCCAGGAATCTTTGGGTTGGCCATCCTACCCGGATGGTTTAGATGGGCTATCGCCTTTGTATCTGTAGAATGAAGAAGATCGGTTAGTTTTTTTAAACCTTCTATTTTATCATCCGAATCAATGCCAATCTGAGTAGGTATCTCACGCAATCCCCTATCCATATACAGGGGCTCCGGGGTAAGCGCACCCAAAGATGCCGCTCGTTCCCCATAAAAAGCAAGATGTTTATCCGTTACAATCCCGGTTCCATCACTGTAACCGGTTTTTATAGGTGCCATAATGAATCGATTCTTAAGGTTTTCCAAACCCGCCATAACTTATTCTCCTCTCTTAATTCTTTCTAGAATATAGCATTCTCTATGTATAATAATATACGAATATTAGTGTTTTATAATATATCCAGTGTATCGAGAATTGTCTATATACTGCGTCTGGCAAAATTCACAATTAACTACACTCATCACCATTCGACACCTCCCATTAAAATAAAAATCCAATTCGCTTAAAAATAGCACCCTCCAACTTGACATACATATTAAAAGCGCTATACTTTACTACAAAACATAGTTTCGAAGGTGCCTGTAAAGGGCTTAAAAGGGAATGCCGTGAAAATCGGCAACTCTCCCGGAGCTGTAACAGGGGACGAAAGATACTGACCCGGGTGTTGGAATATACTGAAAGGCAAGCTATTACTATTGGAACGGGTAAGGAAGTCGATAGGAAGGGGGATTCTCCACAACACGGGGAAGTGACACTGCTTCTTTAAGAAGCGGGAAGTCGTATCGAGTAGAACGATCCTGGAGTCAGAAGACCTGCCTCGAAACATCGGAAAGAGACCATGCACTCCCGACCAGCGAGGACTGGTGTAGGGTTTGAGTCTGTGGTTTGAACCGCGGTAAAGGCTTTACCACAGGATTGAAGTGCATTCCCTCTTATCCGACATAAACCAGGGCAAAGTTGAAATCAGGGTGCAGCCCCGGTCCCTTTACAGGGATCGGGGCTTTTTTTGTATTTTTTGTAGCGGAATCTGTGCAACGCCACCCAAAAATGGGACGAAAAATAATAATTTAGGAGGGGAACAATGAACAAAGTAATAAAGAGAGACGGACGAGTAGCAGAGTTTGACCCAACAAAAATTACCAACGCTATACTCAAAGCGGGAAGGGCAACAGGTGAGTTTGACAAAGACATAGCGGAAAAACTGACACTAAGAGTGTTAAGCCTACTGCAGACCACTCTAAAAGGCAGGTATCCCCAAGTTGAAGAGATTCAGGACACAGTAGAAGAGGTACTAATTTCTTCCCCCTACAGAAAAACCGCAAAGGCGTACATCATCTACAGAGAGCAACATGCAAAGATGCGACAGATAGCTACACGGTTCAATGCCGATCTCGTAGAGAACTACCTTACCCGTTCCGACTGGAAGGTAAACGAAAACAGTAATATGGATTATTCACTTCAGGGATTAAACAACTACATCTCATCCGAGATAAGTAAGTCCTACTGGTTAAACGAGATATATCCCAAAGAGGTGAGAGAAGCTCACATAAACGGAGATTTCCACATCCACGACCTCGGTTCGTTAAGTGTCTACTGTGTAGGGTGGGATCTTTTGGACCTACTACGTGAGGGATTTAAGGGAGCCGTTGGAAAAGTGGAATCCAAACCTGCAAAACACCTAAGGAGTGCCCTCGGACAGATAGTAAACTTCTTCTATACCCTTCAGGGAGAGGCAGCAGGAGCTCAAGCCTTCTCCAATTTTGATACCCTCCTTGCACCCTTTATAAGATTCGACAATCTATCCTATAGAGAGGTCAAACAGTCACTCCAAGAATTTGTTTTTAATCTAAACGTTCCCACCCGTGTTGGTTTCCAAACCCCATTCACAAATCTTACCCTCGACCTAACGGTACCCTCTTACCTCGCCTCCATGCCAGTATTAATAGGTGGAAAACCGACTAACTACGTGTACGGCGACTTTCAGGAGGAAATGAACATATTCAATAGGGCGTTTTTAGAGGTAATGAGCGAGGGAGATGCAAAGGGAAGAATTTTTACATTCCCCATACCGACATACAACATATCAGAAGATTTCGAGTGGGATAACGAGATAATCGAGATACTCTGGAGGGTTACGGGAAAGTACGGTTTTGCATACTTTGCCAATTTCATAAACTCAGATATGAAGCCAGAGGATGCAAGAAGCATGTGTTGCAGGTTGAGAATCGATAACAGAGAACTGAAAAACAGGGGGGGTGGCCTATTCGGAGCAAATCCTCTTACAGGTTCCATTGGGGTTGTCACTATAAATATGCCAAGACTCGGTTACATATCCGAAAGTAAGGGCGAGTTTTTTAACAGACTTGAAAGGCTTATGGAAATCGCCAAAACAAGCCTGGAAATAAAGCGAAAGGTACTGGAAAATTTTTCAGATTCCAAACTATACCCGTACTCCAATTTCTATCTTAGGAGCATAAAGAAACGCTTCGGGAGGTACTGGACAAATCACTTTTCAACAATAGGGCTTGTAGGATTAAACGAGGCATGTCTTAACCTATTCGGGGAGGATATAGGTTCATCTCGGGGTAAAAAATTTGCAACCGAGGTTTTGGATTTCATGAGGGAAAAGATTTTTACCTTTCAACAGGAAACAGGTAACATGTACAACCTGGAGGCTACCCCCGCCGAGAGCACCTCGTACAGATTGGCAAAAATAGATGCGGAGAAATACCCGAATATAATATTTGCAAACCATGACAAGGTAAAAGAAGAGGGAGCAGAACCATTCTACACCAATTCGAGTAACCTACCCGTAAATTATACGGATGACATCTTCGAGGTCCTAGAACTTCAGGAGGAACTTCAAACAAAGTACACGGGGGGAACTGTCGTACACTTTTTTCTGGGAGAGAAGATAGATAACCCCAGGGTAGTAAAAAACATTGTGCGAAAGATATGCGAAAACTACGCAATACCCTACTTTACCCTAACCCCCACCTTTAGCGTTTGTCCCAACTGCGGTTACATATCAGGAGAACATTTTACATGCCCGGAGTGTGGTGCAGAGACAGAGGTTTATTCGAGAGTTGTAGGTTACTTTAGAACGGTAAAAAATTGGAACAAGGGCAAAAAGGCAGAGTTTTCCATACGTGAAACCTTCAAACTCAGTGAGACACAGGAAATAACCCACACCAATCCATCCTCCCACCCCCCTGCAAATTCGGAAGGCTCTACCAGAGAAAAGCCAATCGCAGGACTAAAGAGCATCGGATAGGAGGGAGATTCTCCGAGATGAAAATAGGCGGATTGTTAAAAACCTCTCTAATAGACTATCCCGGTAAAATCGCCGCGGTAATCTTTACACAGGGATGCAATTTTAGATGTTTCTACTGTCACAACCCGGAACTGGTATATTCCGAACAGTTCGCATCCCCAATCCCGGAAGAAGTAATAATGGATTTTTTAGAGAGGAGAGTAGGGATGTTAGAGGGAATCTCCATTACAGGGGGAGAACCCCTTATGCAGCCGGACATAGCGGAATTTACGGAGAAACTCGTGCGGATGGGGTTTCTCGTAAAGGTAGACACCAACGGGAGTTTCCCCGATACCCTGAAAAAACTCATAGATTCCGGCAACGTACACTACATAGCAATGGACATAAAAGCACCGGAGTATATGTATGATGAGATCACCGGAGTAAAAATCGATTTTTGGAAGATAAGGAGGAGTATAGAAATAATAAAAAATTCAGGGGTAGAATACGAGTTTAGAACAACCTATGTAAACCAGCTATGTACCCCCGAGGCCATCTCCGGGATAAAGAGACTGGTAGAGGGTTCTAGAAACTACTATATCCAGAAATCGAACCATCCCGATTCGTGTAACGGAAAATTACAAGATTTTATCCGAATAAAAGAAAGCATAAAAGAGGTAGTTCAACACTGCGAAATACGCTAAAAGAGCAGGTATACAAAATCAGAGGAAAGGAGAACAAATTGTATGAAAACCTATGCCTATGGATTTCCAAGAATAGGAAAAAACAGAGAATACAAGAGAGTGATAGAGAGTTTTTGGAGGGGAGAAATTACGGAAGAAGACTTAATCATGGGAATAGATAACCTGGAAACCGAGATAACAAACACCTACAAGTCCCAGGTTGATTACCATCCCATCAGAGAAATAACCCTATACGATAATATGTTAGATATGGCAATAATGATAGGGCTGTACAATCCCTCAAACCTAAATGAGTATTTCAATTTGTGCAGGGGTGAAAACGCCCTTGAGCTTACAAAATGGTTCAATACGAACTACCACTACCTCGTTCCGGATTTTTCTGGAGACAGCATCCGGCTGAAAAAAAACAACTATAAGGGCTTTATCAAAGAACAAACCACCGCAGAGGGTATTCCCTACCTTATTGGCCCATTTACCCTCCTAAAACTATCAAAGGGCATAGATAAAAGTGAGTTCGAAAGGAGACTGGAGGAAGTAACCCATATATATAGGGAAGTAATAAAAGAATTTGAAAGTGTCCACATAGACGAACCAGCTTTTGTAATGGAACTTACCGAGAGAGAGATAGAGCTCATAGAAAAAACTTACCAAACTATAGCGGAGAAGAATAATTGCAAAGTATATCTTTTTACATACTACGACTCGGTAGACTTCTTCGATCGTCTAATCAAATTACCGGTAGAGGCCCTAGGCCTCGATTTTGTTAACGGCAGGCAAAATCTGGAAATGATAGAAAAAACAACCTTTCCCGAGGACAAAATACTAATAGCAGGGGTTGTAAACGGTAGGAACGTATGGAAAACCAACCTAAAGAGTGCAATAAATACCCTAAAACGGCTTTCACGACACGTAGGGAACAATCTATGGATATCCAATGCAGGACCACTATTCCACCTTCCGGTAACGAAAAACGGAGAATCCCTAGAGCCACAATTGATGAATAAACTCTCCTTTGCAACCGAAAAGCTATCAGAACTAAGAGAAATAGCCGACACATTCGAGAAGCACCACCCTGTTTTGGAAACACAGGTTACTACCGAGAACAAAAACCCCTACCAACAGGAAACTCCTCCCCCTTTTCCCTACGAGAGGCGAAGAGAAATACAACAAAAAATATTTAACTTTCCCCTATTTCCATCTACAACCATAGGGAGTTTCCCACAAACTCCGGAGGTACGCAAGAAGCGAAAGGAGTTTAAGAACGGCAAAATTTCAAAAGGGGAGTACGAAGAGTTTGTAAGGGAAAAGATAGAAGAACTTATCAAATTGCAGGAGGAAATAGGATTAGACGTGTTTGTCCACGGAGAGTTTGAGCGCTCAGATATGGTGGAGTTCTTTGCGGAAAAACTCGAAGGAATTACAACCACAAAAAACGGATGGATAATATCCTACGGAACACGGTGCTACAGGCCACCGATAATACATTCGAATATCGCAAGAACACAACCGATGACAGTCAACGAGATAACCTACGCTCAGAGCCTCACAGACAAACCGGTTAAGGGAATGTTAACAGGACCTATAACAATAATCGCATGGAGTTATGTACGCGAGGATATTTCAGAGGCTGAAGTGGCATATCAAATTGCCAAATGCCTAAGAGATGAGATAGAGGAATTAGAAAAAGCCGGGATAAAAATAGTACAGATAGATGAGCCAGCCTTTAGAGAAAAGGCACCCATAAAGAAAAGGAATTGGGATAAATACTTCAAATGGGCTGTGGGGGCCTTTAATACCGCAGCCGTATCGAAACCGGAGACCCAGGTACATACGCACATGTGTTATTCGGAATTCGGAGAGATAATGGAGTACATAAACCAGATCCACTTCGATGTGATATCCATAGAGGCAACACGCAGCAAGGGAGATATTATAGAGGCATTCGAGAACATAAAATTCGAACGTCAGATAGGTCTCGGAGTGTGGGATATTCACTCTCCGGCCATACCAAAGGTTCAGGATATGAAAAAGATAGTGGATAGGGCTCTCAAGGTTATTCCGAAGGAAAACTTCTGGATAAACCCCGATTGCGGATTAAAAACCCGAGGGTGGGAGGAGACAATCCCCTCCCTAAGAAACTTAATCCAGCTCGTTAAACAGCTAAGAGAGGAAAATTAAGCCCCCTACATGCTATGGTCTTAAAAGCAGGCTCCTCATCATAAGGCTCTTAAAAACATCTCCCGTTGTAATCTCAGATTCCTCCAATTCCTCGACAAATAGACGCATCAAGGCCCTCTCATCCGGATAATACTCAACCCTGTAACTTCCCTTTGCGAGATTCAATTTCTTTTCCACATAATCAAAAGCATCCCGAAGCCCACCAATTCTATCAATCAACTTTAATCTAAGAGCATCATCTCCGGAGTAGATCCTACCACCCCCTATCTCTTCTACACGCTTAAGTGACAATCCTCTCGCCTTTGCCACTTTTGTATAGAATTGCTTTACAAAAAAATCCGTCATTGATTTCATTTTTTCTCTCTGTTCCTCGGTCAACTCATCAAAAGGGGAAAACATATTGTAATTCTTGCCAAAGCTAACAGAATCCGTGGCAACCCCGTGTTTCTCTAACAGTTTCTTTATTACATACTTGTAAGAAAATGCCCCTATGCTCCCCGTCAGAGTGGTTTTCTTTGCTATAATATAATCACCCGCCATCGCAATATAGTACCCTCCCGAGGCGGCTACGGAACCCATCACCACTACCACCGGCTTTTTCTCTCTCAACTTAACAAGGGCATTCCATATTTCATCACTGATAGTACCATCACCCCCGGGGCTATCAATTTGAACAATCAGTGCCTTTATTCTACTATCTTCACCCACCATCTTGATAAAGGGGATGGTATTCTTTTCGGTTATATAGGAACCACCCAGGAGATAACTTATGGGAGAAATACCGGCACTGTTAACCACCGGGCCGGAAAGTTTAAAGACAGCAACCACAGGTTCGGCTTTCCAGCGTTTCCTGGCATACTCTACTATTTTTAAGCCCGCAGGTGAGTTTTTCTCTACATAGGTATTCTCAAAATCATCGTAATACATAAGTTTGTCCACAAGCCCTATCTCTTTGGCAGCATTGGCATCGTAGGGACCATTATCAATTATCTCAACTACCCTCTTATCATCAAAGCTCCGTCTCTTAAGTATCTCCTTAAACAAGCGATAAATCGTTTTAAGATACGCAGTATACTGTTCCCTATTCTCCTTGCTAAGTTTTTTCTTTATAAAGGTATCGAGAGCCGACTTGTAATTGCTACTCCTCGAATACTCAACCTCTACTCCCTCTCTATCAAATAGAGTCTTAAAAAACAAAAATTCCGCTCCGACTCCCGAGAGAAAGATAAAACCTGTGGGGGGAATTATTATCCTGGTACCACACGCAGCAGCCAGATAATCCAGTTGCGAAAAACTATTGTTAATATAGGTGACAATTTTTTTCCCCTTCTCCGTAAAATACGAATAGGCATTTTTAATCTCTTCCAGATTGCCAACCGAACCAACAACAGGATGATCAAAAACTACATAGAGAGTTTTACACCCCGGATCATCTGCAAGTTGATAAACCCGTGAAACAAAAGAATCTATATTATACACCGAGTACCTATCAACAGAGGAAGCATCGAAGTAATGGGAGAACTTTACAATATAACTCTCCCTCGGGGGCCTGAAAATCGTTCTGTCAGGCTTTTCTTTTAACCTTATCCCCGCATTAAAAGTACAATCGGAAAAACCAAAATCAGAATTAAAAGAAAAGTAGAAATTGGTAATCCCCGTGCTAATCCCAATTCCCGTTTCAAAGCTCTTCCAATTGTTTAATCTGGCACCCAGGTTTATACCATCTACCGGATCCAGGCTAACACCAATAGAATAGCTAAAATTATCCGGGATTTTTCCAAAAAACTCAGAGATTGTACCCCCCATATCAGAATAATTAACAGGTAAACTCACATCGGCAAATAAACTCAATCTGGTACCAACGGAGGAGTTCAAGAGATAAAGAGGCCTTAAACCGATACTAAGGTTTAAGCTACTGCCCACCATTCCCATTACATCTCGCTGATAAACACCCACAGTCAATCCATCGAGCGGAACACCCAGCACACCCAGATTGCAAACAGGGCTCTTCCAACTACCGGCAAAATAATCGACGCTCAAGTCATAACCTACGTACAAATTGGGTAGTACAGGCAAGCCGGCACCCACCAAGAAAGTGTAGAAGGGAGACTCACTATCTAACGTATAAACAATTCCAAGATTGTTCCCCCAAAACAGAGAGGTAGTATAATTCTCCCTATTAACATACCCAACATCAATAGAGATAGCATTATTCTCGTTAAATCCGAGGGAAGCAGGATTATAAAAAAATCCTTCGATCCCCTCCCCTGTAGCACCGGAGGGAACAACCCCTAACGGGAAAATCCAGAATATCACACACAAAAAAAGGAAAGTAAACACTAAAAACTTTTTCATGATACCCTCCAAGCGAAAATCTCCAGACTACAAAACAAGGGTAATTATAGAACATTATCTCAGTTTGTCACAGAGATTTGAGGCCTTTCACAGTTCAGGCGGGTTGCAAAAAAGAACGTCGATAACACGGAGAAAGCGGTAACAACAAACACAAGCCTATAACCCAACACGGAAATCAACACGCCGCTTATCAGGGGAACAACAATTGTGGTAATACTTCCGGCACCAGAAAGGGCGGTGTACAACACCCGATTCTCCTCGTGAGAAATCTCAAGCAGAATCCCGGGTACCGCTATCTGATAGGCAGAGATGTTAAAACCGGAGATGAGGAAGATAAAGGGATAGAGCGACTTGTTTGCAGGAACTCCCAACTTTCCGGAGAGAAGCAGAGCTAGAAGCGGAACAAAGAATCCTATAACCGCCCACACCTTGACAAGTCCCTTGTAGCTCTTATGTTTAACAAGCACATTCCACAAAATGTTAGAAATTACCATTCCTATTATCTGAAGAACAAGGAAATTACCAACCGTTTTTGCGGAGAGGCCCATACTCTCCTTCGCAAGAGATACATAGAAAGGAATTACCGTAAAACCAAGTCCGCCGGCATTTATTAAGAGAAGAAAGTACCTAACGTTTCTATCCTCCTTAAATATCCTTTTGTACGCCTTTACGATCGAGATCTCATTTATACCAGAGCTTCCAAACTCAGTGGGTTTTTCCCTTATATACCAGAAGCCCAATGAGGCAACGAATAACAAAGAACCGGCAGAGAGAAAAAGGATACTATAATTAATCGGATACTCGTAGCTTCTAACCAGTTTTCTTACCAAAAATGCGGAAAACAAAACCGCTGTGCTGGTAAGGGTTTGTCTCAACACAAAGAAAGTTTTCCTCTTTGCCCTTAATAGAGATTTACCAAGAATATCGGTATACGAAATCCCCGCGAAGGAGCCGCTAAAGGAAAAAATAGAAATCAACAAAAAGATAAACCCTATTACAAGAAAACTCTCCATCCTATCGGCATACTGCAACAAGAAACCCAGTCCGAGGAGGGCACTAACTCGCAGGTAGATCCCGAGAAGCAGATACCGTTTTTTCTCACGTTTTCTCGCAAGAAAAAATACAAAAACCAGTTGCATAAAACTAGCCCCACCTACCATTATTGCGGTAAGTATCCCGAGATGGACAGGAGTTCCCCCCGCCCTTATCATCATAGTGGGGATAATTGTGTTTATATCGGTAAAATTACTGGCAAAGGCAAGAAACAGAGCATGCCAGAGAAAGGCAACAAAATTCCTCCTGGCATATCGTTCTACCTCGGTCTCTATAGTTTCCATATATATCTCTCAACTTTCTATATTACTTACTATACTACCACAAAACTACTACAAAAGAATCACCCCAGTATGGATAACAACACACCCGCAGCGACGGCAGAACCTATAACACCTGCCACATTCGGGCCCATAGCATGCATCAAAAGATGATTGGAGGGATCCGACTTAAGCCCCTCATTGTACACGACCCTGGCAGCCATGGGTACGGCAGAAACCCCTGCACTTCCAATTAGTGGGTTTATAGGATCCTTGGAGAGCTTATTCATCAGTTTACCCAATATCAATCCGGAAGCGGTCCCTATGGCAAAGGCAAACAAACCGAGAGCCATAATACCCAGGGTTTCCACCCTCAGGAATTTATCAGCCGAAAGCTTAGAACCAACAGTTAGTCCCAGAAGTATGGTTACTATATTAATCATCTCATTTTGGGCAGCTTTTGATAATCGCTCCGTTACTCCCGATTCCCTCAAAAGATTTCCAAACATGAGTGCACCTATAAGGGGAGCGGCATGAGGAAGGAGAAATATGCATATACCCAACACCACAAGCGGGAAAAGTATTCGCTCTAATTTCGAAACCTCCCGAAGCTGCTTCATCTTTATCTTACGCTCCTTCTCTGTAACGAAAATTTTCATTATCGGAGGCTGGATAATCGGAACAAGGGCCATATAGGAATACGCAGCAACAGCTATAGCCCCCAACAATTGAGGAGCAAGCTTCGATGATAGAAATATAGAGGTCGGGCCGTCGGCACCACCGATAATTCCTATGGATGCCGCATCCTTGAGAGAAAAATGAAACCCCAGATACTTTGTCAACAACAGGGAACCCAGAAGCGTGGTAAATATTCCAAACTGAGCCGCCGCTCCTAACAGAGCGGTTTTAGGATTGGCGATTAACGGACCAAAATCGGTCATCGCTCCAACTCCTATAAATATTAAAAGGGGAAATATTTCGGTTGCAATACCCGCCGCATATATCTGACCGAGAAATCCATGAGGCCCGGCTATACCGGCAATCGGGACATTGGAGAGTATACCACCTATCCCGATGGGAATTAAGAGAAGGGGTTCAAATTTTTTGCTTATTCCAAGATAGATTAGTGTAAGCCCAACCCCTATCATAATAAGCTGGCCAATAGTAAAATTGGCCATTCCGGTTGAGTACCACAGGTTGACAAACGAGTGTAAAATGTTCATAAAGCATCCCCTAACTTATCTATCTAGTTTTAATCTTTGCAATAATCTGATTAGTGGCTACCTGCTCACCTACCTTTACCAAAATCTCTTCAACAACCCCATCGACCAACGAATTCATGTCTGTTTCCATCTTCATAGCCTCAAGCACAAGAACTGCCTCACCGGCTTTTATAGGTTGTCCCGGATTCTTGTTAATCCTAAGCACAACACCGGGGAGCGGGGCCTTTAGTTCCACAATTTTGCCAAGCTCACCGCTAGAGGCACTCACTGCAGATGTGGCTTCCGGAGCATTACCCACACCGGGAGTTTGAGCCTTGGTTTCTTTAGTTCCCCCTTCCTTATCTACCTGTTTCTCCGCACTAGAAGCGGAAATCTCTTCAATACCCAGGTTATACTCTTTACCGTTAACAATTACCGTATCCTCTTTAACCTGGACAATAAAATCACTTCCACCAATCGATACCTTGTACGCAGTTTCCTTTTTTTTCTTCCGTACTCCTATCTTGGCCTCTCCTTTAAGATAGGCAATCCCCTTCTCTTTACACGTAGCAGCTATAAAAATATTTTCATCCGTAATCTCTATACCCGCCTCTTTAAGCATTTTCTTTGCCGCCTCTACTCCCTTACTGGGATCTTCATCATTTATGTCCAGGGGACTTCTGGTAGTTGGCTCCAATTTAAGCTGCTCCCTGGCAAGTTCTACGATCTCAGGATCAGGTGGAACAGGGGTTTTCCCAAAATAACCGAGCACCATTTTCCCATACCCCGGAGCAATTCTTTTCCACGGACCGAAAATCACATTATTAAAGGCCTGTTGAAAGTAAAATTGCGAAACAGGTGTTACAGAGGTACCAAAACCACCCCGCTTAACAACTTCACCCATAGCTTCTATTATCTTCCCAAATTGATCCAGCGTGCCGGTGTCTCTCATCATCTGGGTATTAGCCGTAAGGGCACCACCTGGCATCGGGGAAAAGGGGATAAGAGGTTCTACCCTCGTAGCCTCGGGGGGCAGAAAGTAATCCCTCATACACTCCTTAAATACCTCTTCTGCCTTTAAAACCTTACTCACATCCACTCCCAGATCAAAATCCGTCCCCCGAAGTGCATGCCACATTGTCACTATATCGGGTTGAGCGGTACCGCCGGACACAGGGGCCATGGACAAATCTATCCCATCGGCTCCCGCTTCCAGAGCAGCGGTGTAAGCGGCAATACTGGTGCCCGCCGTCTCATGCGTATGGAAATGAATATGCGTACCCTCCGGAACATACGCTCTGGCGAGCTTAATAGTTTCATACACTTTTCTCGGGGTAGAGGTTCCCGAGGCATCTTTAAAACATATAGAATCAAAATGCACACCGGAATCAAGAATCTTCTTAAGTACCTCCAGATAAAACTCCGGAGTGTGTGCTCCACTCACCCCGGGGGGAAGCTCCATCATGGTAACGACCACCTCATGCTTTAAACCCGCATCTACAATACACTGTCCACTGTAGATTAAGTTATTCACATCATTTAAAGCATCGAAGTTCCTGATTGTTGTTATTCCATGTTTTTTAAACAGTTCTGCATGTAGTTTGATAATATCCCTAGGTTGAGAATCCAACCCGACCACATTAATTCCCCTGGCAAGTGTCTGAAGATTAGCCTGAGGACCCGCGGCTTTCCTAAAGGCATCCATCATATCAAAAGCATCCTCATTACAATAAAAATAGAGAGATTGAAATCTCGCCCCTCCACCCGCTTCGAAATGATTGATACCCGCCTCCACCGCGGCCTCTACAGCCGGAAGAAAATCTCTGGTAAAAACCCTTGCCCCATAGGCAGACTGAAACCCATCCCTAAAGGCCGTCATCATAAAACTTACACGTTTCTTTGCCATAAGCACTCCATATCTCTAAAGTATTTCCCAAAGGATACTCTTTTAAATTTATTCAATCTCTTGCTCAGATAAAAATTTAGCAGCCGCTACAGAGGCTGCAACTAACTCAAGATGTGTATCTATAGGAATCTCAGAAACTACTCCACCCTGGCTCTCAACACCTTTAGAACCATACTGTGGTTCGGATTCAAGGGCTTCATCCCGTTTTTTAGAAAATTTTAACACAAGCCACGATGTTATCTTAATTGCAACTACCATAACGCTTAAGAAGATAAATACAACAGTCATTCCTATTAGAGTGATTATCAGTCCTTCCTGTATCATACCATCCTCTTTTAAAAATCAAATTAAAAAATTAAATTATCGTTTACTAAAAACAGGCCAAAACAGTCTAATAATTAAATGCTCAATAGTACAATAAGTCAATATTCAACAGACAATTTATAAGAAAACTTTTCTCAAAAATCGAAATCACATTGCAAAAAAGCCTGTGGTTTCTCCTAAGAGCCACAGGCCAAACTTTCTTACTTACATCCGTACAATCGCTACATCCGTTAAAATTTATTCCGCATTTATTCCTCCACAAGGGTATCTACATAATCCAAAACTTCATCCAGGATCGCAAGTCCCTCCTTTATCTGCTCTTCATTAATTATCAATGGGGGTGATACGGAGACACAGTTCTCATGGGAATAGGTATTGAATCCCTTTTCACGGAGCATTCCTACAATCTTTGGCATCGTTCCCTCCGGATCCATTCCATAGGGGACGAGAGGCTCCTTTGTCTTTGTATTCTTTATAAGCTCGATCATCCCAAACAGACCTATCACACGGACATCCCCAAGGGAGGGGTGTTTCTCTTTAAGTTTAAGAAGTTCACCCTTAAGCACAGGCTCCATCTTCTTCACATTCTCAAGGATTTTTTCTTCCTTATATACGTCGATCGTGGCAATACCAGCGGCACAACCAAGGAGGTGAGCACTATAGGTAAGCCCGCAGTAGAGAACATGATCATCAAAGTAGTCTGCTATCTCTTTGGAGACTATAACACCCCCAAGAGGGGCATACCCACAGGTTATACCCTTTGCAAAGGTAATCAAATCGGGTTTTACATCCCAGTTCATAAAGGCAAACCACTCACCTGTCCTTCCAAACCCGGCCATAACCTCGTCACACACCATCAGAACCCCAAACTCGTCACATACCTCACGCACACCCTTTAGATAGCCCTTCGGAGGGATTATCACCCCGTTACTCCCCGTTACAGTCTCAAGGAAAACAGCGGCAACCTTGTCCCTTCCCTCGTATATAATCTGCTCTCTAAGCTTATCTACATAATATGCACTTGCCTCTTCCTCACTCTTAAACTCAATCTTTTCCCTGTATAGATAGGGATCAAAAAACTTAATAAACCCCGGAATACCCGGCTCACTCGGAAACCTTCTTGGCTCACCGGTTAGATTGGCAGCACCATACGTCGCGCCGTGGTAAGAGCGGTAACGGGAAAAAATTTTATCCCTTCCCGTATACATCTTAGCTATCTTAATAGCGTTCTCATTCGCCTCTGCTCCCCCAAGTGTAAAAAACACCTTTCCCATATTATCAGGAGCAATCTCTTCTATAATCTTTCTTGCAAGCTCTGCCCTAACATCAACGGCAAAGGCTGGGCCTATGTAGGGCATCTTATCCGCCTGAGCTTTAATGGCATCTATAACCCGCTGGTTATGATGCCCAATATTAACATTCACTAATTGGGAGGACATATCAATATATTTCTTTCCGTTGGAATCCCAAAAATAGACACCCTCAGCCCTCTCCACAACAATGGGATTTAATTTCCCCTGGGCACTCCACGAATGGAGATTGTATTTCTTATCCAGATTTCTAATTTCCTCGGCAGTCATATATACCTCCACAAATTTTTTCAAATTTTATTTTTTTATAGTACAGACCGTACAAAAAGTCAATAAAATCTTTTTCAAAATTATTTTTGAAAAAAACATAAAAATAATGACCCACCCGTAAGGCAGGTCACTGCTATTCACCACAAAATCACTCTATACAAACTCTATACCTACTCAAAACCATTAATATAGGGAAGACGTGAGGCTGTAGCTTTTATTTCATCAAGAGCCGATAAAAGCATAGAGGTGGTATCCCAACTACCGCTGAGGAACAAGCTCCTCGCAGATTCATCAATCTCAGCCTTATACTCCCTCTCACCAACCTTAACCAGTTTACTTTCAATATCAACCGTTACCTCTGTTTCCGGTTTCTCCTCAACAATAGCCATTATTTCTTCAATCGACTCATGGGGTAGACGCACAGCGGGGATTCCCAATTGAACACAGTTTCCGAAAAAAATCTCTGCAAAGGACTCTCCCACAATCGCCCTTATCCCCGCCCTCATTATGGATTGCGGGGCATGTTCACGCGAGGAACCACACCCAAAGTTCCTGTTTACAAGGAGAATTTCCGCACCCTTAAACCTCTCGTCGTTAAAGGGATGAGGCTTGGGAGTTCCAGTTTCATCGAAACGCTCATCGTAAAACACATACTTTCCCAACTCGTCAAAGGTTATACACTTCAAGTAACGCGCTGGAATAATTCTATCGGTGTCTATATCATCACCCCTAACAGGGATAGCCCTGCCGGAGATAACCCTTCTAACATTTTCTTCAAGCATACCTACCTCCTATTTTTATCTTCATAGACATAAAATCAAGCCCAATTATAGCATCTTCCTTACATCTGTAACCTCACCGGCAATAGCAGCGGCAGCTACCATAGCAGGACTCATAAGGAGTGTTCTACCAGTAGGCGAACCCTGTCTACCTATAAAGTTTCTGTTAGAGGAGCTTGCGCTAATTTCATTCCCAACAAGTTTGTCAGGGTTCATGGCAAGACACATAGAGCATCCGGGGTTTCTCCACTGAAATCCGGCCTCTATAAAAATCTTATCCAGTCCCTCCGCTATTGCCTGCCTCGCAACACTCTTAGAACCCGGAACAACCAGCGCACGAACCCCTCTGGCCACCTTTCTACCCTTAGCAACCCTGGCAGCCTCTCTTAAATCACTTATTCTACCATTCGTACACGAGCCTATAAAGGCAACATCTATCTTTGTACCAGCTATCGGCATCCCCTCTTTAAATCCCATATGTTTGTAAGCCTTCTCTGCCACCTCCCTCTGGTCTTCTGGCAAATCGCTAAGTCTGGGTAGTTTCTCCGAAACACCGACAGCCTGTCCCGGAGTAATTCCCCAGGTAACCATGGGTTCAAGTCCGTTCACATCCAAATCCACCACATCATCGTAGTCAGCATCGCTATCCGATGCTACCGATTTCCAGAACTCCTTCGCCCTCTCAAACGCTTTTTCCTTAGGAGAAAACATCCTTCCACGAAGATACTCGTATGTCTTTTCATCCGGGTTGATATATCCGGCCCTTGCCCCACCCTCGATACTCATATTACATATTGTTAACCTTCCATCTATATCCATCTCATCAATCACACTACCACCGTACTCATAGGCATATCCAATACCCCCGTTAACTCCCAAGCGTCTTATAATCATCAGGATTATATCTTTGGCATAGACACCCCTAGCCAACTTCCCGTTGATGTTTAATCTTCTTACCCTTGGTTTCTTCATAGAGAGCGTCTGAGTGGCAAGGACATCTCGTATCTGTGAGGTTCCTATACCAAACGCAATGGCACCCAGAGCCCCATGTGTAGAGGTATGGGAGTCACCGCATACAATGGTCATACCGGGCTGGGTAAGACCAAGTTCCGGTCCGATTATATGTACTATCCCCTGATACTCGGTATCCAGATTGAAGAATTTAATCCCAAACTCCTTAGTATTATTCTCCAATGCCTCTATCATCTCTTCCGCCAGAGAATCTTTAAACGGACGCCTCTGATCGTCCGTTGGAACTATATGATCCACCGTCGCGAATGTTCTCTCCGGATACAGTACCTTCAATCCCCTCTCCCTTAGCATTTGAAATGCCTGGGGCGAGGTTACCTCATGGAGGAGATGTAAACCAATGAATATCTGATCCTGACCCGAAGGAAGAGTTTTTACCTTATGGAGTTCCCACACCTTATTAAAAAGATTCTTTCCCATAAAATCCCCTTTCTCTCTCTTAATTTTTACTATTTCAACTTTAAAGAATAATTAAATGCCAATCTATACAGGTAATAGTAGGTATACTGATAGCTTCTATACTCAAAGAACCTATTCCCAATGGTATCATCCGTGTAATCTCTCCCATTCTTAAACTGAAGAAGAATAGTGAGATTCGAACTGTTATCCAATTTCACATTAACAAGGGGTCCGAATGTAACAAAAACAAAATCACTTCCCCATCCTCCCTCTCCCATAGGAGATCTTTCACTGTTGCTATCAATGTACTGCTCGGTCTCTACAAGAAACCCCACGGTGTCAACAATAAGCGGCATCCGATAACCCAAAAAGCCTGTTGTATACAGTTTTAAGCCATTAAAGTTTTCCCCGCTGTCGGCCTCATACTGCCAAGGGGTATCAGCGCCCGCCTTGCTAAAGGCCCTGTAACCTACCTTAGGGATAAATGCCATAACTACATGATTCCACTTACCGGGAAACACAGCCCCAAAATCAAACTGAAGGGTCGAGGATACCCATAAGCTATAGACAACACCGGAGAGAGGTTCCCTCTGAGGAGCGGTATAATTTAGCCCTGAGAGATTTCTACCGAGTCCGTTGAATAGAAAATACCAACCAGTACCAATAGATCCGCCAACAGAGAGTTTTAAAAGAGCAAGCGGGCTCAACGTTACACTGGCCGCCAGATTGGTCGAAACAGGACTTAAATCCCACTTAACCAGATACTCCAGACTATTACTACTAAATAATGGACCCTCTCCGACCATAAATGGTTGTTTAACACTATAGCTTAGAAGCGCCTTCGCCTGAGCCCCACCCCACGTAGTTCCGAGACTCCTACCCGGATCATCCGACCTGTGCGAAAGTCCCGTTACCACACTGTAAGAAACCGGTGCAAAGCCACCGTTAATACCGTAACCTGCCTGGTTACCAAAGAGATACCCCCCTTGAAACCCCAAACTAAAGCTCTCAGTAATATTAGAGTTCCCCCGGGCAAATAGCAATCCTACAGAAGCAATAAACAATATCACAACAAAAACAAATCTTACAAAAAAACTACCTACATTTTTCATAAACAACCCCCTTACCATGCCACTTGACTGACTGTAGCAAAAATAAGGGGGATTTTCCAGTATTTATTTTTGCTTTACTCTAAAAGGAATACTTAATTCCCAATCGAATAACATTCTTTACCGGCAAAAAGTATGCTTCGGAATATCTACTCTTATCCAGACTAAAAAAACCCATGTAGACAAGGTCTGCACTAACACTGCCCGAGAGATTGTAACTGACCCCTGGTATTACACCCAAACCGAGGGAATCCGGAGAGAACAAAAGAGAAAGAGAAACCTCTCCGTTAACATCGTAAAGGGGTTGCATGAGGTAGAGAAGTAAATAGTGTTTAGAAAAGCATCCCGGTCTCATTAGCGAAGCTATATCGGCCGGAAGATAAGTGTTACTGTACATGAGGAGAAGATTTTTGTAAGCCACCCTTTCCTCAAGATTATATCCCTCACCGTTGTAGTAATACTCAATAATTGCATTCATATCCCACGGAAAGGTATACTCCAACCCGAGCAATCCATCGAGCTGAACCCCACTTTTAACCTCAAGATTCCCCGAACCATCCGGATACTCTCTCCTGCTTCTCTCAAAAAGGGCGACCTCTCCGTAAACCCCAATCCCACTCAAATCCAGCATAAAGCCCCCACCTACCGCTGGAATTTGAGTTGCACCCCTGGTCCCCGTAGTTGTAGCAGAGCTATCGGAGTCGTACACATACAAACCATCAAAACTAAACTCCACATAAGGAAGGGAAAACACCAATTTTGCGAAGCCCTCAATTGCACCGTAATCTATCCCCGTAGCATAGTCATAAGGCCTGTAAAGAGCGGAAATATCCGCCGTCAAGATATTACCGGCGTTGTATTCAAGCGTTAGGGCATCAATACCCCGCTCAATCCTCCCAAAATCAAAGGGAGTTTTTAGACTACCTACAAAGTTCATGGGGCTCCATCCATACCCGTAACCCACAAATATAGGCTGGCGTCCTATAGTTATGTTAAACAAATCCCCCACACTCCAGTTAATATCCGCCCGTAGAAGTTTTAATCCGTAAAACTCGTAATCGGAATACTTAAGAACCTCCGAGACACTGGAGCTCATACTGGTATCACCAGCGGTAATTGCCATAAGAAGACCGGGAATACCTATCGGTTCCACCAAAAACCAAAAATCAAAACCGTATTCCCCTATTCCGGCATCTACGGGAGAACCACCGGAAGCTGAAATTTTCCCCACAAAGCGGGGGGAGAAACTTACATCGTGCAGTTCCATCATATTATTCGGATTAAGGAGACTATCAAACCTATCACTCGAATAATCGGTTACAGGTAAAATAGTCACTGACACAGAGGTATCACCGGAAACCACCACATCCGAAAAACAGGGCACAACCGATAGAAGCACAACCATAAATAAAACCAACCATTTAACCCGTCTCATTACCTACCCCCTTACCTTATCCGCTTTAGATACGATACCGTAAAAATAGAACGGTTTACCCTGGAACTATTAAGCTCTATCCTTTTGGTTACAATCTCTGTTTTTGTCGGTCGCACATGGCTCTCCATTACCATTTTAAAGGGATAATCACTTCCGCCGACCTTTCTATAATCAGAAAAGATTAAGCTCTTGACGTTGGCGTTACTCTTATAATAATCAATCCTCAGATAGTGAAAGTCCCTCTTACCGACAAATACCACCAGCTTTTCGTAGTGAGATTTTGCCGTGCTCTTAGGGGTAAGAGTAATTTCATACGCCTCTACACCGTTAATACTCGCGTTTTCATTTCCCAGAAGGGCATTGTACCCTAAGAGCATACCCTTACCATTTTCTCCCATATCATTGTAAGAAAAATCACTTCCTCCGGCCGAGTTTTCCCTTGCAGATGAACTTAACCTTCTTACCCTCCCGGTGGAGGCAAACCTAACCCACAAATCATTATTGATTAACAGATAGGCGGTTCCCCTTAACCGCGGAGGGGCTTTATAGATAACGAGAGAATAATAGTTACCTCCCTCATTCATGGAATACGTTTCTATCTCCATGACTCGCCGCACCCTGCCAGAGCGATACAGTATCATTTTGGAAATACTATACACCCTGTGCGAAACAAAGGGAGCATCCGCCTTTGCTATTATCTGAGAAGCGGTTTCCTCCGCTTCCAATTTCGCAGCCACTAATCCATAGAGGGAAACGCCCATAAAAATTACAAGAAACACCCTACTTAGCCTCATCACGATTTCTCCTTTCCTCTCCCATAATTCCACGGGAGAATATTCATATTAAATTTTTCCCTTACCAGCACAAGAAGGGCAGGATAGAAAAGAATTGAGAAAACGAAAGCCAGCGCCATTGCCACAGAAAGAACTATACCCGTACTTTTCATTGCCCGCATTGGGGAGGGAATAAAGGAGGCAAAGCCTATAATCGTAGTAAGGGAGGTAAGAAATACTGCCTTTCCGGTTCTTGCCACCACCGTATCGATCTTACCCCTTCCCTCGAGGAGATAGCGATGGTTTATATGAACAGCATCATCTATCCCTATCCCTATGAGGAGGGGAACTGAGATAATATTTACAAAATCGAACTTTATCCCTGTTAACGACATTATCCCGAAGAGAGAGACAAAGGATAAGAGAAGTGGTGTAAGGGTGAGGAGTGAGAGCTTAATATTTCTAAAATCCAGTATCAGGAGTAGAAAAATTACCATAACCGCTGCAATTGCAGCCTTAACTCCATCACGCTCTGCAATCTCTATCAACTGATCCGCCGCAAGCACCATTCCCGTAACTTTATCAGTAACAGTGGCAAGTTGCTTCGAGAGGATATCCCTATTCTTTTTAACCCACGGATTCTCGGCAGGCACTATATTTAAAAGGAAATCCTTTCCATCCCTCGATATAAATGTCTCCCTTACCTTCTTCGGAAGCATCGAGAGGGTAATTCTTTCCGGATTTGCCATCCTTAAAAGTCGTTCTCGCAAAAGATTGCTAAAACTTTCCTCAAAACGTCTTACCCTAATTCCCGCATCTCGGGTACCCGTCAGGCTCTTTATAAGAGTATCAACAACCGAAACACCAACCTGTTTTCCCTCCTGGTTAAGCCCTGTAATGTTATCCAACACGAAGAGCGTCCTATCCATTCCGGCGCTATAGGCAAGATCGGACATCTCCAAAAAATTATCGTTAAGGCGTTTAAGTTCTCTCACCAGAGCCCCTATATCAACCGGTTTATTCGGCTCTTTCCCGTATAGGCTTGTAGTTTCAAGTTGATCTTTGAAGAGTTTTATATCCGTAGACCGCCTCTGCTGCTCCTCCCTAGAGGGACAGAAGGGAGCAATAGACTCCACCGCTTTCACGGAATCCAATTTTTTTATTCTCTCCCCCAATCTCCTAACCGTTTCCAGATCATTCGAAACTATAGAGAGGGTATCAGGAGCAAAACCAAACTCTTTAACCATCACATCCTGAAGTTTGATAGACTCAAGTCCCTTAGCCTCCATCTTCATCAGATTCCCTTCGATAGATACCTTACCCGCTTGAGTAGCAAGGAAAACCCCTACCGCAAGCATTACCACAACGAAGAGGTAGGGTCTTCTCTTTATTCCACCTCCCAGACGAGAGACCATTTTGTACTCCAATTTATTCCTTTCGAGAAGCGACACCCCTCTCACCTTTCCCTTTTCGGAAGCCTCGCGTCTGGAAATCCTATAGTGGCGATAACCGAGTAGGGCTGGAACAAGAATCACCATGGCGAGTAATTCACAGAGTATACCCAAACCAGCTACAATTCCCAACTCCTGCACAATCTCTGATTTCGCAATTACCAGAGCAAAAAATGCTACGGCAGTTGTAAGAGCCCCCATAACTATACCGGCTCCGCTCTTTCTAAGGCTCAAGCCAACCGCCTCCGTAAAAGATCTACCCTCATCACGCTCTTGCACGTAGGTGGTTAACAGATGAATGGCATAATCCACTCCCAACCCTATAAGTGCTATCATATACATGGCCGTCATAATATTGAGGCGTCTAATTACAAACCCTGTAAGCCCAATCGTCCACAAAACCCCAACAACAAGAGGAATCCCGGAAATAAGGGGAGCAGAATACATCCTAAAGGATAAAATCATAATAACAAGGATAAGGATAAGGGCTATCGTGGTAGAAACCGCAAGCCCCTGCTCGCTCGTCACCATCTCGTCCTTTCCAACAACCACCAAACCGGTAAGACCCGCCTTGACTCCCAGAGAATTAGCCTTAGCCTTAATCACACTCTCCAGCATCGGTACCGCTTTGACAAATATATTCATATCGTTGATAGTAAAGGTAGGCCTTATAAACATAAGCGCCATGGTTCCGTCCTTATTGAGGTAATAGGGAGAACCAAAGAGAAACTTGTCCAGCGCCAGCGGGAGTTTTGCATCAAGAATTCTGTTATCTCCGGTATTTACATAGCTGTTCATATCCCCGAGTATTTCTTTTAATCCCTCAAGCTGAGACGTAACAGTCTGTTCGTTTTCGGAAAACTTTTCTTCATTCCCCGAATATTCTCCCTCAAAATCATCGTTCAAGCCCTTTAAAAAAGGGACAATATTCAGATCGGCAAACATCCTTCTAAATCGTTTAATATCTCTGTCTTTAACAAGCATAAGCCCATGCTTCTTAAAAAAGGAAAGATCCATCCTACCATCCACCTGTGCCACGTACCTGGAGTACTTAGAATCGGACAACAGCCTACTAAGCTCATCCACGGCTCTCTCTACTCTCCGTCTAGCCGCCTCTCTATTGTGTGTATCCTTTGCCGCAATAACAACTACTATCGAGGAAGCGGCCGGAAACTCCTCTATTATTTTCTTCAAATCCCGTACCTGTTTTGAAGCCTTCGGCATCATAGAATAATAGGTTAATTCCACCTGTAAAAAGGTAATTCCAACTCCAAGAACAACCGTTATCACAAGCGCAATAAACAAAGCCCTGGCCCAATGTAGGGAGGCCCATTCTCCCCACCTGCCAAGAGCACGAACCAACCATCTTTCCTCGGGTGTGTCACTCCATCTCATACAACTCTCCTCCAAATTATCTGTCTTTCCTATCTGCCTTTTGTTCCATCACCCCATCCTCAAACATGTCGCTTAGAAACTTAAGGTACTCACGAAAAATCATCCTGCCCTTTTCGGTAAGCGAATAATTGGTTTGAATCTTTTCCTGAAATATCCCTTTTTTCTGAACTATGTAACCGGCATTTATAAGCTTCCGAATGTGACTGTATATGGCACCATCCGTACCACCGAGAAGTTTCTTAAACCTATTAAAGGAAACACTCCCCTCATTGTACAAAATTGTGAGCATAGAGAGCCTGGTCTTCTCGAAGAACACACTATCAAACTGTGTGTAAAATTTATTCTCTCTCATCTCTCTTCTTTTCTCTTTTTCAGAGTAGAGGTAAATCCGACGACAAGAGAAGAAATACCAATAATAGAGGCAATCAGAGGAACTAAAAGTCTATGATCTACATTTAACAGGAACAGGATAAAACCAAGTACAATGAAACCAAAAGCATGATAGAATAGTTGAGTATAGAAATACATGGCAAATACAAAATACCACCCGGCTGTCATAACAAGAAAGGTTAGAGGAAGGTATCTAACCCCATTAAGCCTTATAATCACCAATACAACAAAACCAAAGACAAAGGTTTCTCCGATGAGACTCATATAGAACTTGAGAATACTCCTGGAGAAAATAGTCATTGAGTTTTTTTCAAGGTTCCTCACAAGAGAGATTATCTCTGCAAATCCGGACAAAAGAATAAACGGGAGCCACACCCTTAAAAAAAGTTCCCCTATCCTCAGGTTATACCTTTTTTCAACATAGTAGTGGACCATTCCAGCCACAATTACAAGAACACCCCAAACGTAGAAGGCCCAATTCTCATATATCGGTTGACTCTCCGTTTTTAGGAGAAACTCTTTTATAGTCCTGATATCCTCAAGATACTTATCCTCAGGCAATTCACGATGATTCATCAGCCGGTCTCCCCTTTTTTTGCTTACTTTGTAATACAAAGTAGCTTTTTATTACAAAGTATATTCTCAGAGAGACAATGTCAAGAGTTGATTCACAGATTACCCATATACACGCTTTAACCAATCGAGAAACAGAGCCTCGAAGAGCTCATACCGCTCTATTTGAAGATTGTGGCCGGCCATATCGAGTACTACAAAACTTCCCCGCGGATAATTTTGCATAAGTTTAAAACTATCCATATAACCAACAACAGAATCCTGCCTTCCTGTTAATACAAGTACCGGGTTTCTAAAAGGTCTCTCTAACTCATCGGGGTCGAAAGAGAAACTATAACCCCTACTCTGATACCTCCTTAGAAACCCTCTATCAACTCGTAACAAGCCGGGATAAACCTCTTTTAAATACCTTCTCCACGTATACTCATTTTGCACAACAACGCTATCTACAAACTTCTCAAAGGCTTTACTCTCATCAACTCCAGAAAAACTTCTTTTACCCTCGGACTCCTTATTCTTAATTCCCTTCAAAATTTCATTTATTCGGGAATCTCTTGTCAACACCTTAAAGGTGGGTAGAGTCCTATCCTCTTTAGCAGGGTATATAACGGGAGCAAAAAGAAACATCCCCGTTATCCCCTCAAACTCTCTCCTCAAAAGTCCCCTTGCAAGGTAACCCCCGTAGGAATAGCCAATAACCGAAAAAGAACTATTAGAAATCACTGTATCCTTAAACCTCACGATTAAATCAAGCATATCATCGGCATTATCTATTCCAAAGGTCTTATCGGTTTTTCCCATCCCCGGAAGATCAAAGTATACCCTCATAAAATTGGCAGATACAACCCCGGATATTCCCCCGGAGGCGCGAGTATCAAAAACAGGCTCAAAAGCCCTCTTCATAACGGTAGAATCAATACCGAAACCGTGTATCATCAGAAGAGGATTACCCTCACCCAGGGTTTCGTAGTACACATCTATACCGTTAACCCTTACATACACCTAAACCGCCTCCTCATTATAGTCAAACTGGCTGTAGTAGATATCAGCATAAAAACCCCCTGCAGCGAGAAGCTCGGTATGCTTACCCTGCTCAACAATGTCCCCGTCTCTCATTACCAGTATCAGATCAGCATCTCTCACGGTAGAGAGACGATGGGCAATAACAAAACTCGTGCGTCCCCTCATAAGGTTATCCATAGCTCTCTGTATAAGAACCTCAGTGAGGGTATCAACCGAGCTTGTGGCCTCGTCCAGAATAAGAATTGTAGGATCGGCAAGAATTGCCCGCGCAATGGTGATTAGTTGTTTCTGTCCCGCAGAGATATTCGTTGCCTCTTCGTTGATTACCATATTATACCCGTGGGTAAAGGTACGTATAAAATGATCTGCATGAGCAATTCTTGCTGCCTCAATTACCTCCTCATCGCTGGCATCGAGACGACCATACCTGATATTCTCCATAATTGTACCGTTAAACAACCAGGTATCCTGCAAAACCATTCCAAACAGTCCCCTCAAATCCTTACGTGAAAACTCCTTTATATTATGTCCGTCTATAAGTATCTCACCGCTGTTCACATCGTAGTAGCGCATTAACAATTTTACCATCGTAGTTTTTCCGGCTCCCGTAGGTCCTACAATTGCTATCTTTTGACCAGGTTCTGCCACAGCAGAGAAGTTTCTAATAATCACCTTATCAGGAGTATAACCAAAGCGAACATTCCTAAACTCAACCCTTCCCTCAACCCTATCCAATTTAATAGGATTCTTGGTCTCCGGAATCTCCTCTTCCTCAGAGAGAAACTCAAAGATACGCTCCGCAGCCGCCGCCGTTTGCTGGAGAACATTGGATATATTCGCAAGCTGGGTAAGGGGCTGGGTAAAATTTCGAACGTATTGAATAAAGGCCTGAATATCTCCCACAGTAATAACCTTACGAATCGCCAGCCATCCCCCGAGGATACTCACAGCAACGTATCCCAGATTCCCAACAACAAGCATTAACGGCTGCATCATCCCGGAGAAAAACCTGGACTTCCATGCAGCACGGTAGAGGGTGTTGTTCAGTTCACTAAACTTATCTATGCTTCGCTTCTCCCCGTTAAAGGCTTTCATTACTATATGCCCACTATACATCTCCTCAACATGTCCATTCACATGCCCAAGGTAATCCTGTTGCTCCCTAAAGTACCTCTGGGAATACCTAACGATTATACTCACAAGAACGATGGATACGGGGATGATGGTAACTGCTATCAAAGTCATCATCCAGCTAATAGTCAACATCATAATGAGGATACCAATTACACTTATAACAGAGCTAACAATCTGGGATAAGCTCTGGCTCAAAGTTCTGTTTATCATATCGACGTCATTGGTTATGCGGGAGAGAACCTCTCCGTGGTTGGTTCCATCGAAATACTTAAGGGGCATCCTGTTTATCTTTTCAGCAATATCCCGTCTAAGCCTGTAGGTTATCTTTACAGAAATTCCAGCCATAATCCATCCCTGAACATACGCCAGGAGTGTGGAGAGGATATAAAGACCAAGCACTACAAGCAAAATATGTCCTATATAGGTAAAATCAATAGTACCCGTACCGCTTATCTTGGCCATTACACCCTCAAACAATTTTGTAGTTGCCTTACCGAGAACCTTTGGGCCTACAATCCTAAAGGCTGTTGCCCCACCGGCAACAATTAGAATTATCCCAATTGCAAGTTTATAGGCCCCAAGATATTCCACCAACTTCCTCATCGTTCCCCTAAAATCTCGCGCCTTCTCACCCATCCCCATATGCATACGGCTCCCGAAGAAACCCCGCCTTGCCCCCCCGTATGACGGACGCCTATTATCACTCGAACGATTACCTTCCCAATTACTCATACAAGTTCCTCCTCACTAAGTTGAGAGGTAGCTATCTCTCGATATATGTGGCATTTCTCCATCAACTCTCTATGGGTCCCACTTCCAACTACACGCCCCTCATTTAAAACTATTATCCTATCCGCATTCTTTACAGCTGCAACTCTCTGGGTAACAATCAAAACGGTAGCAGAGCCGGTCTGTGCCTTTAGAGCTCTCATCAAGTTAGAGGCCGTTTTAAAATCAAGGGCGGAAAAACTCTCATCAAAGATATAAATCGGAGCATCTTTTACCAGAGCCCTTGCTATGGAAAGACGCTGTTTCTGCCCGCCGGAGACATTTCCACCCCCCTGCGAGATCTCTGTTTTCATTCCCTCTGGGAAAGAGCGAATAAAATCGTATGCTTGAGCGATACGGGAGGCCTTCTCCAAAATCTCATCACTGGCGTTCTCATCCCCGTAGCGAAGGTTACTCTCCACAGTCCCCTGAAAGAGCCAGGCCTTCTGTGGTACATAGCCTATTCTATCTCTAAGCTCGTGCTGATCCACCCTTTTAACATCATGCCCTCCCACGTATACCCTACCCTCCGTAGCATCTATAAATCGCATAATCAAATGAACTATAGTACTCTTTCCCGATCCAGTTGTTCCTATGAAGGCCGTCGTTTTTCCTTTTTCAGCCTTAAAACTAACGTTATGTATAACGTCCTCTTCAGCCTCAGGATAACGAAACGAGACATTTTTAAATTCCACCGTGCCATCAAAATCGGAGCTTAGAGGTTCCGGCGAGGTAGGATTCTTAACCAGAGGCTCTGTTTCTAATACCTCGCTTACCCGCTTCGCAGAAACAGCGGCACGGGGAAGCATTATAAACATCAGCGAGAGAATCAAAAAGGCAAAAACTATCTGCATGGCGTATTGCATAAACGCCATCATATCCCCCACTTGCATGGAGGAATTTTCTATTTGTTTAGCTCCTATCCAGATAATAAGGATTGACAGACCGTTTAAAATGAGCATCATTAGCGGCATCATAACCGCCATCAATCTGTTTATGAAGAGCATCGTCCTCGTAAGATCCCTGTTAACGCCGTCGAAACGCTCTTCCTCGTACGACTGTCGGTTAAAGGCACGTATTACCATCATACCGGAGAGTGCCTCTCTACTAACAAGATTCAGCCTATCCATTAGCCTCTGGAGTAATTTAAACTTGGGAACACTGAACCTATAGACAGAAACTATAATCACAACCAGCACACCGACAGCGAGGGCTATAATCCACCACATAGAGGTGCTTTTTTGAAACGCTCTTATCACCCCGCCGATCCCTATAATCGGGGCGTAAAAAACCATATTGATAATCATTATCGTAACCATCTGAATCTGCATGATATCGTTGGTTGTCCGGGTAATAAGAGAGGCCGTAGAAAACTTATCAAACTCGAGAATCCCGAATTTTTCTACCCTTTCAAAGAGGGCAAAGCGAAGATCCCTTGCAAAACCGGCTCCTATCCTCGCCGATAGATATCTAGTTGATATGGCAGCTACAGCCGAAATAATGGTAAATATGAGCATTATAAGACCTATATGAAGCATATAACTCATCTGTAACCTCTCGGTGTCCATACCAAGGGCCTTATACTCTTTCCTTATAGGTCTTGCGGCCATCTGTTTCAACATTTTTACATCCATCGAGGCAAATTTCTCCTCTATACTGTTCAACATGCCTTCCCTGTACTCAAGGGGCATAGACTCAAGAAGGCTAAAGAGATCACCACCAGTGGATAGTTGTGCCAGGTTTCCAACAGAACCTCCCATACCCCCTAAGTTGCCTGACCCGGAATTACTCGAATTAGTACCTAAGCGTTTAAAAAACATCTTGAGCCTCTCGGGGTGCGTTTTGGCCTCTCTAACAGCCTCTACCAAAATAAAAGCCCGTGCCATAATAGGCTCTATCTTTTTAACCTCCGCAGGGCTTATGTTTTTCCTCACATATACAGCCTCTTTAGAAACAGCCGGATAACGGGAAACATACTCTTTACTCTCGGGCGAACCGGGTTTAATTAACCTATAGGCACTCAAGACTTCCTCCGATTCGTTTTTCCGCATAAAGAGTGTAAGTTTGCCCATCTCACTCGCTCTCACCGCTTCCGCTGCAGAGGTATCAATCCCACCCTGCTGAATCCCTACATTCACAATGTCCGACATATAATCGGGAAGTGCCAAATTGGTATACGCCTGTACAAATAACAGGACTACGGCAACGCTTAACAGTAACAAATAGGGTTTTAAATATTTAGCAATACGTGTCATCTATCCCCCTGCTCCTTCATTTAAATCGTTTTTACTATCTTCCTCTTCTTTTTCTTTTGCAGCCTTCTCTATGAGGACCTCGAGCCCTTCTACAACTTTTTTCCTCTCCTCATTATTCATCCGCTCTACCAGAGAAACAAACCAACGCTCTTTTGCTCTCATAACCTCTTCTAACACCAAATACCCCTTATCCGTCAGCTCTATCTGCTTCATTCGCCTGTCCCGCGAATCTTCCCTTCTGGTTACAAACCCCTCCCTTACAAGGGCATCCAACATCTGACTAACTGCCGCCGGGGTAATACCAAGATTATCGGCAATCCTGGAAACACTGCTACTTCCCCCATGACCCAACTGAAATAACACCCCAACCTGGGAAAGCGAGAGATTCCGCTTTCTTCCGTAACAGGAGAAATCACTCATAGCCCTGTGTATGAACGTCTCTGCCCACCTGCGGACAACATTTGCCACATGTTCACTGTTATTTGTTCTATCGTTCATTTAATTAAAAAACCTAAATAATTAAGATTACTTAATAAAAATAAAGAGGCTTATAAAAATGGTCAAATGGAAAATAATATTTTTTATCCTTTTAAAATTCGACTCAGTCGCAGCAAGCCGAATTTTTTTGCAAGAATCTTGTCCATAAGTGAAATAGGCAAAAACCACTTTAGAAACGGCATTAACTTACTCTTTTCCCCCACACGAATCAGTGGAGGTGGATTTCTCCTCAAAATTTTCTTCACAACCCTGCGGGCAAACTCTTCCGCAGGCATGGCATCCTCCTGTGAGGCATTGGCACGCTCATCTATAAATTCCTTGATGGGAAGATAGACAGAGCCCGGCCTCAACATCTCATCTACCAACCTTTTCGCCTTTTCTCCGAAACGAGAGCGAATCCCTCCGGGTTGTACCGTAATAACCCTTATTCCCAAGGGGGCAAGCTCCATCCGCAGAGCATCGGAAAGGGCATGTAAAGCCGCTTTGGAGGCACAGTAGGCACCGGAAAACGGGGAGGTAAGTACTCCCGAAACACTACCTACATTCACAATAATCCCACCACCTCTCTCCCTCATTGCAGAGACAAAAGCTTGAACCAAGTGAAGGGGAGCAAAGGTATTAACCCTAAACTGGTGTTCTAATTTTTCAAGGGGGATCTCAACAAGGGGAGCTATCAAACCGTAACCTGCATTGTTTATAAGCATATCCAAACCACCCGTCAGATCTCTTACCTCTTTTGCAACCCTTTCGACACCTCTGTCATCTGTTACATCCAACAACAAAGAATCGAAACCGCATTGTTTCAATTCCTCTACCGCTTCGGGTCTTCGCGCCGTAGCAATAACGCGCCAGCCACGATCCCTAAGTTCGTCCGCAAGTGCACGCCCAATTCCTGAGGAAGCGCCAGTAATTAACACTACTTTTTGTCGCGTAGCTCGCGAGTTCGTATTACTATCAACCACCATTTACCCTCCATACTATCATTCCATGTCCATTTATTTCATCTTAAGCCAAACTCTCCAATAGTTTCAATAAAAATTTAGTCTTTTAAAATTACCCTCTCATCACACACTTTCACAATAGATAAATATAGGCTATACTAAACTAACAAATTGTAAAATTATAAATTAAAATCCCGGGGGTAACGATGGAACTGGAGAGAGTATCGAGAGACAAATTAAATGCATTTGGTATTGAATACCTTAAAAGCAAGGGGGTCTCACAGGAAAAGGCCAAACAGGTAACAGAGATAGTAGTGGAAACAGAGGCCATGGGCATACATACCCACGGGGTAAAACTTTTCCCCTATTTTGATAGTGTTATCCCCAAAGACCTAAACCCGAAGGCAGAGCCAGAGGTTATAAGAGAGAAGGCGGGAATCGCATTGATAGATTCGCACAGCGGATTCAGCCAAATCGCAATGGTCAAGGCTAAAGAAATAGCAAAACAAAAGGTAAGAGAAACAGGTATAAGTATGGTAGGAATAAAAAATTCTCTGTGGATGGGTGCAGTAGGACCATACCTTGTCTCTCTCGCAGAGGAAGGGTTCTTTGCACACCTCTGGGCACAAACCTCTACATGCACCGACTGTGCACCCTTCGGAGGGACGGAGGGTAGGTTCTCCACAAACCCCATAGGGCTCGCATTCCCAACGGATCCTTCCGGAAACTCCCCCGTATTTGCGGATTTCTCAACCGCATCAATGTCCGTAGGTAAAATGAACACCCTGATAAAGGAAAACAAAAAGGCACCGGAGGCCGCGTTTCTCGACAGAGAGGGAAACCCAACCGACAACCCAAATGTAGTACCAGAGGGGGGAACCCTTCTCTTCTTCGGGGGTGTAAACTACGGGTACAAGGGCTATGCTCTTTCCCTCTGGATAGAAGCCTTAACAGCAATGGTAGGCGGGAGTGCAAACAATCCCTCATCCCCGACAAGACAGACGATAATACTCATGTTAATAGACCCCACAGCCTTTGAGGGAAAAGATTACTACTACGGAGAAATAAAACGTTTCTTAACCCACGTAAAGAGCAGCAAATTGCGACCCGGCTTTACCGAAATAAGATTTCCCGGAGAGAGAGCACTTAAAGAACGAGAGATATCGCTAAAAGAGGGAATTGCCATAGATACTGATACCCTCCAAGCCCTAAAAAAACTCTCACAAAAATACAATTTGGCTACGCTGCTTTAAACGAGATAATTTGCAATACCCATCACTATTCCAGGAATTATCTACCTATTTGTTTTTCTGCTTTCCTCCGTTCAAGCCCATTAATTTTAACAATCTCATGTCCAACAATTTTCACAGTAAGCGTTGTCGGAAAGAGGCTAGCCATTGACTCACACCCCAAAAAACATAATAAATTAAAATTGTCAATAAACCACTCTAATTTTCCCTTCGAAAAAATTTCACCATTATAAATTTCCTCAAAACACCCCTTCTCGAATATCACCACGATATTACACTTGCAGAAACATGTGTGCATCTATAAAATTAAATTCTATACCAGAGAACAAAGCCAATCATTTGTACCGGCTATAAGACTATAAGAAAGGAATAGAAATGGAGAGTAAGGATACCAAAATCAAAAAGTTTCCGGAAAGCTTTATCTGGGGAACGGCCACAGCCTCATACCAAATAGAGGGCTACCCACTGGAGGACGGAGCATCCCCCTCCATATGGCATGAGTTTTCACATATTCCGGGGAAAATACACAATAACGAAAACGGTGATATAGCCTGTGATCACTATCACAGGTACGAAGAGGACATACTTCACCTCCGCAATCTCGGTGTAAAGGCGTACAGATTCTCCATTGCCTGGCCAAGGATTGTTCCAAGTCCGTATACTGTTAACGATAAGGGATTGGATTTCTATAGACGAATAATTAATAAACTTCTCGAAAGCGGGATAGAGCCCTTTGTTACACTTTTCCACTGGGATACTCCCCTCTGGCTTGAAAAAATAGGGGGCCTTACAAACAGAGAATCGGTAAATCACTTCTTATTTTATGCGGAAACTCTCTTCAAAGAATTTGGTGATGTGGTGAAACACTGGATATCAATTAATGAGCCCGTTGTATACGCCGTATCCGGCTATATCTTTGGTGACATGGCTCCGGGCAAAAAGAGAAACCCAATGGGGATGTTTCATGCAACTCATTATCTACTCCTCTGCCATGCCAAAACCCACAAACTTCTCCATACCCTGATCAAAACAGGAAAACTCGGAGTTGCAGAGGCACAGATATGGATGAAACCTGCCAATCCCCAATCAGCCAAAGACGTGAGGGCAAGCAATTTTATGGACAAACTGGTAAACCGTACATACATAGACCCCTTAACAAGGGGAGAATATCCGGAAGAAGTAGTAAAAAAATTCGGCAAGTATCTCCCCTGGGGATTCGAAAAGGACCTAGAAGATATGCAAAACACACTCGATTTTGCAGGGATAAATTACTACACCTCCCGCACCTATAAGCATTCCTTCTTTACCCCTGTAACTCATGCAAAAGAGGTACAAACTCCGGGGGTAAAACGGAGCGAGATGTGGGAAATATACCCTGAGGGGCTGTACAATCTTCTTATACGAATCCGGGACGAGTACGACAACATACCAACCTATATAACGGAGAACGGCTATCCGCTTAAAGAGGAAAACATGAAAAACCCCCTTGAAGACGACGAAAGGATAGATTATCTCAAACAACACATTAAAATGGCACTAAAAGCAATAGAGGAAGATGTAAACCTCAAGGGTTACTTCCTCTGGTCGTTACTGGATAATTTTGAATGGGCACACGGCTACGATATGAGATTTGGGATAATACGGGTGGACTTTGAAACCCTAAAGCGTCAGTGGAAAAAGAGTGCTCACTGGTACAAAGGGCTAATAGCCTCAGGAAAGGTTTAAATATAAACGTCAGGGAGAGGTTGAAGGGAAAGCCGAGATGATCAATTTCAAAGCAACCATGGGGAAGGCAAATTTTTACTTTGTCAGGCATGGCGAAAGTATGGGAAATCAGAAAAACATAATTCAGGGACACAAGGATTACCCTCTCTCATCCAGGGGGCGAGCGCAGGCTCAGAAAGTAGCAGAATGGTTTAAAAACAAGAAAGTTTCATTAATTGTTACCTCACCCTTAAGTCGGGCACGAGAAACAGCCGAGATAATACGGGAAAAAACGGGAACGGAAAATTTCATCGAAGATGACAATCTAATAGAACTGGATACCGGAATTTTTAGCGGGGAATCTCTAGACGAACTTCCAATTAAATACCCTGAGGTGTGGAAAAACTTCCAACAAAAAAGCTGGGAAGGGGTCCCCGGGGCTGAAAAAACAGAGGAAATATATGGACGCGCAGAGAAACATTGGAAGCTCCTACTATCATTTCTACAGTCAAACGAAAAAGCCCCGGAGAGAAATATAAATATAGTAACCGTGAGTCATGCGGGACTTATCCAGTGGCTAATAAAAGCCTCTTTCGGGCACAGGGCGTGGATGCCTCTCTTTCCCATGTCAAACACGGGCATTTCTCTCTTTGCTCTAAATAACACAGATACAAACGGGATAAGAACATATCTTTACAGGTGGGAATTTATAAATTTTCAGGTCTACCCCGATTTAAATTTCTGATATTTGAGATTACATTAATATTGAAAACCTAAAAGATTAGATTTATTATAAATCATACCCTAAAAAGGAGTGGAAAATGAGTGTATATTTTTACTTTCTCTTAACCCCGGAAGCCCTGGTGGCCTCTATGCTTCCCCCACGCGAGTTTGGAACCTATCTGGCTGTTGGCACGGAGAAACGAGCACATGGTCAGGCCATCTATTTTACAGTTGAAGGATTAGAAGGTACCGATTTCAACCTGGAAGATGCTAAAAAACGATGTGTTCCCCATCCGGACGGTCAACCCAAACACTCCGTTTATATCTCAATCTACAGGGTTATGGAGAGAATTCCCCTTCAAACCCTAAGAGAATTATATCTCGTTACCCCAGACGGGAAAGTTATGGAACTAAAAAGACATGAGAGAGTCATCGAAAAACCTCACAAATACAACCTATACCAGGAACTCTGCCCTGTCCATTCAAGAATAGTGAGCCATCTAAAACCAGTTGACTTTATAAAATACATCACAGATGAAAAACAAAATCTCTACGTCCCAAAGATATGTTTTGTTGATTTAAATCTGGGTGAGCTGGCAGAAGACCCTGAACACGGTAGAGTTGGAAACCTACCGTATTACTCTGTAGAACACCTCAGGGATTGTCTTAAACAACTAAAGGCAAATCCCCAAAAGCATACCAAAACGGTAAACAGAATAAACCCTCAGTGGTTTCCATACAGAACAATTGAAACCGGTTTTTACATTGGCGACAGAAATACGGTACTGTTCTACAGATTCCCGACGGAAGAAGAGCTTCAGAGAGATTACTTTGACTGGTGGAGATCCGCCTCTATAATGGGAGATTCATTCGGCACGTCATTTTGAAGATTATTAAATGAAAGAAAGAATAATATACTTTTCCGCCTTTGTTACAGCACTCTCCGAGGGTATAGTTACCCTCGGAATCATTTTCTATATAAAGGACGTATACAACGCCTCCGCAGGGACAATAGGCTGGATAGGTAGCATGTGGGCGTTCTTCTATTTTGTGGGATGTCTAACCCTAAAGCCACTCCTCAAAATTTTACCACCTCACCGTTCAATGACCATTTCCGGTATCCTAATGGCATTTTTTCTCCTGCTCACATACCTGGTAAGGAACCTAACCCTTCTATTCATCTTTTACAGTATGTTCGGACTCTCCCTCTCACTCTTCTGGCCTCAGGCAATGGGATGGATGTCCGCCGGTGCAGAAGGAAAATTACTAGGTAAAAAGATCGGTTTTTATAATCTCTCATGGAGTTCCGGTCTTATCCTGAGCCCTCTAATAAGCGGGGCACTAAGCCAGGCAAGTTCAAGTCTTCCCCTAATTGTTTCCCTAATCCTGTTCCTACTCAATTCAACGGTTATTCTACTCCTCATAAAAAAAACAAAATATAGGGGCGAAAACCTCCAGGCACAAGGGTCTCAAGAAACATCTGCCGGAGATAGAAGCACTCCTCTACGCTATCCTGCATGGATAGGACTGTTCTCCACGTATTTTACCCTCGGCGTGATCGTCAACGTCTTTCCCATATTCGCAAGAGAATCACTCCACATTAGCAAAACTCTGATAGGAACACTTCTACTTATAAGGAGTCTCTCGACAACTCTAATATTTATCTTCCTTGGCAAATTCAAATTCTGGCATTTCAACCCCAGAGTGATTATCCTGGGTCAAATCCTTCTTTTAACCGCCGTAATGGGAATGATTTTCACCAGGAACATAGTAACAACGGGTATCTTAATGTTGCTCTTCGGTATCATCTTCGCACTTAACTACAACTTAAGCATATTCCACGGAGTATCAGGAAGCTCACACAGAGCGGCAAGAATGGCAATTCACGAGGCAATACTAACCCTTGGAATTGTTTCCGGTTCCACCGCAGGGGGCTTTATACTTCAAGATATATCCATGAAGAGTGTCTATCTCGTGTGTTCCGCATTGGCAGTAACTACTCTAATCGTTCAGGCTCTAGTAATAACAAAACAAAACCATAGACAACACCCGACATGGCAAACGTAACACAATCGCAATTGGTACTTGACAACATCACGATAAAATATCTTAAATTTAGACACTATGGACGTAGAGGTAAAAAAACTAAACGATAAAGAAATAGAAGAGATGGGTATAAAATCATGGCCCATATGGGAAAAGGAAGTCTCTCAGTTTGACTGGTCCTATTCATCGGAGGAGAGATGTCTCATTCTAGAGGGAAGAGCCCTCATAACTTACGGTGATAAAAACGTAGAGATAAAAAAGGGTGATTTTGTCATTTTCCCTAAAGGGCTTCAATGCAAGTGGAATATAACCGAACCGATCAAAAAACATTATAATTTCTTCTAGCCTTCTCTGACAGAAATTATTCGTGTCGGTCAAGTCTCAATTTTTTGAGTATCCATCCCCTCTTTACCCAGATGAGATAGGTACCGAGGTAAAGGAGTGATATGAACAACAAAGCATCCACGAAATGTATGGCAAAGAAAGCGTAGATATAGATCCACACATCATGAGTTAATCTGTCTATCAATTCAAAATCCGGGCTCTTCAATTTAACAATGTCAAACTTAACACCCGATTTATCCACATTTACCTTTATATAGTGATAAAAGTAATGTTGTGGATCTGCCCCGGCCAATTCAGCTCCGGCGCCACCGGTAATTATATAGGGGGTCTTACCCCACACACCCCTATAATACCCATGTATATGTGAACAAAAGAGCATAGTAACATTGCCACTGTCCAAAATCCTATTAAGCCGTCTAGCATAATTTAAATCTTTAAGACTATGTCCCACTCCGTACTTCCCTCGCCTAGGATCGTAGAGCGGAACATGCATAAATACGAAACGGTATCTGTATCTCCCAGCTTTTTCTAATTCGCGCCTTAGCCACTCAAGTTGAAATCCCCCAAGGCTTCTCTCATTGGCATCGTCAAGAATGATGAAGTAACTATTACCAAAAGTGAAAGAGTAATAAAAGGGTCCAAAAATATCGTAGTAGGGAGCTCTTCCCTCCTCTCTAATTCCATGATTTCCCAGTACGGTAAAGAGGGGTTTTTCTAATCCCTTTAACTGATCCAGGAAAAATCTAAACTTCTCCCTCTCTCCATCATAGACCAAATCTCCGTCATCAATCGCAAAAGCTACATCTTCTTTATTTAACCTGGAAATCAGACTATCAAAAGTCTTCACAGAATTTTTATTGTCCCCAAAAACAACAAAAGAAAATTTACCCGGCGTTTTACTGTTTTTTTCTATCTCGCGTATCCGCTGAAGCGTATGATAGTTCCACTGAGAGATCTTAGACTCCGTCAAAATCGAATGGATCTTTATCACCCCTGCAAAAATCAAGAGCAGTATAAAAAACATTCCCATGTACTTAGAAAAAACTATCTTACTTCCACCACCCATACGCTATATTTAGCCCTCATTAGCTCAATAGATCAATCTAAGAAATCAATTTTTCTTTCACATTTTCTTTCTCCTTCATCCCATGGGGAGATTCTAAATCACACTTCCTATAATCAACAGCAGGCAAGTTATCGATGGGATAAGGTAAAGTAGCACCAGCAGGTATAGGATCGATATAACAGCGCCTAAATTTTGGATTTTGCATTCTACAGTAACTTACCCTGTGATTGTACGCCGGATGATTAGTCATTCTATCCCAAATGTCTCTAAGGGGTTCATTTCGCACATTACCAAAGGAAAGAGGAGTAAAATCACAGGGGGCGATATCACCATAGGCACTGGCGTAAAACTGAACATTAGCGGCAAGACACCCGATACCGGAGAGATACCCCTCTACAGAGTTTTGCCATGACTGTGAAGAGAGGGGTGGAATAATACTCTTCTCAAATATTTTCTCCGAGTATTCCATTATTTCTACCCTCTGTTCAGGGGTTAAAACCTCACTGGTGTCATGGAGAAGGCTCCCCGTAGGAACAGCATCAAAGAGTATAACATCATCCACTCCTAGTTCTCTGGCAAAATCGTAGAGGTGTTTGTACAACCCCTTCGCAGCACCGGATCGGGTAATATAGGAGGAGATTCCCACGAAAATCCCCCTGGATTTTACAATTCTTATAGCCTTCACAGCCCTCTCAAACAATCCAGGTTTTCCTCTAAAAGAATCATGTTCCTCTGGAATGGGGCTATCTATACTAACAAATACGGTATACAAACCAGCATCTCTAAGTTTGTCAACCGTTTCCTCGCTCAAAAGAAGAGCATTTGTAAACATTATAGGAACTGCCTTCCTCTCATCAACATGTGCTACAAGCTCAAATATATCTTTTCTTAAGAGGGGTTCACCACCTGTAAAGGCAATCACCGTTACCCCCAAATCTTCGGCATCATCAATTAAACGCTTAGCTTCCTCCGTTGAGAGCTCCGGCACATCAAATCTTATATGGTTAGCGGCGCTACAATGAATGCAACGGAGTTGACACCTATAGGTAACCGCAAAAGTCATGGCAAGAGGAGTGGGTCTGCCCCTAAGCTCCTTTCTAAGCAATCCCTTAAGCGCTCGCATCTGTGGTTTACTCCCAACAGGTGGGGCGAAGGGATTAGAAACTCGCTTTCCCTTCCATTTCCCAAGATTTTTATACTTACTATAAAATCCGGCCTGGAGGATCAACATAAGTAAGATTCTGAAAACCCTCCATCGGTCGAGAATAGGATTTAACAAACCGGTACCTCTAATAGAACCATCATCTTGTATTTCGTAACTAATCAATTTCTTACCGAAAAATCTCAGATATACCCTTTCTCTCTCCATGACTATGCCTCCATAAAAATCAAATAAAACACCAAATGGACGCTAAATATTCCTGTTAAATTCTACCAATATCTTAGGAAAAAATACATAGGCTGTCTATACATAGGCACTCTAAATATCAAGGAATTATCTCTACAAAACCAACATTGTTGACATATAGGGAGAACTGTAATTAAAATATAGATATGGATAACGGATACAAAGCTGACCTGTTAAGGGGGAATACCGACCTATTACTCCTCTTTCTCATAAGAGAACTAACCGAGACCTATGGTTATCAATTGATAAAAGAGGTAGAAAAGAGAAGCGAGGGATACTTTCGTTTCAAAGAGGGAACCGTATACCCTGCACTCCACAAATTAGAACAGGCAGGTCTTGTTAGGGGTATATGGAAAAAGCATAGGGGAGAACAGGAGAGGAAATACTACAAAATAACCGAGAAGGGAGAAGAGGTTCTTGCCAGGAAACTGGGTATGTGGGAGGATTTTTCGAGAGCTGTAGGGCTCATTTTCGGATCAACCTGACATTCTCCAGGTAAAAAAATGGATAAAGAAATCCAATCATATCTCAATGAGATTCACTCTCATCTCCATTTAGACACCTCAACAGAAGAGAAAATAATTAAAGAAATATACTACCACCTGGAGGACGCTCTGGAAGAATCTCGAAACACGGGACTTTACTACAAGGAACCCTTTAAAGATATAACCCAAACATTAGGCAACCCCCGCGACGTGGCAAGATTACTCTACGAGGCTCACAGCCGGGGAAGTTGGGAAGAGGTTGCACTTCATCTACAGCCTTACCTACTCTTTATAGCTCTATTTGCATTTCATCTATGGTATAGCTTTTTCCCCCTCCTTGTCTCCTTCATCTTCACCCTGGCAGTTCTCTTCCTCAGTATCCGCAGGGGTATGGGAAACTGGATCTTCTCCTGGGGCGGTTTCTTATTCTCCAGTCTCGTCCCCCTTTTCATTCTCTCAAGGGAGTTTCTCATAAACGTTACAAAGGCTTCTATCCTGATGTTATACGGTAGAGTAAATATTTCTCAGTGGGTTAACTCCCTAAACCAGGCGGTTCTTCCTTTTCACAATTTTATGTACCTTACCATCCTGTTTTTTATCCTCTTGCTCGGCGGACTCTTAAGCATTCACTCTATGTACAGGACCTTAAAGTACGACTGGCTCCCCGTTTCCTCGATGCTTATGTTACTTCCCCTTCTTCTGGGTTGGAGTCTGATACTAAAAAGAACAATGGCACAATTCGGGTTACTCTCCTCTCAGGTGGAACAATTAGACAGCATAATGATTTATTCCCTATCCATATATACCCTCTCTTCTCTCATCTTTATAAGAGCGGCCTCCAGACATATAAAAATTACCGCTCTCGGTGCAGGTTCTGTCTTTGGAGTAATATTCCTGATAAAGAATACAATTGGAATAGAAGACATGCATACTCTCCTATTTTTGATTGCATCAACCCTTGTCTTTCTTTTTATCCCTCTACTTGTGTACCGCGTGTTCTTCCAGGCGCCAGATTTAGATGCTGAGTTTCTAAAGAGCTTAAGTAAAAGGAAAGAAGTAATTCATCACAGCATGTATCAATAGCCACTCCTCCGCGTAGAAACAGTCTCGTAAAGGGCAACACCGATAATAATAACCCCACCCAAAACCACCTTTAAAGCGGGTTTTTCACCCAGTATCACTATAGCAGCAATAATTCCATACACCGGTTCTAAACTTCCTATTATACTGGCCGTTCTTGATTTTACACATTTAAGTCCCCCTATAAACAATGAATGAGCTAAACCGGTAAAAACAACTCCCAATAGAAAAAGAAGCCAAATATCCCTCACTTCGAGACTAAATCTGAATAAAAAGAGAAAGGGGGAAAGGACCACCATTGCTCCTACATCCTGGTAAAAAGCTACAACATAACCAGAATAATCTCTAACAAACCTGCGATTGAGAATAGAAAGAATAGCAAATGTCAAACCGGAAAACATACCCCACAGCACGCCCCGGCTAACAGCATCTCCAATTCTAAACTCAGGTATAATAAGAGTTATCCCGCCAAATGCAAAAGCAGCAAGAACAACCGCTTTAAACTCCAACCTCTCATGAAAAAACAGGGGTTCTAAAAAAGCCACAAACACGGGAAAAGTGGAAAAGGTAAGCAACCCAATGGCAACTGTGGACAACCGTATTGATTCAAAGAAAGAAGTCCAGTGAACCGCAAGAATAAATCCCAAACTACCCATATACAAATAATGCCTCTTCCGTTTTAATCGTATGGACTTTCCCCAAAAAACAAGCAATAAGAAGAGACTAAGTGAAGCAAATAAGACCCTACCAAATACAATTATCATCGGAGGCAAACTAATCAATTTACCAAACAGTCCAACAAGTCCAAACAGCAACACGCCCGCATGAATTTCCACGAGACCTTTTAACCTACACTCTCCGTCAGGCATTTTAAACACCTCTCCAATCTGGCTCTAATAATAGTACCAATAGTGTAATAGTATAGGGTAATATTGGAATGGCATAGTACAAATTTTCTGGCATTGGCTCTTTTTTTAAATGCAATAACCAATATATTAAAGGGGAGAGGAAAATGATACTAACTTTAAATAGGGGAAATGGCATCCCTCTATACGTACAGATAAAGGACCAACTCATCCGGCTTATAGAGAACCGATCACTCAAACCGGGTTCAAAATTGCCCGCAACACGGGAACTTGCCCTCTCTCTCGGTGTGAGCAGAAACGTGATACTCCTAGCATATCAAGAACTGGAGGCCATGGGATTTATTAGCTCAGAAATTGGCAGGGGGAGCTTTGTAACACAAAATCCGCCATTCAAAAACTTGCATAGTAACAAGATAGTCCCTGAAGGGAAAGACAACTCCGCGAAAACGAACTATGAAGGACTCTTTTCCACAGGATGGTCGAGGTATTTCTCCGAGACACTTACAAATCTCACGAATTTAAAAAACCTTAAAACCGATGACCGGTTAATCTCTTTCGACCCGGACTTTAAAGAGCCCAACCCAACAGAAACCGTTTTCCCCGATATTAACAACTTCAAAAAATCTATCAACTATGCATTTGACAGATACAATAGTGCTCTCTTAAGCTCAAACTCTCCCCAGGGATTTAAACCTCTCCTCCAATACCTGGTGGAGTTTCTCTCTATGAGAGGGATAAAATGTGAAGAGGCCAACATCCTTATAGTCAACGGAATACAGCAGGGACTTAGTCTCGTAGGAAGGTTATTCATAGATCCGGGAGACACCGTACTATTAGAAAATTTAACCTATCCGGGGGCTCTCACAATATTCAGGGCTCTGCAGGCAAACTGTATAGGTATACCTGTAAACCACGAAGGACTTAACCTTGAAATCGTTGCAAGTGTCCTAAAACGACGAAGGGTTAAACTTTTATACACAATCCCCACATTTCACAATCCACTTGGAAATGTCTTACCCCTAGAAAAAAGATTAACACTCCTCCAATTATGCAGGGAGAATCAAACTATTATAGTGGAGGATGATTATGCTCACGAGCTTGGATTCGAGAAGAAGGAGATTCCCCCCTTAAAAGCATGGGATGAGAGTGAAATTGTAATATACATGGGAAGTTTCTCAGAAACGCTCTTTTCCGGCATCCGGCTAAGCTGGATCGTGGCACCCAGAGAGATTATAAAAAAATTAATCCTTATTAAAAAATCTTCTGACCTCTACACCAGTCCCATTCTTCAAGCCGCCGTTCTTGAGTATTTAAGGAGAGGTTTTTTCAAAAAACTTCTAAAGAAAAAAGTTCTCTCTCTAAAAAAGAGGAGTGAAGCAATGCACAGAGCGATGGAAGAGTACTTTCCACCGGAAGCCTCGTGGAAACGACCAAAGGGGGGACTGTATCAGTGGGTGGAAATCTCGCCCAACATAGATTCACTTTCCCTATTTATCAAGAGTAGAGACAGGGGAGTTATATTCTCTCCCGACAGGTTTTTCTCCGTCGAAGAGTGGCAAAGAAATGGATTTCGACTCTCCTTCTCCACAGCAAATGAGGAGGAAATCGATAGAGGAATTAAGACAATCGGGGATTTAATGAGAGAAATATTAAACAAGGGCTCAACCCTCAAACCAGAAAAGCAAAAATAAACAGGAGGAGGTAGTATGGAAAAATCTACAATTACAACAAAAATAGGCCTTGCTCAGATGCTAAAGGGTGGGGTAATCATGGACGTAGTAACACCGGAACAGGCGCAGATTGCCGAGGAGGCCGGTGCGGTGGCGGTAATGGCTTTAGAGAGAGTCCCAGCCGATATACGAGCACAGGGAGGAGTAGCCAGAATGAGTGACCCCGCTCTAATTGAAAAAATAATGAAAGCGGTTTCTATCCCAGTAATGGCAAAGGTAAGAATCGGCCATTTTGTCGAGGCACAGATCCTGGAGGCTCTCGGTGTAGATTATATCGACGAAAGCGAGGTTCTAACACCGGCCGATGAAAAACATCATATAAACAAAAACCTTTTTAAGGTGCCATTCGTATGTGGCGCCAGAGATCTTGGAGAGGCACTTAGAAGAATAGCCGAGGGAGCCTCTATGATAAGAACCAAGGGGGAAGCCGGGACGGGAAACATTGTTGAGGCCGTTAGGCACATTCGAACCGTAATGGACGAGATAAGAAAACTTACCTCAATGAGCGAAGAGGAGCTTATGGCAGAGGCAAAAAACCTGGGTGCTCCATACGAACTGGTCCTGGGGGTTGCAAAAACGGGAAAACTCCCCGTTGTAAATTTTGCAGCAGGCGGAATAGCAACACCGGCAGACGCCGCTCTTATGATGCAACTAGGAGCCGACGGCATATTTGTTGGTTCCGGTATATTCAAATCCGAAAACCCGGCCAAGCGAGCCAAAGCAATCGTAGAGGCAACAACCCACTACAACGAGCCGTCAATCCTTGCAGAGGTTTCTAAAAACCTTGGGGAGGCAATGTACGGTATAGAGCTATCGGAGATAGAGCAAAAGGACAGACTCGCAGTAAGAGGATGGTAGCCTCATGAAGAAACGAATCGGAATTCTTGCCCTGCAGGGTTCCTTTAGAGAACATGCCGAGACAATACTCCGTCTCAAGGAAGAACTAAAGGTTGAACCCGTATTAGTAAAACTGCCACGTCAACTTGAAAAGATAGACGCGCTCATAATCCCTGGTGGAGAAAGCACCACAATATGGAAACTACTCAAAACCTATAAATTTATAGAAGGGATTAAAACACTTGCCAGGGAGGGACTTCCCATCTATGGAACCTGCGCCGGAATGATTATCCTCTCAAAAAGAATAGAGGGAAACAATACCGTATCATCTCTATCCCCCATGGGCCTAATAGACATAACCGTGAGACGAAACGCATTCGGAAGACAACTTGAAAGCTTTGAGGAAGACTTGAACATCCCAGTACTGGGCGAACAACCGGTGCGCGGAGTGTTTATAAGAGCCCCATTAATAGAGAAAGCAGGACCCCATGTCAAGGTTATCGCACGATTAAGGGATAGCACCATTGTGGCGGCAGAGGAGAAAAACATCCTGGTTAGCGCATTCCACCCCGAGTTGACTCAAGACATCCGATTCCACAGGTACTTTATCAATAGAATCTAACAAGAAATATTGGGTACGCCACCACACTCCAAAGAGTTAATTTTCCAGTATCGTTATCTCGACCCTACGATTCTTTGCCCTTCCCTCGGGCGTAGAGTTATCGGCAATAGGAACCCTTGAACCCATTCCTCTAAAAACCATCTGGCTAGCCTTCTTTGCCCCAATGGAAAGCAAAAAGTTACCAACAGCCCTTGCCCGCTCCTCGGAGAGTATCTGACAACTCTCCTCTGTCCCTATTCTCGCAGTATGACCGGTTATTACAATGTCTCTATCAGGATACCTCTTGAGTATCTCACCAATCTTTCGTAATTTTTCTTTTTCCTCCGGAAGTAAGATTGCTGAATTGGGGGGAAAGTGGATATTTTCCAGCCTTATCCTAACCCCTTCTTTTACCTTTTGAACACTTGTATCCTTTATTTTTTCCCTCTTTATCGCCCTTTCTATCGCAGCCTTAACCCTGTCTCTGTTAAAAGAGGTTGCAGCATACACCTTACCACTGGAACTCCCCTCGTATTCCACATAATCACCAGAGGCAAGATGAAAGATAAAATCAAAATCCTCACTGTAGGAGTAGGGCTTTCCTGCCAGCTTGTTCCAGTAGTACACCTGCTTTGAAAAACCGGTTATAATCCGCGGATAATTTCCCGTTAAACCGGAGACATCACCTACCTTATAAAAGACAGAATACTCAATCTTTATTACGGAGAGCTTAATTCCACTTTCCTCCGTATCTGTATCGTATGTATAGTTGACAGTTATTGGAAAATGAAAAGCCCTGTTTACCCCAAAACTCCTCCTAAGATCGTGAACCTCTTCCCCCTTTGCAACCCATGTATCACCCGGTTTAATATCTCCCTCTGGAAACGTAGGAACATTTCTAACAACAGGCATAAAATAATCGGGGGATATATTGTAAACCCCCCTCGCATCTCTCCAAAACAGAGAACGATAGTAATCGGTCAGCTTATACACCGAAACCTTACCGTAGGCACGCTCAGAGGTCTGGAATATACAGGACAAGAGTCCTGCCCCATTTTTCACATCTTTAACCTCAACGGATATCTTGTCTAGAATATCAGCCCTATGGGAGAATTTCCCGTTTACATAGACATTCTCGTTCACCTTGGTAACAATCCTATACTTCTCACCCTTGGTATACTTGAATCGAAAGGTTTCCGACCATAGAGAACCGATCACAAAAAACATTAAGCACACAGAACTCCAAATAATGACAAACCGCCGATTAATACCAATCATACTGACACCTCATAAACATACCTCACTATCTATATCGACTCATACTGCTTGACAAAACACCCAGTTAAACTATAATTTTATAAAAACTTGTTCTTTGTAAATATAAATACATTATGAAATTACTTAATAGAAACAAAATCAGTGATGCGGAAATCGTTGATTTTATTAGAGGAGCTGGTTTTGCGAGGCCAACCCTGTTACAGAAAAAGATTATTCCGCTAATAGCAAGGGGAGGCGATATAGCAATAGAGGCAGGCGAGAGAACAGGCAAGACTGCCGCCTTCATCCTGCCAATGGTTAAACGACTTGACAAGAGCAATAAGGGGATAAAAGCGGTAGTCCTGACCCATTTTTCTGATAAGGTCCATAAAATCAGAAATGAGTTTAAAAGATTAATAGGGGACAAATATAAGCTTACTTTCATTTCATTAAGTGATGAAGAAGAAATAAGAAAAGAGGTAAGACGCCTATCGAAGACCTACGATGTTGTGATAGGGACCCCTACGCGGGTAATTGATCATATCAGAAGAGGGAATTTAAACCTAAACAGCCTGCAGATGGCAGTCATTATATCACCAGCCTCTAATGAAAAGAATGGTTTCGACGAAGACATAGATTTTATCTTCACGAAGATTCCGCAGGAAACACAAATAATACTATTCTCCTCAAATCTCAGGGAAGAAGGTAAGTTGCTTACCTTTTTAAAGCATCCCCAGATAATACCTCTGTCCAAATGGAAGAACGAAAAGCATCAGATAGAACACACCTTCCTAGAGGTAGAGGAGAAAGAGAAGTTAAATGTGCTTGATAAATTATTGATTGTTAAGGATATCCACAACGCGGTTGTCTTTTGCCAGACCTCTCAAGAAGCCGCCAGAGTAAACACTTTTCTAAGAAAGAAAAATTATAAAAGTGCGGATATCCTACCCGATACAAAATTTGAGCAAAGGAGGAAAAGGATACGTGACTTCAAAGTTGGAACAACTGACATACTGGTAACAACCGACTTTGCCGCTACAACTATTGAGGCGACACCATACTACATTATAAATTACGATATTCCACTTAGCAGCGAAAACTACATAAAAAGAATGGAATTAGAAAAGGATGAGTACACAAGTCTGAGACATGTAATTACTTTCGTCACAAAGGATAATTACTTTGAGTTATTGAAAATACAGGAGTCAACAAAGATGAACATTAAAAAGGAAGAAACCCCAAAAACAGAAGATGTATTAAAGATGAGTATAAAAAGAATCGTGCAACAAATTAAAGAAGAGGAAGATCCGGATACTTTAAATTATTACAAACGTCTCATCAAAAAAAATGTTCCTATTTTTCTGCGTTCTTATTTCTCCGCTTTTTTATTCAAAGAACATTTTAGTCACAGTAATCAACAAGAGGAAAGCTTTACCAAGATATTTGTTAGCATCGGAAAAAACAGGAAGGTCTACCCAAAAGATTTAAAAAATTTTTTCATGAAAAACTTAAAGATAAAATCACATCAGATAGGAAACGTAAAAATCCTGGACAATTATTCCTTCATAGATATAGCTTCCCAGTTTGCAGAAGAAGCTATCTCCAAACTCAACGGTCATGAGTTTAAAGGGAGAAAAATAACGGTCAATTATGCAAGGAAGAAAGAAGGGAAAAAGGATAAGTGACCCTCCTGGAGATAAATGATATAGAAGCCCTCTTTAGAAAAAACTTGAGAGAAAAGCCGCGCAGAAAAATAGAAATTGAGATAGGTTGCGGAAATGGTCATTTTATCTCTCAGTATGCGAGATACAATCCGGAAAGACTCTTCCTTGGGGTAGAAATAAAGAAACAGAGATGTATAAAGACTCTAAAAAAAATCGAAAAAAACAACCTGCAAAACGTGGAAATAATACACGGACGCGCAGAAGAGTTTATAGATAAAATTCCCTCGGGCACAGTAGAAACAATCCACATATACTTCCCCGACCCGTGGCCCAAAAACAGGCACAGGAAACGACGTTTACTTAGATACCCTATACTGGAAAAATTTTCTCGCATCCTAACCATAGGAGGCAAAATTTACTTTGTAACCGATTTTTTTGACTACTATCTCCAGACCAAAATTCTATTTGTAAAACATCCTGATTTCACGTTGGCTAAAGAAAAATTACCCCAGAATGTATTCGATTCTATCTATGCGCAAAAGTTCATCTCGATACAAAAACCGGTCCATTCACTCACAGCCATAAGAGTATAAACACCCAAGGTCAAACCAAAACTACCAGACCTGCTACACTTTCACACTATACTATATAATTATGTAGAACAAGAATAGTTAAAACCATGTTTACTAACAAATCCAGAGATATAAACGCGGCAGACACGAGCTCGTACACCCTTGCACGTTTCTGACACAACTCCGCTTCAATTTCCGGATCGCCGGCAATTGCCACAAGTTCGCACATGGGATCTTTTCCGCTGGTAATGAGTTTGCGTTCTCCGTTTTCCTCATAAACTCCGTAAACACATAACCTTCTGGCAAACTCAAAATTCCCGGTATGGCGCCCTGTTTCTCTAAATGTTATATTCCCCTCAACCTCAAATACACTCTCACCACATTTCAGTACCAATCTGGTCCCCCTTTTTCTTCTTTCGAAGGTTTTTACCTCCCCACACAACTCAACGTAAACAGAACCATCGGGAAGATCGGCAAATCGTTTAAAGCACATTAAATCCCTGCCACGCATATCATTTTTCTCGATAGAAACGGATTGACCGAAATATCTCAGAGGTAATCTCAGCAAATCCCTGGTAGCTCGCAAGACACGTCCCCTTTTCCATGCGCCCCTATAGAGAAAATATAAAACAACACCCGGAGGAAATAGGATAGCTATGGGAAAAAGACTTAAGGTAATGGAGAATAGAGCTGGTATTCTTAGAATAGGATTATGAAGCATAATAAAGGCAGCAAGCAAAAGAGAGAAAGAGCCGGCAATTATAGAACCCAGGGTGAATTGATTAAAGTACTCGTTTCTCTGTCTTCCACTCCATATACTTCGTTTTATAATTGTCTCTTCATCACCATCGTATATTACAACAAGAAGCATGCTATCAGGGGTTGTCTTAAATATACCTATACCCGATTCATAAAAGAGAGTTCCTCCCACAAAGACCCTGGTTCCCTCCGGGAGCGAAAAAATCTGATCCCAGGGCATTATTCTTGGTTCTTCCTCCGGAATCATCTCGTCGAGTCGCTCTGAGGCTGAATCTCCTATCCTGGTAAAAGACGGAAGCGTGTACACCAGAACCTCTTCCATATCCACCGCCACCGACAGATTTCCACTTCTCACCCAAATTCTGTTATTCCCTTGAATAGCCTCTATGGTACCAAAAAATCTATACTCTCCCACACATCCCTCTTCACCCTTACTTATATCCGAATAAGAAATAAAGGGTTTAAGACTCAACTCAATTATTCGTCTTCTAAATCTTCTCCAGCGTGAACGAGCAATAAAGGCTCCTATCCCCGGGATTACACCAAAAAAAATAAAAGCAATAATAAATACCAGAATGCTATAGTACAATATCTTTTCCATACCATCCGAATAAACAAAAAATAAATATTGAAAAATATCTCTAAATATTTTAGTTTAGTATAGCATGGTAGAGAGAATAATAATAGACCCACTAAAAACCAACTGCTATCTCTACTCCATCGGTAAGAATAAATGCATAATAATTGATCCCGGTGGAAACGAAACAGAAATAATCGGAAAAATCGAAATGCTCAACATGATACCGGTGGGTATGGTTTTTACACACGGCCATTTTGATCACACCGCTGCGGCAGGAAAATTAAAGGAATTTTACGATAAACGGGGAATTGAAGTAAAACTTGCTATCCATGAAAAAGACAAAAAATATCTGGGAGCGAGCGCAAAGGAGGCAAACAAACGTGATTTTAGGGCAATGGGGTTCGACATGGCCGATTTTAGTTTTCAAATATTCAATTCATTACCAGAGCCGGACATTATACTCCACGAGGGTGACCACCCATTTGACTCCGATCTCAGGGTTATAGAAACCCCCGGACACACCGAGGGCAGCATATGTCTCTACTCTGAATCAAAAAAACTACTATTTACGGGTGACACTCTCTTTTTTGAGGGTATAGGAAGGGCAGACCTCCCTGGTGGAGATGAAACTCTCCTTATAAAAAGCATTCAGGAAAAACTTTTAAATCTCCCTATGGAAACAAGGGTATTTCCCGGGCATGGCCCCTACACAACTATAGAGAGAGAGATACAGGGTAATCCATTCATACATCAACCGCTATAGCCTAATAATATAGTCTAAAGCGAGTTTTCTTCTCTTTTAACCTTTAACAATAGTTCTTTTAGATACGGGTGGTTATCAATCTCAAGTTTAACCTCTTCTTCTCCCCTATCCCTAATCAGTATCAAGTTACTCTTAAGATTTCCCCTCCAGTTATAACCACAATTTAGACACTTAGAAAAGGATCTCTCCTTTGCACTGTAGTGAAATACATTTACAGAGCCACATTGGGGACAGGGCTCCTCTATATACACAAGATCGACCTCAATTTCCTTAATATTATCTAGATCTTCGGGCTTAATAAGATGAAAAGTTTCATGCACACCTGCAATATTGGAAAAGATGAGTATATTTCCATCCTCCAAAAATAACCTAGACACAGAACCGGAAGCAACCTCGACATCTGGAAGTTTTAAAGATCTAAGCTTTCCATCCTCGTCAATCTCAAAAAATTCAACCTCATCTCCCTTCCTTACCCACTCAGGAAGTATGCTATGATAACTCCCCAGAATAGGCGAAAAATAAAACCATCCCTCCTTACCATCGCTAACACGTCTTCCAAAAAGTTTCACAGAGGGTAGATCATCAACGAGTACCTCTTTATCTATTAGCCTTTTATTGGCAGGATAAATAATTTTTCTATCTCTTTCCATATACTAATAATGTTAATGTTCCCTACAGATGTCAAGAAGTGAATCTTAAGAAGTAACCTTCAACATGAAATACCTTGTCCAAAAGAGTAGGAAACAAATCGGATCTATGCGAGAAGATTAATTATCTTCCCCACATCCGGCTCTAAACCCGTATGATAGAGGGAATAACTCTCCTTTACGCTATTCAATTTATTAGAGAATTGTTCTATAAGCTTATCTATGTTTCCGGCGGTGACCTTGGCTGGCATCATCTGTTTAACCTCAGATGCCTTACCATACTTCATTAGTCTGTCTATAACACTGTCCAGCACCCTCAATTTATAGAGGGAGAGACTTCCTCCCCCCTTCTCGGAGGGTACCGTATAAATATGCTTAAAAATACCTGCAACCGAATTAAGGGGTTTTACAGGGTAATAAAAACGCCCATCCGTTGAGCGTACTCTTAAAATAGAGGGAAAAGTAATACTTATACTTGTAGCAATAGGGGAAATCATGGTTTTCCTTCTCCGATATAATTATCGGAAGAGAAGGAAAACTATTACACTTTTTATTTTCCCTTTTCCTCTTTTGTCTTACACTCCACACAGAGCAGGGCGTAGGGAATAGCTTCTAATCTCTCTTTAGGGATTTTCTTGCCACACTTCATACAAATTCCATATCTTCCATTCTCTATTCTCGCAAGTGCAGAATCTATCAATTGCAACCGTTTCATCTCCTGAACACCCAAAGCCTGGAGTGTCTTCCTATCTATATCGTCGGCAGCAATATCTGCCAAATCTTTTGGGTCAATATCCTCTACAATGTTCTTAAAATCTTCACTCTCCGCAATAAGATGTTTCAAGATTTCCTCTTTCATAGACAATAGAGATTTTTTCATTCTTGAAACAAATTCTTTTTCCATATACTCTCCATGAAGATTTTTTTTATTGAAATAATTTATATATGTAAATCTTTAAAAGGCAAGTCAATTTGAACTAAAAACAAAAAAATGTCAAGATACTTACGCCCGTATTGACAGATATTTCACTTTTCCTTAAATTGACAGGAAAGGAGGATTTCTTGGCAAAAGAAGAGGCTATAGAAGTAGAAGGTACGGTTAAAGAATCTTTACCCAACACTATGTTCAGGGTGGAACTACAAAACGGGCATGTGATTTTAGCACATCTGTCCGGCAAGATGAGAAAACACTATATAAGAATAGTACCGGGAGATCGTGTAAAAGTTGCTCTCTCCCCATACGATCTTACAAGAGGAAGAATTATTTACAGAGAACGCTAAAAACGTTAGGGTAACTCAACGGATAATCAACCAGAGAGCACCTTTTCCACCATACTCCCTGCTTGCAGTACCAAACTCACCTGCAAAAGGCTCACTTTCAAGGATCTTGATAACGGTATTTTTTAGTACTGGTTCACCCTTTGTGTGCTTGCCCTTGCCATGTATTATCAGTACTTTTTTTACACCACTTCGCTTACAGTCTCTAACAAAGGTGCGAACTGCCTCTTCTGCCTCTTTAACCTTATATCCATGAAGATCCAATACCCTTTCAGGTGGCATCTTCCTAAGTTGTTCTCTTCTCTTTGCGGCAATGATCCTCTCATTAACCCCTTCCCTCTCCTTTTCTCTCTTATACTTCTCCAACTCATCCGAATGCAACTCAAGCCATCTCTGTAATTCTTCCTGTGCCCTATTTTTTTCTCTCTCCCTCTCTCTCCTCTTATAATTCTCCCACTGTGCCAATATTTCACCGAAATCCATTAAATTTCCTCCGGTTCAATCCAGTAAAATATCCTCGTTTACAATCCATCCTTCACTTCCACTTCCTGTCCTTACAAGTACATACCCCTTTGCTCTTCCCAGTACATCAAAAGAGGTTCCTCCACTTATCTTACTCCGAACCGAAGATGTTTTCTCCGGAATCCGCAAAACGTATGTCCAATTGGTGCCTACTATCCCCCGCTCCCTCGAACTATAGTAGTAAGAATAAACAAGATAGCCAAAAACGGCAAGAAAAGCTATTCCGACAAGAAAGGAAGAAAATAGGAACCCTATTCTTTTACTAGAATCATATACAATAATAAAAACAAATAGCAAATTAAAAAGTACTATTAGAAGATTTATCAATCTTTCAGGATTAATATCAAGTGAGGGCGGTATCTGATCCTTCAACAAGAGTTTGGTCTCCAGAAGATTTAAGAAATCTCTAACCTCCCGCTCCTCGGGGTACCGTCTTAAAATTGTTCTTAGTATATGCATTGCCTCCAAAAGATTTTCACTCCGGTAATAGCACACGGCCATATTGTACAAAAGTACCTTATTATGGGGATAAATCTTACCTAATTCTCCAAATAACCTACCGGCGAGAGAATAATCTTTATTATTATACGCGCTGGAGGCTTTAAAGAACAAATTTTTCACCCTTTCAGGGTAGAGCCTAGAGCCATTTACCCCTACAGTATCTCCATTCGAGGATTGAAAAACAACAAAAGAAACAGCAAGAACTCCCATTATCACAAGGCTCCGCCTTTTCTTTTTATATTTTTTAGCCAGTAAAAATATCAAATATAACAGAGGTCCGGGAAAAAAGACCAGATACAAAAACCAGCTATTATAGAGAGATCTCTCACTACTCTTTACAAACTCCCCATACCCTTTTATCGAAAAAACAGATACTTTGGGAGAACTCTTGGCTGGCAAGGTGACTGAAATAGTATATCTATCCCCTTTGAGCACCCTAACTACCTTGTCCTTTCTATCAAAATATGGAAAATCCGGTATCGTACAGTAAATTTTTCCCCTGTTCTCAGGTTTAAACAGATAAATTCTTCTTTTATACCCAGCATAACCTTTGACTGTTGGTTTTACCTCTTCAACATCTTCTACAATAATTCCTTTCACCCCCTCAACAACCGGGACAGGGAATTTAAAGTAATTAAAATTACCCACCCCGGTCACCGTGAGAGTAACGCTAAATGTTTTACCCAGCTCTATACTCTCCCTATCTATCCTATGTCTGTAATCAAAGTTCCCCACAGCATAGGTGCTTTCCACCCCTTTAGGTAGTTTCTTTACCTCTATAATTTTAAGAGGGGTATATAATTTAACCCTCCCGGGCAAAATCACCCGGGCCGGTGGAATTCTAAAACGTCCCGCCCGACCAAAAGTAACCAGAAAATTCTTAAGTGGGACAACAAAACGCTCCTTACCCTCAAAATTATCCCTCTTAAGGCTCTCACCGGAAACAAACTCCTCAAACCAGGAATCCCTCGGCGCCCTTGTATCAACCCTAAGCGGTATTGCTAATTTATCCCACAAAATCAGCTCTAAAGTTATGGGGAATACCTCTCCAACAAAATATTTTCCTTTTTTTACCCTCCAATAAACGGTGGGACGTATATTTATAATATCAACTTTTAAGGGAGGGGTTTTATACACATCCGAATTAACCTTTACCGTAAAACTTCTAAGAATTCGCTCGCCTTTTCTTAGTGCCTTCAGGATATAAGTAATTATAATGCCATTCTCTTCCACATTGGGTCGAATATAGGGACCTTCCAATATCTTAAAACCTCCAAGGTAAGCAGGTGGAATCACTGTGACAGAAGAAAAAAAATTACCTCGAACCATTATCTCGTATTTAAATTTTTCTCCAAGGCTGGGCCTCTTTGGTGAAATAGAGACACTTATTCCCTCGTTAAGCTCACCAATCTGTCCGAATACCATCCAGAGGGGGAAATCAATAAAAAAGAGAAATATCATCACCAATTTGGTTCTTCGAGATAAGACTGTCCGCCTATGGTCTCTCGCCACAGATTCTCCTCCTTGTTTTTCACATAATCTAACAACCGCAATGCCGCACCTGTCATATTCCTCGTTATCTGTTTTTTCTTCTCCCTGCTCTTTTCCCCAATACCGCTATTTAAATGCAGTTTCCTTAACGCTAGTTCGAGATTCTTTTTAGCATCCAAACTCGATGGTTTAACTAGGAGGGCATCGATAAAATATGTAACCGCTCGATCGTAATCACCCAGTTGATAATATATGTAGCCCAGGTTAAAATTACTTCTGAAGCATAACTCCCTGTTTCTTCTTCTATCACATTTCCTCGCATCTTCGAGCTTTAAAATGGCAGATTTAAACTCTCCATTGGCTAAATAGACCGTACCAATGTTGTACAAAACGTAATTTTTATAAGACTCACTTCCCTGTTTAATTTTTCTACTATCAAAAATCTTATAGTAATCAATCAAAGCTCTATTATAGTTACCCCTATTATAAAAATAATTACCCCTAAGCACCAAAATACTCGATAAATCTATACCACATGAAGAGAGGTAGAAAAATGCAAATATACCTACCAACAACAAACCACATTTTCTCATATAGGCCCCTTCCACCTTAACTTCCAGACAAAGAGAGATGCCAAAAGGGAAATTATTCCCAAAAATACCAAAATAGAGCCCTTTGTCTCTTTCTCGATCCTATAGTTGAGCGCAATCAACCCTTTTTCTTTACTCTTAAAGATTTGCAACAACTCAATCTCTGGATTCTCATACTTAGAAGCCTCTATAAAATATCCACCACTTACCTTTGCTATTCTCTCCATCAATTCCGGATCCGCCTTTGTTACAACAACTCTCCCCGTCCTATCCCGCAACAAGTTCCCATTGGAGAGAGGAATATTTGCTCCTTTTTCTGTTCCCACCAAAAGCGTAACCACAGGAATACCTGCCTCACCCAGCTTTTTAGCCACAGATATAGGATTTCCCTTCCTATTTTCTCCATCCGAAATAAGAACTATCAATCCCTTCCTATTCTCATCCGTATAAAACATTTCGTATGCCTTTTCAAGACCAATGGCTATATTACTACCAGCCCCAATAAGCCATCCCTTATCAAGCTGATTCAACACGCTCACAACAGAAACAAGGTCATCCGTAATGGGAACCGCAGTAAAAGCCGTTCCACTAAACAAAACAATCCCAAACAGACCATCACTTACGTTATCAACAACACTTTTAACGATATAGGCAGCCTCTTTCAGCCGTGATGGAGAAGTATCTTTTGCCATCATACTCTTAGAGACATCAATTAAGAATACAACCTTTAATCCTTTCCTATCCTCCTTTACCAACTTCTCTCCGTACCTTAAACCGGCCAATGCCAACACACTAAAAATAAAAAATAGCACAAAGGCAAGGGTACTATAGAAACTCTTCACAAAGTAAGAACGTTTCAAAGTCTCAAATCTATCGGTGCCTGCGAGTTTCTTAAGATCAGAAAGTCCTCTCTTGTAACTGTAATAAAAAAATAATAAAAGAGGTATTACTAAAATTAACAGCAAAAGATAAATTGGTTCCCCAAATCCCATTATATGACTTCCCTGAAAATCAATTTTCTTATAAAGAGATTGAGAAAGATAAACACAAAAGCAATAATAATAAAAGAACCCTGAATAGACTTATTCTCCATTCTTATCTTTACAACTCGCTTAATTTTTTCCTCGGAATCAATCTTCTCAAAAACCTCCCTCAAGCCCTCTTCATCCCCCGCAAAGAGATATCGACCACCACTTTTCGTGGCAATTTGTTTTAGAAGCCCGACATTCAAATTCCCCTTGTACAAGCCCTGGTAGAGCCTTCCGGTTTTGGGATCTCGAAACTCTATAAAGGTTTCTCCGCTTCTCCCGATCCCAATCGTATATATCTTTATCCCAAGCTGATATGCTATCTCAGCAGCTGTCTCTGGAAGAATCTCTCCCGCATTGTTGTCCCCATCCGTTAGAAGAATTATTATCCTCTTGGTAGCAACACTCGTTCTCAGATGATTCAAGGCAACAGCCAATCCCATTCCGATAGCAGTTCCATTTCCCAATTCCATAATTCTCAAAGAGTCGAGAGCCTTATAAAATCTACCGTATACGGAGGTCGGCGGTAGAACAAGAGCGGCTCTTTTACTAAAAGCAACAAGCCCAATTCTATCATTCCCCCTCCCCCTGATAAACCTTTTTATTACTTGCTTCGCAGCCTCGAATCTATTTACAGGTTGAAAATCCTTCGCCGACATACTGGGTGATTCATCGAGAACTATCATGATATCAGCAGCGCGTGAAAGATATACCTTCTTTCTATGTATATAGGTAGGATCCGCTGCCCCTATAACAAGAAAACAAAATCCCAACCAGAAAAGAATTCTATTAAGAACTACAAATTTTCTTACCCTTCTATCCCATTCAACCTTCCTCTGCTCTCCCCACACTGTAAACCCAAAAGCTAACCTTCCTCCCCCACCTTTCCATGTATAGAGAAAATACCAAAAAAACGGAACAAACAGCAAAATTAATAGATAAACAGGATGCTCAAAACTCCACAATTGGTGCAAACTCCTCTATTCTCTTAATAATGTCGCTTGTATCCTTTAAAGATTTAATCATCGATGCCCTAGAGGAGGTAAGCCCTTGAAACTTCACCCTATCCGAATCACTCAATAGCTCACCGATTTTTTCATTCAAGGCCCTATCCCCAATCAAAGACTCAATCTCCCGTCTCATTTCCATCGTGGTAAGCACGTCAAAATTTCTGCTATACTTCATAGAGAGATAAAGCTTCAACACACGGGTTAACTCTGTATAGAATTTCTTTTCCTCAAGCTTTCCAAGGTTTCTTTCCAATTTCAATAGATTTACTCTTGCGTACAAAAAAGGCCTTCTACTCTTTATCCGAAACCCCACATATTTAACCAATTTTTTCAGATATATATAAGCCACTATCATAACCACAGGCATCCCAATGATTATGAAGACAAGAAGCAAAATGCTATAGATAGTACCGGGAAGCAATAATTCACCCTTAAACAATCCCAATTGAGTGTCCCCTGTATCCTTTAGCACGGAGCTCGTATAGATTTGAATATTCCTAAGCTTTATTCCTCCAAGACTAAGAGTGGGAAGCAACTGGGTACCTGGCTGAAAGGAGGTAAAGAATAACCTAACCCTATATCGACCATCCCCCAATCTCTCCACCTTAATTCTATCAATCCTAAGCCAACGGGTAGAGGGCAAACTAGTAGGCACATTTGGCTTTAGATCTTTATTAATATTTATCTCAAGCCTAAGCTCAGCCTGATCGCCCACATAAAACCTAGGAGGAACAAAAACCTTTTTCTCTATTGTATATCCCATACCTGTATCTGACTCTTGAGCCCATAGGGTCACTCCAAAGGAAACCAAACTAAATACTACAGAGAGAAAGAATTTCCTCTTCACCCTAAGCCCTCTTTCGTCGTCTAAAAAACTTAAAAAGCTCAGCCCCCACATCCATAGAGGTATTTATCTCCAGTATATTTACACCCCTAACAAAACAATTTCTCTTCCACTTTCTATGCTTTGCCATCCAGAAACGTCTATAACTATTCCTGAACTCTTCGGAGAGTCCATACGCGTACATCTCTTCCCCTCTCTCCGGATCCTGTAATCTAATCAAGCCAACAGTAGGGAAACTAATGTCGTTATCATCCCATACCTTTACAGCGATAACATCATGTTTCTTTGAAAGGATTGATAATTCATGCCAATAGTTGTCGGTTTTAAAATCAGAAATAATCACACAGATACTGCGTTTTTTTAAAAGCTGACTCGCCGATTTTACCGCCATCTTCAAATCAGAACCTCGACCCTGTGGCTCTACCCAAAATATATCATCTATCAGGCTGAGAGCATGCTTTTTCCCTTTAGACATAGGTACCCATTTCTCTATTCTATCGGTAAAGAACAGAGCGCCAAATTTATCATTATTAATAGCAGCCGATAGGGTAAGAATAGCAAAAGTTAAACCTGCAACTTCTATCTTACTCCGCTCTCCACTCCCATAAATCATAGAAGCAGAGAGATCGAGAAGAAAGAAGAGAGAAAGCTCCCTTTCCTCTCTAAAAACTTTTACATAGGGGAAACCGGTTCGTGAGGTAACATTCCAATCTATCAACCTAACATCATCACCATACATATAAGAGCGAAACTCATCAAATTCAATACCCGGTCCCCTAAAAACAGATCTGTAATTACCGGAAAAAAAAGATTCTACCAATTTAGAGGCAATTATCCTTATCCTCTTGATAGAGGCCAAATCACTGTAGTAACGCATCTACGGCACCTGAACATAGTTCAAAATACTGTTGATAATGTTTTCAGGAATAACACCATCAGACTCCGCCTCGTAATTAAGAACTATTCTATGTCTCAACACATCATGAGCAACCGCTTTAACATCCTCTGGAATTACAAACTCCCTTCCATCAAAAAGCGCTCTGATTTTAGAGCATCTATGAAGATATATAGATGCTCTAGGTGAAGCTCCAAACTCTATATAGCGAATAAATTCCGCCTTCTTTACCCCAATACCCCTGGTAGCTGAAACAATAGAAACTATATACTCATTTATGCTGGGTTCGATCTTTATCTCACCTACCAGTTCCTTCAACGAATTGATATCTTCCTTTTTCATTACCCTATCTACATCCTTTTCTTTACCGCTACCTGCCAGTCTCAATATGTCCAATTCCTCGTCAAAATTAGGATATTCAACCTTTAACTTAAGTAAAAATCTATCAAGTTGTGCCTCTGGAAGAGGGTAGGTACCCTCATGTTCTATTGGATTCTGAGTGGCAAGAACAAAAAATGGAGAATCCAATTTAAAGGTGTCATTCCCAATGGTAACCTGTCTTTCCTCCATTGCTTCCAAGAGGGCAGATTGCACCTTAGCCGGCGCTCTGTTTATCTCGTCGGCCAGCACAATATTAGAAAAAATCGGCCCCTTTCTAGGGATAAACTCACCGGTGGGCTGTCTATAGATCATAGTTCCGATCAAATCAGCGGGAAGTAAATCCGGAGTGAACTGGATTCTTTTAAAATCAGCATCTATCACCTCGGCAAGGGTACGCACGGCAAGGGTTTTAGCCAACCCGGGAACTCCCTCTATAAGAACATGTCCCCCTGCAAGGAGTCCCATAAGCATACCATCTATCATCTGTTTTTGCCCGACAACGCGTTTGGCTATCTCCACTCTACACCTATTTAACATTGCGCTTGCATCTCTTATCTTCTCTTCGAGTTTTTTCTTTCCCATAACACTTCCTCGTAATCCTCTCAAATTTCCAGTATGATTAACTCTCAGTTTTGTAAATTCTCCAAAACTATGTTTTACAGATTGCTATATATTACGAACGATAATCAGCATTTTCCTTGACATACTGATAGGTGAGATCGGCACCTACTACAACCGCCTTCCCCTCTCCCATACCCAGATCGACCTCTATTCTGACCTTTTCCCCATGCACAGGATACCCCTTAACCTCGGGATTCATATAGCATCTCTCCAGGTAATCCGCAAGTCTTTTCTCCTTATTAGCGTCAAGGCTAAAGTATCCCCTCTCAAAAACAACCTCCTCCCCAACCAGTATCCTAACCCTGTCAGTGGCAACTGCAACTCCTTCGTTACCAAGAAAATCCCCGATAGATGCAACGATTCTTCCGACATTGGGATCGTTGCCAAAAACAGCAGTTTTAACAAGGGGAGAGTTCACGATAGCCTTCCCTGTTTCTCTTGCCAAAGATTCGTTACCAGCACCTTTAACGGTAACCTCTATAACATGAGCAACACCCTCTCCGTTACGCACTATATCCTCGGCAAGTTTTCTACACACCGAAAGGAGCCCTCTATAAAAAAATTCCTCGGGGACACTACTCTTCCTTCCGGAAGATATCAACATGACAGTATCACTAGTACTCTGATCACCATCTATCGATATTCTGTTAAAACTTTTATCAACACATTCTTTAAGAGCATCTCTCAAAAACTCTCTATCCACCTTCACATCGGTCAATATATAAGAGAGCATGGTTCCCATATTGGGTTCTATCATACCCGCTCCCTTCGCAACCCCCACTACTATCCCATCACCCAACCTTTCACTTCTCAGTTTGGGAAAAGAATCTGTTGTCATTATCGCCTTAGCAATAGGAAGCAGGGAATTGTTATTTAACCCTTTAACAAGCCTGGGTAACACCTTAACTATCTGCTCTACCGGAATTCGCCAACCTATTATCCCGGTGGAAGAAGGGAAAAAGTAATCTTCCTTTTCCTGTAAGAGCCTCGAAAGCTCAGCAAGTACTTTTTTCGCGTCCTCTACTCCCCCAGGAGCTCTAACATTTGCTATTTTATTATTTATGATAACCCCTTTAAAGTATTCGGAAGAAAGTTTCTCCCTACCAATCAATACCGGTGCTCCCGGAAAAGCATTTCTGGTAAACATAGCTCCAAACAGCGGGGTTGGATTCTCCGTCACAATCAAAGATAGATTCATACTGAGAGGTTCTTTTACCTCGCGTTCAACAGGATAGAATTTCAAACTTTCCGTTGATACCAAGAAACCCTCGGGAACAACAGCTCTCTTTTCCAATTCACTCAAATACTCTCTTTCAGATTCATAAACTTCCATGTGATATTTATATTACAATCAACTTATCCTTATCAAGGGTATAGGCCCAAGTATTTATCAGGAAAAATTTTTATGATTTGACCTACCTTACCATTTCGATTAGAATTATTTTTATGGAGCTCTCTGATAACCAGATAGAACGTCTAATAGAAATTGTCCAGCAGTACGAGGTAATATACGGAGGAGGTATAAGCTCCAAAGATCAAAGGGTAAGAGAGGAATGCGAAGACCTAATAGAAACGCTCGAGAAACTTCGTAGAAACTCAAAGAGAAAGAAAAAAACAATCGAAGAACTCAAAGAGAAATCAGAGAACCTCGAAGTTGCCCCCATAGCCCAACCAAAAGGGAAAAAGCCAAGTAGAAAAACCAAGAAAAAATCCGATATTTCTACAACAGTTGAAATTCCTCCTGTTGAGAAAGAAACCCCTAAAAAGGAACCCTCACAAAAGACCACTAAAAGAAAAAAACCCGAAGAAGTAGTAAAGGAAAAGATTACCCCTCCAAAGAGAAAGAAAAAACTCCAGGCTGTTCATCTATTCGAAGCCTATAGGCAGGGGAAACTACCCAAATACGGGGGCTACATCGTATCATCCAACTTTCAACCGGATACAAACTACTCTATTTTCGAAATCGCGGGATACGACAACGTACAGGAGATAAGGTTAGAGGGGGACACACTGGTCTTTAAATCGGCCGGTTGCAAATTATACGTTCTAATAGAACCTGCAAACTACCCATTCAAGAACATAGAACCAGTACAACGGGAAAGTGGCAAGAGCATTCCCTACAGGTTCTCTGAGTTATTCACTCTGACAACAAAAAAGCATGACACCGTATATATAGGTAAAAAACCAATTATATCTTACTCGTCATTTACGATAGTAAAACCGAGAAAAAATGATTTTGCCATACTTTTTTACAATGTACCGGACGTTTTTGACAATATTTACGAGTTCTTAACCTCAATATTCAATAAGGGCGTTGGCATCTTAAAGCGCGATGCCCAAAAAGCCGCAAAAATCACCGTCCAGGGGATAAAGAATTTTACTACCTGGCTTGATTTATAACTTTAATAACCCTTTATAACAATATTACTTTTAGGAGGAGAAAATGAGCTACGATATTCTAATCAAAAATGCCAAGACAAGATTTTCCGGAAACAAGACAGTAGATATCGGAATCGCTGAGGGGAAAATCAAAAAAATCGCAGAGAACATCTCGGAGGATGCAGCTCAGACAATTAACGCCGACGGGAAGCTCGTTACAGAATCCTTTGCAAATGGACATCTGCATCTATGCAAGGTGTACACCCTTACTATGGTGGGAGAAGAGGCTCTTACCTCTTACCAGGGAGGATCGATGGGCAAAGCGATGACAGCTATCGAACTCGCCTCCAAGGTAAAGGAGAAATACGATGAGAGCTGGATAATAGAAAACGTAAGAAAAGCGGCAAAACTGGCGATAAAATACGGTGTCACTCATATAAGGGCTTTTGCGGATACCGACACAAAGGCAAAGTTGGAGGGGGTAAAGGCCCTCATAAAGGCAAGAGAAGAGTTTAAAGATTCTGTAGAGCTACAGGTTGTTGCCTTTCCACAGGATGGTGTTGTACGAGACCCGGGGGCCGAGGATTACGTTAGAGAGGCAATGGAATTGGGAGCGGATGTCGTCGGGGGAATTCCATGGATAGAGTACACCGACGCCGATGCTCAGGAGCATATAGACAGGATGTTCGAGATTGCAAAAAAATACGATAGAGATGTTTCGATGCTAATAGACGACGCAGGGGATCCGGGACTTAGAACACTGGAAATGCTTGCAGTGAAGACAATCAAAGAGGGATGGGAAGGCCGCGTGATGGTACATCATGCCAGGGCAATGGCACTGTATCCAGAACCATACTTTAGAAAAATCGTGGCACTCCTAAAAAAGGCCAACATTGGTATAGTTAGCGACCCTCAGACGGGTCCACTACACGCAAGGGTTCGCGATTTGTACGACGAGGGTGTGAGTGTAGCCTTAGGACAGGACGATATAGCGGATGCTTACTATCCATTCGGCAGAAACAATATGCTAGAGGTAGCATTTTTAGCTGCACATCTCATGTGGATGACAACTTTCGAGGAAATGGATATTCTCTACGATCTAATAACCACCAACGGTGCAAAGGCAATGGGAATTAAAAACTTCAAACTAGAAGAGGGTAACCCGGCGAATCTGGTGGTGTTAAATGCAACTACTGTGTGGGAGGCACTAACAGAGCATGAAAAACCGCTGTATGTTATAAAAGACGGTAGAGATGTCACACTGAAATAGCCTCACAGATATCGAAACAAATAAAAAGGGAGTACAAACTCGTACTCCCTTTTTAGCTAATCTATGTATTTATCAAATCTATACTATCCAACCTGCCTACAGATTCACTTATCCTCTACGGGGATTATCTGATCAAGATGGATTTCTGCAAACTGCTCCTTAAGTGAATCTGAGATACCCTTTATCTTCATCTTTCCACCAAGCTTGTCGAAGTGTTTGAAAAACCTCAAAAGCTTTCCTATACCGGCACTTGTAATAGTTGGTACCTCACTCAGATCGAACTCAGCATTCTTTATCGTTTCATCACTGGCTATTTCCATAAACTTATTCGTCAGTTCAGAACCTCCCTCTGTATCTATCGGGCCCGAAACTTTAAAATACACAGTATCATCTTCTATTACAATATCAAGATCCATATCCCTCTCCTCTCAGTCGTTTTAATCAAACTGTTAAGGTGCTTTATGCTCAAATTCCGTCTCGCTCAACCACAGAGCAATGGCATTAAACACCTGTTCTCTCCTCTTCTCTGCAAAGATGTCATGCAACATCCTTGGGAAGGTTACAAGTTTTTTCCTCTTACACTCCAATCTCTCGTATAATTTTTCGACAGCGTCCACAGAGGATATTTTATCAAACTCCCCATGGAGAAAGAGAAACTTTCCATCTTTCAATTTATCAAGATTCTCCATAACCTCTCTATTCGAGCTGTCAATAAACTGAAGAAGTCGCTTGGAAATCTGCTTCACAACAAGCTCATCCTCCATAAGAGAGTCTACCCGTGCCTTATCCGTTACAAAATCTTCCAGAGTAACATCAATGGGAGAACCCTCCTCTTTCACAGCACTATCAATCAGCGGGGAAGAGAGGAGCAATGAGGCAAAAATCGTTCTTACAGGATTTTCAGGATACCTTAAAGGGTATGCAAGGGCAACGTTTGCTCCCAGAGAATGTCCGAGGAATATTATTTCTCTGTAACCCTCCCTACCCTTTATCATCCGCCTAAAAGACTCCAAATCATCCACATACTTCTTAAAATTGTCTATATCTCCCCTATCACCCGGACTCTTACCAAACCCCTGAAAATCAAAGGCGTACACCTTAAATCCTTTCGATATTAGGGCAGGAATCAGGTACGGGTAAGAACCAGCATGATAGCAGATACCGTGTAATAGTACAATTATTTTGTTATAACTCTTACTGGACTCTTCCCAATAGTGATAAAAGAGTTTCTCACCTTTATGATTTCGAAAACTCGTTACTATATGATTCAAGGAATTCCTCCTTATTTGTTTATGGGAAAGATTCTGTCAAGATGGATCTCCATAAACTGCTTGTAAAGGTTATCAGAGATTCCCTTTATCTCGAATGTTCCACCTTTAGAATCCATAAATTTATAAAAATTCATCAATTTCCCTATACCAGATGAAGTAATCGTCTTAACCGTCGTCATATCACATATAACATGCATTACATCATCCATCTCCATTATTTCCTGAATTTTTACCGAGAGCTGATGCCCACCATCCGTATCAATATTTCCATCAATTATCATTTTTACAGTATCACCATTTTTTTCGAGATCAATATCCATGCTCTTTCCTCCTCCTAATAGTTTTAATTATTCAGTTTGTTCCAAGATAATTGCCTTTTTGATTTCCCCCAAGATTCTCTTGAGTCGTTCCACAATCTCTGCTCTTATATTAAAGAGAACCTGTTTATAAGCTCGCTTTCTACCCTGCTCTACCTTTTTCTCATTAAAATGAGAAGGAAACTCCTCTTCGTCGGGACGAATCGTTAACGGCTGCGTAACAAGGTCTCCGTCTATCCGCTTAGGGAAAATACTAGAGACCTCATCAATTCCCAGCCCCTTAACTATATCCTCCGAAAGGTTTTCCTCTAAAAACTTTACCCTCCCCTCATCGCTAAGGCCTTTAAGCTCCAACTTTACATAGGCATAGTACCTCCCATAGGGATTATTCTCATCCTTGGGGTACTCACCATCCGTTGCTATGGAAAACTCATAGAAATGTTCTTCTCCCTTATCAATCAGTTCATTCCAAAGCCTCGCATAGAGGGATACCTTCTCCAATTTATCCCGAGGAACCAGATATACATCCCCGCAAACCTCAATCAATTCCCCATCCGTATCCGCAATATATATCGCATTCCAATCGTAGCGATCTAAAATAGCATCCTGATCATCACGGATTCTGGAGAGCACCTCGCCAGGCACCTCTTCTTTCGCCATCTTCTCGGCATAGTCCATCCTAAACTGAGAATAGTAGGAGGGGTAATCCTCATCCTCGGGTCTTATCTTTAAATCCTCCGTCACTTGACGGCCCTTGATCCTGTTGGGAAAGTACTTAAGCACCCGCTCTTTACCAAAGCGCTCTACAATCTCTCCAAGGGCATTTACAAGGTTTTCCTCTTTCTCCTCACTACTCTGCCCCTTAAGCTCAAAGCTGAAGTACGCGTAGTACCTCCCATGATCGTATATATCCTCATCATGAAGGCCGTCATGGGCTATCGTCCTATCGTATAGGCTCAAAATATCAAAGTCCTTCAATGCCTGATACAGCTCCTCGAGCTCTCTAAGCTCATTAATAACATCATCGGGACCGTAATAGGTACGGTCCTCGATTGTGACACCGTTTTCAAAATCAACCTGCTCGAGGAGTTTGGAATACCTTTCTATCCGTTCCACCTACTTTTCCTTTTCTTTTTTAAGTTTTTCTTTCAAAGGAATACGTTTTCTAGGTGCAACCTCCTTTTCGTGATAGCTCGCCTTTACCAAGAGAACGGGAGGAATAACATCTTCCATTCTCTTTCTATCGTCAAAGAATGCGTTTCTTATGGCAGAGGCATGAATTGCAACCTCTTCCATCTCAGGATCCGTACCAACACCCTCCAACTGGGAAATCTTATCAAGTATATCAAGTATTGTTCTATTAAGAGCGTCGTCCTGTCCCTTTTCTTTATCAAGATGTTTACCAAGAGCGTTCAAATCCGAAATGCTTAACGGATAAATTCTATACCCATCCCTCGGTGAACTATAATTAGACTGTAATACACCAAGGATAACAGAGAGATTCTTGGGATAGATACCACCCTTGTGCCACTTGGTCATCATTCCAAATATCTTTCCCACAATGTACCTATTTGGCTGAACAGGTGATAACAACAAAAATGGATCCTTATCACCTATCAGAGCATCAATTACCCAGTGATTCTCTATTTCAAGCATTCTTAAAAATACAGGGTAGTTCTCCGGGGTTAAACCAACGGTGTTTAAGAAAGCTGCGTAGGTCATAGCAGCTTCAACAGCCTCATAGGAACGACAACCGAAGATTCCCTGTAATAATCTATTCTCAATTTCAGCTATTTGCTCTGGCGTCCACGTTTCTTGTGCTATTAATTCATCCATATCTCTTCTCCTTTTTCCTAAAATGATTATTAATCGTGCCTATGGGTTACATCGATATCTTCTTCAAAGACAAACCTCGGAGGAACCTCCTCTTTAAGATAATCGCCTCTTACAAGCAAAACCTGAGGAATACAATCCTCCAACTTCTTTGTATTATCAAAGAAGTTACTCCTAATCCTTATGGCCTGTCGTGCTACCTCCTCCATAGATTCATCCCAACCCAGACCTTGAAGGGAACCTATCCTATCAAGGATATCCAGAATACATCGGTTCTGGGGATAGTTCTGTCCCTTCTCCTTCTCAAGGTGCTTACCGAGGTTATCAACATCAGCCACATTTAATGGATAAATTTTATACCCATCCTTTGGAGAGCTGTAGGCGCTCTGAAGCACACCTAGGGCTATTGAGAGTGTGTTGGGATAGATACCACCCGGATGCCACCTTGTCAAAAGCTTAAAACAGGTCGAAATTACATACCTGTTGGGTTGGATGGTAGAGAGCAACAGGAACGGATCCTCATCCCCTATTAGAGCGTCAAGAACCCAATGGTTCTCTATTTCTAGCATCTTTAGGAATAGGGGATAGTTATCTGAAGTCAATCCTGAAAGCCTTAGAAATCGCGCATAACTTATTGCGGCTTCTACCGCCTCCGGAGTACGGGCTGCCACAATCTGCTGTAGAATCCTATTCTCTACAGCCATTATAGCCTCACGACTCCACAATTTTGCTTGTTCTTCTTGCTTAGCCATATTTCCTCCTATTTTTTCTTTTTCTTAGTTGTTTGTTTGCCCTTTTTCAATACTGAAAGGGACTCTTCCATCTTTTTATCAAAAGGTGTTATTTCCGGTTTTAGGGGACCAATCTCCCCTTCTATCTTATCTATAATTTTTTGCACTGCCTCCATCTTGTTTTTCTGTGCCTGAGTAGCTCCAGCAACCTCACCAAGATAACTCTTCAAAGACTGCAGTACAATCTTTAGTTCTTTCTCAGATAGTTCCATCTGAACCTCCTTTAACTCTTATCTCTGTATTTAGTTAATTTAATAACAGTTCCCCTGTCGTTGTACTCGACTTTATCAAATGCCCTCTTCATCAACGAGAATCCCTTACCAGAAACGTCAGCTATATCCTCGTTGGTATAATTTTCATTATTAATATAATCTTTTACCTTTGAAGTATCAAATCCTTGCCCTTCATCCTCAATAGATATAGTGCACTTATTTTCATCCATCTCTACACCTATCTTAATCTTCCTACCCGCATATCTCTTATCCCTTAGTCTCTCCGCCTTCAAAAGCTCATATTTATCCTCTTCCAAAATGTCCTTCGGCCTTAAAGAAGAATCTAACTCCAGATTACCATGCTCAATCGAGTTCAACAGGGCCTCCTCCAGAGCAAGAACAGCATTATCCTCCTCCGTAGAGGTTTTATAAAAACCCGCGTTCCTCATAGAACGTGCCAAATACTTACACACACTCGAAACAGCGACCTTGTCTGTTTCCCATTCAAAACTAGAAAACGAACTCTTAAGCCCGTCAAAAACCGAGGTTTCCGCCTCCCCTACCCTTATCTCCTCCATTATCTCATTGAGAACCTTACGAATCTCGTTTTCATCCACCGGGAGATAAAACACCCGAACATCATCAATCAGAGAAACAGCAAACGCTATATCCCTGTTAGAGTAATCTACTCCACACACATATATATTCTCCCCCGCCTCTGTCTTTATTTTCTTTAATAATTTGACCCCCTCCCTGTCATCAACCTTGATAAACACCGGGGTATGTCTCTCCGCCGCAGAAAGAGTTTCTACCACATCCTCTGTAAGTTCTACAAATTCAAGTCCCTTCTTGGAAACAATCTCCCCAATTTTACTGTGCTCTTCTTCCTTGAAACCTACAGAGTAGACTTTCCCCATTTTTTATCCTTATATGCGCTTATTGTATCACTCTAATAAATATATTATTAATGAAAAAATAATATGCAAGATTTTTTTTGATATTTAAGAAATTTAGGCCGATTAGTAGAACATGAAGAGGTATAAGCCAAAAATATTATGCGTAGCTCAGCAGAAAGGGGGAGTCTGTAAAACCACCTCGGTTCTCTCCTTATCTGCAGCATGGGCACTCGAGGGTAAAAAAGTTCTTATGATAGATACAGACCCACAGGCCAACCTTACAAGAAATATCATGGACTACGAAAAGATAGAACGCGATGTATCCCTTCTATACCGTGGGGAGGCTAATATAAGAGAACTCATAACACAAACCCCATACGAAAACCTCTTCATTATACCAACACGCACAAAACTAAACAGAGTGGAAAATCTGGAGAGAACTCTTTCCACATTTAATACCCTAAAGAAGGCTCTACCGGAGGTATACAAAGACTTTAATTACATAGTAATAGATACCCCTCCCTCTCTCGGTCTCTTTACAATCTCAGCCCTACTCGCCGCGACCCACGTACTTGTTCCTGTACAGCCGACATTCTTCTGTCAGGAGGGATTGGGTGATCTTAATGAAACAATAAAAGAGGCGAGGGAGAGTAATCCCGGCTTAAGAAGTGTCCGTTACTTTATTACTCTCTACGACAAACGCACCGTTATAAGCCAGGACCTTGCTGCAACTCTAAGGAAACAGTTAGGCGATATGGTTTTTAAAACCGTAATACATAAAAACATCGCGGTTGAAGAGAGTCAATACGCTCAAAAAACAATCTTCGACTATGCCCCCAAATCCAGAGGGGCACAAGATTTTAAAGAATTAGCCAAAGAAGTAGAAAAATGGTTAGAAAACTCATGAGATTTTCCTATAATATACTCTGCATAAACAGATATCTATAAAAAGTGGGGAGTAGCTAAAATGGGAAGAAAAAAGTTAATAAAAGGTCCAAATGCCGAGCGGGTAGAACAACGAATAGCTCAGGTACCAAAAGATATAACAGAAACCAGTATTTTCAAAGTACTAAAAGAGATAGAGGAGAAGAGCAAAACTCAGAACGAGGAGGCATTGAACGAGACCGTTATCGAAGAAAAAATTATCGATGAAAAGGCAGAGGACACCCCCCCCACCAAAGCGCAAAAAAAGACCAGAAAAAAAACAAAAACGAAAAAATTATCTCCGCTCCAGGAAGCCCTTATAGGAGAAAACTCTATAGCCTATGAAGATACCGTAAAAACAACAGAAGAAGAAACAACAGAGAAGAAAAAAACGAAAAAGAAAAAAACCGAAAAAAAAATAAGTTTTACGAAAGCAGAGAAAGAAATAATAGTAAAATCATGTATAAACTATAAAAACTCTCTCCCGATCTATTTAAAATCGGTACAGCGAGAGGTAAAATTGATAGATAACGTGATAAAAAAGCTAAAATAGGCTACCTATCCTTAAGTATCTTTAAGTCTTCTACTCCTTACCCAAAAATACCTTCAGATCATTAAGCAAATTCTTCCAGTACTTGTCATTGAACATAAAATGACGTACTCGGGGATACGTATATATCTCCACCTCACCACTCTTAAGGGAATCTTTAAGAGCATTAACTCTCTCAACAGAGACAAGACCATCCGATTCTCCATAGAAAACCCCGATTCTTACATTAACAGTATCAACTCCCAACTCCCCCGGGAAACTCGCAAACTCTCGTCTCAAATCCTTTACCAATTTTTTCGAAACAGTGGGGGATTTGTCCATAGCTTTCTCCGCCTCGGATCTCTCTGCAGCTACCTCGGAGAGCATATCATCACTAAAAGCAACCTGTATCCTGCTCTTGCAGAACAACGAACCCTCCAGGGGCTTTTTCGAATAATCCAATACGGGAGAAAACATAACTATCTTTTTAAAGGGGGGAAGCACATGAAAATAATAGTAGAGAAACGGGAGAGCAGATATAGAAAAGACAAAGGGTACAATCGGTAAATTATCCTCTTTTTCCTCAAGAAAGGCTCTAAAACTCCCAAGATGCGCAGAAAAACCATCTATCCCCATCGGCTTGCCTGCGGAATTAGAAATTTCAGGAATCTCAGGTGCGTACAACTTAAAGTAATTCTCAAGCAAAAAATTGATCAGTCGCTCATTCCGCTCAATAGGAAAATAGGGGTCTCTAAGTACAAGAGCCAACCATTTATACCCACCCTGTCTAAGCTCCCAGCTATGATACGGTATCCTATACCCGTCGTCTGTTTTAAGAGAAGCCTTGATATGATTCATACTATTACTTTCCTCCTACAATTACTCCTAAGGAAGCTCTAAAAAAAGAGTAAAAATCTACCATTCGTAAAAAAATTATACTTCCACCGATTTCAAAGTCAAATCTTTTTATTATTTGGAGAACCTCATTGTGGAAAATCTCATTGCTAACCACGAACCAAACAAACGTGTCATCAATTCCTCAATTTTTTTCTCTTCCGTCACCGTATCGACTCCATTTCCGCGAGTTATGTAATGGGAGAGAATATTTATTTATACGCGTCGCGGATAAGTACAACCATTCTTATCTTCCACTTTAGAGAGAAAAACAGATAGTATGAATACATACTATTTCTCCTATTTCTCTCGCTTCCCAAATTCCTGACCCTCCACAAGGGATGGGATATGTCCATCTGGCTAGAATTAGCGACGATTGTTTTTATCCTAGTCCCGGTTATCGTAGCCCTGAGGAATCTACTATACACCAAGCATACCAACCTGCAAAACGGTAAAAATTGCGGGTACAACGGTGGAACATAAAATTGATTACTACTCATTTTCCCTAAGTCAAACACAAATAAAAGATAACGTTATCTCACATTTTTTCTTTTACTTCTTGTATCATTTACAATTTTAACTACAATAGTTATCAGTTACTGTTACATAGAAGCTCGAAACATCTGCGGAGGAAGAGTTGGTCATACTTGTTGGGAGAGATGCCAAAGAATGTGAAAATCTACAAAAGGAACTAAAAAAAGATGGTATAAACTTCAAAATCCGGGGCGCCGAGGAGATCTCTCTTCTAAAAAACGATATATTTGTATTCTTAGATACCGACTTTCTAGATGAAATCTCTGATCAGCTCAATAGTGCAACGGAAGAAGGGACCTATATATTTGCCCTTGCCACCGACAAAGAAAAAGCCGGAGAGGAAAGAATACTATACCTGCCAAAGGAGATCGATCCATTTTGGATCTCCAAGATGATTAAGTGGTTCGTCAAAAGAAAAAAGAAAAACGTATGTCTCCAGCTCCTACGTTCTTTCTTTGAAGGCGGAACGGTCCAGATCATCTTTTTAGATAATAAACAACACATCATCTCATGCATACCCACCAATAGAGAGTTTCTGGGACATAAATTAAAGGAACAGAAGGGGAAAAAATTTGAGGAGGTATTTGGTCTTCCCATAGAAGATATACCAGATACAACCAGTGAGGGAAACCATATAAGGTATCTAACCGACGCTCATAACAAAGAGGTTTCCTGTACCATCTCTAAAATGCCCTACGAACACATCAATATCCCTGGACTCCCTCAGAAGACAAAATGGGTTTTATTCATAAACGAAATAAGGGAGATAAAGGATCTTGAAGAGAAGAGTGAACGTCTCAATGTAATACAGGATAACATACTGAAAGAGCGCACAATTGAATTGGAATCCGCAAACGAAATCCTTCAAAAGCAGGCTCTCGAACTGAAAAATGCTCTGGAAGAACTTGAAAAGAAAAACAGACAAATAGTGGAAGAACTATCTCTTGCGAGTGAGCTCCAAAAAAGCCTGTTACCAAAAGAGTTTCCGACGGATCTCCCCCTAAACTTTGCCCACAAATACATACCCTACGCCTATATAGGGGGCGATTTCTTCGACATTAAAAGACTGGATAAAAGTAAGGTAGGAATTATAATAGCCGATGTTTCCGGACATGGTGTGTCTTCCGCTTTTATTACCACAATGTTTAAAAGCCAGTTCGACCTTTGTGCTCCACAGTCACTATCCACAGCGGAAACTCTCTCCAAACTAAACAAAGAGTTTACCCACATGATTCACACGGAGCACTACATTACCGCTTTCTACTCTATCATTGACACGAACGAGATGAAACTCTACTATTCTAATGCAGGTCATCCTAATCAGCTTCTCTTTCATCCGGACGGGAGGGTAACCGAGCTATCCACGATGGGTTTTTTCCTGGGAATGTTTGAGGGCACAGAATACGAAGAGAAATCAATAGAATTGGAGCCCGGCGATAGAATTGTATACAATACAGACGGGATACTCGAAACAGAGAATGAAAACCACGAACAGTTTGGGAAACGGGGAATAATTAGAGTTATGAAGGAAAACTTAAATAATGACATCGATGCTGTGTCAAACAATCTGCTCTCGGAATTAATGATGTACATGGCAGAGCCAAACTTTCAGGACGACATAACGATACTCATCACAGAGGTAATAGCCAGTCTCTAGAGTACGAAAAAACTCACTACGGAGGAAATCATGGGGAATCAGGAAGAGATAAAAAAGATAATAAAAGCAATTCAGTCGTTGCCGACACTTCCAACTGTAGCTGTTAAGGTAAACTCTATAATAAAATCCCCTACCGCGGGAGCCGCCGAATTGGCACAGGTTATAGAGTATGACCAGAGCATATCAGCCAAGGTACTTTCTCTGGTAAACTCTGCCTATTACGGACTCTCCAGAAAGATAAACAATATAAAAGAGGCCGTAACCTACCTTGGAACAAATGCCATATCACAACTTGTACTGGCATTGGGAGTTATAAAAGCCTTTGAAAGAACGTCAAATAAACGTTTCGATAGGGGCAAGTTTTGGACTCACAGCATTGCAGTTGCCATCCTATCCAGAGAGATAGCCAAAACGGAAAAAAAACATAAACACCCCGACGATATATTTACGGCAGGTCTTTTACATGACATAGGCAAAGTAGCCCTAGACAGTTTTTGTTCAGAAACCTTTATACCAGTACTTGATGAGTTAGAAAAGGAAGAGATTCCATTCTACAAAGCGGAGCAAAAAATTTTAGGAGTGGATCATACAAGAGTAGGGGAATGGGTTGCAAGATCATGGGAACTACCACTCCTCACAATAGTTGCAATAAGACATCACCATGAGGCTCCAGCTACAAGAAAGGGATTCAGCTTGTCACAGGATAGTGCTGTAGACATTGTCCAGGTAAGCGATTGGCTCGCAATAACTCATCAACTGGGTTTTAGCGGCTCAAATGCTGTAGAAGAACCCCCCCAAGAGGTATTTGATAGAATTCCCATCACAAAGGAAAAGGCACAAGAGATAGTAGATAGAACAAAGGCCGAAATAGAGAAAGCTGCCTCCCAGTTGGGAATAGAATAGTACAAAAAGTAACCTAACCCTCAAATAAAAAGAAAATCCTGTTAAGAACCTACTCCGCAAGACGTATGCCGATATACCCGCATCGTTCCGGTTCTTCGTCTATCCTAAAACTTACCCGGAGTGTCATTGCAGAAGAAATCCAGCTTCCCCCCCTTATTACCTTGTAATCGCCAGACGAGGGCCCCTTAGGGTCTGTTTGTTCCTCCTCCGTGTACTTGGAAAACCAATCGGCTGTCCATTCGAACAGATTACCCGCCATATCGTACAACCCATATCCATTCGGATCGAACTGTCCTACAGGTGTTGTACCCGAGTAGCGCTTGGCAAAATTCGCTATCTTTTCATTCATCTTATCACCGTTGGGAAACTTCTTACCCACAAGGCCACCCCTCGCTGCAAACTCCCACTCCGCCTCGGTAGGAAGCCTTTTACCCAACCACCTGGCAAATGCCTCCGCCGCATAGAAAGAAACAAAAGCTACAGGATGATCATCCTTACCCTCGGGGTATTCGTTTCCCTCCCAATCGTCCAGGTACTTCCCATCGTGAAAATCGGGATTAATCCGATCTTTCTGCCACTCAGGATTGGCAAGAACAAAGGCTCTGTACTGTTTATTGGTCACAAGGTAGGCAGACATCTTATAGGAAGAAAGATTAACCTTATGTGCCGGTTTTTCCTCCTCACGTCCGTCATTGGCACCCATAACAAAGCTTCCACCCGGGATATCCACCATTTTGAGAGAGGAAAGCACCTCTTCTTTCAATGCTGCACTCTCCGTCGCGGATGCCCCCTCAACCTGAGGTGTCTCCACTGTTGAACTTTCTTCTGTTTCGAGCGTCTGGACAGAAGCACCCTCACCCGTTTGTTTGCCAGTACCCTCTTCCACGTCTCCCCCGCTCACAGACAAACCCTTCAAAGCAGCCCCAGTACCCTGAGGAGCACCCATATCAGGCGTACCGGAGATGTTAGAACCCCCCAAAGAATCGGAAGGGACGCCCACAGAATCAGATGATGGCGGAGGTGGTGCAGAAGCAAGGTTACCAGCAGCCTCGGGCACAAATCCAGGAGGTGGAGGGGGGGGAGTCCCCGTCCCAGACACTGAAGGTGAGACTGCACCCCGCGAAGGACCACCCATAGGTGGGGGCGCAGATATCCCTCCAGGAGGTGGAGGAGGTGGCGGCACATGAGCACCTCCGGAACCCATAGGCGGAACGACAGATGGAAACCGAAAGGGTTGCCACCCCGCAGGAGCCGTTCCGGTGGATAACACATGAAGTAGTATCTCCCTTAAACTCTTACCATCCGGGGTAAATACAGAACCCAGATCATTGGCAAAGAGCTGTAATTCGTAGGTATCGGCACTTTCAATATAGTTTCTAAGCTCGTTTAAAACCCTGACCTTACTTTGAAATAAAAAATTTCTCCATTCTAACTGTTGTAAATAATCCATATCTTGATTTTAAGGTTTTTAGTTTAAATCCGTCAAGAAAAACCTTATTTTTCTCCCCTCACATAGGGCTCACCCAGCATTGCCGGAGCCATTCCCTTTCGTTTTACTCCCCCGATTCCACTTGATACGAGAACAACAAGGGTAATCAAATACGGGAACATCCCTAGAACATTCGGGGGTATTCCTATGGGTTGAAGGAGATACTGAAGTACAAAAATCCCTCCAAACAGAAATGCCCCGTAGTAAGCTCTTAGAGGATTCCACTTTGCAAAAATGGTAAGGGCAATAACAATCCATCCTCTTCCCCCCGTCATACCCTCGGCCCATGAGGCACTGTAGGAGAGCGACAGATGAGCACCGGCAAGACCCGCACAACCGCCCCCTATCATTACAGCGATATACTGAACAAGGTACACTTTAATACCCTGGGTCTCGGAAGCAGCAGGATTTTCGCCCACGGAACGAAGGATAATACCCCACCTCGTATGAACAACCACAAACCAGAAAATTACTCCCAGCATAACGGCCAGGTAGAGAAAGGGATCCTGATCGAAAAACATCTCACCAACATAAGGAATCTTATACAGCAGAGGAATTCTTACAAAATCCACCCGCGTCGGTAGGGGGGTCCCTATAAATCCCTTACCCCACAGTCCGCTGGCACCGAGTCCAAACATAACAAGGGCAAGTCCCGAGACAACCTGATTAGCCTTGAGTGTCACAGACATAAAAGCATGGAGAAGCGAGACAGCAATTCCACAGAGGATCCCAACGAATACCCCGAGAAGCACACTCCCTGTAGTAAAGGTGGTCATAAAGGCTGTTACTGCTCCCACAGCCATCATACCCTCTACCCCAAGATTTAAAACCCCCGCTCTCTCCGTAATAATTTCCCCTAGGGTTCCGAGAAGTAGGGGGGTCCCGGCGATGAGGGTTCTTTGCACAACCGAAATTATTAATTTTTCCATCTACCCACCTCCCCTTCACTACCCACCAGGAGTTTTATCCGATTGTTCAGAAAGAAATCCCCCGCAATTAACGAAAAGAGCAAAATTCCATTAAAAATTTGAACCGTCGCAGCCGGAAGTCCAAGGGAAACCTGTATGGCATCTCCTCCTACAAGGATACCGGCAAAAAAGAGAGCAGAAATAACAGTATAGAGAGGATTCAACTTTGCAAGCCAGGCTACAATAATGGCAGTATAACCGTAACCGGAGGAGATATTGGCAGGATAGCTCAAATGGTGATGAATACCCGCAACCTCTCCGACCCCCGCCAACCCTGCAAGACCTCCGCTTAGAACCATCATTAAAACAGAAACCCTCACAAAATCTATACCTGCATACCTGGCAGCATCCTGATTGTCCCCTGTAACTCTAAGCTCATACCCAAAGCGGGTATAGTACATAAGAACAAACATCAAAATAGCCATCACTACAGCTACCACAAGCGTAACGGTGTGAATTCTTGTAACTCCTATGGTGTGAAGAACAGCAGATGGCGGAAGATCGTCGGTATAGGGAAATCCTTTCTGAGTTTTACCCTTCCACGGACCGGTAACAAGATAGGTTACAAACTCAGCGGCAATATAGTTTAGCATAAGCGTCGAAATTACCTCGTTAACCCCAAACTTAAGCTTAAAAACAGCGGGGAATATCGCCCAAAGAGCCCCACCCACAAAGCCTGCAACAAACATCAGGGGGACAATAATATACGATGGCAAACTATTACCAAAGTGAAGTCCAACATAAGTGGCAAAGAGGGCACCAAAGAGGAGCTGCCCCTCCGCACCGATATTCCAAAACTTTGCTCTAAAAACAAGGGCAAGTCCACTACCTACAAGTATCAAAGGAATGGCCTTTGTAATCGTTTCTGTAATACCATATACACTTCCAAAGGAGCCGGAGAATATTCGCCAAAGGGCATACACAGGATTAACGCCACTTATGAGGAATAGAATCCCTATAAGGATAAATCCAGCTACAAGGGAGAACACAATGGTAAAAAAAGGGAAGTACTTAGAGTATTCGATTCTCTTTTCAATTTTAAAACTAAGCCTAACTGCCATAACAGAACCCTTACTTCTGACTAATTCGGATCAGATTGTTCTTTAGCGGACCCCGTCATCATAAGCCCCACACTCTCCAGATCAAACTCATCCCTCTCAAGAATCCCTATAAACTTACCTTTAAAAATAACAGCCAGTCTGTCCGAAATTTCAAAAAGCTCCTCCAGATCCTCCGATATTAACAGAACGGCCACCCCTTTCTCTCTTAGAGAAAGGATCTCTCGCCTGATATATTCAGTAGCTCCTACATCCAAACCATACGTAGGATGAGCGGCAATCAACAGACGAAGGTTACAGCTTATCTCACGGCCTAAAATTAACTTTTGAATATTACCACCCGATAGATTCTTCACAGCTACCTCTACAGAGGGAGTTTTAATCTCAAATCGCTCAACCAGATATCGAGCATGATTTTTAACCTTCTCAAAGTTCAAAAACAGGGAGTTCCCAAAGCGTGTATCGGTGTGTTGTTTTAATATGGCATTTTCATAGAGGGTCAAATTAGGAGCAACCCCATACTTTATTCGCTCCTCAGGTACATGTCCTATACCCAGAGAACTAATATAGTGAGGCGATCTATTGGTTATATCGATCCCCTCAGAAAAAACGCTCCCATTTTCCACTCTCCTCAAACCCGTAAGCGCCTCAACAAGCTCCTGTTGTCCATTACCAGAGACACCGGCAACCCCGAATACCTCCCCACCGTATATGCGAAATGAAATACCTTTTACAGCATAAAACCCTCTGTCGCCCATAACATGAATATCTTTAACCTCAAGAACAGGCTTGCCTTTCTTAACATCCTTCCGTTTTAAATTGAAGAGAATCTCCCGTCCCACCATCATTCTGGCAAGCTCTTCCTTTGTAACCCCCTCCACCTCTCTATTACCCGTTACATACCCATTCCTCAGTACCGTTACCCTATTACATATATTTAGAACCTCCTCCAACTTATGGCTTATAAAAATCACAGCCCTGCCGTCATCTACCATACGCCTAAGTACAACAAACAACTCCTCCGCCTCTTTGGGGGTTAGTACCGATGTTGGTTCGTCAAGGATTAAGAGATCGGCCCCTCTAAACAGAGCCTTAAGAATTTCCACCCTCTGCTGCTCACCCGCAGACAACTGCCAGATATAGGCATCTGGATTTACATTCAAATTGTATAATCCCTCATACTCCTTAATCCTTTCTCTAACGTATCGCAAAGGGTACAGAAACGGTGTACCCTCCAACCCAAGCGCTATATTCTCCGCCACGGTATGATTCTGTACCAACATGAAGTGCTGATGCACCATACCAATTCCCGCTCCAATGGCATCGGCCGGGGAGGAAAAATCTACTCTCTCTCCGTTAATTTTTATATACCCGGAGTCGGGTCTGTATAGACCATAGAGAATATTCATAAGGGTAGTCTTACCAGCCCCGTTTTCCCCTAACAGGCCAAGAATTTCTCCCGACCGAATAGAAATATCTACGTCACTGTTGGCCTTAACATTGGGAAAAGACTTGGAGATACTCACCATCTCCACGCTGGAAATTCGTCTTTCATCCTCTGAGGATACTGTCTTTGTTTTAGACTTCATCTCTGCAGATACTACCTCTCCACTAACAAAATGGGCAGGAAGCTCACCTTCTCTGCTTCCCGCCCACAACTACTAACAAATTATTTTAGCACCTTTTCTCCACGATTAATTTGAACATTTCACATTATCTCTACTTGAGGATATCACTTGGGAATATCACCAACTATATTATCCACATAATAGTTGATGTTTAAAAGCTGCTGTTTTGTCGCCCTTTGACCTGCCTTTAGTCTAAGATTCCCCTTGTTATCCTTAATCGGACCAACAAATGGATCGAAGATATCGGGAGACTCTTTCATCTGAGCCAGCCGTTTCATAACCAGATCGTACACACTGATCTTACCGAGATCGGGTGTATTAACATAGATTGCCTTCAACTTATCAACAAATTTGGGGTTAATCTTATGATCCGGACTTGCCCCAAGTTTAGCCGCTCCCTCCTTTACTCGCCACCACATATCTTTATTAGTCCAGGTTCCATTATGGATATCCTGTAATATTTTTGCATACATTATTCCCCAATCAACCAACTGCCCGGAAACAGCTGAATCCGGACCAAACTTCTCCATAGGTGAGTAGTGACTAAAGGTATACACAGGATCGCCGTTCTTTGTGTGCTCCTCACCCACCTGAATCACACTTGGAGAATCCTCCGTAAAGGCAAGAGCATCACACCCATCAGCCACAAGGGCCTCGGCTGCTTCCTTTGCCTTAGCGGGATCATACCAGGAGAAGAGCCACCTAACCTCTACCTTCGCCTTGGGATTTACAGCCTTAACCCCCAGGGCCCATGCATCAATATGTCTGATAACCTCAGGAATCGGGAATGCACCCACGTATCCCACCTTATTCTTCTTAGTTAAAGCCCCGGCCATTAAACCATTTAAGTAGTATATCTGATATAGCTCAGCAAAATAGGTGCCTACATTCTTCGCCCGCTTAAAACCGGAACAGTGCATAAAAATTTTATCAGGATACTTTTTCCCGGCCGCAATTGTGGCATCCATATACCCAAAGCTTGTTGTAAAAACAACATCACATTTCTCTTCTCTTACCAACCTGTCTATTATTCTAGCAACGTCGGCCTCCGGAACAGACTCTACATAAACGGTATCCAACCAGGAAGCAAACTTCTTCTGCACGTAGCGTCTTCCCATCTCATGCGCATGAGACCATCCATAATCACCAATCGGCCCAACATAGATAAATCCAGCCTTTAGTTTGCCCGCCTTTTTTTCTTGACTACCGGCGGCCATTACCAATCCTCCTGTCAACACAACGACAAGGAGAACCACCATTAATCTTACTAACCTCTTCAACTTTTCCCCCTTATTTTTAGAATTGTTGTTGGATTTACAGGTCTTACAATAAATTGGTGAGTATGGGTTGTCAAGAATTTTTGAGAATTATTTGTGAAATAGCGTTTCGCTTTTAAATATGCTATAATGCTTTTATGAATATCCATAGCAAAGGTTTATCAATTATTCTTTTTTCCATGCTGGCAATTCTTCTATTAAATCCTCCCCCCCTCTTTTCCCAAGAGAACAGCCCGAAAGCCCACAGCACAGCCGCCCTTATAACGGGAACAATCATCGGACTGGGACTAAGCGTATACAATGGGGTTCTGTTATTCGGATATACACCTCAGGTACCGATAGGTGAAAAGCTGGTGGCCTTTACAATACCCGCAGCGGCAGGCATTGGGGTTTCCATACTGACAACCCAATTGTTCTTTGATATCTTCTCCAGCTCTCAACTGAACAAATGGCTATCAATACCTCTGGGTTCTGTTGCCGGTTATATTGAAGGGGCTATCATAGGGGGAGTAACCTACGCTCTATTTTTCTCCATTATGGAGGCAATGGACCCCGAGTTTTCAAACGCAAAGAGCGTCCTAGACGCTGCCTGGATGGGATTTGCAGGGGGAGGAATTTTCGGCGGTCTCATCGGAATACTACCGGGGTGCGGGGCTGCCACACTCATACGGTTTAGCCTCGCTGACTGAAGAAAAATGATATACATACTCTACTTCACCATTTTCTGGATTCTCTTACCCTTTAGCCTATACGTTATAGGTTTTTACTTAATTGATCCTCTAATCTGTGGTTCCTTCCTCTCCGTCAACATTTTAAACCTACTCCCCTCCAATCTCATTAAAATCGCCCCATTTGTTCTCGCAATAGGCATAGTTCTCTATACAGATGCCTTTATCGAACTACTAAAGGTAGGAAAAGGCCTGCCTGTATCGGCAAGACCCCCGAAGCACCTTGTAGAAACGGGCCCATATTTCTGGGTAAGGCATCCACTCTACATAGGCTTCCATTTAATGCTTGTAGGACCAGCTCTCTACATAGGTAACCACGGATTCATCATAGCAACGGGTCCGCTATTTTTAATCCTATGGATACTCTACGCTCTAATAGAAGAAAAAAAGCTTATAAACCGCATAGGGAATCAATACAGGCGCTATAGGAGAGAAACAGGATTGATAATACCATCCCTCTACAGCACTGCTAGACTACTCCTAATTCCCGTTCTTAGGCTATTTTTTAAGTTGAAGATGTACAACACTCATATAGTACCTAAACAAGGCGCCTTTTATATAGTTACCCTCCATAGATCGTTTTTGGATCCAGTATTTATTTCTGCGGGCATAAAACGCAAGATACACTTCCTTACGACTTACTCGATGTTTCGATCTTCCATTAAAAGAATTATTTTTAAGAGATTAAAGACCATACCTATAACCCGTTACAAACAGGATATAACCGCAATTCGAAAAAGTATAGAGATTTTAACCTCGGGAGGTATCGTCGGATTATTCCCCGAGGGGGGCCGAAGCTGGTACGGAGAAACCGTCTATAGCTCATCCAGTACAAAACTCGTTAGCCGTTATTCGTTTCCCATAGTTAGCGCGGAGATCGTTGATAACTACTCCTACTACCCGAGATTTTCCAGGTTTCCCAAAAGAGAAAAAATAAAAGTTGTATACAACTTGTACAAAAATGAACAGGCTAACCTGAAAGAAATACTCAATACCCTAAGGGAACACGAGAGAAAGAGAGACAAACAACTACAAAAATTACAAATCCCTGCGGATGCCAGAGGGATAGAAGAACTTATATACCTCTGCCCCGAATGCAACCGACTGTTTTCCATAAAAGGCTTTAAAAATGGAAGACTAATCTGCACTTCATGCGGCAAATCATGGATACTTATTAAGGGCAAGGCCATTATACCTATCTCCAATCCCAATAGAGTTTTTTCTCTGGAAAACATAGAAAAAACAAATATTAACTGGTTGAAAAGTTTCATACCGCAGAATATAAAAATTCCCTGTAAGTACAAAATCGATTCAAATAACCATCGTAAATCCCCCAAGTATACCAGAGCGGAAATACTCCTATTAGAGAGAGAGTTTGTGATATCTCCATTTAGGAGAATTGCTTACCAGTGGATAAACTCCGTCTTAATCGAAGGTAACCACCAACTGGAAATTTCATACGAGAACACTTTACCTCAAAAAACCTCTTCGACAAAGAAAAAAAAACCAAAAGACCCTAAAAAATCTACAGAACAGATCTATCTTATCATCCGTATCCCCCCATCGCGGGCTCTGTTTCTCCAACACCTTCTACGGTTAAAGGCTTTCGGTGATCCCTACACGCGCTACAGAGGCTCAAATAGAATAGTGCTACTTTAGATTATTCTCTGTAAGCATTATAATACAGAAAAATGGTAAAACTTCCGAAAGAGAAGAGATACATTAGAGCTGTAACCAATCTCCTGGCAGAGGCGATGATGGAAGATCCGTTAAACATACATATCTTTCCAAAATCCTCCAAACGAAAGGCCCAACTGCAAAGCATATACCTCCCCGAGGTGTACTACTGCTTTGAGAAAGGACTGGTTTACGCTACCTCCGAGAAATTGGAAGGGGTTGCTCTATGGCTAACCGACCGGGCGACGAAAAAAAACCTTAGCACCCTCATCAGAGGGGGCGGACTAAGGGTGATATTTCGTGTCCCGATAGATGTTCTGTTCAAATTGATGCATTACGACAAATTTTCTCGGACACTGAGAGAGAGATTCGCCCCTGACATTCATTGGTATCTTCACAATATCGCGGTACAAAAGGGCTATAGAGGGAAAGGGTTTGCCGGGAAACTACTGAAACCCATCTTTCAAATGCTGGATAAATTGAACCTCCCCTGCTACCTAGAAACCCAAAACCCCCAAAATGTGGCTCTGTACGAACACTACGGATTTAGAATTGTCTGGATGGGCACAATACCCGGTTTAAAGGGGGTAACACACTGGGGAATGCTGAGGGAGGCCTATGCTTAACTTCTTCCGCTACAGACTAAACCTAAGGATATTCGCAATCTTTATCATTGCAATATTCATAACAACATTCAGCTCCTCCCTAATCGGCTACAAATTAATACTAAAGACGGCAGAACACGAAGTGCAGTCCAAGTTAAATGATAGTATCTCGGCCTACTACCAGGAAATTAAATTTACAGAGACCGACTGCCTCAACATAGCAAAGATGCTCTCCAAAAACAGAGACATCATTACCCTGCTTGCCAACAAAAAACACAAGGCTCTCGAAAAAAAACTTGTAGAATACTACAGGATGAAAATAGCCGATATAATAGAGATAGAAAATACCAGGGGTAAGGTAGTCCTGAGAGGACATAACCCTTCACTATCCGGTGATATAAAAATAGAACAGCGAATTATACAACTGGGACTCTCCGGAATACCAAACGTCAGCTACGAAATAGGAAAATCTGGCTTTGGAATTCGTGCGGTCTCACCCATAAAAAAAGATGATCAAATTATAGGCCTCTTGATGATAGGAGCCAGATTTTCAAAGAAATTTGCCGAACACATACGACTGCTGACAGGAATGGACAATGGGATATACAGGGGTAACCAGAAGATAATCTCAACCTACAACGGCCTTGACCAACTTAACGATAAGGCACTCTCCGTACTTAAGACAGGCAAAAATTACTTTATGAAGGATACATTGCTCAATGATAGAACCTCATACGTACTGTTAAAACCGCTGTTTGTAATGGGACACCAGTTCTGGGGAGCTATATGCATTGGCGTTTCCCACGCCTCCGAGAGTAAATACCTTCGTTTCTACAGGAGTCTCTTTATCTTTTTAATACTGATCGGGGTAAGCCTTTCCCTTGCTCTCTACTTCTTACTTGCAAAAAATATAAACGAATCCCTAAAAAAGATAACAGAGGCCATAGATGGTTTTAAGGTTGGAGAGTACAGTACCACAATAAACCTTAGAGGAAAGGATGAGTTTGCAAAGATAGCGGATAGCTTTAACAATCTCGTTAAAAAACTTAAGCTCTACGATGAGAGGATAAAAAAATTACAGGAGGATATGATACAATCGGCAAAACTTGCAACAGCAGGACAGATCGCCGCAGGACTTGCCCATGAGATACGAAACCCTCTAAGCTCTATAAAAATGATGACTCAGATACTAAGAACAAGACTCTCCGACTATACCAACGGAGAGAATAACAGAGAAGAAATTTCCACCATACTCCTGGAAACCGAGAGGATCAACAGTATTGTAAAGGAACTAATAGAGTTTTCAAAACCAAGTGAAATGCACTTTCAGGAGAGTAACCTCTCGCAATTAATAGACTCCGTACTCAACCTCTTTAGATATCGTATGGAGCATCAAAAGATTCAGGTTAAGTTAAAGATAGCCCGTAATCTGCCTGCAATAAATGTGGATCAGGAAAAAATAAGAATTGCATTTATTAATATAGTGACAAACGCTATACAGGCTATGCCCAAGGGAGGAAAATTAACGGTCCAATCCGACATGCTGGACAGCCAGAGGGTATATGTAAAGATATGCGATACGGGAATAGGGATAGACCAAAATGACTTAAAAAATATATTTGAACCCTTCTTTACAACCAAACGGGAGGGCACAGGATTGGGATTAGCACTTACAAAGACCATAGTGGAGAGACATATGGGTAAGATAGCCGTAGAGAGCAAAGAGGGGCACACCTGTTTTACAATAATTTTACCACTAAACTCAAAAAGCAGAAAAATATTAATCTGAAGGGAAAAACAATGGCCCAGATACTTGTAGTTGATGATGATAGAAATATTATAGAGAGTTTCAAACAACTTTTCAAAGGGAAACACGAGGTATTGGGGGCATACAACGGAACCGAAGCCCTGGATTTGATTAACGAGAATGAGATTGACATTGTCTTTCTAGACTATAGACTGCCCGGTGAAGATGGCCTTACCATTTTAAAAGAGATAAAAAAACGTGATCCCAATATCTACATAATAATGATATCTGCCTTTGGGGACTTCGAAACAATAATTCAGGCTACCTCTATAGGAGCCTACGATTACATGGAAAAACCATTGGATATCGAAAGAATCAGCATTATCACAAAACGAGTTCTCCAGCTCAAAAAGATGACCAAGTATGTTGAGTATGTAAGAGACGAACACCTCAAAAACTATAACCTCAACCGGATAATAGGACACTCCCAGGCTATGCAGAATCTCTTTAAGAAGATAGGGAAACTTGTGGACAATGATGTAACGGTTCTCATAAGGGGGGAGAGCGGTACCGGTAAAGAACTAATAGCAAGGGCTATCCACTACAACGGAAACAGGAAAAACGAGCCTTTCTTTGCGGTAAACTGTTCGGGTCTATCCGAAACACTGCTTGATAACGAACTCTTTGGACATGAGGCTCAAGCTTACACCGGAGCATACACAAGGAAGATAGGAAAATTCGAGGCCGCGGGAGAGGGCACAATATTTCTTGATGAGATCGGGGATATGCCTCTACCCATACAGACAAAACTCCTAAGAGTCCTCCAGGAAAAGGAATTTCAGAGATTGGGTGGGATAAAAAACATCCCGTTAAAGGCCAGAATTATCTCTGCCACCAACAGAGATCTGGAAGCCCGGGTAAAAAGCGGAGAGTTTAGAGAGGATTTGTATTACAGATTAAACGTGGCAACTATTAACGTCCCTCCCCTAAGGGAGAGAAAAGGAGATATACCCGAACTCGTAAACTATTTTATCGAAAATGTACGAAAAAAATTAGACAGAGAGATAAAGGGTATCTCCAGGGGAGCGTTAAAAATGATGCTAGACTACGATTGGCCGGGTAACGTACGAGAACTGGAAAACGTAATAACAAATCTATGCATAAATGCCGATGGGGGTATAATTCATGAAGACAAGGTAAGAAAACTGATATCAAAGGGAGAGACAGGAGATATCTTCGAAGATTTTGTAGATAAGTTTATGGAGAAATACTTTGGAAGGGAAAATCTCTTAGGCATTATGAATGAGAAATTGGAGCAGAAACTAATCGAACGCTTAAAAGAAAAACTAGGGAACAACAAAACAGCAATAGCAAAAGCATTGGGTATAAGTAGAGTAACGCTGCAGAAAAAATTGGAAAACCAATGATAGTTAAACAATTTTACACCCCCTGTAAAACAAATTAACAAAAAACCACACCTCACCGGGCAATCTCTTTTGCTCATCTATAATTCTTTATCACACAAAGAGTAAATCAACATCTAGCAGGCAAATCTCCTGGCATATCTTTTGCTTATTTATTAGACATAAACTATACAAATAGGAGGGCTGTAATGAAACTGGGAATTAAATCACTGGTTAAAAGGAGAACCGAAATTGAAAAAAGCGTTATAGAAGAGATTGACTACGTAGTAAAATTAATCCGTGAGATAGCTTCCGATGAGAACAACACAGACATTACGGGGAAGATCAATCTTGTAGTCTCCATAGAATCGGAATTAGAGAAAAATTACCAACACTTCCTTGAGGTAATAGAGCAAGAGTATGTAACACCATTCTACTGGGAAGAAATTTTTGATCTCTACATTGCGATAAAAAAAATCTTCTCGCTTCTGACACTCTTTATAAACAAGAGAAACATGGTTGAAGATTCCCTTAACCTCTCAAGTTTCTTCGTTATCCAGGACCGCGTAATGGAAAACATCAAAGAATTCCTAACTGAGTATGTTAGAAACAGAAAGTATGTAAACGAACTTCTAAAAAATAACAGGTATGAGATAAAAGAGCTCCTTAAAAACTACCTAGAAATAGTGGCAAAGAATCTCATGGAAAGGGAAAATTACGGGATTAAATTAAAGGTCATTGATGTTTTGGAAAACATTGTGGATACAGATGAGAGAATCCACGATATTCTAATGAAAATTATGATAGCGAGCAGCCTGTAATGGGAACCCTGTTAACGGTAACTATCATCTCAATTCTCTTTTTCTCCCTCACCAATGGAATGAACGACGGCAACAACGTAATGGCAACTGCCGTAGCATCAGGAGCCGTTCCCAGAAAATGGGCCGTAGTGATAGTTACCACAGCGGAGTTTGCAGGTCCATTCCTGTTCGGAATACCCGTTGCCCTAACCGTGGCAAGTGGTATAGTAAAAATAAACATGCTTCCCCATACCCCTGCCTCCATCGGATTAATTCTTAGCGGTATAATCGGGGCGATCATTTGTAATCTCCTTGCATGGACATTAAAACTACCAACAAGTTCCTCCTTTGCCCTGGTTGGCGGGCTAATTGGCCCGGTAATCTACAAACTGGGAAAGAAAGCCATTCCATGGCACGTACTACTTATAAAGATAATAGGCGCTATGATTCTCTCACCAATACTCGGTATCTTTATAGGGTTTACCATCTACAAACTAACCGCTACCCTACTCAGCAGAGCCACCACCAGGGCAAATAAGTATCTTAAGCGGGTCCAGATCTTCACTCTGGCTGCGCTCGGTTCAATGCATGGTACCAACGATTCACAGAAGGCAATGGGTCTTATCGCCCTTTCTCTATTCTTAGCGAATAGGACAAATGCACTAACGGTACCTCTATGGGTAATGACAGTAAGTGCCGCGGTATTAGCAACCGGTATCACCATGGGGGGTACAAAAATTTTAAAAACGGTGGGGTATGGGATCTTTAAAATTCGCCCTGTGCATTCCTTTAGTGCTCAACTATCGGCAATTTCAATTCTTCTTACCTGTAATTTAATAGGAACACCGGTAAGTACCACACAGGTTATAAGTTCATCCGCCATCGGGGTTGGACACGCGTATAGGAAAAAGATGGTTAGGTGGAAGGTTATCTACAACATATTTATAAGCTGGGTCCTAACCATTCCCCTCGCAGCATTTGCAGGTATCGGGGCATACAAAATACTAAAGGCTATTGGAGGTATACCATGAAAAAGGATAATTTTTATAACTTACTGGAAAAACATGCAGAGAAGGTGTACGAGGCATACGACGAAATGTCAAAAAGCCTTCAAAATAACGACAGAGAGAAGTTTGAAAAAATTCTTAGCATGGAAAGAGAGGCAGATGATCTGCGGCGAATTCTTATCGAGCGACTCAACAAAGCTCTGGTAACCCCATTTGATCGAGAGGACATCTTTACACTCTCCAGAGCTGTAGACGATATTATAGATGCAGCCAAAAGCACCGTAGAGGAAATTGGCATCTTCAAAGTGGAACCAACGGAGGAACTTATTGAACTTGTAAACACTCTAAAAATGGGTACACTTGAAATATATGACGCAATAAAGAATATGAAAAAACACCCGACCGTTGCACTTGAACATGCAAAACGTGCAAAGGCAATGGAGAATCAGATGAATCACATATACCTGGGGGCCCTGGCAAAACTGTTTGATGACAGAACTAATTCCCCGGGCCACATGATGAAAATGAGAGAGATTTACAGGCATCTAAATCGGTCGGCGGATAGATGCGACGAGGCGGCCAATATTATTTCGGACATAATTATTAAAACTTAATCTTCCATACACAACACAAAGAAGGCAGATAAAAAGTGAACAGCAAAGTAAAAAAGCAAGATCCGAACCAAAAGTGGTTTAAAAAGATAGTCAATTTCCTAGGGCTCAAAAAAAACATAGTTGCTCTACTCACCATGGTCATCCTGGTAGGCCTCGGCGAAAAGATGGCGGAACGCTTTTTACCTCTCTACCTTGTTGCACTTGGTGGTGGTGCCTTCGCCGTGGGGCTCCTAAACGGTATGGACAACCTCTTAAGCGCTCTATACTCCTACCCAGGGGGGTACGCCAGTGATAAACTTGGATATAAGAGGGCACTCATCCTTTTTAATTTGATAGCCATGATAGGCTACCTAATAGTAATAATCTTTCCCTACTGGCAGGCGGTAATAATAGGGGCCATTTTCTTTCTATCCTGGACCGCCATCTCTCTACCCGCAACGATGGATATGGTATCCAGGGTCTTACCTAAAAACAAACGCACCATGGGAGTCTCTATGCACTCTTTAGTAAGAAGGGTTCCCATGGCATTGGGACCGGTTTTAGGGGGAATAATGATCGGAATATTCGGGGAAAAAACCGGTATACGACTGGCTTTTGTAATTGCCCTTATCCTGGGAGGTGTTTCACTCTTTATCCAACAAATAATGATAAAGGTAGAAAAACCCAAAGGAGAAGAAACAAAAACCAGGACTGAAAAACGACTCAGTCTTATAGGCCCTAACCTTAGAAACCTTCTGGTATCAGACATACTGGTACGTTTTTGCGAACAAATACCATACGCTTTCGTTGTAATCTGGTGTGTAAACTTAAATGGAATTACCCCATTTCAATTCGGGATTCTAACGACTATCGAAATGGTTACAGCAATGATTATCTACATACCCATTGCCTACCTCGCAGACAAAAACACTAAAAAGCCATTTGTTGTAATTACTTTCGGATTTTTCACACTTTTTCCCCTAATACTACTATTCTCTCATTCATTTGGCCTTATGGTAGTAGCTTTCATTATCCGAGGGATGAAAGAATTCGGAGAACCCACTCGTAAAGCACTGATAATGGATCTGGCGCCCGAGGGGAAAAAGGCAAGTACATTCGGTATTTACTATCTAATCCGTGATATAGTAGTTTCTATTGCCGCCTTTGGTGGGGCATTTCTATGGAGCGCCTCTACCTCGGCTATGGTTATTCATACCATAGGCATAGGCCAAAAACTGCTTCCATGGATACAGGCCATTGCCTCTCCTAAAACCAACCTCTTAACGGCCTTCATATTTGGCATAATAGGCACATTATACTTCGCTATCTTCGGAAAGGATTTAAAGAGGCTCGCAACAGGAAAATCTTCTCCTCCAACTTCTTGACATCCAGAGAAAAAAGTATAAAAGTCTAAATTATAAATATGAATAACACGAAAGGAGAAAAGGTGTGACAACTTATAATATCCTCGTTACTTTCCTGGGCGAGAGAGATATGCCAGCCGGATGGCCATACAGAGAATTCCCGGTAGACAGACAGATCACAAAAATCAGAGAAGAACTGAAAGCTCTGATCCATGAAATTAAAGATAAAACAATCAATTTCTTTGGATGGCAACTGGTAAGTAACGATGAAGATATATATAAAAGTTACACCCTAATGGAAAATGCTGACGGGCTTATAATCGTCCCTCTCAATTCCGAATTTGCTTCAATAGGTCCTGATATAGGCAAATTATGCGAAAAGAATTTGCCAACTATCGTATACACCAAGCCCTTTAGTGTATACTACGATGGCTATGCGGCACTCCTAGCAAATCAAGCAAAGGCTGTTCTTGTAGCATCCTCTGAGCCCAAAGATTTGATAGAACCACTGGAAGCTATGACTGCAGTTTCCAAACTAAAAAAACTCCGTCTCCTCGTAGTAAGGGACCTCAAACATGATTACACAAAGATAGACCCCAGAATGCTCGACCCAAGGTGGAAGGGTCCAGGGTATTCACAGCTTATAGAGAAATATTTTGGTGCACAATTGATATATGCTGATTCGACAGAACTTATCAACCACTACGACAACATAAAGGATAGCGAGGCAAAGAGAGAATTCGACACAATAATGAAAACAGCTACAGGTGTAAAGGAACCACCGGAGAGTGACATATTTAAAGCCGTTAAAATGTACCTTGCCGTGAAATCACTAATGAAAGAAAAAAACACCAACGGGTTCACAATCGATTGTCTCTCATACCTAAGGGAAAAAACACTACCGATCAGTCCATGCCTTGCTATCTCAAAATTAAACGATGAGGGCATCGTAGCGGGATGTGAAGCCGATGTAGAAACAGTTTTAACAATAGCTCTATGCCACTACCTGGCAGGAGCACCAGGGTTTCAAGCAGACCCAGCCATTGATAGAAGCAACAATCAGGTAATAATGGCTCACTGCACGGCTCCTACAAGAATGACGAGGAAAGACAGTTTCCCCTTCTGGTTTAGAACCCATAACGAGACATTATCAGAGGTAGGCCTGGAAGTAGAGATGAAAGAAAACCAACCGGTAACAATTCTAAAGCTAATAGGCAAAGGAAAAATGACCTACATGGGACTACCGAAAGTGCCTATTAAGGACGAATTCGAAACCTACCACCTCCTGGCTTACGAATCACAAACTGTAAAACATGAGTATAAGGGTTCACCCTGGGGCTGCAGAACAAAGATTGCAATCGAACTCCCTGCTGAGGAACTAAAAGAGTTTGAAGACAACTTCTTTGGATTCCACCGGGTCGTGTTATACGGACACTATCAAAAGCACCTCGAATACGTAGCTCGCCTTCTAGGGGTGAAATTTCACAACAAGATGTATCTAAAAATAAATTGATATACTATTCTCTAAAAACACTCTTTAACCAAACTCTCTATTATCTGCTTTTTCCTTATCAGTCAATTGTCAGAAGGGTCGTCTTAACCTATAATTAATTGTAAATATCTTTTAGCAAATGATGCACTATGGAAAAAGAGAGACTTAATTATTTAAAAAGATTTTTCTACGACAAACTTTTAAATGATACAATGAAATTTTGGATCCCAAGATGTGTGGATAGTAAGGATGGAGGTTTTCTTACCTACCTCGACCGCCAGGGAAGGGTTTTAAATACCGACAAAAGTGGCTGGGTTCAAGGGAGACTTACATGGTTATTTTCCAGAATGTACAATGAGTTTGAAAAAGATGAAAAATGGCTAACTCTGGGAACCCATGGATATAAGTTCTTAAAGAACCACATAATCGACGAAACCGGACGAGGATATTTCACCGTAACCAAAACTGGTGAGTGGGTACGTAGAAGAAGATACCTATTCACAGAGGTCTTTGCAGTTATAGGCTTTGCAGAGTATTACAGAGCATCCCACAATAAGGAAGCCCTAAATCTGGCCCGGAAAGTTCTAAATACTATACTAGAACTATCCAAAAAACCAGTTGCATTAGAGCCCAAATATAACCCTATCATTGTCAAAACACGAACACACTCCGCCACAATGAGCATGATCTTTACCCTTCAAGTTATGCGGGACGCAAGTAATAATGAGGAAGAACAAAAAAAATATACAGCAATGATAGATACCTATATAGAGGAAATATTCAAATACTTTGTCCATCCCGAAAAAAAAGCCCTCCTCGAGACTGTTGGTCTAAACGGGGAACTTTTAAACAACCCAGCCGGACGGTGTATAAATCCAGGTCACGCAATCGAAACAGCGTGGTTTATAATAACAGAGGGGCGTTACAGAAACGATACCACTCTCATAGAGAGAGCGCTTCCCATTCTTGACTGGTCATTGGAGTTAGGTTGGGACAAAAAGTACGGTGGTTTGTTCTCGTTTCTCGATGTGGAGGGTTACCAACCCGAACAGGTCGAATGGGACATGAAGTATTGGTGGCCGCACACCGAGGCAATGTATGCCACACTCTTAGCACATCATCTAACAGGAAAGGAAAAATACCTCATCTGGTTTGAAAAACTCTTTGAATGGTCATACAACCATTTCCCCGATCCAGAGTATGGCGAGTGGTTCGGATACCTGCACAGAGATGGTACTGTGGCTTTAACCCTCAAAGGAAATAACTGGAAAAGCCCCTTTCATCTGGCCAGGCATCAATTATACACGCATCTCTTATTAAAAGAGATGTTGGGAGGAAACTAACACGATCAACCAACAACCGAATCACCTCCTGTAAATCGTAACAATAACCGGTAAATGATCGGAATACCCTCTGCACTTACTCCCTCTACAGTACCATCTTGCGGGGTATCCCCTACCGGTAAGCATAAAGGATGCCTTTATTACGTGAAAATTACCCCCTCGATATTCCAAACCCATCCCGTCAAAGAGCGTAGGAAAAAGCAAGATATGATCCGGCGTTTCCCACCTCCCCCTGTAGACGTAACTTCCGAAATTATAGTTTCCCTCCCTCTTAAGGTATTCAAACCATGGTTCATAAAACACCGTAGAAACATTCGAAAAATTTCCTGATTCGGGTATCTTCCCTATCAAAAAAAGACTACTCTCATTCTCCAAATACCTCCTTAGTGCCTCCCGTCTAACCAGATTCTCACCTTCGAACCATTTCCCCTCCAGAGGGATAAGTGCAGTTTGATATCTTCCCCGTATCCTCACATATTCATCAAAATCCTCATTTAAATCACCCACCACCACTATATCCGCATGAGGATTTTTGTTATAAATCGCTCGCACTCTCTCAAGCAAAACACTAGCCGCTCTGAGCCGCGCAATCTCGGTTTTCCTAACTCCCCCGTTCTTAGATTTCCAATGATTGTTAAACAGATAGAGAGTTAACCCCCCAATATCTATGTCAACCTCGAGAATATCTCTCAAAGGCCTATCATCCCAATTCCCTACATAGTATGAATGCACCGATTTGATAGGATAACGACTCAAAACCGCTACATTGGTAGCTATTCCCTCCTTCGGTACTATAGCAACATACCTATAACCAAGTTTATTCAAATACATAGAGTTAAGGGTCTCCAACGCATTCCTGTTCTCAACCTCCTGAAGTGCAACAATATCCGGGGCACGTCGTGAGGAATCTATTATAACCCTTGCAATATTCCTTAACTTAGCAAGATACTTCTCTCTATCCCAGCTACCGTTAGCCGGATTGTAGCGTTTATACTCCGTTCCGTTAGAAACATCATCAAAAAGATTATCCACATTATAACTCATTATTGTTACACGCTGAGAAAAGGTAAGAGAGATGAATAAAAGTACCGATGAGATAATCCTGTGAAAAAGCAATTTCCCTCCTCTCACTCCGAATATCATCTTTCTCTACATTATATCTATACCAAATCAATTGCAAAATACTTTTAACTATCCGACAAAAATTGTAAATTACAAAAAACTAACAAGCAACACTGAGGAGCAAGAGATGCCCAAAACGGAACCATTCGACAAATACATAGACCAGTATGAACAGTGGTTTAAAGAAAACGAGGGTTACTACAAATCGGAAATAGAGGCGGTGAAACATTTTATTAAAAACCCAAAGGGATTTGTAGAGCTTGGAGTAGGAAGTGGCCTCTTCGCAGCACCCCTGGGAATCAGCAAGGGGATAGAACCCTCCAGTGTAATGGCAGAGGCTGCCAGAAGGAGGGGAATAGAGGTTATAGAGGGGAGGGGAGAGGATATCCCCATGGAAGATTCTTCCTGCGATGGTATCCTCATGGTTACAACAATATGCTTCTTGGACGACGCAACAACAACCCTAAAGGAGTGTTACAGAGTGCTCAAAGAGGGTGGCAAAATAGTGATAGGTTTTGTGGATAGAGAGAGTCCAATCGGAAGAGAGTACCTCAAAATAAAGGAAGAGAGCGTATTCTACAGAGATGCCGTATTCTTCTCCACAGAGGAGATTCTAGAGGCACTAAAAAAAGCCGGATTCAAAAACATAAAAACGGTTCAAACACTCTTTCCAGACAGGGGTCCCCACCATACCCATCCTATAAAGGAGGGCTACGGAGAGGGAAGTTTTGTTGTCGTCTGTGGGGAGAAAGATTAGACAACCCCTCTCGTATAAACCATTCCTAAAGCTTCTTTGCTACCACCCCCGCGGCAATAAGTACAGGATCCCATGATGGAGCGAATGGGGGTGCATAGGCCAGATCCATCTCCTTAATCTCATCTACAGTCATCCCGTTAAACAGAGTAACAGCCAAGGTGTCTATCCGCAGGGCGGCACCGCTACCACCTGCAAGCTGAGCCCCCAAGAGTTTTCTGGTTTTCCTGTCCGCTATGAGTGTAAGAGTAATATCGGGGTGTTTTGGCCAGTAACCGGCCTTTGTCTTGGACTTAATCGTTGCAGAAACAAAATCGTATCCTAGACGCCCGGCATCCACAGAGGAAAGACCTACCTTCCCGACCTCTACATCAAATATTTTGGCAACCGCAGAACCAAGGGTCCCGGGAAACTTCATGTATCCCTCAAGAGGCGCATCCCCGAATTTATCGCCTCCCCTACTCAACCCAACGGCGGCATTGTTCCCCGCATACCTTCCCCCACGATTAGCATTCAGAGCCAGAGGGATATACACATACTCTCCCGACACTACGTGTCTAATCTCCGCACAATCACCGGCAGAAAACACATCCGATATGTTGGTCCTCATATATTCATCCACAACAATTCCTCTCTTACTTCCCAACCTTACACCCGCTTCCCCCGCCAGAGTTGTTTCCGGAACGATTCCAACGCTTTCGAGTACAAAATCTGCCTCTATCTCACCCCTATCCGTAACTACATACCTAACCCTTCCATCACTTCCCCTATATCCTTCAACCCTCGTCTCCAGCATCACCTCAACACCATTTCGCTTGAGTTCCGAAAGTATTACCTCGTGAACATCCGGTTCCGTTGCCCCCATAACAGTGGGTAGCATCTCAACAACGCTAACCTCGATTCCCCTGTGCCTCAGATTTTCTGTCATCTCAAGGCCGATGTACCCGGCACCTATAACAACAACTCTCTTCGGTTTCTCACTATCAATAAAGTTGACAATACGCTGAGCATCATCAAAAAACTTAAGATGAAATATATTCTCCAGCTCAGAGCCGGGAAGCTTTAGACGGACACTTCTCGCACCAGTGGCAATTACAAGCCTATCGTAGGGCTGTTTGTATTCACCCCTACCCGTTTCTCTATCAACCACCGTAAGCTCTTTTTTATTTACATCTATACCGGTAACCTCATTGTTTATTCTAACATCAATCCCCCGTTTTTCCCTCGCAGCCTCAACACTCAAAACAAAGAGCTTTTTCGCATTATCGATTATTCCCCCTATATAGTAGGGCATACCACACTCGCCGTACGATATGTAGGGCGATTTCTCCAAAACAACAACCTCAAGTTCCGGATTAACCCTCTTAGCCTGACTTGCAGCACTCATCCCGGCAGCATTAGCGCCGATAACTACTACCCGATTACCCATAATCACCTCCGTAAAACTCAGAGAAATTTGGACCTTTAATTAACCTTACCAATCTAGCCAACAAAAGTGGGAAAATACTAACATAAATCTTACCAAAGGTACAGAACTAAAGGGGAAAAACTATACCCGTCTGCCGGTATCTATATCGAAGAAGTGTAATCTCTCATAGTTAAAGGCGATGGAGACACTCTCGCCCGGTTCTACCCGAGGAATTCTGGGAGAAACAAGCTTGACTATCTTATCATCCAACTTAAGGGCCACAATCTGCTGAGAACCCTGGGGTTCCACAACAAGAACCCGCTCATCAAACAGCCCCTCTCCCCGCTTTGTTATTACTATATCCTCCGGTCTTACCCCCAGAGTCAATTTTTGTTTGGTATAACCATCCAACAACCTACTCCTCTTCTCGTCAAGCCTAAGAGTAAAAAAAGGATTCTTCAATACCACCAATCCCCCTGTTCTTTCAACCTCAACCTCGAAAAAATTGGTCGGGGGAGTGCCTATGAAACCCGCTACGAATACATCCGCACTCTTAAAGTACACATCATCGGGGCTACCTATCTGGACAATCTCGCCATCACGCATTATTACGATTCTATCGGCCATACTCATAGCCTCTGACTGGTCATGAGTAACAAATATAGAGGTAGCCTGCGTCTGCTGATGAATTGCTTTGAGCTCTGTTCGCATTACCACTCGCAACTTAGCATCAAGATTAGAGAGGGGTTCATCCAAAAGAAATATCTTGGGCTTTACGGCAAGTGCCCTGGCAAGAGCAACACGTTGACGTTGTCCGCCTGAAAGCTGATCGGGAAAGCGCTTTAAAAGGTTGGAAATTTTAACCATATCGGCCACTTCCCGCACTATTCTATCAATCTCATCGCTCGAAAGTTTCTTAAACCTAAGGGCAAAGGCTATGTTATCGTAAACCCTCATATGGGGCCACACGGCATAGCTCTGAAATACCATACTTATATCTCGTTTACGGGGTGGAAAATCGGTAACATCAACATCATCGATATAGATACTACCGGTTGTAGCCTCCTCCAATCCCGCAACAAGCCTGAGAGTGGTTGTTTTACCACAACCAGAGGGTCCAAGAAGAACCAGAAACTCTTTATCATTAACAAGAAGGTCCATTTTTTTAACACCCCAAACCCTCCTGCTAAAGCGTTTCGAGAGATTCTCCAGTCTAAGATTTGCCATCACTCTACCCCTTAAACTCCTATTTTGTTTATAAAATACTCACTTCCTTTACACTCTAACTCCGCCCCACATACGGAGTATGTAACGCCGTATAAAGAGATAAAAAATCACAGCAGGAATTGCCAGTATCATTCCCCCTGCGGTAGCAAGGTGTTCCATCCCGTTAGCCCCCAATACATACTCAAACACAACAACGGGAAATGTTGGATTGAACTGGGTAAGAATTATCGCCTGAGCATACTCATTCCACGAACCTATAAACGCATACATGGCACAGGCTGCAAGACCGGGAAGGGCAAGCGGCATTGTAACATGCCAGAATGCACCGAGTCGCGAGGTTCCGAATATCTGAGCAGCCTCTTCCAGTTCAACGGGGATACTCATAAAGATACTTGCCGTTATCCAGATGGTAAGTCCGATACTACCTATCGAATAGATAAAGGAGAGACCTATAGGCCTATCGTACAAGCCCATATTCCCAAGAATGATAGCCGCAGGAATGGCAGTAGCAACAGCGGGGAACATCCTTACAAAAAGAACGCTAAGTTTGAGAATATTCTTCCCCCTAAAGACATATCGTGCAAAGGCATATCCCCCCATTCCCCCTATAATAAGCGAGATACCGATGGTAGCCAGTGCCGTATATATGCTCCTCACAAGTGCAGGCCAGGCGTCCTGCTTTAACCTGAAAAACAAAGAGTAATTCAATACAATATTTTTCCTAAGTTTAAACTCAACTGTTTTTCCCCTATCCACCTCTGCAAGTATGGAGTTTAATTTTTCCCGCGAAATAGGGCAGTTGGTTTTTCGCTTTATAAAAGAAGTCATATACTCCCTATCGTCGGTATTTAAAACATCGAGGTATTTCTTATCCATCCTGTTGTATATGTATAGAAGATAACCCTTATCACTCTTCTCTATCTTAAAGTGCATGGTAAACGAGGGTAAGAGTGGAAGAGGCCATTCATTATACATTTCAAAATCCGACATAAAGGACATGGTAACGAGAAAATAAATCGGAAAGAGAATTATCATTGCCACACCGGTGACAAGTATATAAAGCGTGGTGGTCTTTGCCGCTCTGAAAATGCCTCTTTTAACCTCCCTTTTCATAAAACACCCCACCTTCCTTTCATTTTTACTATCTTTACCCGCATACCTGCCCCACAAAACTCTCCTGTCCATGATACTCCTATCATGCTAAGCCTCCTCCTCACTCTTAAAAGAGCCTGAAACCTTAAGATAGAGGATTACAACCGAAGAGATAATTATTGCCACTATCACCGAATAGGCAAGTGAGCGCTGATAGTACACGGGATCTGCCGGGGCACGCTGATCATTGTAAAAAACAAGCTGAGATACAAGAGTCGGAAGTCTCAAGTAACCGAACATCAGGGTTATAATTGCCCATATCTGAATGGCAGAGATAATTCGAAGGATAAGAGCCGTTGTTATAGTAGGTTTTAAAAGCGGAATAACTATCTTTCTCAAAACCGTAAACTTTGTCCCCCCGAATATGTAGCCAGCCTCCTTTAACTCTTCATTTAAATTCTGCATGCCGGCGACAAGAATTATCATCATAGAGGGTATAACGCCCCAGGCATCAATTATTATTATAAGAAAAATGGAGGGCCACTTTGCACCACTCATAAATACGATCTTTCCACTCTTGGTAATCAATCCTACATGGTAGAGAAAACTATTTAGCCACCCATAGGTTGCAAGACCGGCCTTCCACATAGCCGCAACGGCAACGAAGGGCAAAGCCATAGGAATAGTGGCAATAAAGAGTAAAACACCCGCCCCCTTGAATCGCATATTTATGAGAAGCGAAAGCCCGAAGGCCAGAACAAACTCCAAACTTACAGACACAATGGCTATAAAAAACGTATTAAATATCGCAGGGAGAAAATATGGATCGTGAAATATAAACTTATAATTATCCAGGGTAAAATTACCGTGCAGATCAAAAAAACTCCCGTAAAATGCATGGATAACCGGACGTGCCCAAAAAAAGGCATACCAGATAATGGTAGGGGCGATCAAAATATAGGGAACAATATTTTTCTTCGTTTCCTCCGAAATCGACAATTTCATGATAAAGGCTCCATGTTTTTTAAAGGCAGGGATAGGGAACAATAATCCCTATCCCTACCATAAATTATACACACCCTACTTTCTTAACGCATCTATATCCTTTGCCGCCTTGTTCAGGTAATCAACATCAACCTTTCCCTCTACGAGAACAAGCTGATTAAATGCCTTATCAACAACCAGTTTTACAGCACCCCAATCCTTAAATTGCGCACCAGGCACAAAGGAGAGAATTCCGTCGTGTAGAACCTTGAGAGATTTCTTAATTACCTCATCCTTTACGGAATTACCGAGTAGTTTTATACACTGATCAACAGGAGGAATAAAACCACCCGTTCCCTTCATTACTTTCAGCATAATATCCGGTCGGGTAAGGTACTCCAAAAACTTAACGGCAAGCTCTTTATGAGGAGCATTTTTCATAATGGCAAGACCGCTGGTACCCGCTATCGAACCTATACCCTTGGGCCCTCTCGGAGCCGGAGCGATGATAAATTGATTGGGATTGGATTCGTAAATCTGTCCTACCCTTGCACAGTGGGTCACCGTTAACCATGCTTCACCTCTCTTCATAGGCGGCACTACATTGTCGTAAGTCTTAACAGAGGGGGTAAAGGCATGCTGCAATCTTACAACCTCTTTCCATGCCTGAATAGCAGCAGGTGAGTTTATGTCCGGGAATCCGCCACCATAGGAGAGAACCATACTCCCAAACTGATAGATAAGCATCTTCTGGGGTACACCTGTCCAGGCAAACTTACCCTCACCCTCACCCTTGGCAATGGCTACTGCCCAATCTATGAGCTGCTTCCAGGTAATATTCTGAACATCCACACCCGCAGGAAGATACTTTAGAGCCTTCTTATTGGCACATGTAAGATAGACATCCGCTCCAATCGGCAGAAAGTACTGTTTGCCGTTGAATATGGTTAGTTTATTAAACCCTTTGGAGAAGGTTCTGTCGGTCCATGACTTAACATAGGGTGTCAAATCCTCTACATACCCGTTCTTTACCCACTCCGGGAAATTGGATACATAGGCAATAATGACATCGGTGGTTACATGATTGGTGCTAAGCTGTACCTTAGCCCTCTTAAGCATGTCCTGATCGTTTATAATAGAGAAATCCACCTTACAGTTGTTCTGTTTCTCAAAATCCTTAAAAACGTTATTAATAACAAACTCCTGCTCCTCCGGGGGTGACCAGAGTCTGGAATCCACTACCAGAGTTGGTTTACCTCCCCCTTCAACCTGACCCTTTGCCAACACTGCCGTGGCACCAAGCAAGACAAGCAAGACCGAAAAGGCTAAAATTAATACCTTTTTCATCCTGACCTCCTTAAAAAATTTTTAATTATCCCTGAAACCCAGGGTAGTAGCCTCATGTATCTCTACACCATTTTCAATCCTTTTAATTTTCCCCACTATGGAAGAAAATCTTTTAAGATAATCCGGTTTGTAAAAGAAGGTTTTACCGGGTTCATCCTCCAGATCTACTATGTAGCTATCAAGCTCTTTAAACCCAACCTCTTTTAACTTTGAGAGAGGGACTAACACCCTTTTACCGGGAACCATCATTCTAAAGAATTTCAAAAAAGGTTTTCCAAAGGGCATTCCTCCTCTCAAACTTCCATCCTCCAGAATTGAAGTCTCTCTGTAGGTGGCCTCAAACCAATCGGCATTGTAGAGATCGGAGAGCCCCTGGATCCACACCTCCAGACCCAAATCATGAATTCTCTCTATAAGGGAAACATAGCCCTTTCCCCATTCGCTACCCGGCGGAAGGGGAGCCTTTCTCCCACCGAGCTGATCAAGCTGTACGATATCTGCCCCCAAATCTCTAAGGCGAGAGGCCTCCTCCACAAGCCTATCAATCCAGAGAGTAGAGGAGGGATCCATAACATAGAACTTTCTATCGGTATAAAACTCGACAACAGGTTTGCCACTCGAACCAAGTAGTACGGAACCGGCAAGTCCCGTATCTGCATCCACCAGTTCGGCGTCGGCAATTCTCCCGTTCATATAGAGAGACACCACCTGTCCATGCCGATGAATCCCCTCTATAGCCTCGGCCAGTCTAGTTTTACCACCCAGTTTCTTAGAAGGGGAGTAATCGGGATAACCCACATCGTGCCCCCTTCCGTAACCAAAAACATGAAGAATATTCCCCATTCCCAGTTTCTCTTTCATCACCCGGGCGATTCTTTCAAGCACCATAAAGCCCTCTTCCGGGTCAACCTCTGTTTTTTCCTGTTGATCAACCAGACCAACCTGAAGCATGTACCTATAGCCGGCTCCCTTTGTTATTACAGGTGACTTTGCAAACAAAACCTCCCTAATTTTCCTCTCGCACGCACCCCATCCACCCCGATAAGGGGCAACAACCCATCTGATCCCAGAAGAGTGACCCAAAGCACCTCCTAAAGTGCCAGGCGAAGCAGTCGGCCCTCTTACAAGAATCTCCAGACATTTTTGATCCGTAGCTACGGGAGAAGAAGCTAATTTCAACCTAAACTCGCTAACCCTTCCCGATCCATCGGGGGAAGCAGCAATTATCACACCGCCCCCCTTACCCACCAGAATCACCCCCCTACAAGAGGCGGTAGCAGGATAATTAATGTAAACTCCTCTATTTGAAAACCCATGCCTCTCAAGAAAGTCAACCGCCTGGGTAATATCAAAGATTTCCCCCTCCCTGTTGGGCCAAACCACATACTCACAGCTATCTTGATTCAGTAGAATAGAGAAACTTCCGTACTGAACCCCTTCTTCCTCACCGCTTTCCGAATTCAACAGTCTAAAGTAGCCCGGGGAAAACCCATCACCCATCGAAAACTCAACGGGAGAGTTAAAATTAATGACAAAAGACACCGAATCGTAAGAGAATATTTTTTTCGTTGGATACCTTATATAACTCCCTACAGAAACATCTCTCTCCATTCTAATTCAATAACTCCCTCAACATTCTCCTAAGAGTGGTATAGGAGTGATGCACCTTTGCTATTTCAAAATTCTTTTCCACCAAATCCCTTGTCCTACTATCAACCAAAACGTCAGTAAACCTATCCGCTGCCCTCTTTAAATCCTCTACAGGCACCTCCCACAACCCCACCTCTTCGTTAAAAAACGCTCTATCACCGAGACTTATGTACTCGTAACCAAAGGGCCTGATATCACTCTTAAAAACGGGATACTCATACAAAACAACAGGCTTCTTGGCAAAGATAGCCTCTATAAACTGATTTCCCCACCCCTCCAAAATACTGGGATAACTAATCGCATCCGCATAAACGTAGCAATCCCATAGAGAATAACACTTGGTATTCCCCCTAATACACCGGCTGGCACCAACCCGATCAGAAATAAACCGCGCCTCGACATTCTTATGTGCTATCTTTGCCCTTACCTTACTAAGGTATCCCTCGGAATCCTTCTCCGCATATCCTGCGAGAACAAGAACCACTCTACTATTTGACTTAACGACTTTCCCATTGTAGAGAGTTTTTCCTACCAGATCCTTCAAATAACCCTCTCTATTCAGCAAATCGACAAAATCAATTGCTATTCCTATCCCTTTTCTCTCCACTATTCGTGTGGCCTGTAATATCAGGATATCATCTTTGGAAACCTCGATAGACTCAAGAAAATCCCTATTATACTCATCCACTCTCCAACAATCCTGAGAAAAATCAAACGTATCCGGAATAACAATCGCTTCTATTCCTCTTTTTCTATACAGGGCGTCTCTGGCAATTTTGTTTATAACCACATGCTTTATCAGCGAGTCTTTAGGCGGAAGATACCTGGCAAGATACTCCTCTATACCATCGCATGTTACTCTCTTATACTCGGGGCGCTCCCAATAAAAATCATGGTGTGTTGCTATGGTGGGAATGTTAAACTCCTTCACAATGTTAAAAAAAGCCTTGGCAGCGGCAATATGTCTCCCGTGAGAAAAAATATTGTGGAGCATTAGAACGTCGGGGCGCTCTTTTTCCACAATCTTTCGTACACCCCGCTCAATAATACCGCCAATTCTTTCAATCTCACCAAGTAATTCATCACAACTGTTAAAATCACTCAACTTATAAAATGTATTCTTCTTAATTCGATTTACCTCGTAGGTATCGAATTCCAATTCAGGAATTATATAATCAACAGCGCTACTAATCGGCCCACTGAGTAAAAGAGTCTCCCACCCGAGCGAGCTCAATACCTCTTTCCGCTTCGAAATTTCAAGGGATACACCATCCGTTTTACCAATCCTATAATGACAGATCAGAGCCTTCCTCACTTTTTACCTCAACAGCACTAACAGAAATCAAACATAACATATTATGTTTGACAAATAGAAGGATATATCATCAAGCTTGATATGTCAAGTTGTATTGAATAAAATCTTGCTCTCAGTTATAATTATGCATAATGGAACACAAATACAAACGAATAATCGATTACATAAACGAACAGATAGAAAGCGGCAAGTGGCTTCCAGATTACAAGATTCCCTCGGAATCTCAGTTAATGGAGCTCTTTAAAACAAGCAGAATAACTGTAATCAGAGCTCTAAAAGAATTGGAGCTCACAGGAGTAATCTATAGAGTTAAGGGGAAAGGGTCTTTTGTATCAAAAAAAACATCTCAAAACAAGAGGGTAATCTCCATAATTATTCCCCACTCCTCCAATTTTTTTTCCGGGGGAGAGCAGTACATTCGTTCAATCTCTCGTTACTGCCAGGAAAATGGATACCTATGTTCCATTCACTACTCTGAACAATCTTCTGGTAAGGAACGAGAAATCTTAAAAACTCTGACGGAACAAAACAGTGTTGCAGGTATTATTCTATACCCCATAAACAACAGAAACGTGGATATTATAAGCCAACTTGTAATAAAAGACTTCCCGCTCGTTTTACTGGATAGGAAACTGGAAGAATTGGATTGCAACGTAGTCCAATCGGATAACTACACTGGAGCATATCAAGCCATTTCTTACCTGATAGAAAATGGGCACAGAAATATTGCCTTCATAGGGGCTATTGATTCATACTCCGTGGAGGAGAGATACAAGGGCTACTGCAAGGCTCTTGTCGAACACAAAATACCGATAAGACCGGAAAATATCATAGAACACTTTTACGACTCATACCCAAAAGACAAACAGGAACTTCTTACAGAGGAAAGGGCATTCGAAATAGTTGGACATTTAATGTCCAGAGAGGATCCTCCAACAGCCATATTCTGCGTAAATGACCTCTTTGCATACTTTGTGATGCAAACGGCAATAAGAAAGAACATTCAGATACCTGATAAGCTCTCGATAATAGGCTTTGACAACCTACCATTTATTCAGGAACTCACAGTACCTCTTACAACCGTAGAGCAGGACTACGATGCCATAGGAAAGGAAAGTGTCGGTTTGCTGATGAAACAACTCACAGGCAAGATAAAAAAACCCAGAACAATAATCATTCCGACAAGGCTCGTTATAAGAAAATCCGTAGCAAAGTTAATCTCCACTCAACTAAGATAGAGCCTCTTTTATTAATTCCTCTTCCCTCTCTGCCTCAAAACTCTCAGGAACAAAATCGGCACCCGTAATTTTTTCATATGCCTGTATGTACTTCCATGCCACCTCCACCTTAACCTCGTCCGGTATCTCGGGGATTTCTCCCTCGCCCATAAAGCCTTTAACAATCAACCATTGGCGTAGGTACTCTTTATCAAATTCCCTTTGTTTCTCCCCGCGTTCAAAGAGTTCATCATAACCTTCCTTAAACCAGTACCTACTGGAATCCGGGGTATGTAACTCGTCTATAAGGATGAGTTGTCCGTCACAAAGGCCAAACTCGTACTTTGTATCCACCAGGATAAGCCCATTGGAGGCCGCTATTTCTGTCCCTCTTTCAAATAACCTAAGGGCTGTCTCCCTTATTTCCTGCCATAAATCCTCGCTTACCACACCACGTTCAATCAATTCTTCCTCGGAAATAGGTTCATCGTGCACTCCTCTCTCCGCCTTCGTAGAGGGAGTAACTATCGGCTGCTCAAATTTCTCGTTAAAGCGCATTCCCTCCCTAAGTTTTATACCGGAGATAAGTTTGCCTTTAACATAGTCTCTCCACGCGGAACCCGTAAGGTAGCCCCTTACTACAACCTCAACCGGAATAACATCGCACTTCTTAACAAGTATCGAGCGCGACGTGATCTGCTTTTTCACATGATTCTCAATAATATCTGAGGTTTTATCGAACCAGAAGAGAGAAATTCTGTTCAACACCTCTCCCTTACAGGGAATCATTGTTAATACCCTATCAAAGGCGGAAATCCTATCCGTAGTGACAATCAAAAGTGAATCTCCGAGTTCAAATATGTCCCTTACCTTTCCACGTGTCACAGGATACGGAAGATTTATACTCTCTATCGTTTTGTCCAAATACCTGTATATATCTTCTCTCTTCATAACTCATCTCTGCTCTTTACAATTTTTGATATAAGTCCGTAATCTTTTGCCTCCTCCGCATTCATCCAAAAATCCCTATCGGTATCCTTTTCCACTTTCTCATAGGGCTGGCCCGTCTCCTGGGAGATCAATTTATTTATCTTTACCCTCAACTTTTCAAGCTCCCTTGCATGTATCTCTATTTCTGTAGCAACCCCACGTATACCGCTAAGAGGCTGGTGAATAAGATAGTGAGAATTGGGAAGCCCCACTCTATACTCCTTCGGGGAGGCCAATAGCACTATCGCTGCCGCACTGGCAACAAGTCCCATTCCCACAATGGTTACTCTGGGTTTTATAAACCTAATCATATCAAATATAGCGTATCCCGCATCGGCGTCCCCACCGGGAGAATCTATGAACAGCTTTATCGGATCATCACTCTCATCCTCAAGAAGAATTAACTGTCTCACAACTCTCTCGGCGAGTGTTTTATTTATCTCACCTGAGAGAAGAACCGTTCTTGTCTTAAGCATCCGCTGGGTAAAGAAGGACTCCTGTCCTCCCATACCCTCATTCTCACCCTCTGCTCTACCTCTCTCTCCGTATGTCAGCCTATCCACATAACTCAAGCCCTCAAAATTCATCCCAAAACCAAAGCTCTTGCTTTTTCCTCTCTTCATCACTAAAACAACCCCACTTTACTTTCAAAAATTTAACTCTGCGATATGAATATATATTTTGGAGAGAGAAATTTCAATAAAAAAGGCCGGAGTATTTAACTCCGGCCCTCCCGTAATTTAATCTTCCGTCCTCCAATAGGTACTGGAGGTTTTGGGGCGGAAGGCTCCCAGAAATGCAATATTATTCTACATCACCCTGCGCAATTGTCAACATAAAAGGATAAAATTCGTAAGATAAATACAAAGTTAAACAAAAATTCACTTCCCACTTGAATCTTAGCAAAATGAAAGTAACAATAGACAACAAAACAAAGAGAGGAGAGATACCAATGGAGGTAAAAATAGCTGTAATAGGGGGAAGCGGACTCTACAAAATAGATAATGCAAGCCTCATCGAAGAAATAGATGTTCCAACACCCTTTGGAATGCCCTCGGATCTCATATCCATAATGGACATAGGGGGAATAAAAACGGCCTTTCTCCCGCGACACGGGAGAGGACACAGATACACCCCAACGGAGGTGCCATCGGAGGCGAATATATGGGCACTAAAGTCTCTGGGAGTGCAACAGATAATCTCCATTAGTGCTGTTGGCTCTCTAAAAGAAAAGTACAAACCAGGCGACTTTGTAATTCTTGACCAATTAATTGACAGAACAAAGAGCAGAGCTAACAGCTTTTTTAGAGAGGGTATAGTGGGGCATGTCCAGTTTGCAGAACCATTCTGCCCGACCATGAGAGAAAAACTCACAGAAATCCTAACTGCCCGCTACAGTAAAAACCAAGAGGGAAGAACCTTCCATAAACAGGGAACACTCGTGGTAATGGAGGGGCCTCTCTTTTCCACCAAAGCAGAATCAGAGCTCTATAGAAGCTGGAATGCAGACCTTATAGGAATGACGGCCCTTCCAGAGGCGAAACTCGCCAGAGAGGCGGAGATATGCTACGCCACAATAGCAATGGTGACGGATTACGATTGCTGGCATGAAGAGAAAGAGAGTGTAAGTGCAGATATGGTTATGGAAACAATGAACAAAAACATACGTGCCGTTAAAGAGATACTACCAGAGGCCATAAAAAGTGTAACCTCAATAGCAGACTGTTCCTGCCGTCACGCTGCGGAGAATGCCATTGTAACAGAGCCCTCATTAATCCCCTATGAAACGAAGAGAAAACTCTCGCTCTTCTACTCGAAATATTGGGACTAAAAAATATTGGGGCTAGTTCAAATTAATCTCGCCCAAATTGAGGGGAAAGCCCGGGGTTTTTTCACACTCGAGTCTCCCGTTATCCTCTCTAACCAATAGCCCCTCAACTCCCTCTCGCTCAAGAAAGCTAAGTCCCTCACTGTAACCAAGAACAAAAGCGGCTGTAGAAAGGGCATCTGCCCTCCTACATGAGGTATCAATCACCGTAACGGAGACCACATCGCGCGCCGGATATCCCGTTCTCGGATCAATAATATGGTTATACCTAATCCCATTTTTAACAAAATACTGTTCGTAATCCCCGGAGGTAACAATAGACATCCTTTCCCCTCTCCTGCCAAACGGTATAATTGCAAGAAACTCATTTAACCTCCTCGGATGCCTTATTCCAATGCGCCACTTCCTATCAATTTTTAAACCACTCACCAGGATATCTCCCCCTGCCTCTATCAAAAACTGATCGTATCCTAACCGATTAAGGTAATCGGCAAGCAAATCAACAATTTCACCCTTAGCAATTCCTCCAAGATCAAGTCCAAAGCCCCTGGGCAATATAACCAGGGCCCTATTTCCATCCAATTCTTTAATACTAACCTGTTTATAATCCACGTAAGCCCTGGCAATTTTTATCTCTTCACGCTTAGGCAATCTCCCCCCCTCATCAAAATCCCACAACCTGGTAAGTGCCCAGATTGCGGGGTCAAAGGCCCCTCCACTCTCCCTAGCAACCCTTAAGGATTCTCTAACTGTATCCAGCAAATCACCGGACAATACGGCTCGCCCTACATGGTTTAACTCCCACAGGGGGCTGGTTTTTAATCTATAATCAAATACGCTTACCTCTCTATCCACAAAGGAAAAAATCTTACCCCACTCCGGCTTCTTTTTTGCCACCACTATAATGCTCATCGGAACATCCTTCAAAAACCCTCGTTCTTTAAATGTCCGTTCTTTACAGCCGGAGAGTAAAATCATAGGCAAAAACAAAACAATGACCATAAAATGGCCTCTCCGTCTCACTCTTAACATCAAAAAATCTCCTACCAATCTCCCTTAAGTTTTTTAGTTTTACCCCCAATTCTACAAATCTTCAACCCTAAACCAGACCATAGAATCTTCTCCAGAATCTTATGTGACAAACTCAAAAATATATGTCGAAATATGTTGATTTCTCCAATAATTTAAATAATATTTACTGTGTATGTCCGAGGAAGCAATAATAAAAGAGTACCTGCAACTTTGTGATACTATCCAAAACTCCGAAGATACCACTACCAAACTAAACCAATTCGCGGAATGGATAAGAGACCACTTGGAAATTGCCCAGGTTGTTATAACTCGTTTTGCCCGGATCAACGACAGATGCTATGGTATTATGGAGGCCAACGTTGTATCAAAAAACGAACATGACAAATTAATAGAGAACGAACCAACCGTGTCACTAAAAAAATTGTTAGAGACAACCCCACCTACCAAAATCAAGATCCTTGAACACGATGAGTTAGGATTAATCAACGTAAATATCGAAAAACCGGAGATACGAGTGGTCTACGTACCGGCAGTTTCTGAAAGGGGAATTCCCCTGGGTGCTATTTTCATAATAGACGAGAGGGGAGAGGGAATTCTAAAAAATCACTACCTTACCCTCAAACTTTTAGCATTCAAACTTAAAGACCTTCTCGTACGAGATACCGATAACATATCATCGGACAATTTAAGTCTCAAAGAGAAACGCCTCAAAGATTTCTTTCTCTTAGGTGAGAAACTCTCTCTTCCCGTATATGTAACCGATATAGAGGGCAACTTTCTCTATCTTAGCCCCTCCTTCACAAAGCTAACAGGCTATAGTAGCCCTTTCGAAATAAAAATATTGGGGAAACTATTTGACGACCCTGAGGAAAGAAAACGCGAGATAGAACTAATACTGAAACGAGGAAGCATCAGAAACTATCACCTAAGAATAGTATCAAAATCCGGCGACAGAAGAGACATTCACGACACAGCCACACTGGTTGACGGACAAATCTGGGGAATATTCTTTGACATTACAGACTTCGTGCGTCAGAAAAAAGAGCTCTCCGATACCTTGGAGATGCAGGAATTCTTAAACGATCAGATATTCAAAACTGTAAACCTCCTCCAAAAGACCCAGATAGCAGCGATAAAAACCCTGGCAAAATTAGCAGAGTTTAGAGATAGGGAAACGGGTAATCACCTTATGCGAATGAGTGAATATGCCTCGACCCTTGCAGAGGAGGTTTACAAGAGGGATCCTTATCCCTTCAAAATTTCCAAAGAGTATCAAAAGGATATTTACCTCTCCAGTATGCTCCACGACATAGGAAAGGTTGGGGTTCCGGATAACATACTTCTAAAACCGGGGAAGCTTGAAAAACATGAGTGGGAGATAATGAAAAAACACACCATATGGGGTTGGGAAATCCTCAACGAGGCAGATACAGAATTAGGGGAACAATCATTTCTCACACTTGCTTCGATTATAGCCCTTCACCATCATGAAAAGTACGATGGAACGGGTTATCCCACAGGTTTAAAGGGAGACAAAATTCCACTAAGTGCAAGAATAACCACGGTCGGTGATGTATACGACGCACTAACCTCAAAGCGCCCTTACAAAGATCCATGGCCCCACGAGAAAGCGGTGGAGGAGTTTAAGGCACAGAAGGGGAAACATTTTGACCCCATCCTTGTAGACATTTTTCTTGATATTGAAGATAAATTCGCACAAATTAAAAAGAAACTCTCCGATTAAAGAGGTTTATAAAACATGAAGTCAGCCTTTATAGCTATAGTGGGAAGACCATCATCCGGCAAGTCATCATTTTTAAATGCAGTCTGCCGGGGAAAGGTCTCGATTGTCACCCCGGTACCACAGACTACAAGAAACAAGATCAGAGGGATATACACAGACAACAGGGCTCAATTTGTCTTTATAGACACCCCGGGGTTCCATCTCTCCGAGAAAAAGTTCAACCTTCACCTGACGAAACTTGTAGAGGAATCATTTGAAGAGGTAGATATTCTCCTCTACATGATAGACATTTCTCGCCCGCCAGGAGAAGAGGAAAGCAAAATTGCGCAATCTGTTTCCAACTTTAAGGGAAACAAGGTTATAGTTTTCAACAAGATCGATATTGAGAAAAACTACATAGCTGAACATGAAATTACGGTAAGACGCTTTATAGGAGAGGTGCCAATATTTAAAATATCTGCACTAACAGGAGAGGGATTGCCCCAACTGCTGGAATACCTCACAGACATAGCCCCGGAGGGAGAACTCTACTACGACCCGGATATCTACACGGATCAGGAACCCTCATTTAGAATATCAGAGATAATAAGAGAAAAGGTTATACTGGAAACGAGAGAGGAGATACCACACTCGATCTATATAGAAATACTCGACATGGAGATGAGAGAAGAGCAGAACCTCTTATGGGTTAGGGCCATAATATACGTCGAAAGAGAATCCCAAAAGGGAATAATAATCGGACAGGGGGGGAACAAGATAAAATCAATAAGACTCGCAGCAGAGAGAGACCTAAGAGAGATATTTCCATACAGGGTAAAACTTGATCTTAGGGTTAAGGTAAAGAAAAAGTGGAAACAAAACGAACAGGTATTAAAAAAGCTAATTTTCTAACAGCTCATTTTCCAATATATTAACAGAGATGACGGTAAAATCGAGAAAAAACGTTATAATATTTGGACTCTCTGTATCCATAGGGCTATTTTTCCTCTCGGTGTGGGGGCTTTACCTTATCTATACCTCAAAAAACGAATTTGAAAAATTAGTCCAACTCCTCCCTAATTTCAATCCTTTTCAGATACAGGGAGCAAAAGGAACTATCATTCTCTACCTTCTTGGCCTTCAATTGATAGTCCTCATAGCAGTATTAATTGCACTCTACCTAACTCGTATATACAAAAAAACAGAATCACCTGAAATATTTTTTCTAATATTCTTCGTTATCTCACAATCTTTCGAATCGTTAAGAATACTTGACTCCCTTACCTTCCTCTCTAACAGCCCATACTACACAGGGATGATTATTACAAGAAGTATCTATTTCGGGAGGATTTTTTCCCTAATAACCCTACTTCTAGTAAGTCTCTACCTAACGGGTTTCAATTACAAACACACATCTACCCTTCTTTTAACCTCGCTATTTATAGGTTTATCACTAGCGATTATCATTCCGGTAGATACTACATCCTTCACCCCCAATCTTATATTTAAAATAGGGATAGAAAACAACCGAACCTTCTTTTCAATCAGCCTTTATCTCTTAATTTCACTCAATTTTTTAATCGCCTACCTCAAAAATAAGAATCGAAAGCATATGAGTATTCTATTCTTCTACATGTTGATACTCGGGGGAAGCATCTTATACGGACAATCGAAAAACATCCTCGATATATATATGTCGATTCTTCTTTGCAGTATACCGGCTTTACCTATGGGAAAAGCGATTGAGAAAATTTACCTCCCAATATAACCTCTATGCAACATGAACACAATACGAGTATTTCACTAGATATGGATAGCCCATCCCTCGACAGCTCTCATCGCCTCCATTACAGCCTCTGAGAGAGTGGGATGCGCATGAATCATATTAGCAATATCCTCAGGCAACAACTCTGCCGTTTCAGCCAGTAGAATTTCGTGAATCAACTCCGTAGCCTCAGCTCCCACAATATGAGCACCCAGAAAAGCCCTTGTTTCTGGATCAATCAACACTTTAACCAGTCCCTCCGGTTCCTCTATCGCTACGGATTTCCCGGCTCCCCTATAGGGAAAAGTTGCCTTTTTATACTCCACATCCCTCTTCTTTAGTTCATCCTCGGTATAGCCAAAACTCGCAATCTGGGGTTGTGTATACACGCCAGCCGGTATCTTTAAAGTGTCAATTCTCTTTTCCACCTTGCGGCCTGCAATATGTTCTACAACCATCTCTCCCTCTTTAGAGGCCACATGGGCAAGGAGGGGAGTATTAACGACATCTCCAATAGCGTAAACACCCTTTACGGATGTTTCGTAATAATCACCAACAGGTATAAACCCTCTCTCGGTAGTAATACCAAGATTTTCAAGCCCAATGCCATCCGTGTTGGGAGTCCTTCCAACAACAACAACAAGCTTATCAGCCCTCAGAACCTGAGAGGTTCCATCCTTACCCTCCACCGCAAGTTCCACAGAGCCGTTTTTTTTGGAGAGAGATACCGCTGTGGTAGAGGTAAACATCCCTATTCCCCTTCGCCTAAAACTCCTGGCAAGAATCGCGGTAACCTCTGAATCCTCAAGTGGAAGAATACTACTCATCATCTCGATGATCGTTACTTTTACACCAAAGGCATTCATAATATGTGCAAATTCCACCCCAATAGCACCGGCACCAAGTATTAATACACTGGTGGGTAATTCCTCCAACATAAGAACATCGGTGGACGACAAGACATACTCGCCATCAAACTCAAAACCGGGTATAACCTTTGGACGCGAGCCAGTGGCAATTATTAGATTCTTACCCACAATTTCATCCCTACCGTCCACCAAAATCGTACCGGGTTTGATAAGTTTTCCCTCACCCTCTATTAGAGTCACATCATTCTTCTTTAAGAGATACCTCACGCCTTTAGAAAGGGTATCAGCAGCCTTCCTGGACTTCTTAAAAACCTCACTATAGTTAAAACCACTCCTATCAATCTTAAGACCCACCCCCTCAAGGGTATGAGCAGCCATATATTTCTCTGCCTGGCTTATAAGGCTCTTAGAGGGAATGCATCCAATATTCAAACAAACCCCACCCGGATTTCCCTTTTCTATAACAGCGGTCTTTAATCCCAATTGGGAAGCCCTGATACCTGCCACATATCCGCCAGGTCCTGCTCCTAAAATCACCACATCATACATCTCTTTCATAACTTTAAACCCCAAATCTAGATTTAATTCCTGTATATTTTACAAATCCTTTCCGTTAAATCAACACGAGTCAATCAATCTGGACTAATCAATCCGTAACATCACCTACTACTTCATCAACAATCCCAAAACTCAAATCAGTAACACCCGGGACAAACTGGAATGTTTTTAATCCAACCCTTTTGGCTCCTTCAATGTTAACACTACTATCGTCAATAAATAGGGTATCACCTGCGCTTGTTTCCAACCTCTCCACGCAGTACCTATAAATTCCCTCCTCCGGTTTAATCATCCCAATCTCAAATGAAAAAATGATCTCATTAAAAATCTCTACTATATCGCCATGATACTCCCTAACGTATCTGCCCATATCCCGAGGCATATTCGAGAGTATGGCAATCTTTATTCCCCTATCCCTAAGAAGACGAGCAAAACTAACACTCCTGCGATTTATTCTTACCCAACTATGTATATCCTCGAAGATAAGGGCATCGTAGAGGGGAATAAAATCTTCAATCCGGGCCCGGCTATGACCAAGTACGAGATTCCAATATTCTCTCCCGTCAATTACTCCCCTATCGTACTCACCCCGAAACCTTTCATAACGCTTTCTAAACTCATCCATAGAAAGCCCGCTCAACTTTTGCATATTGTTTACCCGCCTCTCATCCTGGGTAAGGGTAAGAACCTGACCAAAATCAAAGACAACAGCTTTTAACACTACTAACCCGTTCCTCCCGTCATTATCCGTACCACTCTTATCCACGAATCCGCCTCGTCCCGAGTAACAGGTTCATTCTTAAACCTGTAATCCTGTTTTCTTATAAATTCCTCCACATTATTATAGAGATGCCTTAACTTCTCAACCTCTACCCCAACAAAGTAATCTCGCCTTTCAGCATCCTCAATTCTGGATAGCACAAGTGTAAAATGTTCGATACAAACCCCATTGGAGGATTCAAAGGCTTTCCTCATGTCCCCATCATCAAGAAAGTAGATAAAGGTATCAACATACCTCTCTATGGCGTTACGTTCGAACTCACAGGCAGGACACTTGGAATGGTTACTCCACCTACTTATCTCTTTCAACAACTTTTCATTATCGACCCGAGAAACTCTCACCGCAGATAGTAGCTCCATAAAATTCTTCAACTGTTCCCTATAAATTATTCCTATTCCAAGAGCTCCCCCAAGCGAGACAAGCTCTTTTGCATGTTTCTTACAGAAGCCGTGAGCCTTCTTTAACTCTTTTCGCACCCCTCCATCGTTCACCTTCTCGTACAACAGAGCATCCAGATACTTATGAGAGCTCTTGGCTGCCAAACTACAGAAGGGACACTCTCTCGCATTCTGAAATTCCTCAAGCACATTAAAATAGGTAGTGTGTTTCTCGAATCGTTTGCCTCTCAAAGTGCTGCCTTACCTTGTACCCCGCCTTAGCGAGTTGCCGTTTTAATTTTTAGCCCAAAAGTTCGCCATATCGAAAGCATAATAACAATTAGGAGGAGAAGAATAAAGAGGAAAGCCCCCCTTAATCCGATTTTCATCGCAATAATCCCGATTAACAGGGGAAAAACTATTCCTCCAAAGGAGAGAGAGGCAAACAGAAGTCCGGTAACAACACCCGGATTTTCCGGGACAGCCTCCGTTCCGTAAGCCATCAACATGGGAAACACGGGTGACAAGCCAAAGCCGTAAAGCACGATAAACAGAAGTTTTAGCCAAACCAGATCAACAAGTAAAAACCCAATAAAGGATAGTAAGGAAACAATAGGTAGATTCTTTAAGAGCCACTTAGAGGAGAACCGTTTCAACAAAAAAAGCCCGGCAACTCTCCCGACGATTACTCCCCCAATATAAAACAATACAACGGCACTCGAGAGCGTAATATCCAGAGCCAATTCACTCCTGGAATACTCAGCCAACCAGTAGGAAAACCCAAAATCTGTTCCCACGAAGAGAAACATCAGGATAAAACTAAACAGAACCTGCCTATTTTTAAAAACCGTAACTACTTTTCCGAATCTGCCCAATTTAGCTCTAACCTCTCCTATCCTGTTACCAGCGACAGAACTACCCCCGGCACTTCCCACCGTTTCTTCATCCCTCCCCTTCTCAATGCCCCCCCTTATAAAAAACATTCCTACAAACAGCACTCCCCCTATCAAAGCCGCTTCAATAAAGGCAAGCCTCCATCCCCTACCTACAGTATAGTTTACAGATATCATAAGTGGTGCAACAAAACTCCCCGATGCGGCAAATATCGATTGAAGGGTAAGATTTGTTTCTCTCTTCTCGGGATACCTCTCGAGTACCATACCCTGTCCCACAGCTCCTATGGGGCTTCCCAAAATACTAAGAAGTAATAAAGCAAGAATGAAATACAAAAATGAAGGGGCAACGCTCATTAAAACAAGGCTTCCCATAAGGAATACCGAGGAGAGAAGAAATATTAACCTCCTGTCAACAAAATCGGAGAGGATACTTCCTATGGTAGTCCCAAACAATCCGCCAAACGAGATAACGGAAAAAAACATTCCCGCTTTCGCGTAGTTTATCTGAAGATCCTTTATAATCCCGGGTAAAGCCGGGCCCAGAAGACCCAATATGAGAACCCATAAAAAATTAGCGCCAAACGCTATAAGTCTCATGCCCTATTTAATACCAAAACCGGCAAGAAAATCCACTGCTCTATCCACGCTCCAGCTATCATGTACTATTCCGCAAACAGCCTCCACCATTGCCTTTGTATCCCTCTGTTGCCATATATTTCTCCCTATGGCAACCCCTCTTCCACCAGCCTGCAGGGACTCGTATATCTCTCTAAGCACTACCTTAATATCACTGGTCTTCTCACCACCCAGTATCAATATAGGCGCTGGACACCCGTTTACTACCTCCATAAACTTCTCAGGGCTACCCGTATAGTAGGTCTTTATTATATCGGCCCCTATCTCCTGAGCAGCCCGAGCTGCCAATTTTATCCCATTTTGATCATTGGGTTTGCTAATGCCATTACCCCTAGCCATTACCTCTATCATAAGGGGCATTCCCCATCTTTCACAGGCATCAGCAACGAGGGAGGCCTGTTTTATAAATTCCCCCTCACGCTCATGTCCGAACTTAACAGTAACAGCCACCCCCGAGGCTCCGTAGAGTAGCGCTGTCTCCACCGATGAGATCATCTCCTCCTCAAATCTCCCCCCAAGAACGGTAAAGCCCCCGGTAAGCCTTAAAATCAACCCCGTGGTTCTCTCCCATAGGCCCTCCGTTGCCTTAACAAAACCCCTGGTGGTTAGTATTGCATCGGCTCCACCCTTTATACAGCTCTCCAGTACACTCTCCGGTTTCTCAATTCCCTCAATAGGGCCTGCAATACCGCCATGGTCTATAGCAACTACCACAGCCCTCCCATCGGACCTACGAAAGATCGAATTATACCTTATGGATTTTCCTACTGTCATAATTCCTCCTTACTCTTTATCATCCTCTCTAACCCTGGGAACCTCCACCCTGGAAATATCTGCAAAAATATCTCGCAAAGCCCTATAAGATTCCCTATACACTTTAAACAGGTCCCCATAGAGCCCCCTTAAGCTCTCATCCGGTTCGAACACCCTCTTAACTCTAAAAGATTTCTCAGAGGCCTCCCTCAAACTTGCATACACTCCCAATGCTTTAAGGGCTACGGCGGCATCTCCCTTCAACTCGGCATCACTACACTCGGGGAGTACTATATTTTTGCCCGTGATATCCGCCTTAATTTGATTCCACAGGGGACTTCTGGCCTGCCCGCCTGTTACCCGGAGATCCTCTATCTTAAAACCGTTTTCCTCCATTATTGAAAGCACGTCTCTAATTGCAAATCCTACCGATTCCACGATGGCACGCATCATTTCTCTTCTACCGTGCTTAAGAGAAAGTCCAATAAACACACCCCGCGCATTAGGATCCCATAAGGGGGAACGTTCGCCCGAGAGATAGGGCAAAAACACAAGCTTGTTAGCCCCCGGTTCTACCAAACATATATCCTCAAAAAGAGTCTCATAATCCAGCTTTCCTTTACCCGTAATATTTTTAAACCACTCAAGAGCCTTCCCGGAGGTAGATATTATCCCCGATATGTTGTAGTAACCCTCTATTATATGGGGAAGAGATAGCAACCTCGTATCACTAATTCCTCTAAGAGAACATAAGTTCACACCCTCAGAGGTACCAGCCCTATCACATACCCTACCCGGAACAACAGTTGCCGTACCGAGGAGAGACATTACAAAATCAGGTCCACCGGTAATAACCGGAACCCCGGCGGGAATCCCAAGAGAATCCTCCGCCTTCCTCCTCACCTTTCCCATTATATAACCGGGCTTAACAAAGGGTGGAAACTTAGAGAGATCCAGCTCTAATCTTTCCAGAGCCTCCTCGGTCCATATGTATCTCTTAAACGCCGGAGAGGGAAGAATTGTATTGGCCTCACCTGTAAGAAAGAAATTGACAAACTCAGGGCAGTGTAAAAAATGGAGGGTTCTGTCGTAGACATCACGTTTGTTTCTATACACCCAGTATATTTTGGGAAGCGCAAAGGATGGATCTATATTAAAACCAACCACCTCAGACACATAGGAAGCCTCCTCTACAGCCCTCCTGTCCATCCAGGTTATGGCAAAATCCAACGGCCTTCCGTCCCGCCCTACCGGTACAACGGTAGGCCCGTTACCGCTTACCACAACAGCATCGATTTTACTTCCCTTCGTTACCCCTAACTGAGGATTGATTAACGCTATAGCCGAAAGCCAGGAGTTGGGGTCACACTCATGATACACCGGATTCTCTGCCTTAAGAAGCCTAACCGGTACATCGGCGGCGGACATAAGTCGCCCCCTGCTATCAAAGAGAGCACCCTTTACCGTTGTGGTACCCACATCATAGACAAGTATCATCCAACACCCCAACAATCTTAACTTATTCAAACATTAACTCACCAGTAGAACCCTCAAGGTATCCGCTGACATTGCCCGTTTTATTCCCTCTTCAGCCCTATCAAGCGGGTATGTCTCGCTTATTAAACTCTTAACATCTACCTTCTTGAAGGATAAAAGTCTTACCGCCTGGAGAAAATCGTGTTCGGTTCTTCCCTCACTCCCCGTTATAAGCTTCTCAGAATGATGCACGGAATTGGCATCTATAGGAAGCGATGGCGTATCGGAATACGAGGTATATATATTTAGTCTTCCAACCTGGGAAATAGAATCGAGTCCCGTCTTTAATGCCACATGAGCGGGGGTTGTCACAACACAAGCATCCGCACCCAGACCATCAGTAAAATGCTTTATCTCTCTGGGAACATCCACCCTGTTGGGATTAAAAACAGCAAATGCCCCGAGTTTCTTTGCGATCTCGAGTCTATTATCATCCACATCCGAAACAAAAACCCTGGCGCCCATGGCATTGGCAACCTGGACGTGCATTAGTCCCATGGGCCCAGCACCTATTATCAGAATATCCTCTGCGAGTTGAAGATTTATCTTCTTAAGCGAATGGATACAGCATGCAATGGGCTCGGAAAATGCAGCCTCTTCAAAGGAGAGAGAATCAGGAATAGCAAAAACCTGCTTGGCCTTTACTATGATGTACTCTGCAAAACCGCCAAGAACACGTTGTCCCTTCTTAAACCTATTGATACACTGATTCGACTTCCCTATCCTGCAGAAGTAACATTCCCCGCACCTGTTTACCAGATCAAGGGCAACCCTCATCCCGGGTTTAAGATCGGAGATAACCCCATCTCCAACCTCAACTACCTCCCCAGCGGCCTCGTGGCCCGGAACAAGCGGGTAGAAAATCTTCATTGTTCCGGCATAAAGCCGTTGCTCCAATGTGCATATCCCACAGGCTTTTACCTTAACGAGAACCTCACCGTACCCGGGAAGTGGCTTTTCCACCTCCCTTACCTCTATGTTCTCCGGTCCCAAAAGATATACAGCCTTCATTTATCTCTCCTCCCCTATCCGGGCAAATTCGCAGAAATCCCTGTACTCACAGGTTTCACACTCACTCCCGGGACAAGCATTAAAATTCTTTACACTTTTAAGCTGCTCTATATGCCATTCAAGCTCCTTTATATACAGCTCTATCTTCTCTTTCCTCCTAATAGCCTCATCCAGCTTCTCTCTATAACTTGCGATTAGCCTGAGCCTACTCTTCTGACCGGTAGGATCCTCACGCGAGAGATCTATAATTTCCTTTATCTCGCTCAGAGTGAGGCCATAGCTCTTTAACTGCTTTATTCGCTTTAAGAGTATAAGGTCGCTCATCGTATACTTTCTATGAGAGGAACCCTTCCTCTCATGGGGACTTAAAAGACCCAACTCCTCGTAGTACCGTACGGTCCTAACCGTTACCCCTGCCATTTTCGCTATTTCACCTATTCGCAAGAACTCTCCCGACTTAATAGATCTAATATTCATACCTATCTCTAACACTCCTTCCTATTCTCTCACAGTTATCTCACAAAATCCCCATACACACGAAATCCCCATGATTTTTTCATAAAATCCCGCAAAAAACTCCACAAAAACCCATCTCTAAAAATTACCTTGCATAAATCTTACGTTATACGTTATAATTATTTTAGGTAAGATTTGTTGATATGTCAAGCAACCCTACCCGCAAGTTTATCTTACCGTATTGCTACGAATCAAAGCACACTGCCATTGGAGGTAGTGAGACACCATGAGAGTGCCCGATAGGGAAAAACAACCCTATTTTAAAACATATGAGAATTGAATTGCTTAGGAGAATATGCATAATTAATGCATACAGATATTTTAATTTATAGTAGGAGGTGTTTTTTATGAAAACAACCCAAAAAACAACCGGCAAATCTACGACAGGTTTGTCCGCGAGTTTGTTCACCATAAGGCGATTTTCTATAATCTTCATTACAACTGCCATCATGCTTTTCTCCTTTAACCTTTACGCAGGCGGACAGAAGGAAAAAGCCACAGGCGGAAAGACAACAGAAACAACGGCAAAAAAGATAACCAGCATTGCAGTATTCGTCCCCGGTGTTGTAGCGGGAAGCCCCATATACGAGCAACTTGTTGCAGGAGCTAAAAAGGCTGCCCAGGAGGAGGGCAATGTAACGGTAAAGATTGTAGAGGGGGGATTTAATCAGGCCGAATGGCCAGACAAGATTACCTCGCTGGTTGCAACGGGCCAATACGGAGTATTGGTAACATCAAACCCGGCAATGCCCCAGATATGCGCCAACATTGCCTCCAATTTTCCCAAACAGAAGTTCCTCTGTATGGACGGATACCTAGAGGGCAATCCACAGATTCATACAGTACTCTACAACCAGATTGAAGAGGGCTACCTCGTAGGCTACCTTGCAGGACTTGTGACAAAGAGCAAGATGAAGGGAGCAACACCGGACTCGAAGATCGGAATGATTGTAGGGCAGCACTATCCGGTACTGGATAAAATAATCCGCCCGGGATTCGAGAAGGGTATAAAAGCCTCATGTCCGGACGCAACACTTGACTTTAGGGTTGTAGGAAACTGGTACGATGCAAATAAGGCCGCGGAACTCGCCAATAGTATGTTCTCCGCCGGGGTTGACGTAATCCTCCCAATAGCTGGCGGAGCCAATCAGGGTGTAATTAAGGCGGCAAAAGATAAGGGGAAATACGTTGTTTACTTTGATAGCAATGGCTACAACCTTGCCCCCGGTGTAATACTTGGGTGCAGCATACTAAGACAGGAAAAAGCCACATACGAAAGGGTAAAAGCAGCTATTGAGGGAAAACTTAAATACGGCGAGGCCGAAATTTTGGGGATTAAAGAGGGATACGTAGATTTTATAGATACCGATCCCCTCTACAAAAAATCCCTACCTCAAAATATAAGAGACAAAATGGCGACAATGCTAAAAGAGTTTAGAAGCGGTAAAAAGAGTTTCAATGTCCCCAAACTATAGATAAACCAGACTAATCACCAACAAACCGTGTGAGAGGTGATACAACTGAGATGAAGAGCATTCAAAATCCCCTCCTACTCATGGAGGGGATTACAAAACTGTATCCCGAGAACAGTGTACTCGCCAATGACAACGTACACTTTGAGGTCTTAGAGGGAGAAATACACGCCCTCGTAGGGGAAAATGGGGCTGGTAAAACCACCCTAATGAAGATTCTCTACGGTCTTCAGAGACCGGACAGAGGGAAAATATACTACAAGGGGAAAGAGGTTCATATAAAAAATCCCACGGATGCTCACCGTCTCGGGATCGGGATGGTTCATCAACACTTCAGACTAATAGGCAAATACACGGTAACGGAAAACGTAATCCTGGGTCGCGAACCGAGAAGATACGGAATGCTAATTGACAGAAAAAAGGCAAGAAAGAGTGTAATAGAAACAGCCAGAAAATACCAACTGGAAATCGATCCGGATGCCCCTGTTTTTAAACTTTCAATCGGACAGATGCAGATAGTTGAGATACTAAAGATTCTCTACAGAGAATCCGATTTCCTAATCCTTGACGAGCCAACATCGGTGCTAACCGAACAGGAGATAAAGAGACTATTTGAAACACTAAGGACCTTAAAACAGCTCGGAAAAACTATTGTAATAATTACCCATAAGTTGCACGAGGTAAAGGCTATCTCGGAGCGTGTTACCGTAATGCGTCAGGGCAAAACCGTAGCGGTAAAAGATACCGCTACTACAGACGAGAGAGAACTCTCACGGCTTATGGTTGGCAGGGATGTGATTCTAAAATTCGAACGGGAAAGCATTCCAAAGGGAGAAACTGTCTACAAACTGGAAAATGTTACACTCACAGAGCGGGGGAAAAAGGTTCCGCTTCTGGATAACATCAACATAGAGGTTCACAGACATGAAATTGTAGGGGTTGCCGGTGTAAGCGGTAACGGTCTTACCGAACTCGAGGACATAATAGGGGGTCTGAGGCGTGTAACCTCCGGAAAAATATACCACGACGGGAGAGACATAACCAACCTTTCGTCAATACAACTTAGAGAACAGGGGCTTGCATACGTTCCATCCGACAGACTCTACAGAGGCTCCTCCCTCGAATCATCGGTAATAGAGAATATGATCGTTTCAAATCATCACAATTTTCTCCGTGGCGAGATACTGGAGAGAAAAAAAATCCTAAACTACGTACTTGCCCAGAGAGAGAAATACTCTATACGCTGCGATCCCAATATCCCCATCGGAATGCTATCGGGAGGGAATATCCAGAAGGTAATACTGGCGAGAGAGCTTTCGACCCAGACAGATTTTATACTCTTCGCAGAACCAACCTGGGGATTGGATGTCGCAAGCAGTGAGTTCATATACGAAAAGATTCTATCGCTTAGAAGAGAGGGAGTCGGAATAATACTTATATCCTCCAATTTAGACGAGATACTCTCACTATCCGACACACTTCTTGTGATGTACAGGGGACGGATCGTCTTCTATGAGGAGAATAAGGATCTAAACAAAGAGGTTATCGGTGAGTATATGCTTGGTCTAAGAGACCAATTTAACAGCCTAAACCATACCACTCCAAGGACAGAGGTCGTATGAGCAATAAAAACGGAGAGCGAAGACTAAGCGATCTTGCAGTTAATATTCTGGGGTTAAGCGTTACCCTTTTGGTAGCCTTTATCGTAGTGATCGTTCTGATATTCCTTTTAAGTAAGCAACCCCTAAACACAATATACTACTTCTTCATAGGCCCCTTCACCAACAGATACTACTTTGGGAATATGCTAAACTCCTCCATTCCCCTCATGTTTACGGGGCTTGGTATAGCAGTGGCCTTTAAATCATCGGTATTCAACCTGGGGGGAGAGGGTCAGGTATATGCCTCGGCACTTGTGGCAACTGCCGTAGCCATTGCCCTTCCCAACTTAGGCGGACTTTTCGGAATAACGGTTGCAACCCTAGCCGCTGCCCTTACAGGGGCATTCCTCGCCGGTCTCTCCGGATACTTCAAAATGAAATGGAACACGGACGAGCTTATATCCTCCTACCTAATATCCGCGGCGGTAATACTGATAGTCAATTATTTCATAACCGGTCCGTTAAACGATCCGACAAACAGCCTTCTTGCAACGAAGGCGGTAGAAAAACAGTACTTTCTGGCGAGAATATTTATCCCTTCCAAGCTTAATACAAGCCTATTCTTCGCCCTTATTACCGTGGTACTCGTATACTTTCTTATGTATCACACACACTGGGGCTACGAGATGAGGATTTGCGGTCTGAATAGAGAATTCGCAAGGTACGGGGGAATCAATACCGCTAAGTACCTCGTTTTACCCATGCTCCTAAGCGGATTTCTTCATGGCCTGGCCGGAAGCATGAGCATATTCGGCACCTACCACCGCTGCATAAAGACCTTTTCCTTTGGTATGGGCTGGAACGGAATAGCCGTTGCCCTAATCGCCAAAAACAATCCAATAGCAGTAATACCCTCCGCTCTGTTTTTTGCATATATGCAAGCCGGAGCAAATGCCGCCATGATTCATTCGGACATAACCTACGAGATTGTCTCCATAGTGCAGGCGGTAATATTCTTCCTGATAACCGCCGAGGCAATCTACAACTACTTCCGGTACAAACCCTCAAAAAAGTATGCAGAAAGGGGAGGAGAGAAATAGGATGAATACAAGCCACTTTTCCATCCCGATGCTCCACAATTCGATAAGCATTATGACCCCCTTTCTCCTTGCTGCTATCGGGGGTTTGTTTACGGAACTATCCGGGATGCTAAACATAGCCCTCGAGGGGTTAATGCTTATAGGGGCCTTTTTCAGCGTTATCTTCGCCGCCTTTACCGGAAGTATCTTCATCGGTATCCTATGCGGCATTCTTGCCACTCTCCTAACCGCCCTCGTATTCGGATATGTAAGCCTCTACCTAAAGGCCAATATATTTATAGCCGGCCTAGCAACAAACCTACTTGCCCCGGGACTTACCACGGTTCTCGCCTTTAAAATATTCGGCAACAAGGGGGTTATTCGTTTTAACAACATACCGAACATCCCCGTACTTCACCTTCCATCCCTCGAGCGAGTACCGATACTTGGCGATATTTTTATAGGCCACAATATCCTTGTCTACATAAGCTGGCTACTGGTAATTATAGCGGTAATAGTGATATACAAAACTCCCTTCGGATTAAGGTTGAGAGGAACTGGGCTCAACTCGAGAACCATAAGGGCACTGGGATTAAGTCCAAGATACTACCAGCTATCTGCAATACTTATATCAGGTTTTACCGCAGGTATAGGCGGGGCATTCCTAACACTCAACATGGGCGCCTTTGTCCCCAACATAACAGCAGGAAGGGGATGGATAGCACTTGTAGCGATATATCTCGGTAATAAAAAGCCCCTTGGAATAGTGATAGCCTCCTTCATTTTCGGCTTTACAGAGAGCTTTTCCAACTATGCACAGGGAATAGCAAAGGGAATTCCGGCCGATTTTATACTTGCCCTTCCCTATATAGTTACCGTTGTAGTAATGATTCTATTCTCCATATGGACACACTATAGAGCACGAAGTCAGTAAAATCAAATCAGTAAAATCAAAATTTTACAACCTAGCGGAAATCGTATAGAATCTCTCCTACAGAGCAGTTACCGGAGTCGCTTAAAAATGCATAACGATCAACATAGCGAAAAACCACTCAAACCCGCCAACCGGGAATCGGAAAAACACTACATAACAGTGATAGGCGGGCTAAATATAGACATCACCGGTAGACCCTTTGGAGATGGAATACCGGATAATTCAAACCCCGGAAACATAACCCTAAGTCTTGGAGGGGTCGGATGCAACATAGCAAGAAACCTATCCAGGCTCTACAGTAATACAAAAGCTCCCCTACCCGAAAGCCAATCACGGTTACGGATATCCCTTCTAACAACCGTAGGGGAGGATATACTCTCCAGCTTTGCACTGGAAGAACTAAAAAAAGAACCAAATCTCGATACCTCTAACATAGTAAGCCTACAGAAAGAACAATGCGGTATCTACCTATCCGTAGTCGAGGGAGAGAGAATAACGGCTGTCTCGGATACAAGGGTGACAGAAAGAATCACCCCCGAAATGGTAGAGAGCTGGCTCCCCACAATAGAAAAAAGTGTATTTGTGGTAGCAGATACAAACCTATCGGCGCAAAGTCTTAATGCCATCCTGAACATCACCAACAAAAACGAAATACCAACCCTGATCCAGGGGGTATCCGTACAGAAAAACGAAAAACTAAAGGAACTAAAACACCCCTTCACCTATCTATCGTGCAATCTCAAGGAATATCGCAGTATTAACGTTAATCCGAATGAGCAAGGAAACAAAACAGGTGTGTTAACCAGAGTAACCAGGGGAATTATCGTAACAATGGGGGCTGATGGGGCAAAATTTGTACCCTCCGTCCATTTTATCCATCCACCTATCCAGGTACCAACCCGAAAAACCAAGGTAGTCAATCCCAACGGTGCGGGGGACGCCTTCAGTGCAGGATTTATATACTCGATAACAAAAACCCCGGCGGGAAAGTTATACTTAGAAGATGCCCTCTATTACGGAATAGCCGCAGCATACATCACACTTCGCTCTAGCAACACGGTCTCCGATGAATTATCATCAAACACACTTGAAACAACGGTAAAAAGGATTAAAAATAGCTAAGCATAAGGGAAATTGGAACGGAGGAAAAATTGAAGGAATTACATGAGTACATTGAAATAGCAGAAGAGGTAAAAACGGCGCTACACGAGAAAAGAGGGGTTGTCGCCCTCGAAACGACTATCATATCCCACGGGATGCCCTATCCGGAGAACGTAAAAATGGCAAATACCGTGGAATCGATAATAAGAGAGCACGGCGCCACCCCTGCAACCATAGCGATAATAGAGGGGAAGATTAAGATAGGATTAACCGGTGAAGAACTTGAGTTTATGGCAACGGATAAAAACATAGTAAAGGCCAGTAGACGCGATATACCAATCGCCGTATCAAAGGGATTAAACGCAGCCACAACGGTTGCGGGAACGATGATATGTGCCAATCTTGCCGGGGTAAGGGTTTTTGCCACCGGGGGTATCGGAGGGGTACACAGGGGAGCGGAAAAGTCTTTCGACATCTCCGCAGATCTACAGGAGCTTGCGAAAACCAACGTAGCTGTAATATCTGCAGGTGCAAAGTCGATCCTGGATCTACAGTTAACCCTGGAGTACCTGGAAACGATGGGGGTACCGGTAATCGGTTACAGAACAGATGAGTTTCCCGCGTTTTACACAAGGGAGAGTGGACTAAGGGTGAGCTACAGAATGGATAGTCCCGCAGAGATAGCCAGAATGCTCCACTATAAGTGGGAGATGGGAATAGAGGGGGGAGCGGTAATTGCAAACCCCATCCCCGAAAAGCACTCCATGAACAGAGATGAAATAGAATCCGTAATAAATGAGACCCTGATAGAGGCAGACAAGAAAAAGATAAGGGGAAAAGAATTGACACCATTTCTCCTAGACCGTATAAAAGAGATTACAGGGGGAAAAAGTCTTAAGGCAAATCTTGAACTTGTATACAACAATGCATCCCTCGCCGCTCAGATTGCGGTGGAACTGGCAGGGTTTCAGACCCGCAACCCTCAAGGGAAAACAAAAAGCCGGGCAAATTAATCGTAATCGGGAGTGAAAAAATGGAATTTGCTCAACTGGATAAAAAAATTCAAAACAAGATACTACTCGCCCAGAAGAACGAGATTACCGAATACCACGTATATAAAAATCTCTCTGTAATGATTAAAGACAAAAAGAACAGCGAAATCCTGAACTCAATAGCGGAGGACGAAAAACTCCACCACGGCAGATGGAAACAACTGTCAGGTAGGAGGGTAAAACCCTCCAGATTGAAAATATGGTACTATACCTTCATCTCTAAGTTTTTCGGCCTGGCATTCGGATTGAAACTGATGGAGCGGGGAGAAAAATCAGCCCAGAGTAACTACAAGGAGATACTAAAATACTACCCCTCGATAGAGGACATAATAAACGATGAGGACAGACACGAGCACGAACTACTCAACATGCTGGACGAGGAAAAGCTTCAATACGTAGGATCCATTGTATTGGGATTAAACGATGCACTTGTAGAGCTAACCGGTGCCCTCGCAGGGCTTACCTTTGCCCTCCAGAACAGCGGACTAATCGCAACAACGGCCTTCATAACGGGAATTGCCGCCTCCCTCTCTATGGCTGCCTCCGAATACCTATCCACAAAAACGGAGGGAGAGATAAAAAATCCGCTAAAAGCCGCCGTGTATACGGGAATAACATACGTAGTAACGGTACTCCTACTGATACTGCCATATATATTTGTATCAAACTACTTTCTATGCCTCGGAATAGCAATGGCGATAGCGGTACTTATAATATTCCTCTTCAACTTTTATATCTCTGTGGCAAAAGAACTATCCTTCGGGGCGAGGTTTTTCGAAATGCTGGCAATAAGCTTTGGGGTTGCCATACTCTCTTTCGGAATAGGAATAGTAGTGAGGATATTCTTCCACGTAGAGATATAGAGAGCCATTAAATCGAGGATGAGAAAAAACAGACTGAATATAAACATCTTCAAGAATGATCTTCTCCTACTCCTTGCCGCAGCAATCTGGGGATTTGCCTTTGTCGCACAGCGGGTTGGTATGCGTTACATAGGTCCCTTTACCTTCAACGGAATACGCTTTGCACTGGGTTCTTTAACCCTTATACCCCTCATCATTTTTAGGGAGAGAAGGAAAAACAAAATACCTAACAGGGCTTCCGCGGCTGATAGTGGGGCTAATGTTGATGGTGATCTCGAGAATAAAGTCACACTCAAAGGCGGCACCTCAATTTTACTATACGGTCTAATTGCAGGAAGCATTCTCTTTAGTGCATCATCCTTTCAGCAGATAGGTATAGTCTACACAACAGCGGGAAAGGCAGGCTTTATAACGGGCTTATACGTGGTCCTCGTACCTCTAACGGGTCTCTTTTGGGGTCAAAAGGCGGGAGCCGGAAGATGGATAGGCGCTATTCTTGCCACCGTGGGGTTATACTTTTTAAGTGTTACCTCTCAATTCACAATAGAAAAGGGAGATCTTCTCGTACTGATTAGTGCATTTTTCTGGACAGCCCACGTCCAGGTAATAGGATTGCTCTCCCCCAAAACCGACCCCATAAAACTAGCCTCCACACAGTTTGCAGTATGCTCAATTCTGAGCACCGGAAGTGCATTTGCATTCGAAACGGTAACTATCTCAACTATCCTTAAAGCGACTATTCCCCTCCTTTACGGGGGGCTTTTATCCGCAGGAATAGCCTTTACCATTCAGGTAGTTGCCCAACAGAAGGCTCACCCCGCCCATGCCGCAATTATTATGAGCATGGAGAGTGTTTTTGCCGTAATCGGGGGATGGATTATACTTGGGGAAACCCTCTCCCCTCGCGGTTTATTAGGTAGTACGTTAATGCTGACGGGAATGATTCTATCCCAGATAGCAATGGTAAGGGGAGCGGTAAAAAACAACAGGATAGACAGAGAGAGATTAAAGATTTAACAGTCTTTCAAAAATTCCCTCTATTCGTTTTTTCTCTGCAGACACCTCACTCGACAATTTTTCCAGTATACCCCTGGCAAACTCAAGGTTGAGATTTCCGCTGGTACCGGTAGAGGTTCTCTTCTCTATAGCCCTATAGGGATCCATACCCTTAAGCTGTTCAAGATTAAGGCCAACCTCCCTGTAGGCATCACGAAAGGGAACACCCCTGTCCACAAGCTCGAAAGCCCTATCCGCCGCAAATATTTCCGGAATAAAGCCCTTAACCAATCTTTCTTCGTTAACGCCCAATTTTTCAATGGTAAGAGCCATTATCTTAACGGATGCCAGAGTAATCCTTAGTCCCTCCATAAAGGCTCTCTTTGTCTCCTGAAAATCTCTGTTATACCCGGAGGGCAAAGCCTTTATTATCCCTTTAATCTGAAGGTTAAGCGCCGTTACAGTAGAGGTTTTAGCCCTTATCAACTCGAGCATACCCGGATTCTTTTTCTGAGGCATGATACTACTCCCGGGGCATAGCTCCTCCGGGAGGCTAAAGTACCCAAACTCCGGCATGGAGAACAGTATTATGTCCTGGGAGAGTTTGCTCAAAGTTAGCATTACCTGCTCTGCAGCATTTAGAATTATCGATTCAAACTTTCCACGCGAGTTATTAACGTACAAAACATTATTCTGAACCCTCTCAAAACCAAGAAGCTCAGCAACTCTCTCTCTATTAAGCGGCAACGGGACACCATAACTTGCAGCGGACCCGAGTGGCGAGACGTTGTTTAATTTATATGCCCCCTTCAAAAGATAAACATCATCCAGCAACTCTTCTGCAAATGAAGCCGCCCACAAACCCACCGAGGATGGCATCGCAATCTGCATATGGGTCCTTCCAGGCATAGGAACACCTCTGTAGCTCTCTGCAAAATCCAAAAGAAATCCCACCAGTCTGAGAGTTGCCTCTTCTAGATCCAGAATAAAATCCCTAGCGTAGAGTCTTAGAGCGGCAATTACCTGATCATTTCTGGAACGGCCCGTATGGATTTTTTTCCCATCAGCTCCCAACCGCTCCACCAATCTGTTCTCTATCGCTGTGTGAGAGTCCTCATCCTCAACTCTTACAGAAAAGAGCCCACTCTTCGTATCCTTCACTATCTCTACAAGCTCCGACTTGAGGTTTTTAAACTCCTCTTTTGATAACACACCTATTTCACATAACATCTTCGCATGAGCCATACTCGCAAAACAATCCGGGATGACTATATCCCTATCAAGGATATAGTCATCCCCCACGGTAAAGGCCTCTATATCCCTATTAAGCTCAACTCGCTTCTTCCATAATTTCGACATACTTCAAACTCCACCTACCCTTAAACAATACAACTCAACCATACATTTTCTTCTCCCGCTCCGCAAGTATCTCAAAGGGTAAACCCCTAATTTTAGCGGCATCGGCAGCCCAGATCTGATTAAAACTCTTGGAATGGATGGAACGTATCTCCGGAAAAAATAATGAGGATCTGGACCTTTCTCTTTCAATAATATCTATATTACCCCTGTACAACCAAACCTTTATCTTTCCATTTACATACCTCTGACTCTCCTCTATAAAGGCATCTAACTCTGCCTTTAGTGGATGAAACCACTCTCCGTGGTACACCATATACGCCCATTTGGCATCAACCATTGACTTAAACTCCCTCTCCGCTTTGGTAAGACACTGTCCCTCCAGATCCCTCTTGAGGGTCAAAATAACTCTGGCAGCAGGAGCCTCGTATATTTCTCTACTCTTCATATCCATAATGCCATCTTCAAACATATCTATCTTTCCTATACCATTTCTTCCGGCAATCGTGTTTAGGTGAGCAACAAGCTCTGAGAGTTCCATAGGTGTACCATCTATCTCTACAGGTATCCCCTCTTTAAAGGTAAGCTCTACCTCCTCTCCATTATCAGGCGCCAGATAGGGGGGAACAAGCCACATCCATATATCATCAGGTAGCTTTTGATTAAGCCCTATAGCCCCAGAAGCTATGGATCTACACCACATAGTTTTATCATCTCCCCCGCTAATTACCTCCTCTACGGGCACTTTCCAGTACTTACATAATTCAAGTTCCTCGCTCCTCGTCAAATCGAAATCCCTCACTGGTACAAGAACCTTCAATTTCGGCGCAAATATCTTAAAAACATTGTGCATCCTGTACTGATCATTGCCCCTCCCGGTTGAGCCCTCCAGGATTGAATCACAACCGAGTTTTTCCGCCTCTTCCGCCACAACCTTGGCAATGAGTTGTCTCGTCATTGAGGTAGAAACCGGATATCCGAAATAATCCGAGTTTGCCTTTATCGCCTTTGTAAGCCAGTCACTAGCAAACTCTTCCCTCTTATCAATCACTATAGGTTCAATCCCCAGAACCTTAGCCCTGGAGATAGCAAGTTCCACCTCTTCTTTGCCCTGCCCAACATCAACGGTTATAGGAACTATTTCCTTAGCCCTATAGACACGCTTTAATAGTTCGACCCCCAGAGTGCTATCAAGCCCCCCGGAGTATGCAACGGCACACTTTTCCACCCTTTCGGTATTAAGGGCAAGGATTTTCCCCTCTATCTTTTTCCCCAGAGCATTTTCAGTACTTACATCACCTTCCATAGTATCCTCCTACCAAGTTATAGTGAATTAGTTGTTCCCGGTCCGAGCATGTAACTACCCGGGATACCGAATACGTCGGCTAATCACCGACCACCTAAATTAATGAGGATTTTACCCGAAAGGAGGGATTTGTCAATATAAATATTCTGTTTTTTGTATTTTTATGCAAAAAACTAAGAAGGCTCACCTCTACCGGGTTTTTGTTGGCCAGGTAACTTTACACCATGCAAGTTATGCATAGCACGTCCCCTAAGTCTAGAAACAGAGTCATTTCCCTTTCCCTTAAACTCACCGGCAAAGAAGGCAACAGCCCTAATCCACGCGGCTTGTTCCTCTTTAAATTTCTCCTCATTCCTAAACTCCCATGCATGTTTTCTTATATACTCACCGAGGAGCAAATCCATATCTTCAAGAGTTGAGAGAGCTTTTTTTACGAGAATCCCAAGGGTTTTCCCATCCGATGCAACCCGAAGGGCCATGCGCAAGTGGGGAAGACACAACCCATCGGATTTTTCATATTTTACTCTAAACTCCTCATCCTTTAACCCTTTTACCAACCACCCAACATACGCCTCCTCCGACTGAGAGAGAGATTCACAGATATGACATTTTCTATTGGGAGACAGACGCTTCAAGAGCTGATTCCGCCATCTCTCGAGGGTTTTAACACCAAATCGCTTCCCCCTTCGCGTATCATCTATAGGCAAGGTTAAAAATTCTTCCAGTTGCTCTTTTACTCTCTCAAGGAGGTCCCTATAAATTATCCCGGTACCAAGTCCGTCATTCCACTCCATGTACTCCTTTGCCTGAAGAGCCCATGCATGGTAGGAACAAAGCCCCATGCTATCTATTATTAATTTCCTTGTAATCCCATCGTTCACATTCTCATAAACAAGACCGAATAGGTATCTATCCTCCTGCTCCTCCAACAATCTACAGACAGGACAACCAGGCTTACCAAAGGCAATTTTAAGGTGAACATCAATCATAGCAAAACCATCCCCAAGAGGCTTTCAATCCCCCAGAATACCCAAAACTCTCTTTATTTTTTCTTCGAAAGCTTTTGTCTCGATGGGTTTTGAAATATAGTCATGAAATCCCATAGCCAAATATTTTTCTGCCTCACCCCTCATGGCATAAGCGGTAAGGGCAATGACATAGGTAGCCTCCAGCATATTCCGTTCTTTCATTATATTTAGAAGCTTTACACCATCCATAACAGGCATATTGATATCAAGCAGAACAAGATCGTAGTTTCGATCCTTTAATTTTTCCATCTTTTCCAGGGCAATCTTCCCATTTTCAGCGGTATCACACTCTAACCCCATCCTCTCGAGTAACTTAACAATCAATGTAAGATTAACACTATTATCCTCCACAACCAGTATCCTATAATCAACCTCTTCGTCCTTCGATTTCCGTTGGCCATCAATTTTAGCCGGAGCAACTTTAGGCGGAACCTCCTGAAAGTAACGCGGAGGAATACTATCAACATATACCTTCAAATCACGAAACAACTCCTTCAGGCTCTCAATATCCCAACTTTCCCCAAAAGCCTCTTCCTCTATCTTTAACACCCTCTGATAAATTTCTTCCATCTTAAGATTACCTGTAAATCCCTTCATCTCGTGACTCAAAAGTCGCACCTCTTCTATATCACCCCTCTCTATTGCAGCCGAGAGTGCTTTAACCCTCTCACCCAGCTTCTTAATTCCCTTTAACAGGATATCCTCAAGCCCATCCTTTCGCATGTTTTCAATCCATCGGGTAACCATCGCCTCTCCATCAACTTCTCCCACCCTGCCTACCTTAGCAGGGATTCTAAGAACAAACCGGGAACCCCTTCCAACCTCACTCCATACCTCTATCTCTCCCCCCATAAGCTCCGCGAGTCTCTTCGAGATAGATAAACCCAAACCGGTACCCTGATGCTTTTTGGTTAAAGACTCGTCCATCTGTTTGAAGGGAGCGAAAATTTGTTTTAGACCTTGACTATCAATTCCGATTCCGGTATCTTCCACTGAAAAAACAATATTCCCTCCGCTATATGTATAGTTAAGTTTTACATAACCCCTATCCGTAAACTTAATCGCATTCCCCAAAAGATTAACAATAATCTGCCTTATCCTGTGTTCATCTCCTATTACCGTATCCGGTGAAGTTTCGTCTATATCTACATGGAATTCAATCCCCTTCTCAGCGGCCCTCATCCCAAAAATGCTCTTTAATTCCTCTATCAAAGCTCTCACAGAGAAGGGAGCATACTGAAGCTCCAGTTTGTTTGCCTCTATCTTAGAAAGATCAAGAATATCATTTATAAGACGCAATAGATATTCACCAGAGCTTTTAATTATGCGGAGCTGCTCCAATTTTTCACTATCAGTTTCATTCTCCAATAATAACTGAGTAAAACCAAGAACGGCATTCATCGGAGTTCGGATCTCGTGAGACATATTGGCAAGAAAGAGAGTTTTAAGTTTGCTGGATTCCTCGGCCTTTTTCTTTGCCTCTATTAGAATTCTCTCCGCCTCTTTTCGTACACTAGTATCCTCCTTTATCGCAATAAAATTAGTAATTTCATCCAGCTCATTACGCACAGGGGTAACAATGGCCTTCTCCCAATAGAGACTCCCATCCTTTCTCCTATTTAGAAACTCACCCTCCCAGGTTCTACCCGAGGTAATAGTAGCCCAGAAATTTTTGTAAAAGTCATCTCCCATCTGTCCGCTCTTAAAAATTCTCGGATTCTTACCTATAACCTCATCCGCCCGATAACCTGTAAGTGTTGTAACGGCATTGTTTACATATATTATAGTACCCTCGGCATCGGTTATGAAAATCGCCTCATCACTCTGCTCTATAGCTTTGACCAGAATCTTCAACTCCCGCTCTTTTTCCTTAAGATCCGTAACATCATCACCGTAAAAGAAACAATTTTTTGTCTCCCTATCCTGAACCACAGTAAAGATATATTTCTTATCCTTAAAATCTTCCTCGAATTTTATCGGTCTACCATCTTTCACTGCCTCCAAAACATTTCCAACCAGTCCTTTAAATAGGCCAACAACGTTCAAACCAACAATATCTCTACCAAAACATTCATAGGTCTTCTTATTGTACCCCAGGACAAAACCACTATAGTCGGTCTTTAGGACGGGGAAGGGTGTATTTTTAAAGAAACTAGCCTCATCCCGTAAGCTTCGCTCCACGGATTTTCTAATCATATCACTCCACACATAGAGGCCCAGAAACCCCCCCACAAAAATAAGCACGATAAGACTACCGATTCCAACCGTTATTCCATAATCAATCACAGCAGGCATGATTGTCTTATGAATATTGGTAACAGATACTATCTGCCACTCTCTCCACTTCTCGACAAAATTGACTCCAATTGTCCTACGCCCCCTCTCCGGGATATTCATGTAGATATGAGAATACAGGTTTTTATCATCACGAATCTCACCGGAGTTTTTCTTCCTAACCTTCGTCCATATTCCCGGATAAATTCTTTCAAAATTACCGCTCAGAACATGCCCCCTTTTAATGAAACGACTCTCAAGCTCCGAGGGAGTGACATAGTAAATAATGTTTCCATTAGAATCCAAAAGATAGGTAGTACTATCCAGATAGTAAAAAAAGCGACCAAGTTCTCTCAGGATGGTATCCCCGTAGTACTCAATGACGAGAGTTCCAGATTTTTTCCCCTTAACATTGTAGAGAGAGGAGGCGAATCTAAAAATAATACTTCCGACACTATCATTCTCACACCTCCTAAAACCGAGAAACAGATACTCATTCTCTCCTAAATTACTAATACTTCCATAACACTCGAGCTCTCTTACACTCTCCAATTCACTCCTAGGGGCAATCTGAAACCTCCCCAGAAAATACTTAATCTTTAATATCTCCATACCATTGGTGTCAATTACGTAAATGTCATGATACCTCCCGCTAACTTCACCAAATGTTGCCACATATTTGACAAGATCTACCCCTACCTTCTCTACGCTCTTTCCCGAGGAGATACCGTACTCAAGGTATCTCTTTAAAAACTCAAGATCGGCAAAAACAGAATCAAATCTATTTTGGATGAGTTCCTTCTTTATACGTAGATTGGCGTTGGTATCCCTTCTAACAATCCCATACTGGTAATCTTTTTCTTTCTCTATAAAGATTAGGTCGATAAAGAAGTTAATAATTAAAATGATAGTAAAATAGAAAAAGAATCTCTTAAAAAAATCTCTTGAGAACATAAAAACTCTTAATCACTACAATCTTTATCTCTTTGGGAGATATATTAGCAGACAACTCCCAAATCTCCATTTTATTAAAACCCTATCACCTACAAGAATAATTATCAACTCACAGCTTGATTTTCTTCCTTTTCTACCATATTCTTAAGACAAATGAAAAAAAATAATCTTTTACTATCGGGTTTAGTGATTCTTTTTGTAGTTACATTTATCATTCTCGCCACATGCACAACAGGGAAACCGACAACTCCCATAAGCAAACAACATACCCAAAAAGGGCTAAGCATGCCAAGCCTAAATCAGCAAGAAATTAAAAATCGAAAAAATTTTCCAAGGCAACACTATCCCTCATTTTTTAACAGTGCGGAGAGAGGTCCCCTTGTACCAGGAATATTCCAACAGGCCGTTCCTCAGGGACTGTTTTACCTGGAGGAGAAAAACTGGTTTATAATCTCAAACTATATGAACAACGGTTATCCAAGTAATGTCACCATCATTGATGCCCATTTGGGGAAACATATAAAAACCTTATGGTTAAGGGAGAGGGATGGTACGCCATTCTATGGTCATGTAGGGGGTGTAGCGGCTAACAAGCTAAAACTCTGGATTGCCTCGGGAAGTGGTGTTTACGAGATACCTATTGAGAAAATAGAAAGCACCCCGAACAATTCGTTCATAGAGTTTGATAGGTACTATCAAACAGAAACAAGGGCATCCTTTGCCTCTTACAGTAACGGGGTACTATGGGTAGGAGAGTTTGCACGCTATACTAAAACGGGAAGAAACTACAAAACAAAGGGGTATCATCATCTTAAATCCAGAGACGGGAGTATCCACTATGGTTGGGCTGTAGGCTACAAAACGGACCCACAAACGGGAAATTTAATAGATCCTCAAACCCCGGATTTTATCCTCTCTATTCCAGACAAGGTACAGGGTATAGCATTTATAAAAAACCAAATCGTACTAAGCGTTTCATACGGGAGGAGAAACGATAGCTATCTATACATTTACTCCAATCCAATGAATAAAAAACCCGATACACTCGTAAAACTTGGGAACAATTCCGTCCCTCTATGGTTTGTAGACAACACCAATAAGGTACTTGAAATATTAAGCCCACCAATGACGGAGGGGATAACCCCCTACCACGGGCGTATCGCCGTACTCTTTGAATCCGGATCGGATAAGTACAGGCCTACCTCCTCTTTTCCCCTCGATTCTATCTACTTTGTAAATGTTTCCTTAACAAAAGAGACCTCCCGAGGAAAGTAGAGATCATATTGCTATACCCACCATCGAGAGGTCCAATTACTTACTTTCAGATCAAATTACCAATCTTTAGTCGATCCTTACATTACCAATTTTCAGCAAGAAGCTCAAAATACGCCTGCGGATGTGCACAGGCTGGACACTTCTGAGGAGCCTCTTCACCCTCATAGATATACCCGCAGTTTCTACAGCGCCATACAACCTTTTTATCCTTTTTAAATACGGTACCCGCCTCCACATTTTTCAAAAGTCCCAGATAGCGTCTCTCATGCTGTTTCTCCGCAACCGCAATAGCCTCAAATACAGCGGCAATCTCGTTAAACCCCTCCTCCCTTGCTACCTTGGCAAACTCAGGGTACATTGTAGTCCATTCGTAGTTCTCTCCACCGGCAGCAGCCTTGAGATTTTCAGCGGTAGAACCAATTACTCCTGCAGGGAAGGAAGCCTGTATCTCCACCTCTCCCCCCTCTAAGAACTTAAACAAGCGCTCTGCATGCTCTTTCTCCTGAGCGGCGGTTTCTTCAAAGATGTAGGAAATCTGTACAAAACCCTCTTTTTTGGCCTTACTGGCAAAGTAGGTATAACGGTTTCGAGCCTGTGACTCACCAGCAAAGGCTGTAAGTAGATTTTTTTCTGTTTTTGATCCCTTTAAATCCATAAACAACTCCTTTTATATAAAATTTTTTTCATCTCCATACCAAATTTTCTCCATACTCTAGCGAACTATCTTTAACCATTCCCCTCAAGGTATACCCTTAACACCCTCTCGTTGAGTATCCCCGGCCTCGTGAGTGCAAAATCGTACTTCACCGGATCCTCAGGATTTATACCCTTAAACCCTTCTGTAATCTCCCACGCCGTTACTATCGAGGAAGAAAAGCGATCGGTAAAACCAAAATTTTTCCCTATTCTATGCATATGAGTATCGAGAGGAACGAGAAGCTTAAATCTGGGAAACTCCCAAATCCCAAAATCGATAGCATCCCGCCTTATCATCCACCTAAAAAACAGATTCAGCCTTTTACACGCACTCTTCTTCGTCGGATCGGGAATCAGACTCGACTTACCCATATTCCCAAGTTCTCTTAATCTCTTTACAAAAGAGACAAGATAGGGATAGATGGTATCTCGCATCGGGCTATTAGTCATCGCACTACGGGTTGCCGGATCAACATCAGAAAAAAAAGAGAACATTCCATCGTAACGTTCATAGAGCAATTTTAGAGCAACAAGCAGGGACACTACCTCCTCACCCGTTGTAAACCTGTAGCGAAAACCGGAAAATCTCTCTGTAATTTCCTTTACCGTAGCGGCTGATAGAAACCTAAAGGGACTTTTCCCAAGAGCTCCGAGAACGACAGAGATAGATTTTAAAATTTGAGAAACCCTACCATAGGCAAAGGACGAAGCTATCATACCCACAATTTCTATATCCTCCGGTCTATCATATTCAAACAAAAATTCCACAGGATCTGGGTGGGCGTACTCCCTCTTTGTATACTTCGCATACAGCTCTTCCAATTCCTCCCTCTCTATACTCAACACTTAAAAACGCACCTCACCTGTTATGACCGCTCACACAGATTTTACTCATTACAAATTAATATTTTATTCAAATTTATTACTATGTCAATAAACAATTTTATTCTTCTCCGCTCACTTTTACAAGGGCACCGTGTATAGTATTATAATATTGAAGATAATAGCGTAAAGAAAGGATAAAAAATGGTAGAAAACAACTTTATTCCCCATCACATGAACATTACAAAGCATGATATGGAAGGTAACGGAGGAATAGGGCGATATGTAATTCTTCCGGGTTCCGATGGTAGAGCCAGGGAAATATCAAAGCGTTTTAAAAACGTGAATGTAAAAACACACCCTCGGTGTCACAACTTTTACTCCGGAGAGCTAGATGTTAACGGTAAAAAGGTAGATATAGCCGTTGTAGCCTCCGGAATGGGAGCCCCCAGCGTGGACATTATCGTTAACGAACTCTATAGACTGGGGGCAAGGAGAATTTTAAGAATCGGCACCTCAGGTTCCCTACAGCCGGAGTACATAAGAACAGGTGCCCTCGTAGTACCAACCGGAGCAGTCAGAGACGAGGGAACAAGCAGTGCCTATATGCCGAGAGAGATACCCGCCCTAGCATCCCTCCAATTCGTAAATGCCGCAATAGCCGCAATCCAAAAGCTAGGCATGGGAAATGTATTTTTCGGTATTGTTCACACAAAGGACTCTCTCTATGCCAGAGAGTTTAAAGAGGGTCCGATGAGAGAGGAAAACACCAGATACATGAAGCTACTTAAGGCATCGGGAGTTCTTGCCTCCGAAATGGAATGTTCGTTACTGTTTAGCCTTGGAAATGTTTTTAACACCCAGCTAGTACAGAAAAAGATAAAATCATCACGGAGCATTCCTACAGAACTTCAATCCTTTTTTCTAACAGGAGCGATTCTAGCCGTAGTAGGGGATGACTCCGCCTTTTCCGACCCAAAAGAGATTGCTAAGGCAGAGGAAAGGGCAATCACCCTAGGAATAGAGACAATAAAAGAACTGGCAAAGAAAGAATTAGAAATCCAAGATTAGGGCTTTAAGGGCAAACCCGGAAAACAATTATTAGAGCAAACATCATATAGGATAAACACCGCACCCTCAAAGCCCCATATTTTTCCAGTATTGGCTATCAGCCGTACAACGGCCCAAAGTTTGCACAAGCCCTATAATCCGCTCCCTCTTTATCCATTCCAAAGGCGTTCCACGCACTCGGCCGATATATTTTATCCTCAGGCACATTATGCATAGCCACAGGTATTCGTAACATGGAAGCAAGTGTTATCAAATCCGCCCCAATATGCCCGTAGCTAATCGCCCCGTGGTTAGCTCCCCAATTTGCCATTACCGAGTACACATCTTTAAACGGACCCTTCCCTGTAAGCCTGGGGGCAAACCATGTAGTAGGCCAGGTTGGGTTTGTCCTCTTATCCAGTATATCGTGTATCTCCGGTGGCAGATCCACTGTGTAACCCTCTGCAATCTGTATAAAAGGACCAAGTCCCTTAACGAGGTTAATTCTGGTCATTGTAACGGGCATCCCACCGCGTGTTAGGAAATCCGTAGAGAAGCCACCACCCCTAAAGTAACCGACATCGGCAGGTCGCCACAGGGTAGCATCCAAACATTTCTCTGCCTCCTTAGGGGTTACCTCCCACCAGGGCTTTATTGCAGGCTTACCATCTATACTCTCCTCCCCTGTTCCATCCAATGCGGTTGGCCCTGAATTAATAAGGTGTATTATTCCATTCTCGGCAAGTCCCGTTAATTCTTTCCCTGTAACACGCTTAACCGCTTCTGGACTCCAGTAGGTCCTTACATCGGAGAATATCTGGGCACTACCCGTCAAAAGATGTCCAAAGAGCATGGCAACACCATTCAAGGAATCATTCTCTGTTGCCAGAATGTAGGGTTGGCGTATACCATTCCAATCAAAAGATGTATTAAGTATCGCCTCCATAAAATCACCATTTGGGAAGTGATCCGTCCACTGTCGCTGACCCTGAAAACCAGCCACGATTGCATTATGTCCCAGTGCCTCCTCGCCAAAACCCAGCTCTGCAAGCCTGGGATTTCCAACCATAAGATCCCTGGCAATCAGAGCCATCTTTACCACAAACTCCCAATCCTTATCCTTTTGCTCTCTCGAACGCTGAATCTCCTTCGGATTATCATCGGGACCCTCTTTACAGTATCTCTTTACCCATTTAAGCGCCCTTTCATACTCCTCTCTATCATATATACCCTCGTCAATCCGTCTGATAAACTCGGACATATCTACGTACTCGTTTCGCATCCCCAAATAGCTCTGAAAAAAATCTTCATTGACAATAGAACCAGCTATCCCCATAGAAACAGAACCCATAGAGAGGTAAGATTTTCCCCTCATAGTAGCAACGGCAAGTGCGGCCCGTGTAAAGCGAAGAAGCTTTTCCTTTACATCCTCGGGAACCGTTGTATCTCCTACATCCTGAACATCTCTACCGTAAATGCCAAAGGCAGGCAGTCCCTTCTGACTATGCCCGGCCAAAACCGCAGCAAGGTAAACCGCTCCGGGCCTTTCCGTTCCGTTAAACCCCCATATTGCCTTAGGTCTAAGGGGATCAACATCCATAGTCTCAGAGCCGTAGCACCAACAGGGAGTAACGGTAAGAGAAACCCCAACTCCCTCCCTCCTAAAGAGTTCATCTGCCCTGGCAGCCTCCGCAACTCCACCTATTGTATCAGCGATAACACACTCTACTTTGGCACCATTGGGGTGTCGTAGGTTCTCGCTTATAATTCGTGCGGCGGTTTTTGCCATTTCCATTGTCTGGTTTTCCAGGGATTCTCTAACACCTCCCAACCTACCATCTATAGTTGGCCTTATACCAACCTTTGGAAGACTCCCCTGAAATCTGTTAACCGGTTCATTTACCTTAAACTCAAAATCCATCTCTCTCCTCCTACTTATTATTAAACTCAAAGCTATACATAGCCATACGTATATATAACAGCCCAACCACCGGGGCTAAAATCCCCCAAATTCTCTGGCTATACCTAAGTACCTCCCCCTTTGGATTCTTTTAGAGTTGACTCCCTAACCCGCAATTCACACTTAATTCTCACACTTCTTGCAATCTCGCTACTTTTAGAACCATCCTCCCCTATCAGCGCCATAAGAAGTTTAAAGGTCTCATCCGCAATATCCTCCGTGGGCTGATACACAGAGGTTAAAGGAACTCTCAGATACCTGGAAAACCTCTCGTCACCGTAGCCGGCTACAAGTATATCGGTGGGAACTCTAATCCCCGCTTCCCACAGTGCTTCAAGGACGCCAAGGGCCACAGAATCATTAACCCCCACAATCCCCTCTAAATCCTTAATCCCTCCGCTCTCTATCAGGCTCCTGGTAGCTCTGTAACCGTCCTCCTGGAAATACCCGCTCTCCACAATAAGCTCATCCCTCGGTCTAAGCCCACAGGACTCCAAGGCCTTACGGTATCCGGATATACGCTCCAACGTTACGCTGGTATTTCGTTCACCGCATATAAAGGCAATCTTGGTAGCTCCCTGGTCTATCATATGCCTGAAGAGTAAGAAACTCCCCTCTGTATCCTCCGTGGTAACGGAGGGAAAACCCTCACCCGGGAAGTACCTATCCATCAGCACAAGGGGAATACCACTTCTATGTATCTCTCTAAACAACTCTACATTCTCTCGCCCTTTGGCAGGGGCAACAACAATACCATCCACCCTTCTAGAGAGAATGGTTTCCACCTCACGTCTCTCCGGCATAGGACTTTCATAACTATGAGCGAGGAGAAGATCAAATCCAACCTCATCAAGTCTTCTACTTAGATGATACGTTATCTCATTAAAAAAACTTTGCATTATATCGGGTATCAAAAGCCCTATTACTCTTGTTCCCTTTTTAACCAGATGACGGGCTATATAATTCGGTCGATAGTTAAGCTCCCTTGCCGCCTCGAGAATTTTCTCCCGGGTTTCTCTTCCCACCCTTATACCACCACCACTACCATTAAGAACCTTAGAGACAGTGGCTATACTCTTATTAACCCGCCTTGCTATATCGGCAAGTGTTGCGTAAGACACCTCATCTCTCCAAAATTGAAAACTGTGCGTTTTTCCCCTTGTTACGCTCCAACCCCTTATCTAGTCAACCCTGATTAAACCTTAAACGTTAAACGTTTAATCACATTTCAATAGTATTACATTTTCTCCAAGCTTGCAAGCCTCAAAAACTATACCAAACAAAACCACAAACCTATGAAAATTTCATGTAAAAAATATTACAAAACAAGGCCTATCAAGAAAAATAAATTTGACAAAATGAAAAACTTCTTACATAATGGATATCAATATGAAAAATGTATTAACATACATCATATATCTACATCCGGAGGGGCTTAATTAATGCACTTTCTAAAACTTGGGGCTATATGCTTTGCAGAATACGAGGGTAACTACCTTGACTTTTTGGAATTGGCCCACGCAAACGGACTGTGCTGGATAGAGTACAAGTACGAAAATCCCGTCTCGGCAAGAGAGGACTCTGCAAAAACGGATTTAATAAAACAGCGAGCCAAGAACTATGGTATTGGTTTATCCGTTCATACAAGATTTTCCGGCTTTAACATTGGTTCCCTCGATGACAATGAGAGGGACGAATCCCTACAGGTAATAGAGGAATCTCTAAGATTTGCCAACGAAATCGGGGCAAAATACGCAACCGTACATGCAGGATTTTTACCCATAGAACAGTACTCCGAAGAAAATCTAACGGAATCCTTCAACAGAAGTATAAGCGGCATAAAACGATTACTCAGAACATCAGACAAATTTGGCATAACTCTCTGTATAGAAAATGGTAACGGTTTTACAAAAAATAAAATAAAACACGCAGTTATTCCATCCTCTCTAAAGAGGATAAGAGAGGCACTGGATAACAGAATATTTTTTACAATAGACTTCGGACACGGTTTGTTCTTTGGCACAGACCCCTCGTACCTCGTAGATGAACTAGACCCACAAAATGTCAAGTTGAGTCATCTTCACGACAACATGGGAATAAAGGACACACATCAGCCACTGGGGACAGGGGTTATCCAGTTACAAAAATTGTTCACAAAGTACATGAAGGGGAAATGGGAATTTCCCTTAAGTTTAGAACACAAGAGTACAGAGGACCTTCTCGAATCAATTAATTACGCAAAATCTTTGGCCAGGAGGCTAGGATACCCTATATGTCAACAGTAAGTAAGAGAAAAAAACACTTTGTAGCTCTCTTAAGACGATTAATCAGAAACCTCACCCTCCCGCAAAAAATTATGGGATTTGTGTTGCTTATACTCCTCATATTCTTTGTCCTCCTCCCTGCAATAAATCTCCTATATACGGCATTTTCTTTCTCCTACTCCGACAGAGTGCTACCCCAGGTAATGGAAAGAGGGATAAAGGTAATTCCAGGACGCTTTACACTTATCCATCTACAGAGAGTTCTCTTTGGGTCAATTCTCGCCTGGCTCAATATCTTTAAAAATCCCAACCTGATCGAAAAGCTCAGAAGAGAACAGGATGCCGGAGTATACAACGTAGACGTCATAATGACCGGCGCAGCAATATAGATGGTGATGGAGTTTCTCCCAACAAAGAGGGTATATAATAACAAAAAGCGCAAAGAAGGAACCTCTAGCAATTGCTCATTACGGAGCTAAGGTGGTCATGTACAACACAGAGAAGTACAAAACACCGCCAATAGATTCGTGGTGGGATCTAACACGGCCAGAATGGAAAGGGAAATTGGTCACTGTAGATCCTCTTAAGAGTGCCACGGAATTCGATCTCTTTGCCCTCTTTGTAAAAAACTCGGATGTAATGGCCAAACTCTACAAGGAAGAGTTTGGGCACGACATCGTTCTTCATGGAACCCAAAACGCCGGTTATGAATTTCTAAAACGTCTAATTGAAAACGGAATTGTACTCTTCTCGGGGGGTAACGATGTAGCAAAGGCAATAGGAGCCAGAGGACAGGCCAATCCTCCTATCGGGATAAACTCCTTCTCCAAATTGAGAAAGGCCGCAGAAAACAATCTTGCCCTGGGTGTAATAACAAATCTAAAACCTACGGCCGGGATAAGCACAAAGGCGGTAATAGCTATAGCTAAGTTCGCCCCTCATCCAAACGCCGCTAAACTAATGATCCGCTGGATGATGGGAGGAATAAACGAGAAGAACCTAGCAGGATACGCACCCTACCATGTAATGGGAGACTGGTCACCAAGAACAGATATAAAACAACCAAAGGGCCAACCACCTCTCGATAAGATGAACCTATGGCCGGAGGATATACCTTGGCTTTATAAAAACCAATTTAAGGTTAGAGATTTCTGGATTCAACATATGTAATATATAATAAAAAAGTAAACAACACTTAAAACTGGCCGAAAAACGATGATACATCCCGCAGCCACAGCTTTCGGCCAGTACTTATAACGGGAGCCAAGTATGGTACAATTAGGTATCAACACCGCTTCCCTTCAAAAGCGAAGGGATATAAGTGTGGATGAAATAGTCGATTTCATCATAGAGAATGGGTTCTCTGCTGTGGAGTTTAGAGATGAATATCCATTCTCGGAAAACATCTCCGATAAAAAAGCAGAGAGTATAAAAGAGAAACTTATCCAGAACAACATCCGCTGTTCTGTCCATCTCCCGTTCTACGATATAAACCTTGCCGCTTTCAGGGAGGATGTAAGAAGAGCGGGAATAAACATACTAAAAAAATCTCTCAACAAGGCATGGAAATTGGGAGCCTCTACTGTTACGGTACACGGAGGAAGTATGAGGCGCAATTACTACTCGGAAAACTGGGAAGCATATGCATACAAACTAAGTCTTCTCTCGCTAAAAGAGCTTGTCGAAGAGGCTTCCAAATACAACATCACAATCCTATTAGAAAATCTCAATCTCTTTAAAAAAAATGAACGAGTCGTTCACGCACTTCCGGAGGAAATGCTCAAAACGAAGCGAGAACTCAACAACAGAATAGGCTTTACACTAGATGTAGGACATATAGTCTCTACCTCGCTGGACCCTGTAGCCTTTGTTGAAAAATTGGGATCCAACAACATTCTTCTATCACACCTAAACGACAACCACCTAACCTCAGACGAACATCTCGCCGTTGGAGAAGGCTTAATAGACTATCAAACTTTCATAACCGCATACATCGAAAGAAAATGGAAGTTTCCCCTTTTATTTGAAACCACGACTGTCGAATCGGCATTAAAGAGTAGGAAGTACATCAACAGATTAATAGAGAACATATCTGCACGCCAAACCAATCCCATAGCCTAAAGCATTTACCCAGCCTATACCTTGTAATTCTCATAAACCTTGTTGAAAGCCTCGAGCATCAAGTCGATATGTCGTATTTCATAAACAGGATGCATGGGGAAAGCAAGGGTTCTCTCCTCTAACCATTTGGCATTTGGACATACCCAGTTTGCATAATCGACTGAGAGAGGATTGGTATACTCCTTAGATTCAAAGGGGAAATTATACCGCCCGAAACCCCTATGCTCACTGTACGCTTTTTCCTTGTAGGCCTGAGGCCACTGTACAGGCATAACGGGTATTCCCTCGGCCTTAAGGGCATCTATAAACTCTCTAACTCCAACCCTTATCGATTCGGTATTCATAACAATGGGAAACCACCAGAAGGCATTTTTTCTCTCCTCGGAATGCGGTGGCAAATACTGCACAGCCGGATGACCCTTTAGCCTCTTAAGAAGATATTCCCCGTTTTCTCTCCTCCTCTTTAGATGATAACTCTCCAGACGCTTTAACTCGTACAATCCAACAATAGACTGAATCTCTGTCATCCTATAGTTAAAACCTATGCGCTCATGTATATAGGGAAGTTTCTGCTCCAACTCTAATAAACGGAGGCGCTCCTTTACATCGTAACCATGATCCCTAAAGGACCTACATATCCAGGCAACCTCTTCATCATCCGTAATAACAGCCCCTCCCTCACCCGCAGTGGTAAAATGTTTAGACTGACAAAAACTAAAGGCCCCTGCATCTCCAATAGACCCAGCTTTCCTACCCTTATACTCTCCTCCTGGTGCCTGAGCCGTATCTTCTAATACAAACAGTCCATGCTTTTTCGCAACCTCCAGAATAGGATCCAGATCACACACTATCCCATAAAGATGAACAGGAATTATTCCAACAGTCCTCTCTGTAATCTTTGCCTCTATATCACGGGGATCTATCGTATGATCCTCTCGCTTAACATCGGCAAACACCGGTATAGCACCTGCCTGGACCACACTCATAGACGAGGCAATAAAAGAGTAAGAGGTTACAATAACCTCATCACCAGGTCCCACTCCAAGGGCATTCAATGCGGTATGCAGGGCAGATGTGCCATTAGTAGTAGTAATGGCATACCTCACTCCATTGTACTTAGCAAACTCCCTCTCAAACTCCATTCCCTTGGTACCGGTCCAATAGTTCACCAATCCTGTTCTTAGCGGCTCCATAGCTTGCTCAATCAACTCCTCCGAAAATTGTGGCCACATAGGAAAAGGTTCGCTATTTACCGGAACTCCCCCATCAATGGCAAGTCTATCCATTCTTATCCCTCCTTTTGCCCCTCTAATTTACATTTAAAATTTAACTTAATTCTACATCTGTAATAGTATATTGGTGTGCCAAAAATGTAAAGGAAAGAACATCCCGGAACAGTTAGTACTAAACCTCAATTAGCTGTTCAAGTTTGGCAAACTCTTCAATCACCCTTCTCAGTCTAAGAACCTCACTGGCAATAGTGTCGCTACGTCGCTTCCGCTCCTCAACAGCCACCTTAATTGCTCCATGTGTAGCCCCAAGAGTGTCCGAAAGTTTCTCATCCAGTCTATTGCCAAAACTTCTAAAGGTTTCGTTTACACTTTGATATATCGTCCAGCGCAGATTCTCCACGTTATTACGGACAAGGGTCTCAATCTGTTCATCCATGCGTTTCAAAATTCTCTGGTGCCGAATTTTAGGGGGAAGCAATTTCTCTATAGCACCACTTGGAATCGGAGTAAAACCGGAAGACCATTTGTGAGTAACCCAATACGGACGTTTAACCATCTTAAAAGCTTTATCACCTTTCGGTGCTCTGTAGGAAATCTCAAAAAGATCCGCCGCTGTTTTCCTAACACTTTCAATCAATTGATCCGCCATATCTTGATAAGACCTCAACACATCACTCATCCGTGCACTAATACTCTCCGTAGTCACCCCACTTTGATGCTCAAAGTAACCGGGTATCGCCTTAGCCACAGCCTCTTGCAAATCTTCCTCCTTTACTCCATCACCATCCCTTAGCGCCATAGCCTCCTTAATAACCGTCTGCAGATACTCCCCAGCATCCTCCCTTAGCTTATTGCTAAGTTCCTCTAGAAAATTAAACATACGCCTCTTGTCTCCCTCCAGAAGATCCGACACTCGTTCCCTCTCACGTCTTATTTCATCCACCTTACGCTCAAAAATATCCAGCCGTTCCTCCAAATCTTCAAGTGGCATCTCCAACGAGCGAATTCTAAGCTCCAATCTCATACGGATATCCGCAATCATATCCAACGTCTTTCTACTTAAAGCCTCAAAGAGCGCCTTTGATTTCTCATCTGCCATAAATCTCAAAAGCCCCTCTTCCAAATCTGCCATCCCACTCTTTTTCCATCCAATAGAATCACCAGAAAGCTTTGCCCTTAATCCCTCTCTTGCAGAGAGAGAAATAATCTCGGTATTCCTACCTACCCCTACTCGCTCTATAAGCATTTCCTTAAGAAACCTCTCCACAACCCTACGCTCTTCCATTTCCAGATAGTCTACCTTGTTCAGCACAAAGAAAAACCTGGGAATCTTCTTGCGTGCCTCTCTGAGAAACTCTACCTCCACCTCTGTAATAGGGGGATCGGCAGAAACAAGAAAGAGAGCTGCATCACACTGTGGCAAAAAATTAAGGGTCGCCTCGGTATTGTGTTGAAATGTAGAACCCACACCCGGGGTATCAATCAACACCATACCACTGGAAAGAATAGGAGCGGGCAACTTTACCTCGACATGCGAGACACCAAATCGGTTCTTTGGATTTTCTTCTTCCGTTACGAATTTTGCAAGGAAACTCTTTACCTCTTCTACATTCCCGGTAATTTTCCCTTCCGGTTTATCGCCATCCTGGAAATCAACTCTTGCCTCCATACATTTCCCATAGCGTATAAAAGTAGGAATCGCCGTTAAAGGAACAACCGAAGCAGGAAGGATTTCTTCCCCAAGCAAGGCATTAAGCAGAGTACTCTTGCCCCTCTTAAACTGACCCAGCACTGCAAGATGGAACTGGCCATGAATTAATCTCTCGTGAAGATCTTCAAACCTGGAAGCCAGCTCCTCAAAATCATTACCCAATGAATTGCTAAGTTCTACCGCTTTAAAAATAAGCCTGGAGAGTTCATTAGTGTGGGACATACATGGAGCCCTCCCGTCCTAAAATTAAGACCAGGAGTCATCATCCCTACAAAAGCACTCACACCGCAGGGCGTTTATCACCGAGGGACTCCATCCTCTAGGCTTAATAAATTATCAATGCAACGAGGAAAAGTCAACCTTCACAGTACGAAGGGAATTATAGCGCGCCTGTTTCTCGGATAGTCGGGAAAATGTTCCATGTACCAATGATGATGCTTTACTGCTCTGGGTATAAGATTTGCCATAGTCCAAACCGCAAAAACCAGACCAACAAGAGACCATGTTAGTATCGCCCATCCTACCCACTCCATTATTTCTCCCAAATAGTTGGGACAGGAGACAAACCTAAACATTCCACCCTCGGGTATGTAGTAATTGTTATCCCCCGGCCTCCTTAATTGTCTCAATATATGATCGGAATTAAGATTAATCACATACCCTACAGCAAACATCAGTACCCCCAGAATAAAACGCGGATCACTAAGCCAGCTTACCGGATATACCGGTGAGAGTCTAAAGAGATGAGAACCCTGAAGATAGCTATTTACCAGGTTAAAAACAAAACCCATAGCAACAATTACAACAGGAATGGTCTTTTTCCCTCGAATTAAGAGGGGATAAACAAAGGAGCGCTGGATGTAATGAACCTCCCATATAATTAAAAAAACAATCGCCACAATAGAATCATGCCTGTTACCCGTTAGAAAAAGAATAAAAAAAACAATTGGCGCGACAGCCTCCATCACGACCCATCCAACTCTGTTATCCATTTGAGGACCCCATTTCCTGCTATTGTATCTCCCGTACCCAGCAGCTATAAAAAACAGAGCAACAAAAACAACTCCAGCAATGGACAGAAATGTATACTTAATAATCTTAAAAATTTCGTATTCTAGCATGCCTTTTTCCCTATAATGGTGTATAAATATATCCTATATTCTTAACTTTGTAAGGTGGAAAGATGACAAAAATTTTTATCACCGGGGCAACAGGACAGGTTGGGAGTCATCTGGCAGAGTACCTAGTAACAGAAATGCCCCTCGGTTTACAACACCCAGAGGAAATAAAATGTCTCATTAGAAATCCAGATAAAGCTGATTTCTTAAGGAGATTGGGAGTCAGTTTTGCAATCGGGGACCTCTCCGACGAGCAGTTACTCCGCCGACATCTCGAAGATATAGATTATATTTTTCACCTCGCGGCAAATGTATATGTTTACTCCAGTTTCGAAGAGATGTACGAGACAAACGTAAGGGGTACGGAAAATCTCTTAAAAGCCTTTGCAAAATCTCATGCTACGTTATTCGTCCATACAAGTTCTATAATCGTTTATGATGCAAAAAAATACAAAAAAACACAGGATAGAATTCCCGTATTCACGGAAACCTCTCCCTGGGGACCAATGGAGAGGGGGAAGGATGTCCCTTACGCTGTGACAAAACGGTTGGGTGAAAAACTTGTCTCCGATTATGCCGAAAAGTACCCTCAAAAATTCTTCATAATATCAAGACTCGGACCTATCATCGGACCCAGAGACAGACAGATGATACCGGCACTTGTAGAGAGTCTGCGCCTACCGCTTCCTAAGCTCATAGGCGGAGGGAAGACCCAACTCTGCCTTACATCACCGGAGGATGTAGCACGGGCTGAGGTTTTCCTCGCACAGCTCTTCCACAATCACCAACACAACTCGCACAATAGAAATAAAAATCCGAGTGAGGAAATACAGATCAACAAAACGGAGATTTTACCTAAAATCAGATCGGGAGAGGCCTTTAACATTGCAAACGAGATGGTTTCGTTTAAACAGTTATTCTCATACGTCTCCGACTACTATAAGTGCCCTCCGCCAAAGGCTTCCATCCCCATATGGTTATTCAAACTTGTAAAACCTATACTTAAAGTCGTTAAAAGATTCTTTCCACAAAATATGTTTATCCAAACTTTCTTTTCCCCCTCCGCACTTGAATATCTGGAAAAGACCTATATCTACAGCTCGGACAAACTGAAATCACTTGGATTCAAATACAGAGTAAAAATCAAGGACTCAGTAGAGAAAGCTCTCTACGAGCTCGATCCCAAACGAAAACTTATAGGTAAAAGGGCAAAAACCAACCAACCGGAATGAATCCACCCCTTAGGGCTACTTTTAGGAGGTCGAATATGGAATACGCAATCGTTTTTGATTTTGACGGAACCTTAATAGATTCAAAAGACGTAAAAACTCGCAACTACGTAGATGCTTTTTTTACCATATTCAAACCCGAAGAGAAATACAGAGAAACAATAAAAGAATCATGTATACGCACTTCCGGAGCAAACAGATTTATCCAATTAGCCGACACATTAAAACGACTCAACCTAACCGCCACAGAAACTCAGAAAGAGGCATGGAGCAGAGAGTACTCAAGGCTAAACGCAAACTCACTCTCAAAAATAGAGGAGTTTCCCTCTGTACGCGAGACCCTGCAAAGATTGAACGAAAGGGGTTACCATCTCTATGCAGCCTCCGGAATACTCGATGAGGAGTTTAAAAGGGAACTAAAGAGACGAAAATTGGATGTATACTTTAGAGGGATAGAGGGGGGTGATAAACTCGGTTTCCTAAAAAAGTTAAAAAACCGTAGGTACAGGCGGATAGTCTTTGTAGGAGACACCGAATACGACAGACAAACTGCCAGAGAAGCAGATGTAGAGTTTTTTATGATAACAAACAACAGCGATATAGAGAAACTCGGAAGTTTTCTATTGACTCTGCATCATTAACCCATTAGTATATAGCAGGATATTCTTCCGAGGAAGTGTTACTATTCCCCTCCGTAGTATCCAGCCGAGAGAGATAATATCTAAAAATATGAAATATAAAGAGGAAAAGATTTGAATTTTAGAGAATTTAATATAGAGCGAAACCTACTACGAGGTGTAGAAAAACTTGGATTTACAGAAGCAACGCCAATCCAAGAAAAAATGATACCGCAAATCTTAAATAGCAAGGCCGACATTGTGGGACTGGCACAGACCGGTACAGGCAAAACCGCAGCATTTGGATTACCAATAATACAAAAGACGGAGATAACCAACCTCAAAACACAGAGCCTGGTACTGGCACCGACCAGAGAACTCTGCCTTCAAATAACCGGAGACCTGAAAGACTTTGCAGCATATTTAGAGGGAATAAAAATAACCCCTGTATATGGGGGTGCGGCAATAAATCCCCAGATCAGAGAATTAAAAAGAGGTACCCACATAATAGTTGCAACCCCGGGTAGACTCTTGGACCTCCTAAACAGAGGGGTGGCAAAGATTGACCGTTTACAATACCTGGTCTTGGATGAAGCTGACATGATGTTAAACATGGGATTCAAAGAAGAACTGGATGCAATACTAAAAAGAGCCCCGCAAGAACGCCAGACAATTCTTCTATCGGCTACAATGCCCATTGAGGTAGAAAGAATATCGCTAAACTATATGCGGAACCCCCTAAATATAACGATAGGCAAAAGAAACAGCGCTATAGGAACGGTAGAGCATATATGCTACACGGTAAACCATAGGGATAAATACAGAGCCTTAAAACGCATAGCTGATTTTAACGAGGATCTCTACGGAATTGTATTCTGCAGAACAAGACGCTCAACTGAAGAAATTGCAAATAAATTAGAGAAAGATGGATACAACGCCGCCTCGCTCCATGGAGATTTATCCCAGTATCAGAGAGAACGGGTTATGATGAGATTCCGAAATCGAGAGGTTAGCCTCCTCGTTGCTACAGACATAGCAGCAAGGGGTCTTGACGTGAATAGCCTCTCACACATCATTCATTTTGATCTGCCAGAGGATATAGAGGGTTACACACACCGAAGCGGAAGAACGGGAAGGGCAGGGAAACGAGGGATATCAATAGCGATAACCACACCGGATGACAGATTTAAAATTAAAAGAATCGAAAGAACAGCAGGGATAAAATTTAACCATAAAGAAATTCCAAATGGCAGTATGATATTTGAGAGAAAAATTCTAAACCTCTTAGAAACTCTGGAAAAAACAGATCCGCAAGAGGAAAACCTTGCAAATCTTTCCAAAGGTACCAAAGAAAAACTTGGCTCTTTACTCTCAAACTATTCAAAGGAGGAACTACTTCTAAAAATCATCTCTCAAACTATTTCCAATGATCTCAGCACTTACAGGGAAATACCAAACATTAATATTTCTGCAGAGAGAAAATTTCACACCCCCAAAATCCCGAAGAGGCGAATTAAGAGGGATATAAAACGCTCAAAGCGAAACGGATTCTCTTACCTGAAAATAAATATGGGAAGGGAGGACAGAATAGCCCCTCAACAGATAATCGGACTTGTAAATGAAAGTACAAGAAAACGGAACATAAAGGTGGGTAAAATAGAAATAGAACCCTTAGCCTCAAGGTTTCAGGTAGAAAACTCTTTCTATCAGGATGTGCTCCGTGCCCTGGACGGTTACTTCTTCCACGGAAGAAGGATCAAGGCAATAAAAGAGGGCAATAATTAAATATAAACAACACCCCGAGACTAAAATAGGATTAAAAACGGTTTTATCACAGAGGGTAATTAAACAGAAGAGCTGGCTTTAAACTAGCTTCCGTTGATTTTACAAGGGTAAAATCAACCTTCGTTGTGATAGTTAATTTACTATTATACCTCGATGCGAACCAGAAAGGCCTTACAATCTCAAAGATTTTCGTAGCTCCCCACACTATTAACCCTCCAACCATAAAGTAACCCCCAGCGCTGCTCATCTCGGCTTCACCGTAGCCTAACGTTAACGCCTTAACAATGCCAACAGCAGCCGCTTCTGCGATTATATACCCAAACCCATAAACAAATAGCCCAATCCCAACAATCTCACCTCCCAGACCAACAAGCCCTCCCGCAGGATCTTGCATAATGAACGAACCAAGTCCAAAACCAGGAACGATATTTAAAACAAGCGGTAAAAAAGGATCCTTCCGCTCACCCCCCTCTCCAGCCCATACAGCAGTACCTAAGAAAACGGCTAAGAGAAGAGCCAAGAGTAAAATTTTTTTCATTCTACACCCCCAGAAACCTCCAAATTTTTTAGCTTCAACTATAAGGTACCACGAAAAAAAATTTTCTCCGAAAAATGAAAAAAATTATCAGTTACTCCCCCGGGAGAAAAATTTTCCCACTCCGCCGGCCTAAAACCTCAATCAACATAAAAAATCCCCATTAAATACTCCCCAATTCTCACACTCTTGGCACACTTATTGCTCTCTAGAGAGCAAAACTTTAACAAAGGAGTAAACAGATGAAAAAAACATTAATCGCACTGATTATCAGCACCGCACTAATAGCGGGGGTATTTGCAAGCGGTTCTGCCGAATCCTCCAAAACAGGAGGTTACGGTAGAGGTAACGGGACCCAACAGGGTCAGGGAAGAGGCTACGGCAGAGGGGTTAACGCCGAGAATAACGGGGCCATCCAGAGAGAAAATATGGAAACCCTCCTCGCCTCCTATAAACCTAAAACTCTGGACGATGAGGAAAAAGCCGGAATATTACTCATGAGAGAAGAGGAAAAACTTGCCCGTGACGTATACAACGCTCTATACGAGAAATGGAATATTCCCGTATTTAGAAACATTGCCGGAGCAGAACAAACACACATGGATGCAGTGGGTATGCTGATAGAGCGCTACAATCTCACAGATCCGGTATCCAGAGACATACCGGGGAAATTTGATAATCCAGAGCTTCAGAAATTGTACAACTCTCTAACAGTAGAGGGTAAAGAATCCTTAGAAAATGCCCTTAGAGTGGGAGCTACCGTCGAAGATCTGGATATTTCGGACTTGAAAAAACTAATCGCCAAAACGGATAATGATGATATAAAGATCGTATACCAGAACCTTGAGAAGGGCTCGAGGAATCATCTGCGTTCCTTCGTATACCAGCTTAAAAGAGAGGGAGCAAATTATTCGCCCCAATATATAAGCAAGGAGTACTATAACAAAATTATAACCACAGACAGAGAAACCGGAAGAATGATAGAGGATCCGAACTTTGAGTTCTAAACATCAGCTAAATACTTAGCGAACCTTTTAGACCAAAAAGAGGAAGGCCAGCAGAGTTGCTGGCCTTTATTTTTTCCCACTTATTGTAAAACTTATTTAGCGGATTCCATATACCTTCACCCTTTCGCTGTATCCACGTATCCCAATTTCTTCTGCAAATTCAAAGGTAATACCACTTCCCTTTACAACCCTATAAGTCGCATCGTCAATTAACAAACGCGTTCCCAATCTCTTGTTGACCTTCTCCAATCTAGAAGCAAGGTTGACAGGATCTCCTATAACGGTAAAATCCATCCTCCGCTCATAACCTATATTGCCAGAGAAAACCTCTCCCGTGCTAAGCCCAATCCGTATATTCGTCGTAGAACCCTCTACGGCCCCAGATTCTTTTAACCAAAGGTCTATATTTTTGTCAAAGAGTTCAATCATCTCCAGTGCTGCGTTAAAGGCATTCAAACCATAATTTTCATCTCTCTTCGGGGTCCCAAAAACAGCCAGTATGCCATCGCCAAGGTATTTATCCAAGGTACCGTTAAACCTAAAAATCACCTCGGTCATGCTCTCGAGATACATATTTAGGAATCCAGTTATAGCTTTTGTGCTGTTCTTCCTGGAAAAATCCGTAAACTCAGAAAGATCAACAAACATAACCGTAGCAATCGTTTTTGTTCCCCCAAGAGCAAGTAACGTTGGATCGTTGCTCAACTCTTCCACGACCTGAGGAGAGAGATAACGTTCATAGGTAGCTCTTATCTTCTCCGCCGCCAATAGAAAGGTATCAGCAACTGTCTTTAACTCATCTCTATTCCTTATATCAAGCTCGAGATTAAATCTACCCTCACCCAACATCCTTGCCGCCTTCACAAGTTTTCTTAGAGGAAGGATAAGAATATAATTCAGCAAGAGTAACATCAAAGGAATGTAAACCAAAATCGAAATCAACGTATAGAGAAACAGAGCCTTCCTCGCATGCTCCACAGCGTGATACTCTCTCTCTAAAGAGTACTTACAAACAAGCGCTCCCATACCCTTCTTATCGACAGTTATCGGATAAATATAGGTAAACCGCGGAATTATGTCACTCCTTCTCTCAATCTCACCATACGGTTTAGCCGTTTTGAGAACTTCAAGTATAAGTTTTTGTCTCTTAACATCTTCCCCGCTTCCTAATTTTTTCCCTACACGCTCAGGGTTGATACTTACCACCACATACCCCTGATACACTAAAAATAAATCCTCAATCATTCGTCTTGCCCTTACCGTTTGCTCAAATAAATCCAGGATAGCACCTTTCGAAACATCTACCCTATCGAGCAATCCCTTTTCCTCTATCTCTTTGGCAAGATTTCCGATTAACTTCGACAATCCTTCAGTTGTTACCTCCACAGAGCCTTTCACAATCGCATCTGAGACGGTAAAATATATTAAGCTACCCGCAGCGACAATAAATACCAAAAATATGATAATAATTTTCACAGACAGACTAATTTTCATCCTTATAAATTTAACCCTAAACTTTAAAATTATTTACTTCTTCTTCAAGTTCCCAGGAAGATTTCTCTAACTCTGACATTACATTAACAGTATTTCGCATTGCCTCGTCTATTTCCTTGGTACCTACAAATATCTCGTCCATAGCTTCAACCACTCTACTAGCAACCTTATCCATCTCATGTATCATACCCACTAGATTATCAACATTTCTCATAATATTTTCCGATCCATTCCTGATACCCCCCGTCTCTAAATTTATCTTATTAATATCTTCAAGAATCCTATTTCCGTTTTCAGTCAATTCCATAGTGGAATCATAAATCTCAGAGAGAGATACGGACATATCTTCAACTTCACGAGTGATTGTAACAAACGATTGATTTGCTTTACCCCCCTCATCAGCGGCGTGATTTATCTTTTCTATTATGTTCTCTAATTCTACAGATATTTCTTTTGACTCAGAGGCCACATTTTCTGCTAATTTTTTTATTTCATCAGCAACAACAGAAAAACCTTTACCTGCCTCCCCTGCATGTGCTGCCTCTATCGCTGCATTCATTGCTAAAATGTTAGTCTGAGAAGCAACACTATTTATTATATCAACCATCTCATAAATGCTGTCTATACTATCATTAATTTCCCTTATTGCCCCTATAGTAGCATATATAATCTGTTCCCCTTTTTCAGCATGCTGTACAAGGAGTTGACTCCTCTCCTGTTTTTCTCTCGTTATATCAGCAACCTTCCCCACCGATGTTACCATTTTTCCGATTGCATCCGTAGCTTCATTAATCGCTTCTCCTTCTCTCTCAATAACCGCATCCAGCTCTTTCACATTTTTTCGAATTTCTTCACTATTAGAACTAGCAGTTTCCACACTGGCATTTAACCTGTGGATTAAATTTCTGGTATTCTCAATATTGGTAGAAATTTGCTCTACGGCCGACGCGGTTTGTTCACCCAATCTGGTTAAAGTCGATCTTACTAACCCGGTTGTTTCGGTAGTGTTTTTTATTCGCAAAATCATATCATGTAGTTTACCCAAAAAAGTATTAAAAGAATCCGAGAGATTTCCTATCTCATCCCTCGTACTCACACTTATCCGTTTTGTCAAATCCCCATACCCCGAAGCCATTTCTTTCAGAGCGTCGTCAAAATCGGATATTGGCCTTACAATCTTTCGAACAATCATCATCATTATAACAATACCAAGTAACGCCACTACAATTATAGTAACAGAGGTGATGAGTATAAAAACTTTTCTTACTTTCACAATTTGATTCCGCGTTGCATTCGCCTCGGCGATATTTTTTGATATATCAAAAGAGAAAGTAAATACCCCAATAGTTGCAGAAGAAAAATCTTTGATTGGAAATCCAACAACACAGTAATTACCAACTTCGTTTGTATAAACGCTCTTGTGCGCAACATCCAGAAACTTTACATTTATCAATTTTTTCACCATAGAAGAATCAGAAAAATTTGTTAAGACATACTTGTTGCCCACAACAGGATATTTGCTAGAATCACGAAGAGATTTTGCAATTGATAATTTACTTGAATCCATGAAAACAGCGTATTGAATTCCTCCACTGGCAACGCTTCCGGTTATCACCTTAGAAAACGGGAACAATACTTCCACAGATCCAAGATGGTTACCACTTTCATCTCCCACGGGTGCTATCCCCCTTATAACCAATCCAGCCCTACCTATCTCTATGCCTGTAATAGGATTGTAGGGGGGTGTATTAACTTCCACTATTGTTTTTCTAAAAGAGGAAATATCATCAGAGATATCTACCTTCTTCCCATCTACTACCGTTTGATAACCCTTTCGCCATAACCTTACAAGGCTCCTAGCATTGGGAAGATGAAAATGCAATTTTAACAATTTCTCTCCGGAATAATCCGTATAACCCTTAATAATCGGAGCAAAAAATTTCCTAAGCATATTCCTAGCTCGCTTGGAGGCTAAAGAATTAGGATCGTCAATATCTCCACTAAGAGCAATTTTATAAGCCTTTTCCACCTCTGGTATTTCAGTAAACAAAGAGGCAATGCCTAAAGCTTCTTTTCCAATCGCATCAATCCTATCTCTTATAAAACCTATATACTGATAACTTTTGGCTTCAATATATTGATTATGTAATCTGTCAAATGATTCCACCATCTTAATCTCAATATTTCGAAAAAGAAAAAGTGTAACAAACAAAGTAACAATTCCAACCGAGAACAAAACAACTAAAACTATAAGATATATCTTTTTTCGTATACCCATCTCTTTCTCCTCTCCAAACGATAAAATATAGAATTATTACTATAAACAATTCTATACATACAAAACCAAATAGCAAATTTATGTTCGGAGAAGAGAACAGAGAAACTAAAAAAGAAGAGAACCCAATTTGGAGGCTACCAGCCCGGTTCCGACGGGAATGATTAGATTATCCGCATCCCTTGTCGGAAGAAGCTCAAGCAGAGAGGCCGTTAGAGCAATTATCAAAGCAAATCTAACACTTCCAATGTAGTTCACTGTAACTATGTAAACCGCAACAAACCCTGCTAATGTTCCAATTACAGTCTTGCCACCGGTAAAGGGAATTCTAATCCTTCCCCACACAGTTCCTACGAGGCTGGCAAACCCATCACCAAATGCAAGAGCATAAATAGCTATAAAGGAAGCCGGTTCAGGATAGAGAAGAAGACTTAACATCGCACCCAGACTTAGCGTAATAGGCCCCAATACCAATTTACCCCTATCACGGTCCCTTATTGCCAGGAGAGTAATATCTGTTACAAAAACAAATCTCCTCCCCTCAAGCCTCAATTTCTCCGCGTAGGTATAAAGAATAGTTCCCCCTGCCAGCAGTGCCATCGTAGCTACCATATCGATGGAAGCAAAGAGAGGTACAAAGGCTATTAAAATGTGAATACTCTTCCTTACCACTTCATGCTGAATCTGCTGCGAGGATACAATATAATTCTGTTTCGTTGTGACATTTATCAGATTTATCATTCTTTTTGTTTTAACTTCATCCTAAATTTCAATTTTTAAGTCTATAGTTTTGAGTCCGTAATAGAAAAGTGCAAAATGCATGCCAACAACACGCCATACAGGCTGATTGCAATTCTTTATAACAGCGCTAGTTATATACCATACTCAAATTCGAGGATAAAATTTCGGAAAAAAGTATAGAAAATAATACGCATTTTTCAAAAAATTAAACACTCATCATCGGTTTAGCCTGGTTTTCTCAAGCTGCTCCAAACGTTTCTCTATCTCGGAAAGCCTCCCCAGTTCTCTTTTCACACGGTCAAATTCATTTAATATTTGATTTAACTTTCTGCGGTTATAAAAAAATCGGGCTATCGAAATCGGAATATAACTGAAGAGGGCTATTAGAATCTTATTAATAAAATCGTAAAGATCTCTCTCGTGCCTCTCCGGATTTAAAAATCCCCACAACATCGCAAAGAGATTAACACTTTTCACCTCGGAAGCAATTTGAGAAAATTTTATTAAAAGAGGAGGAAAAAATCTAAGGGCCAACAACACAATAACAACGCCCAGGGAAAAAAGAATTTGAAAAACAACACCAAAAACATACCATTTGCGAGTATTCCCTCTAAATAAATAAACACCAAATAAAATTAAAACGCCAGAAACAATCGTGCTCAAATCATAGAAGACAAGCCCTATCAGATCCAACCTAATAAAAAGACTGGGTTTAAACCCGGCAAAAACAATCACAAGGAAAAAACTACTGGGGAGTATCATCAATAAAAACCTATACCCCGAATCTTCTCGAAGTTTCACCTTTACGCCCCAAAGGGTGTAAATCCATACGGACCAGACAATGGTGAGTAGAGCCGTAACAATATAGATATAGGTTTCCATAGGATACTATTCTAAACGATTAAGAAAGATTTAAAAGAGATTTTTCACCAAAAAAATTTTGCGTTTTACGAATTTTTTTGTATCTTCTCTTAAAGAAATTAACTAGGGAGATCAAAATGGGATTCATTGGTGAAAAAGACAAAAAGGTACTACGAGAGAGACTGGCTTCGCTGGAAAAACCTGTAAAACTAATTTACTTCACACAGGAAATGGAATGTCAATTCTGCAGAGAGACCCACGAATTAATGGAAGAAACTGCAGAACTCTCTGACAAAATTAGTTTAGAAGTTTATCACTTTGTCAATGATAAAGCGAAAGCTGAGGAACTTGGAATTGATAAAATCCCCGGCATTGCAGTGGTAGGAGAAGATGGAACAGATTATGGGATACGATTTTTCGGGATACCTGCCGGGTACGAGTTTATGTCACTATTAGAGAGTATAGAAATGGTCGCCAAGGGTGACTCCGGGCTTGCACCCAATACAAGAGAAAAACTAAAACTAATAAAAGAGCCACTTAACTTACAGGTATTTGTTACACCCACATGTCCATATTGTCCAAGAGCAGTCATTCTGGCATTCAGAATGGCGGTGGAATCAGAATTTATAACATCCGCTATGGTAGAAGCCACAGAGTTTCCACACCTTTCAAACAAATATGGGGTTTCCGGTGTCCCTCATACGGTAATCGGTGATACACCACAACCAATGGTTGGTGCCTATCCGGAACAGGCCGCATTAGAGATGATACTGGGAGCGCTTGGATTAGAAAATTAAGAGATTTTATATAAACAATGGGATGACTGATAGTTAAAGCTGTCCGTTTTTTGACGGATAGCTTTTTGTTTTTTATAGCTCGCTTCTTTTACATTTATACTCTGTCCAGCCCAGTGTTCTATGCCCTTGCAATTGAGCTACTTGTGCCTTACACAAAAACACACATATTGACATCATGGTTTTTTACCAGTTATAGTTAGAGCAAACATCTTCAAGTGTAATATAACTTGAAAGGGAGGGTTGGGCGATTAACTCAGCGGGAGAGTGCTACCTTCACACGGTAGAAGTCGGCGGTTCGAACCCGCCATCGCCCATATATAGACACTGGGTAGAAAAGAATACCTCTCTGGAACAGCAGGTAACAGAAATATCCGAACTTGTATCATACAAACCTAAAAACGGGTGCTCTCGCAGGGGAATTTATTGACAGAGACATTGCTTTAGCAAATAAATACAATCAAGAAGCTCCTATCATAAGGAAACATGCTACTCCACCGATGGCGGTATTTTATCCTAATATGAAATAGTTACGACATCATCTGACACTTGACGATAAATAATAGATAAATAATAACATTATGAATCTCGACTAAATTACTTTTAGAAAATTCCTCAAACAATGTAGAGATATGACCAACAATAAATACATCTCTTAACTTCAAACGTTTTTAAGTAATTTCTTTGCAAAATCAGGTTGAGTATTAACTAACTTCCTTATGGATGTATTTTGAATACCCGACGCAAGATCACCCTACATACATTTATATACTATTAGACACATCAAATTTTAGATGTGGTAAGGCATTTTCTAAAAGGTAAAAAATATCAAAACAATCAGCTCCATTATCAATTGTTTTTAGTCCTAGTGCACAAAAGTCAATTCCATATTCTCCGTTTAATTGGAGGGTAATTTGAGTAGTTTCTTTTTGCCCATCTGAAATTTCTTCCCGCCAAATAGCTAACAATTTTTCAAAAAAAAGAGCGGGATTGTCTTTATTTTCTATTTTCTAAAAAGGTTTTTATTGAATAATTCGGCAAAGGGAATACTCCCAAAGCTTATATTATTTGAAGCTAACGTCACGGGTCACTCGCCGATATGGAGCAAGACCGAAAGCCACAGCGGAATGATGGTCAAGTGCACCCAATTGCTAGATTTTCCTATTTTATAATATTTAAAATCGTATTCCATTTATTTTCACACGCTTCAATCCATTCTTGTTTTATTGCCCAAACATCCTTCCTATTTTTCTTTCTTTGAGCTAAGATTTCATCTATAGATTTTTGTGTCTTTTGTAAATATCTCCTGATATACTCTTCAATTGTTTTAATTAATACGTTAACTGTTTCTTTCTTAGATAGAATAAAATATCTTAGTTGATTAATATCTGATATATCCACAAATACAAAAGGGGGATTATCTTTTTTCTAATTTCTTCCTTATAGTCATACCAGTATGAATTTATTACCGGGTATTCCTTTTTATCACTGCATTTTATCTGCAAACCAACTGATTTATTAGATTCATCGTTAAGAATAACTAAATCAATGCCTTTTGTGTTTCTTGAAGTTGGTAATGCTATCAAATTCCTTAAATTCCGGGTCAAAACCTACCCAGAAATCCAGCTCATTCTTAGGCCGGAAGCTTCACCTCTCGCAAAAAACACTTCCTTTTTATAGACCGGTTTAATTTTGTGCCAAATTCCTTACTCATCGTTAATGACCCGGTATAATTTCAAACTATAATCCCCAATTAGGAAACATAAATGAAGCAAGCAAGGAAACAGGAGTAAGCGGACAGACAATCAGGAACTGGGTATTGAAACTAAAAAAAACTCCACCACGATTTCTTTTATTCTCCTTCGGTCCCTTTAAAAGGATATGGAATAGGATTAACAAGCCCATTAATATTCTGCCAGAATATATTACATTCGTATTTGACAGATGGTTTGTAATCCAGTAAACTCATACAAGAGGTGTGGGAATCTATCGCTTCGGGTTTTTCCAGGATGGGGGTAAAAAAATGAATGAAGAATTTCTAAAAGTATTACAGTATTTAAAGAGACGTTACGAAGCTTTTTCGGTTTTACGAATTGTTATGCAAATAATGGCGTGGAACAGATTGTCCACCGAGGAGGGAGAGTCTTTGAATATTCCCTCTCCGAGGGATTTTTTCTACACATCGGTGTCTTTTGAAAAATTGACTACTGTCTTTAAAAAAATTTCTCTCTCCCATCCTCGGAGTTTTTCTTTTGTAGAAAAGATAGATGATTCTGATATTGTTAGTTTGCTTTCCGCTTTGATTGAAAGTGATTTTGCCATTCCCTTTGAGGAATTGTATTCCTTTCTTTTTTTTGATCGTCTCTCCCGTTTTAAAACTAATCGACCCATAATATCCTACAAACTCGGCTTTGAAAATTTTGTCTCGCAATTACTTGGGTCCTTTTTAAAAGATGATTCTTCTGTCTATTTTTCCTTTACGGATATCGTGATTCCCTCGCTTTTACCGGTTTCCCGGGGTAAATATGGTATGGAGGATACAATCAATCATGATTGGGCGGTGGATTTGTACAACATTATATACTCGGCGAGATTGGATTATCGAAAAAGTAATCCTTTAATTAATCCAGCATTTTATAATCGAAGTGCTCCCCATCTACTTGAGGAATTTGACTATGGGATTGTAGATACCTTCTCGTTTATGATAAAGGAGTCCGGTAATCTGAAGGATTATAGAGCGAATGTGGATAAATACAATCGTTTTAGGGCATCCGGTATTCACAGATCAACCTATGTAAATCTCATTGAACATGGCCTTAAACAAGTAAGAAACGCTTTGATAGTTATTGTACCCGAATTGTTCTTATCAAAAACTCTTTCGGTGGAGCGGGAGATAAAAAAGTATTGGTGCGGGCATAATCTGTTGGAGAGCGTAATATGCCTTTCTAAGAATATATTCAGCACTTCCTTCTGGAGGATTGGGGTGGTTGTTCTGAATAAAAGGAAGGAGGATGAAACTGTTTTTATGGTTGATGGGGCGGCTGAGATCTTTTATAAGGTTGCCGACAGAAAGAAATTGCTGTTTCCAGACAAACTGTTGAGTCTTGTTTCTGAGAAAAAGGCGCGGGATGGAATATCAAAGGTTTTTTCGTTTGAGGATGTAAAAAGACGAAATTATGACCTAAATCCTGCAAAGTATCCCCTCTCTTCGGAAGAAGAAAAATTTGAGAAGATATTTTTGAATATCGGAGAGTACGATTTAAAGGACATAGCAGATTTTATACGACCTATCCACATTCCAATAGCGAAAACAGATAATTTTTATACGCTAAGAGAGGTGGGCACCGATAATATACCTCCCGTCGGTTATATAAGTGATTTCGAAGAAAAGATTGTGGATACGACAAGAATGATAAATCCGAAGCAGTTTTTGTTACCGCATGATATCTTGTTGGCTTTGCGGGGTAATGTCGGTACGGTTGGGTTGATGCCCGAAAGCGTCGAGGAAAAGTATATAGCAATTCAATCTCTCCAGATCATACGTCTGCGGCGGAGGGATATAGACCCGCGGGGTTTGTATATGTATTTAAAAACAGACATAGTGCGAAAGTGGTTAGAGAAGAGCTCTGCAGGAGGAGTGCTGCCAAGAATAGGGCTAAATGATTTACTTAATATACCAGTGCCTATTAATAAGATGGATTATTTTTCAGGATTGTTTGATAGAGAAATTTCGCTGTACAGAGAAAAAGAAAAGATTGAAAGGGAAATAGAAGGTTTAAGAAAATTTCCTATAACAACTGAAAAATAGGGTTGCTTATTGAGAGATCGTCGAGGATGTTTTTTATTGTAATCAATAATATTCTGTCGGAATATTATTGATTATTTTGGAAATGTGCACTATAGTTGGTATTGTATTACCATACTATTCAATACCAAGGAGGCCAATATGAAAAAATCAAAAGAAAGAAAAAAAGACAGGGATAAAAGGTTGCCTTCCGACGAGGAATATTATAAAAACCTCACAAAATCGGAATGGTTTGAACTATTAGGGATTAAAGATGTTCCTTCGTTACCCAAAAGTTGTTTTAACTGCTGGTATTTCTTCATGTTCCTGATAGATGATAATTTAGATGTGTGGTGTGATAAGGGCTGTTTTCCAAATCACAATCCCAGATTGATATGCTCCGGTTATTCCCCCAAGCGACATATATGTTCTATATGGAAAGAGGACCCGATGTATAACATGATGGATAAGAGAGAGATTCACAGAATAATGTTTCAAGTCCCCAGAGAAAAATGGGAAGAATTGTTAAGCAAGGTAGAATATTAAAAGAGGTTTTTTTGTGAGGAGGTTACATTTTTTTATAAATGAGGATGGAAACATCTCTGTCTTCCGCCGGTGGAGCTCTCATTGTTTCGAAATCGGTAAGGAAACGAAAGCGGCCTTCTACCGGAAATTTGTAGAATCGTTACCCCTCCTTATGAGACATTACAAGGAGATTGTGACTATCCCGAGATACTATTTTTCCCCAGCACTGAATTCTTATGTTGACTCTGCTTTTGTCGGACGGAGGAGGAAAGAGTTAGTTATAGGTGAGCTATTGGAATTGTGGCTAAACAATAAATGGAAAGCTGTATGTCCTCGGTGTGGCGGTAGTGTATATATAACCAATATTGCGGGAAGCCCCTTGTCTGGGAGGGGGAGTGCATGGGGATACTGTGTAGATTGCAGTGAGATAGTGGGAGGAATAAAACCCTTCAATAGATTTTTTCGAGAGGTAATGGAGTTACCGGTACGAGACATATCAAAGGGAATATTTCCGGTATCACTTGAAACGTTGATATCCGAATTGTTCCATATGATTTCCTATAATTAGGATACTACCATAACCAGGTTAGGATATTATAAAAGAGCCCCTCGTGTATGGAGGGGCTCTTTTGCAAAAGAACCTCTTAAACTTAGCTGGTTTTTACTGTTTCCGTTAAGTTCATAATAATGGTTTCTCTTTTTTAAGGTTTGTGGTTATTTCAGAGGCTACCTGATTTGATAAGAAGATATAGTTATAAGACAAACCTAAACTCCCTTGGTCGTGGGATAAAATATCTATCAAGGATATTGTTCAAAATTGCAAGACAAACATCCAAAACAGTTTCATTATCTGAGGAAATATCTAAGACATTATCTGGGACTTGAGGACAAATGATAACATTAAACAAGGAAGAAAAGTGTCAAATCGAGTCTTGGATACTACA
>CAZQTC010000030.1:0-275344 GCA_964596425.1 uncultured Spirochaetales bacterium | reverse complement strand
GGTCCCGTTGTCTCAACACCCATACCCTTCAGTACGTTGGCTATGAGGTCCCTCCTGTCAACGGCAAGGCTTACCGCCCTCCTCAGGTTAACATTCGAGTATGTGGGATCATCCGTATTAAATAGGATGGTGTAGTAAAAGTTGCTCAGGTAGTCGTACACCCTAAATCTGTTATCGCTCTCTATTACCCTGTAGTCCTCGTAGTTAAGATCGCCTACAACATCTGCATTACCCTCCATAAGCGCCACCCATGCGGAGAGCCTCGTGGGGAAAAACCTGATTATTACCCTGTCGAGGTAGGGCCTTCCCCTGAAGTAGTTTCTGTTTGCCCTAAAGATGATTCTGTCTTTTTCCCATCTGGAGAGTATAAATGGGCCCGTCCCTGTCGGTCTCTTTGCAAATCCCGGATTGTCTATATCCCTTTTCTCAAAGAGGTGTCTGGGAATGATACTCTGGAGCATGAGGTAGATTATGGGGGAGTAGGGTCTCTTAAGGTGCACCCTGAAGGTGTAAGTATCGGGGGCGTCAAAGTGGCTTACCATATTGATAAGAGGTATAAGTGGTATTGCGGGTGTTTTTATGGATTGTTCCTTTGTCTTCCTGTATGTAAAGAGCACATCATCCGATGTTAGTTCAACCCCGTCCTGAAACTTTACACCCCTCCTCAGTTTGAATGTCCAGGTAAGTCCGTCCTTGGATACACTCCAGCTCTCGGCGAGATCTCCCACAACCTCCCCCCTGCTATTCAGCTTTACCAGGCTGTTAAATATTAGTGCTACCAGGTGGGTGGATACCGAGTCCCTTGCAAACAGGGGGTTTAGTGTTACGGGTTTCGTTATGGCTGCGATAGTTAGGGTTCCCCCGTAGGGTTTTTCCGGTTCACAGAAAGCACGGATATCCACGGATAGAAAGACGAGAAGAACTACCAGTAATGTTATCAAAAATCTGGCTCTCATAAGCTGTACTTATCACATATTTATATTGAAAAAAGTATTAATTGCAAATTTTTTTCGGCTTTTTTGGTGGATTTTTCGGGTTTGGAAGGGTAACGGAAGCAGTGATTGTCTTTAATTGGTTGTTGGGTGAATAATATCATCGTGTATGTTAGAGATTAAAGAACCAATATAAGTAATAACATTAAACAAGGAAGGAGAGTGTCAGGTGACTACCCAAGAAAAAATCATCAAAAACAAATTAGGACTTTTTAAGTTAGCAAAACAACTTGGTAATCTCTAAAGAGCCCGCAAGATTTTTGGATATTCCAGAGATGGTTTCTACAGGTTTAAACATCTGTATGAGGAGGGTGGGAAACAGGCGCTTCAAGAGCTTTCCGGGAAGAAATTCAAGATAAAGTATCGGGTAGCACCTGAGGTTGGAAGGGGTGAAGTTTTTTTATAAAATGGTTTTCGATTAATGATGATTCGCTAAATTTTGCCATAAAGTTTATTTGAAATCCTCCCAGATTTTTTCTATCTCGTTTTTAAAAGGTGGGAGATCATTTTTTACTGTTTGTTACATAATGGGAAAGTTTACTCCAAAGTATTCATGTATTAATTTATCTCCCATTCCCGAAGCAGCTTTCCAGTTGACATTGCTGTATTTCTTTTTAACTTCTTCAGGAATATTTTTTGCGGCTTCACCTGTAATCTCAAAATTTTTTATTACGGCATCCCTTGTTTTTTTATCTGCTTTTCATTCTTAATTATATAATACTTATATAATAAGCGCATACTATAGAGCCCTCAAACATAAGGACTGAATAGTTATGAAAATCATAAAAAAACAGGCAGTAGGAAAATTACCTACCGCCTGCTGTGCTCCCCCGGACAGACTCGAACTGCCGACCTAGTGGTTAACAGCCACCCGCTCTACCAACTGAGCTACAGGGGATTATTATCGATATGAAAGATATACAAAAACATACAAAAAAGTCAATAGGAAATTCATTCCCGCAGTTAAAAATTTGAGGGTGATAAATTAAATCGGTAAATTAAATGCCTCAAACTATTTTAGTTTTTAGGTAAGTGTTTTATAATAGTGTTCTATTTTATGTGTATTTATGCGATTTAGTGTGAGATTTTGTGTTTAATTCTTATTGTATGAATTAGTTATAAAGGGGAGTATCCATGGAAGGTGCAGAGGGATTCTGGGATGGTAAGGTAGCTATTGTTACAGGTGCTACCAGTGGTATGGGTGAAGCGATTGCCGGATTGCTGGCTAGGAGAGGTGTTTCCGTTGTGGTTAGCGGAAGAAATACGGAGCGTGGTAGTAGGGTTGTGAATGCTATAAGGGATGAAGGGGGAAACGCTCTATTTGTTGGAGGAGATGTTTCTCTGCCGGAGACCAATAAGAGGCTTGTTGATACGGCACTAAGCGAGTATGGGAGGCTGGATTTTTTAATTATGAGTGCCGGCGAGCTCGGAATAGGTTCTGTTACAGAGATTGAGATTGATAGGTGGAAGAGAACGCTGGATACCAATCTGAGTGCTGTGTTTTACCTCCTCCATTACGGTATCCCGGCAATGGGTAAGCTCTCTTCTTCCAAGAAAAAGGGAGGAGGAAGCGTTGTTGTAATAGGTTCCATAGCGGCTTTTAAGGTTTTTCCCAATCATCCTGCTTACTGTGCCTCGAAGGGCGGGCTAACACAACTGGTGAGGCAGGTAGCCCTCGATTATGGTCCTGCGATTAGAATAAACCAGATATGTCCAGGGCAGGTGGATACCCCGCTTCTCCGCAATTCGGTTAGGGCATTTCCAGATCCTGAGCGGATAATTGAAGAAACAGAGAAAAAGTTACCCCTAAAGCGTCTTGGTAAACCCATGGACATAGCAAATGCCGTGTTGTTTCTCCTTTCCGAGGATGCCTCGTGGATTACCGGTACATCTTTTGTTGTGGATGGAGGTTCTCTCTGTATTCCCTAGTTTTTTAGTGGGGAGGTATGGGGATAATTTATAATGGAAGCTGGTGAAAAAAAATATTTCGAAGAAATACTACGTGATCAGAATAATCAGTACAGAGAGGTTGCAGAGCGAGCTCCCATTGGAATTATAAAGATCAATTCATTGGGTGATGTGGTTTTTGTAAATTCAAGGGCGATTAATATTTTGGGCCTGTCTCTTGATGGAAAATTCGGAATAAATCTCCTTAGTTATTCCCCATTGGTAAAAGCCGGAGTGGCGAAGGATGTTAGAGAGTGCCTTGAGAAAGGGGTAAGTAGAGAGTATGAGGGATACTACACCTCTGCCAGTGGCAGGAGACTGTATATAAGGATTAGTATGAGTCCTCTTGTACCAAGCATGGGGAAAGTTGCGGGCGCACTCTTGATTGTTGAAGACTTTACTGGACGTAGAAAACTGGAGGATGCTGTAAGACGCAATGAGGAGATGTTCTGGGGAATTTTTAACAACTCTCCCAATGGAATTGTGCTGGTAAGTAAGGATCACATTATAGTTGATGTTAATCCTGCTGTGGAGAGAATAACCGGCTACAATGCGGAGGAACTTCGCGGAAGGGATGTCTATACGGTTAACTACATGTTTCTACCAGAAGAGAGAAAGAGGAACCTCAGTTTAGAGGAGTATAGAGAAAAGATGCAGGATGAGTATGGCGCAAAGCCGGGTCCGCCCAGAGATGAGTTTGTGGATATCGTGATACAGAGAAAGGACGGAGAGATTCGTTTCTTACGAGAGTGGTTGTTTACGATAAGGGTGGGAGATGAACCGTTGATAGTTAACGTTAAGAGAGATATAACAAGTGAGAAAATTCTTGAAAAACAACTTCTCCATGCCCAAAAGATGGAATCAATAGGAAATCTTGCAGGTGGTATAGCACATGATTTTAATAATCTTCTCACTGTCATAAGCGGGTATGCCGATGTGGCATTGATGGAACTGGATAAGGGAAGTTTTTACTATGAAACGTTCAAAGCAATAAAGACAGCCGGAGAAAAGGCGGAGAAACTTGTTAAGCAGCTTCTTGCTTTTAGCCGGAAAGATTTGTACGAACCTACAATTATTGATTTAAATGCATTGATAAAGCGTTTCGAGCCCATTTTGGCGCGTTATATCAGTGAAGATATAAAGATTGAGATTCTGTTGGATGATAACATACCCAATATCAAGGCAGATCCGGGACAGGTAGAGCAAATCCTGATTAATCTGGTTGTTAATGCCAGGGATGCTATTGAGATGAGAAGTGAGAAGGGTTCTGAAAAGAGGATAAGGATATCTACCTCTGTAAAGCACGTGGAGAGGGATTACGTTAGGCTCAATCCGGAGGCCAGAGAGGGAGTTTACGTGGCCTTTTCGGTTAGTGATACGGGAATAGGAATAGAGCAGTCCATCTTGGATAAAATTTTTGATCCCTTCTTTACTACAAAGGAGGTGGGTAAGGGTACCGGTTTGGGTTTGTCTACGGTTTACGGTATAGTCAAACAGAACGGGGGCTTTATAACGGTCTCCAGTGTTGTGGCAAGGGGAACTAGGTTTGATATTTTCTGGCCGGCTACAACGGAGAAACAGGAGGATGATCGCTCTAAACCCGATACCCTTCCGGAGAAAAGTGTTGAGGAGTTAAAAGCGACAGTTTTGTTTGTTGAGGATGAAGGGGGAATTTTAAAATTTGGTGTTAGGGTTTTGGAAAGGTTGGGATGTAAAGTCCTGGCCGCGTCCAATGGTGTAGAGGCTCTAAAGGTTGTTAGAGAGGCGGGTTCTGAGCTTGACATTGTTATAACGGATTACGTGATGCCAGAGATGAACGGGGAAGAGCTTGTTGAGAAGCTTTTGGATATTTATCCGGATATTCGTGTTATTTTCACATCAGGTTACACCAATAACAGGCTAAACTTTGAAGATCTGGCCCTTGATAGGGTTGTGTTTTTAAGTAAACCATACACAGTTAGCGAACTCACCCGGGTTGTGAAGAATATGATTTACAGGAGATAGGAGAATCTTTATCCGGTTTGTATACCGGATTTGCCGCTCGATTTTTTGTGATCCGATTTTTGGGATTTGAATAGTATTATTTGTGTAGCGTCGGTAGTTTTAGGAGGTGATAGTTTTTCTTAATCCACTCTCTGTAGGTTTTGTATGTGGGCATCATCTCTTCTACCAACTTCCAGAATCTTTTCGAATGATTCTGTTCTTTTAGGTGGGCAAGTTCATGTATAACAATATACTCTATGACCTCTGGTGGTGCCATAGAGAGTCGCCAGCTAAAGTTTATGTTTCCTATGGAGCTACAGGAGCCAAGTCGTTTGTTCGCTCGACTAATTTTTAGTCTTTTGTAGTGTAGATTGTACAGGTGAGCAAACCTTATTATGTACTTTTCTATCTCTTTGCGCGTTTTCCTCCTATAGAATTTCACTAGTAGTTTTAAAGTTTGCTCTTTTTTCCCCTTATATTGGCTGTCTATCAATGCAACGTTTCCGGAAATCTCTCTCTTAAAAGCAACCGGGTCTTGGGGATTATCTTTATACGCTATCCTGTATGGTTTGCCCAGATAGTAGAGAATCTCGCCCTCTGCAAGTTCCTTTGCAGGACTGGAGGTTTTTCGTTTTCGAATTTCACCCTGTTTTTTCTCTATCCACTTGCTCTTTCTCTGTACTATATCCATAATTTTTTGATTGCTTATACCGTAGGGTGCCCTTACTATTAGATGGGCATCCTCTGTAATTAGCAAGCCTACGGTTTTACGGGCGGAACGAATTATTCTATGTATCTTAATTTCCAACTCCACTACCTCGTGTAGCTTTAATTGTCCCTGTTTCGTTGTTGAAACCCAGTCCGTTTGGGGTTTCCCCATATGTGGTTACTGGTGATTATACGGATAGGTATCCAGGTTGACAATACTTCTGATAGGGTTGAAAATGTTGACACCTGGATGCTACGAGGGGATTTGACAGATGAGTGTTTTTTTATCCAGAGGTGAGCTTGAAGAAATTTTTGGAAGAGCAGATAAAATCAGGCTGGGGGTAGTTGGGGATTTCTGTTTGGATATTTACCTCACAATTGATTCCTCGGCCTCAGAGGTATCTGTGGAAACGGGACTTGTTACTCAGCCTGTTAGAGAGGAGCACCACTATCTGGGAGGTGGTGGGAATGTTATTGGTAATCTTGTCTCTCTGGGGGTCGGTAGTGTAGAGGCTTTTGGTGTTGTTGGTAGAGATTTACGTGGTGAGGAGATAAGGGATAGGCTTGAAGGGTTTGGCGTTGAAACCTCGGGACTAATTTTTCAGGAGTCCGATTGGGATACCTCTGCTTACACTAAATTGTACGAGAATGGGGTGGAGGATAAGCGAATAGACTATGGAAATTTTAATCGGTTAAATGATAAAACTGCGGATAGATTGTTGGATAAAATTTCAGATTCGCTTGGGGGATTAGATCTTGTAGTTGTTAATCAACAGTTGAAACACGGAATCCATACCGATTATTTTCGCAGGGGGTTAAGGGAACTCATAAAAAAGCACGAAAATGTTATTTTTGTTGTTGATAGTAGGGATTTCAGTGATGAGTTTGATGGTGCCTACAGGAAGATAAACGTTTATGAGGGTGCAAGGATTTTGGGGCGAGAGTATCCCCCCGGTAGTCTGGTCTCGCTTGAAGCAACTAGGGACATTGGTTTTGAATTGTATAACAGGTGGAAAAAGCCGCTTTTTTTGACCAGGGGAGAGAATGGGTTACTTGTTTATACGGATGCCGGTGTAACCGGGATACCAGGGATGATGTTTTTTTCCAGAATAGACCCTGTCGGAGCGGGTGATAGCCTGCTTGCCGGTCTGGCTCTTGCCCTTGCACTTGGCTATGATCCTGCTAAGGCCGGTTTTTTGGGTAACCTTGTTGCAGGGGTTACAGTACAGAAACTCTTTAAGACCGGGACGGCGAGCGGGGAAGAAGTTTTGGATCTGTACGATAATGCTATGTATAGATTAAGACCTGAGCTTGCTGTTTCTCTCAAGAGGGCAAAATATCTAGCTGAGAGCGAGATAGAGATAGTGACCAATCCCCCTCCGGCAAATTTTAGAATCATCCATGCGGTATTTGATCACGATGGCACTATTTCTACCCTGAGACAGGGATGGGAAAGTGTTATGGAGCGGGTAATGCTTGAGGCTATCCTTGGGGATAGATACAGTAGTGTTGGAGAGGTGGAATTTGAACAAGTTAGGGAGAGGGTTCTGGAGTATATAGACAAAACCACCGGAGTTCAGACTCTTGTTCAAATGCAAGGGCTTGTTGAGCTGGTGAGAGAGTTTGGTTATGTTAATAGGGATAGGGTGCTGGATGAATATGGGTATAAGGCTATTTACCTTAGAGCCTTGAAAGATTACATAAGGAACAGGATAGAAAAGTTTGAACGCGGCGAGTTGGATGTAAGCGATTTAACGCTAAAAGGAGCGGTTGCATTTTTAAAGCTCCTCTACGACAGAGGAATATTGCTCTACCTTGCAAGTGGAACGGATGTGGAGGATGTTAGGAAAGAGGCAGAGCTCCTCGGATATGGGCGTTTTTTTGGGGAGCGCATATACGGGGCTACGGATAGTACGCTTTATGAACCCAAAAGGATGGTTGTTAAAGAAATTCTTACCCGGAGAATAGTCTCTGAAGAGAGCTTAAGTGGGGTTGTTGTATTTGGAGATGGTCCGGTTGAGATTAGAGAGGGCTTTAGAATGGGGTGCTATACCGTGGGAGTGGCGAGTGACGAGGTAAGAAGGTATGGATTAAACCTATCCAAGAGAAGGCGTCTGGTAGAGGCCGGGGCGGATTTGGTAATTCCTGATTTTTCACAGGGAAGGCTGTTAGAGAAGCTTTTTTTCTGATTTCTTAAAGTGCTTTCTTAGAAGTGGTTTAGAGGGAGATTAGCAACAAATGGCTTATAGAGAATTTGACAGAGAAAGAATAAAATTTTACCCGCTTAGCGAGAGAAAGAACAAGGTAATAATAAAAAGGGACATGGTTACACCGGATATGGAGCCTCGATCTCTTTCCGAGCGGACGATGAATGTTATCAAGCAAATAGCCAATGATATTAATACGGCAAAGCAAAGTGGAAAATCTGTGGTTATGGCCTTTGGAGCCCACACTATAAAGAATGGCCTTGGGCCTCTCTTGAGTGAATTTATAACGAGGGGATGGGTTACCCATCTTGCCACTAATGGGGCGGGGATTATCCACGATTGGGAGTTTGCCTATCAGGGAGAGACCTCGGAGGATGTCAGGGCTAATGTTAGGGTGGGGAAGTTTGGAATATGGGAGGAGACCGGATTTTATCTGAATCTGGCGATAAATGTTGGTGCCTATATGGGGCTTGGTTATGGAGAATCGGTAGGTGCTATGGTTTTTAATGATGGACTTACTATCCCGCCCAGAGAGGAATTGTTTTCCGTTATAGAGAAGGCGTTAAAGTGTAGGAAAAATGGAGGTGTCGGGGACGAGGTTTTTCGTAGGGCATCTGCTGCTTCGGAGCTTCTCTATACTCTGGAACACTTTAAGATAGATTCCGGTTTTATGGAGATAAAACATGGGTTTAAAGAATACGGACTTCAGGCCGCTGCTTTTAGGTTGGGGGTTCCCTACACCGCTCATCCTATGTTTGGCCATGATATTATATATACCCATCCGATTAACAATGGCCCCTCTGTAGGAAGAACGGCAGAGCGAGATTTTTTAGTCTATGCTGCCAGTATATCAAACATAGAGGGAGGTGTTTATCTCTCCATTGGTTCTGCAGTCATGTCTCCCATGATATTTGAAAAATCTCTCTCCATGGCACAAAACCTTGCTGTAAGGGATGGACATCCCATAAGAAACCATAAGATATACGTTGTGGATCTTGCGGAGTACACCTGGGATTGGCAGGAGAAGGGTGAGCCGCCGCCGGATAATCCCGCATATTACCTTAGGTACTGTAAAACCTTCAGTCGTATGGGTGGAAGAATGGAGTACGTTCGGGCGGATAATAGAGACTTTCTCCTTGCCCTCTACAGAGAACTCGCTTTACTCATCGAGTAGGAGGGATAGTCTCTCCTTTATAAAATCTGCCTTATCCCTCAAACCTATGCTACCTGTTTTTATGTAGAGAAACTCAGGGTGTTTGGAATCGAGGTAAACGGAATCTCTGCTCCGGCTTATGAGTCTTACCACTCTATCTGCGGAAATCTTCGCCAGCCGTGAAAATTCTATCTTTGCTATTCCGTTTTTTTCCTTAAGGCTGGAGACAAAGAGTTTTTTGCACATTATTCTTATCTCTGCTATGGAGAGTAGGTTGGAAACCTCATCGGGAAGGGGGCCGAATCTGTCCTCTATCTCCCTATATACCGATTCAAACTCCTCCTCACTGGATATGGAGGCTATCTTTTTATAAACCTCCATCTTCTCCATGGGTTCTCTTATATAATCGTCCGGAATGAAGCCGGAGTATTCCAATTCCAGGTATGGTTCCGGGGGCTGTTCTTCTCTGTTTTTTTGCAGTTCGTTTATGGAATCCTCGAGGAGTTTTATATACATATCAAGCCCAACGGAGACTATATCGCCGTGTTGTTCTTTCCCCAGGATATTCCCCGCTCCCCGTATTTCCATGTCCTTTAGTGCTATCTTGAATCCGGAACCCAATTCGGTATAGTCCGATATTATGGTTAATCTCTTCATTGCAAGTTCGGATAGGGCTCGGTCCTTGGGGTACAATAGGTAGGCGTATGCGGGGATATCGGATCGTCCCACCCTTCCCCTTAACTGGTAGAGTTGGGAAACCCCGAACATATCGGCCCTGTCTATAATTATTGTGTTGACATTTGGTATATCAAGTCCGTTCTCAATTATGGATGTTGCGAGTAAAACTTGAAAATCGCCCCTTACAAAGCTGTGCATTATCTCCTCAAGTTCATCACTATCCATCTGGCCATGGGCGACTCCGACTGTTACCTCTGGAACTATGCGTTTTAGTAGGGAAAGTACTCTGGTTATCGTGTTTATCCTGTTGTGGAGGTAAAAAACCTGTCCCCCCCTTTCTACCTCACGCATGATGGCTTCTCTTATAATTTCTTCGTCGAATTCTCTTACTATTGTTTCGATGGGTAGCCTGTTCTGCGGGGGGGTGGTTATAAGTGACATATCCCTTACCTTCATTAGTGACATGTGGAGGGTCCTGGGTATTGGGGTGGCGGTAAGGGTAAGGCAATCAACATTGGTTTTTAATTCTTTTAAGAGTTCCTTGTGTTTAACTCCAAATCTCTGTTCCTCATCTATCACAAGAAGTCCTAAGTCTTTAAATTTTATATCTCTCTGTACCAATCTATGTGTGCCTATTATTATATCTATCTTCCCATTGGCCAAATTTTTTACGATTCTGTTCTGCTGTGCTTTAGATTTGAATCTGGAGAGCATTTCTACTGTCACGGGAAAGTTTTTAAAGCGTTCTTTGAAGGTTTCGTAGTGCTGCTCTACCAGTATTGTGGTAGGTGCAAGAACCGCTACCTGTTTCCCCCCCATAACTGCTTTGAAGGCGGCTCTTAATGCTACTTCGGTTTTACCGTAGCCAACATCGCCACATACCAACCGATCCATTGGGTATGGACTTTCCATATCTCTTTTAACCTCTTCTATGCACCTAAGTTGGTCTTCTGTCTCTCTGTAGGGAAAACCTGCCTCAAATTCGTTTTGCCATTCGGTGTCAGGGGGAAAGGCGAAGCCCTTAATCTGTTTACGCTCTGCATATAATTTTATTAATCGCGATGCCAGTTCCTCTACCGATTTTTTAACTCTGCTTTTTCTGTTTTCCCAGCTCTTTCCACCTATCCTGTCCAACCTTGGGGTCTTTCCGTCCTGCGCTATGTATTTCTGGATAAGGTTTGCCTGTTCCACCGGGATAAATATGGTCTCACTCTCGGCAAATTCCAGTTTTATGTAGTCTCTCTCGCTCCCAAGTACCTTGATTCTCTCTATACCTTTAAATATTCCTATTCCGTAGTTCATATGTACTACATAGTCATCCGGACTGAGGTCTACAAAACTGTCAATTGGGGAGGTTTTTAGCTTGCCTAGGGATCTTGGTATTCTCTTTTTCCTTCCGAAAATTTCGTTTTCCTGGATTACCAGAATTTTCATCTCAGGAAGGGCAAAACCGGATGATATGCTTGAGGGAATTATATTTATTCGTTGGCTTTTCGGTATGTCTCTTATCAGGTACTGTATCCTCTTTGCCTGTTGTTCGTAAACTGCGAAGATGAATATTTCATAGCCTGATGTGAGGTAGTTTGATAACTCTTCCTTAAAGAAGGTAATGTTTCCAAAGAAAGACTGGGGTGGTTCTGAAATGATTTTTACCGCCTCAGCCGGTTCTATGTTTGAGCTTTCATCTGTTTTTATCGTTTTAAATATCACGGGGTTGTTTATCCTGGATGCTATTGTTTTGAAATCGAAGAGTAGTTTGTTGGGGGGAGGTATATCTCTACCTTCGAGCTTTCTCTTTCTGTAAAGTTGATAGGTTTCTTTTTCGACTATCTTGTAGTTTGAAGATAGGAGAAAATCATCAACAATAAATGTTACAAATTCATTTGGGATATAATCCATAAGGGTAGCTGGGGCCTCATAGATGAGTCCTGCATAGTCTATAAGCTCACCCCTGACGGTTCCTGTCATTAGCCTTTCAAAGAATCCCTCTATGGTTTTTTCTTTAAGCCCACAGTCTTTCAGGTTGTTTTTGAGTCTCTCCTTGTAGCTCTCTGGGAGTATTAATTCTTTAAGTGGTGAGATGGTTACGCTATTAATTTTTTTCGTTGTTTGTTGTGTAATTGGGTTAAAATATTTTAGTTCTTCAATTGTATCGAAGTCTAGCACTATTCTAACGGCTGTGTTTTCCGATTTTTCATTTGAGGCAGGTGGGTATATATCTATTACCTCTCCTCGTATGGAGTACTCACCACTTATTGATACACGTGGAACTCGTATGTAGCCCATTTTCTCGAGTTGATTTTCCAATTTCTCCGTATTTAGAGTATTCCCCGTGGAGAGGGTGAAAGTCCATTTTTTAAATAACCCCGGAGGGGGTAATTTTGAAAGAAGCGCTCTAAGAGAGGTTACTATAAGAAATCTCTCTCCGGATGAAAGTCTGGTTAATACCCTGCTTCTCTCTCTTTCTACGTCCTGTGGGGGTGCGAGGTTATTGTATGGGAGTACCCCCCACCATCTAAAATACTCTGTATCTATCTGGTAAATTTCCTTTAAGTCTTGATATATACTTTCAGCCTCCTTTTCTGTAGAGGCGATAACAAGCCCGGATATGGTAACGGTAGCCGGTTTCTCCCTTGATGTGCTTTCTTTAAGATCATCAAGTAGTTTCCCTATGAGGATTGATATAAGGCTCCCCTTTGCTCCCTCTACGAAGGCAGGGAATTCTCCGTGGGTAATTTTTGTAAGGAGACTTTTATAGGGATGGTAATTTTTTAGTTTTTCGATGAAATTATTATTAAATAATGTTATCATATAATTTACCGAATATAATAATGTAGCAGCGGAAAATGAATATGATTAGAAAGATTTTTTTCACCCTTCTGCCGGTTTTATTTTTTTTCTCCTCAATTATATCAATCTTCCCGGAGGATGGGAATTTCCATGGGACGAGTATTTCTAATACCGGTGGAATTGAGTTTTCTATAGATTTTTACAATAAAAAGGTCTACTTTCTTGGAGATGATATATGGCTGGAGGCGGTTATAACCAATAATTCGGTTAAAAGTTTTCATTTTAAGGTAGCGGAGAATAGGTATTATTCCCTTGATTTTGTTGTGAGAACCCCTACGAATATAGTGTTGAATCATTCAAAGAACTTCATCATAGAGCGGAGTTCGGATGAACCTGTTTTTTTCAGAGAGATAACCCTGGAGCCGGGGGAGAAGTATGGGATTCTTCTTAAGCTAAACGATTTTATAGAATTTAACAGACCGGATCAGTATATCGTGAGGGCTGCATTTTATCCTGATCTCTTTGAGGGAAATAATCCCTCCTATTATCTCTCTAACCAACTTGTCCTGGATATACGCCCTGCACTTAAAACTAAAAGGGAGAGAGAGTTAACAAATATGGTTACCGGCCAACCAATTACCAGGGAGCCTATCCCCCCGGATGAGGTTGTTGCATTTACCATAAGGGCAAGACAGAAGAGTCAATGGAATAGATTTTTCCTCTATATGGATTTGGAGCAGTTGCTAATGCGAAATCCCAGGCGCAAGGTGGTTTATCAGAAACTCTCGGAAGAGGACAGACGCAAAATGATAGCCGAGTTTAAAAAAGAACTGGAGCAGAGAGTGGTTGACAAAGATATTCTGGTTATTCCCTCCAGTTTTAAGATAATCAAAACCACCTATACCCCCTTTGAAGGAACGGTAGAGGTTATAGAAAAATTTAAGTATAGTGATTATACTGAGGTCAAAAAGTACACCTATTACTTAAAGCGAAAGGATAGGTACTGGATGATTGTGAACTATGAGATTCAGAATCTCGGAACAGAGTGAGAATTATGAGGGTGTTACTCGTTGCACTTAGAGATGATTTTAAGAATCTCTTAAATTATCATCTTAAACCTGTTGGATTTGAAATTGTTCACTACAGAGATCCCGTAAAGGCTTTGAATAATCTTGAGGAACTAAATCCGGATTTAATTCTGTTTCACTCCGGGGATTTTCCAAGGCATTGGAAGCCTTTGGTAAAGTTGATCAGGGAGTCTAAGAGTAAGGAAGAGATAGTATTTATACTGATTACTCCCAAAAAGCTGGATTTAGAGGAAGCGGCTAAGGCGACACACCTCGGGGTTAACGGGTTTGTTAGCGAGAACCTACAGGATAAACAGGAGATATACAGGCTGGAGGATCTGTTTAAGCGCTATAAATCGCTGAGTGATAAGAGAAAGTTCCATCGTTTTATTCCCAACGAGTATGACAGGTTGGGAATGCTGTTTACACACCCCAGGAAAGCTGTGCTTGTTACCGGAAGTATAAAGGAGATATCGATTCAGGGGGCAACCTTTGTGCCGGATAATCTTTCAATTACAGAGAGTATCAACGTGGGAGATGAGATAAATCACTGTGCTTTAAGGGTGGATGATTCTATTGTTCATATTAACTGTAGGGTAACCCGTAACAGGGGAGAACTTGGTTTGCAATTTAGGAGCTTCGAAGCTGGGGGGCATCATAAACTTTTTCAATATATTCAAAAGCGGCCCGAAAGAGAGTTAAAGTCAGCTCTTAAGAAGAGCTGACTTCTTCTTTATTTGCATCTGCTAGTTTAGCTTCTCTACCATTCCCTGCAATTTTGAGAAACTCATCTCTCTCAACTACCTCTTTCTCCAACAGCAGGTTTGCAAGTTTTTCAAGGGTTTCTCTCTTCTCTGTTAGTATTTTCCGACTTCTTTCATGAGCCTCGTCGATAAACCTCTTTACCTCGGAGTCGATAAGAGCTGCAATTTCGTCGGAGTACTCCTTTTCCTTAGGCTGCCATGTATCCGTTTTTAGAAATGGGTTTGTTGGTTTTTCATACACCAAAAGACCCAATTTTTCACTCATGCCGTACTCTTTTACCATTGCTCTGGCTATGTCCGTAGCGCGTTGGAGATCGTTCTGTGCTCCTGTTGAGATATCCCCGAATATTATCTCCTCCGCGACTCTACCTCCCAGTAAAACAGAAAGTCTGTCCTCCAATTCAGATTTTGTCATCAGGTATCTGTCCTCTGTGGGGAGTTGAAGGGTATAGCCAAGGGCGGCAATTCCCCTCGGGACAATTGAAATTTTCTGAACCACATCGGTATTGGGAAGTGTGTGGGCTACAAGTGCGTGACCCGCTTCGTGGTATGCGACAATCTTTTTCTCTTTGGGGCTTATGAGGCGTTTTTTCTTCTCCAATCCAGCTACTACCCTCTCTATCGCCTCGTCAAACTCTGCCATTGTTACCTCTTTTTTGTTTCTTCTGGCTGCAAGTAGAGCCGCCTCGTTTACTATATTTGCCAGGTCTGCTCCGACAAACCCTGGCGTTCTGGCCGCTATTACATGAAAATCCACATCTTTTCCAATTTTCACGTTCTTGGCATGAATTTTCAATATAGCCTCTCTACCTTCAAGGTCCGGTTTGTCTACTACTATCTGTCTGTCGAATCTTCCCGGTCGCAAGAGGGCAGGGTCCAGTATCTCGGGCCTGTTTGTAGCTCCCATTATGATTACGCCCTTTTTTGTATCAAACCCGTCCATCTCCACCAATAACTGGTTGAGGGTTTGCTCTCGTTCATCGTGGCCCCCGAGAGGATTGAACCCTCTTGCTTTCCCTAGGGCGTCGAGTTCGTCTATAAAGATTATACAGGGAGCCTTTGCCGTTGCCTGGGTAAAGAGATCTCTTACCCTGGCTGCCCCGACACCAACGAACATTTCCACAAACTCGGAACCCGATATGCTGAAGAACGGAACTCCCGCTTCGCCTGCAACAGCCTTAGCGAGGAGTGTTTTACCTGTTCCAGGGGCCCCTACGAGGAGTATCCCTCGTGGGATTCTGCCTCCGAGTTCCTCGAATCGTTTTGGTTCTTTTAAGAAACTTACGACCTCTTTAAGTTCCTCCTTTGCCTCGTCTATTCCTGCAACATCGTTAAATGTAATTTTCTTTGCATTGTCGTCCGCTATAAGTTTTGCCTTGCTCTGTCCTATCTTCATTATACCGGGACCACCCATCCCCATCTTGTATATCATGTAGTTCCATATTGCTATCATTAGAACAATAGGTAAAATCCAGGAAAGTAAAGTGCTCCAGAATGTGTTTGCAGGTTTTCCGGAAAAGCGTACGCCCTTTGCCTCTAGCTGCTTAACAAGATCGGGATCACTAACCCTCTCTGTTCTAAAAACAATAGGGCGTTTTGAAATTCCTTTGGGGTCGGTCATAAGCCCCTTTATGGTATTGGAAGATATTACTACCTCTTTTATTAAACCCTGATCCAAATATTTTTTAAAATCACTGTACGGTATCTCTGTGGAGGCCTGTGCAATAAAAAACCATTGGAGTCCGAAGAGGATAAACATTGCTATTAAAAAATAGGCCAGAGAAAACTGAGTTTTTTTATGCTGTTCTGGGTTCATACTACCTCCTGTATTTTTTTACTGTATTGTTAAACCTTTCCCATGGGTCCGAGGGCAGATTGCTGTATGGACAGTTGGGCGCGTGTTTTTCCCCATACCTGTAAACCCCGTCCAGGTAATCGTCTTTAAAAACCACCTCAAGTCCCATCTTGTCAAGTTTTAAGAGTAATACCCTGCGGCGTTCCTTTATATTCCAGCATGCGGGGCATACCCCAACGGTTGTTAATTCGTGGGTGTCTTTGTAGCGCACCCTTATCATTGCTCTGCCTTCTGCTATTGCGATTTTTCTCTTTAGTGACATAACTCTATTCTTTAATTTAAGGGTATTTAGGATGAGATTCAAGTGATAATATTTTATTGTTTTAGTAAATTACCGTACGATTCTCCGAACCGGTAATTGCTTCGTTTAAGGCAGATGTTGCATCTTTATACACAATGTTGGGATTTACCGGCGGGCCTACATATACCCCTACAGAAACCTCCCCTTTGGCTCTTTCGAGAATAGCCGTTCTTACCCGATCGGCTAATTTTTGCACCTTCTTTTTGTCTATGTTTTGAACTATGATGGCGAATTGTTTTTCCTCGGGTTGGCCCGTAATGTCCGAGGAGCGTATTACATCCTTCAGGATTCGTGAAATATCTACTATGTATCTGTAAGCTGCCTCTTCTCCCTTCGAGTCTCGTATTATATCGAAAGAATCGGCATTTAATAGGAGTAGGGCAATTGGCTGATTGTTCTCCCTTGCCTCTTCTACCGATTTATCGAGAAGTTCGCTAAAGTAATATTTATTTGGAAGTCCTGTAATCGAGATATATTCTTTATTTCTGGGGGATGTATTTATTCTTGCCAATTCTTTGTAGAACTTGACCATAGCATTTAGAATAGTAAGTGATCTTGCGGGTTCTACCGGGAACAAGAGTATTTTATCTCTCCCCTGTTTCTTTGCTGCAACGAGGAGTTGTTCCGCAGCGGCGAATAAGATATTTGCCATCTTTGAATTGTTTCCAAATTCTTTTCCTGGATGTTGGACGCATCCCCCTGATATTGAAATTTTTATTCCTGTTTTTTCATGGATGAAGAGGGGCAACTCTGTTTTAATTTTATTTGCCTCGTGGAGGATGTTTTCCGAGTTTAGAGTAACAGCAAACTCTTCCCCGCCGACTCGGTATGTGGGATACCCACTCTCGAGAAGTTTATTCCCCGTAAGTGAGATTATTTTATCCCCCGAAGCTATTCCTTGTTCCATGTTTATCTTTCTAAAGTTATCGATATCGAACACCAATAGAGATTTGAAGGTTTCATTTTCTACGGAGGTTTTAATATCTCTGTTGAGTTGAATTATCCCCGGAAGATGCTGCTCTTGATTTTTAGAATTCTGCATAGTTCTATCCAAAGCGTTTAAAATCTTAAATATTATTCTATAAAAGGATATAATATATGTCAATTATATCATGAATTTATATTATTTCAGCCCTTTGTTGATTGTATCCTATTGATTTTGTATTTCTAATGAGATTGGTCTCTCGTGTAGTTGATGTCTCTATTGACAATTAATTGAAGCTAAAATATAAACGTAGGTAGAAAATTTTTTACTAGGAGTGTTGTCTTGAAGGTTTTATTTACAGGTATACAACCGACTGGTGATTTGCATATAGGAAATTACTTTGGAGCAGTTATTAATTGGGTCAGGATGCAACACGATTATGAGACCTTTATTTCAATAGTAGATCTCCATGCGATTACGATTAAGTATGATCCCGGGCAGATGCAGAAGAGAATTCTGGATCTTGCTCTAAACCTATATGCTTGTGGCATAGATATGGAGAAGACTACTCTGTTTGTCCAATCGGAGGTCCCGGGACATGCCGATTTAACCTGGGTTTTTAATACGGTTACCCCTCTGGGGGATCTGGAGAGGATGACCCAGTTTAAGGACAAGGCAAAACAGAACAGAAAGAATGTTAACGTGGGTTTGTTAGACTATCCCGTTTTGCAGGCGGCAGATATTCTTTTATACAAGGGGGAGGTTGTACCTGTAGGGGAGGATCAGATTCAGCATATAGAGTTAACAAGAGAGATTGCCAGGCGGTTTAACTCTCGGTACGGAGAAACCTTCCCGGAGTGTGAGGCTTACCTTACGGAGACTCCCAGGATTATGGGCCTGGATGGGGAGAGTAAGATGAGTAAGAGTAAGAATAATCACATTGGTCTCCTTGAGGGCGAGAAAGAGCTGTGGGCTAAGATTTCAACAGCTAAGACGGATCCTGCGCGAATTAGACGAAACGATCCCGGAAACCCTGAAAGATGTAATATATTTTCCTATCATAAACTTGTTACACCCGAAGAGGAGCGAAAGGAGATTGCACAGGGTTGTAGGACTGCCGGTATTGGTTGTATAGATTGTAAGAAAAAACTTGTTAAAAACTTTATGAAGGTTTTGGGACCGATTCAAGAGCGTTACAATGAATTAAGTCTTGAAAAAAAGCATGTTATGGATATTCTTGAAAGTAATGCCGAGAAATGCCGGCGGATTGCAACGTCGACAATACTCGAAGTAAAAGAAAGAATGGGGTTAAAACCAGTATGGAAAATCTAGAGTTAGAACCAGAACAGTTAAAAATTGATAGTTTGGGAGCGGCCAAAATAGAATCTCCGCTGAAGTTATCTACAGTATATGGTGACAACATTGTAAATTATGTAAGTGATAATGAATCGGTGCTGTTCTTTAACGATAGGGATAAGGTACTTGAACGGATAAAGTCGGGTAAGCCTGTGTTGGCCTTTGAAAAAGCGGGACCCAGGCAAAAGATATTTTTTGATCCCTCCAAGCTACGGGTAGGGATTGTCACCTGTGGGGGGCTTTGTCCGGGGATTAATAATGTTATTCGTTCGATAGTAATGGAACTCCACTACAGGTATGGGGTTCGTACGATATTTGGGTTTAGGTATGGGTATAGGGGGTTTATAGCGAAGTACGCCTATGAACCGATGGTATTGACCCCTGAAAATGTGAGAGACATACATGAAAAAGGGGGAAGCATTTTGGCATCTTCGCGTGGGCCTCAGCCTACCGATGAGATTGTCGATTGCCTTGAAAGGATGAATATCTCCATACTCTTCGTGATAGGAGGGGATGGAACCCTTCGAGGAGCCCAGGAGATATACGAGGAGATTACTAAGAGGCGATTAAAAATTTCCATTATAGGAATACCCAAAACAATAGATAATGATATCTCCTATGTGGAGAAGACATTTGGTCTTGAAACAGCTTTTTCTGTAGCTGCCGAGGCAATTCGAAGTGCCCATACGGAAGCGAAAGGGGCACCCTACGGGATAGGTCTTGTTAAAGTAATGGGTAGACTATCCGGTTTTATCGCGGCGAATGCTGCACTTGCATTAAATGAAGTAAACTTTGTACTTATACCGGAGGTCCCGTTTGATCTTTACGGACCTAAAGGCTTTTTAAAAACCCTGGAGAGTAGGCTGGAAAAGAAGGGTCATGCTGTAATTATTGTTGCCGAAGGGGCAGGGCAGCAGTATCTTATGAAAGACTTCGGAAGGCGTGATGATTCGGGTAACCCTGTTTTGGGTGATATAGGAATATTTTTGAAGACTGAAATAAAGAGGTACTTCAAAGAGAATACAAATTACTATGTGAATCTTAAGTATATTGATCCAAGTTATCTTGTAAGGTCGGTTCCTGCCAATGCGCACGATTCGATTTACTGTATGCAGCTTGCACAGAATGCTGTTCATGCCGGTATGGCGGGAAAGACGGGGATGATTGTGGGACGATGGAATGGGGAATTTACCCATGTTCCGATAAAACTTGCAATATCGGAGAGGAAATTTCTCTCTCCGGAGGATCCATTGTGGCTTTCAGTGCTTGAGGCTACGGGACAGCCTATACGGATGGTAAATGATGAGAGTGAAAAAACGAAAAGTGAGAGTGAAGGAGCGAAGAGATGACCATAAGGAGTTATCTGCAGAGAGCGGGTATCTTTGAGATAGAGAAATATTCCTCTCATTCTGATTACTCTAAGGAGTGTGTGGCTTTTACCGGTGCTGTGAGAAAGCACCCCCATGACCCAAATAGACTAATTCTTATCTCCGATCCGTTCAGCTCCAATACTATATTTTTTGAGTTTAAGATTGATGATATAAAGCACATGGAAGAACTTCCCAATATAGTTTCCGAGACGGGGGAGAGCCTTAAGATAGTAAAGATATGGGTTAAGAAGGGAAGTCTGGGTCTGAAGTATGAACCCTTTGTTGTTGAGGATACCCTTAGATACCTCCATGATACTGAGGTTTTACTTCAAGAGGAAGAGGGTTAGCTAGGGATATTATTGTGAAAAAAATAATATTTGTTAGGAGGATTTTCAGTTTTGTACATACGTGATGATTTTGTTTTTACATCGGAGAGTGTAGGAGAGGGACATCCGGATAAGGTGTGTGATCAGATTTCCGATGCGGTTTTGGATTCTGCGATTAAACAGGATCCGGAATCGAGGGTTGCTTGTGAGACATTTACTACTACCGGAATGGTATTTGTTGGTGGAGAAATTACCACAAAGGGGTTTATAGATCTCCAGCAGATAGTACGGGGAGTTTTAAAGTATATAGGTTACGATGATCCCTCCTATGGAATCGACTATAAGTCCTGTGCGGTGATGTCTTCTATTCACGAACAGTCTCACGATATCGCTCAGGGTGTACTTCCCGGTCAGGGGTTGCATAAGGAAATGGGTGCCGGTGATCAGGGAATGATGTTTGGGTATGCATGCAAGGAGACCCCGGAATTGATGCCCGCGCCTATTATGTTTGCCCACCAGATAATGATGAGAGCTGCCGAGGTTAGGAAACGTGGAATACTTCCCTTTTTACGGCCTGATGGGAAGTGTCAGGTATCGGTTAAATATCATAATGGGAAACCGGTCAAAATAACTACGGTGGTACTTTCCCATCAACACTCACCTGAGGTTGGTATTGCTCAGTTGTCAGAGGCCTTAATTGAAGAGGTGATAAAAAAGGCGTTACCTGAAGACCTTATTGATGATAAGATAGTGTATCACATAAATCCTACTGGGAGATTTGTTATAGGTGGTCCCCATGGGGATACCGGCCTGACGGGTAGGAAGATAATTGTAGATACCTATGGAGGGATGGCACGACACGGAGGAGGTGCATTTTCGGGTAAAGATCCGACAAAGGTGGATAGATCCGCCTCGTATATGGCAAGGTATATAGCGAAGAATCTTGTGGCTGCCGATGTATGTGATAGGTGTGAGATACAGATTGCCTATGCAATAGGGGTTGCGGAACCCGTCTCTCTATATGTGTCTACCTTTGGAACGGGAAAAAAGCCTGAAGAAGAAATAGAAAGAGCTGTTCGAGAGATATTTGATATGACTCCCGCGGGTATAATCAAAACTCTTGATCTTAGAAAGCCTATTTATCAGGAGACGGCGGCTTACGGGCACTTTGGACGTGATAGTTTTACCTGGGAGCGTACCGATAGGATTGAAGAAATAAGGGAAAGGCTGTTATAGAGTTAGGAAGCAAGGGTAAGATACAAAAGTAAGATATTGAAACCTGTAAAATGTAAAATAAAAACCCTGCCCGGTTAATGGCAGGGTTTTTTTGTTATTTATTTTACAAGACTTCTATTTCAAAATCTCATTTCTTCCGGATACAATCTTAATGAAGGCTCTTCCTACGGTAACCGAAGCTCTTCTATATCCGCTTGTGTATATACCTTTTAAGATACCGCGACCAATTATCCTTCCGGAAAAGGATCCGTGTCTTAGTGTTATTTTGATCGTATGGAGTAAGTTTTGATCGGAGGCCGAGAGTGAAAGAATGACATTCCCATTGGCATCTGTCATTTGGAGCCCATCTTCTCTATTGAGCCTTACGTTGTATTTCAGCGAGTATACTAACCTTCCTATAGAATCGTAGAATTTGATTGTTTGTGTTCCTGTGTATGTGTTTGTATTTAATCCTGTTTCTGTAAGGTTAACGATGATTTCCGTTTTGTTTCCATCCTTTGTCTTTACAGTCGTGGAGTTATACACTACTCCGTTTGCCGTGTTGGTTATGTCGATTTTCTCTGTTGTTGTGGTTGTCCATGTCTGATTGAACCATGTAAATTTTGCCACACTCTTGGAACGAATCCATTTGTCGCCCGTAGAAGCTTGCTCTTTGTATACCCTTATCGTCTTTGTTTCCGTATTCCTTGCCAGGGCGTTGAGGTTGTCAAAGACGTAGCTCTGAGAGTAGTGATATCCGTCTGATAGTTCGGAGTAGAACTCCTTTGCCCAGGTTGAGATAAAGCCGGACTCCGGGGTTGCGGGGATTGTAGATTCTGTTATAGAGGAGAACTGTCCATCTCCAGATGTTGCTGCAGCTTTGGCAAAATCGGGTATCTCGTCCTTTGTGAAGTCCGTTGTTATCGATAGGTCATTTGGATCATCTACATAGTTAAAATCTGAGGCCGGGAGGATATTATCGTCCACGTACCTTGTCCACAGAACCTTTCTTGTTTCTACTCTGCCGTCGTAGTAATGAGTTTCGTTAATTTCGTAAGCTACGGGATCCGCTACTCCGTCTCTGTTAACCATGTCCCAATTGGTGGCTTTTACCCTGTACTGTTCTTTGATGTAGTAAACAGAGGTTGAGAGTACCGGATAGATATAGAGAGTTACTACGTAATCTCCCCATCCGTCCGTGGCTTTTCTGAGTTCGAGATAGGCATCGTTACCCTTTGTCCCGTAGTAATCTTCCATGTACCCTGTCTGTGGGAACCTGGCATAATCCTTACCGGATACAAGGTAGTCAGAGTAAGCATCGGCCGGAGTACCAACTGTACTGGTGTCGAAGTTGCTGGTGGAAACACCGGCCCAAAAGGTTTTGACGGTACTTGTGTTCTTAAAGACTGCCAGAGCTGCCTCTGCACCTGGGATCAGAGCCTGCATATCCTGGGCATCACTCACCACGTTGGGATCACTCACATCCATTGTGGAAAAGATGTCGCAGGAGAAGAAGAGAAGGGTTATAGGTATGAGCAATATCCCTATTAACACATGTTTCATTTTCATATTCTACCCCCGTAAAAATATAGTAATTTCTCTTGTTTACTTTTTAAAAATTAGGTAGGTTTTTGCTAAACCATATAAATATATAGCATTTTCTTCTATTTTTCAATTTTTTTTTAATTTTTTCGGAAAATTTTTGTATTATTTAAGAGGCTATGAAGAAGAAAGAACCTTCTATTCATATTTTACATTCTATTGTCGGTAAACTCAAGTTTTTTGATTACGTGACAGTAGTTTTTGCTGTTCTTCTTGTTGTTGTTTCCTCTCTTTATGTGTACGGTAGTAACAGAGGGGTTCTCTATGTTCATATTAAGTCGTTTTCTCGTGAGTGGATACTTCCCCTCGACGGGGGTGAAAGAATAATACACGTAGAGGGGCCCCTTGGTGTAACAGAGGTGGAGATAGACAAAAGTACCGTGAGGATCGTAAAATCACCCTGTAAGAATAAGATCTGTGTGAGATCTGGTGCCATATCGAGACCCGGGCAATGGGTGGCATGTCTTCCAAACAGGGTTATTGTCTCCATAGAGGGTAGAGGACCCAAAGAGGATTATGTGGATGCCGTTAATTTTTAGCCGTTATTTTGATGTTTTTATATGATAGATATTGGATTTATGGACGCTAAGCGGGAAGAAAAAATTAAATTGGTCTCTTTTCTGGGAGCGGTTTCTCTTTTTTTATCCGCAATAGACTATATGATCCCGCGTCCGATGCCATTTGTCAGACTTGGGCTGGCTAATCTCTCTATTCTTTTGGCTATAAAGCTGTTGGAACCCCGATACGTGTTTCTGGTGGTATTGTTGAAGGTATTGGGGCAGGGACTTATACAGGGAAGTATGTTTTCGTATGTTTTTCTCTTTTCGCTAACGGGTTCTTTTGCAAGCGGCTTTGTTATGATTTTCCTCTATAGAATGGTAGAAAGGTGGATAACGCTGGTGGGGATAGGGCTCATGGGAGCCCTGACCAGTAATATTGTTCAGGTAGCACTGGCACGTTTTATAGTTTTTGGAAAGAGTGCATGGTATATTCTTCCGCCATTTTTAATTATGGGGAGTATAAGTGGTTTTTTGCTCGGCGGGGTTGCAGAGGTTTTTTGGAGGAGATCTAAATGGGTAAAGTATGTTAAAACAAGATTGTAGGAGAGAGAGGTTGGTGTGAGATGGAGGCTAGATTTTATAAGAAATTGGAAAATGGCAGGGTGAGATGTGAGTTATGCCCTCATCGCTGCGTTATTTCGGTTGGTAGAAGAGGAATCTGTGGGGTTCGTTACAATAGAGAGGGAGTGTTGGAGGTACCATACTATGGTAAACTCTCTGCTATTGCATTGGATCCGATGGAAAAGAAACCTCTCTATCATTTTTACCCGGGAAGTAAAATTCTCTCGGTTGGTTTTGTGGGATGTTCTTTTCACTGCCCGTTCTGCCAGAATTACCATATATCGATGAATACCGATTATCCGACGGAGTATGTGGAACCGGGGAGACTTGTTGAACTTGCGCTAAGAGAGAATTCTGTGGGGATTGCATATACCTACTCCGAACCACTCATACATCTGGAGTACGTTTTAGATACCGGGAGGATTGCAAGACAGAGAGGCTTAAAGAACGTTTTAGTCTCAAATGGCTATATTAATCCGGAGGCCTCGACTGAACTTTTTGATATTCTGGATGCAGCTAATATTGATTTAAAAACCTTCAATCCAGATTTTTATAGGAGGGAGCTAGGCGGAAAGCTGGAGGAGGTTAAGAGATTTATAAGGGAAGCCTATCTTGCCGGGGTAGCATTAGAGGTTACCACCCTTGTGATTCCTACCAAGAATGATTCCGAAGGAGAAATAGAAGAAATTGCCAGGTTTATAGCATCTATTAGCCGTGATATTCCCTATCATATATCCTGTTATTACCCAATGTACAAGTACGCTATTCCTCCCACACCTGTTACTCTCGTAGAGAAACTCGCGAAGGTTGCTGGAAGGTATTTGAGGTATGTATACCTTGGAAATGTCGGTTTTGCAGAAACAAATACCTATTGCCCTAAATGTGGAAACCTGCTAATAAGGAGGAGGGGATATAGTACCAGCATTATTGGACTTAGGGATGGAAGATGTGGAGAGTGTGGGGAAGAAATACCTATCGTTTATTAGGGTGGTGTATTTACCAATCTTAAGCAAGAAGTAGAGGTTGTTGGATTCTATGAAGGGTTCTATGAGGCGGGAAAAGTACGATGTGGTAATTGTAGGATCGGGTCCTGCCGGTCTCGGTGCTGCATTTTATCTTGCGAGGCACTCCAGATTACGAATTTTAATAGTGGAGAAAAGGGTAATTAGTTCCGGGGGACTTCGCAATGACTGTAAGCAGAATTACACCTATCCGGTTGGTTTCCCGGAAGAATTATGGGAGGAAGAAGAGGCGGAGGACCTCCTTAAAATTGTGGAGAGTGAGTTAAAGCCCAATTTTATGGCCTCTCACAACATAGGAATATACAAAAGACGTGCGGAGAAATTGGGAGTAAAGCTCCTCGAGATAAAACAGGCACATGTCGGTACTGACAATGCTGTAAGGTTAATCCATTCTCTAACCTCCGAACTGGAAGGGCTTGGAGTTGTTTTTTCTTTTAAAGAGGAAGCTCTTCGCCTGGATGGAAAGACGCTTGTTACTAATAAGAGAAGCATCGATTTTGAAAGTATCATAGTTGCTCCTGGAAGGGCCGGTTTTTCTTTTCTACAGAGGTGGATGGATGATCTCGGTATAAGCTATGTTGATAACGTGGTTGATATAGGAATAAGACTTGAGATGAAGGAGGAGAACTATCCCATAGTCCGTGATTATTACGATCCCAAGTTTGTTTTCCCCAATAAAACAAGGACGTTCTGCACGAATTCCGGTGCGGCCTATGTGGTTAAAGAGAAGTACGATGGGTATTACTCTGTTAATGGACACTCTTTTTCGAGTAAACGCAAGCGAAATGGGTTGGTAAATTTTGCTGTTTTGCGTACCATACGCCTTACCGATCCGATCAGGAGTGGTCAGGAATACGCGGCTATTCTGGGGAAAGCAGCAATGCAGGTTGGAGGTGGTAATCCCATAATGCAGAGAATAGGGGATTTTAGGATGGGAAAGAGATCCAAGCTTGCCAATTTTAATGAAGATCTCTACGATTTTGAGCCTACTCTCTATGTTACACCGGGGGATATAGCATTAACCTGTCCTGCAAAGATTTTGCGCGAAATATGGAGCTCGCTTAAAAAGCTTGATACGATTATACCGGGTGTTCTCCACCCCTCCACCATAATTTACTATCCGGAGATAAAGATGTATGCCAATAGGCCAATCTTTATCGATCACCACTTCTCGGTAAAGGAGGGTGTTTACTTTATCGGAGATGGTGCAGGGACAAGTCGAGGTATAACTGCGGCTTGGGCATCGGGGATTCGGGCCGCACAGGGGATACTTAAAGGGATTTGAGCCTATTTGGGATTATCTTTACATGACCCTCTTCCTGGGCTGTCAGGTAGTTAAATACATCGATAATGTTATCCGAGAGGTCTGTAAATGAGAGAAACATTCTATAAGTACTAGCCGTGTTTTTTTCTCTCTCCAGGGCAACTTCTAGAATATCTTTGGCTGTGGGGTTTGAGGGGAAATCTTTCATATTGATAATTTTCTGATAGTCCTCGTCGTTTAAACTGAGCCTCTGTGAAAGTTCCTCTCTTGTTAATTGTGATTCGTCTATAAGCTTTCTGAGTCGGTTTAGGTGATCAACCTCTGCGTTTGAGAGTTCCTTAGTTAACTTTTTTAATTCAGAATCATCAAGTGTTTCATTCGCCCTTCTATAGAAGTTATACGATTCCTCTTCTATCCTTTGAGCAAATTTAATTATTTCCTCTGCCGAAAATTCTCTCATTGTAAAAAAAAATCTCCTGAAATTTAAAGTTATTATTAAATTAAAACAGTTATAATTGTTTGTCAACGTTAACGGTATTATATTTTATTATATTGTAGGTTTATGCGATTTACGGGGGTTTTGGTTATGGAGATTGAGGTAAAACGAGTCGATGACAATAATTTTGTGGTAAATGTGAGGGAGGGTAACTCTCAGACGGAACATAGGGTTTCCTTTGATGATGAGTATTATAAAACTCTGATTTCCAGTAGTGGTACCAGGGCTGGTGAGATTTCCAAAGAGAAATTGATTGAGAAATCCTTTGAGTTTCTGTTGAGGAGAGAACCGAAGGAGTCAATTCTATCTAGTTTCGATATGAGAGTTATAAAGCGGTATTTCCCGGAGTATGAGAGAGAGATAAAGAAAGAACTCTAAAATTCTCTCTTATTGGAATTCTAGAGTAGTTAGATTTCTCGAGTATAATAGATTTCTCTGTGAGAAACTATTATACTGTTTCCAGGTGTTTTTAGATTCGATGATGGAATAAATCAAGGAGATAGCAATGGGAAGTAATTGTGACCTGCTGGTAAAAAACGGATTGATTGTTTATTCCGATAAAACCATTCGTGGGAATCTGGTTGTTAGTAACGGTGTTGTGGAAAAAATTCTCCCTCCGACGGAGGAGGTTGAGTGTAGAGAGGTTTTAAATGCGGAGGGACGTTATATTCTCCCCGGTATAATCGATCCTCACACTCATCCTGTTTATCTGGATAATATATCGGATCTTTCAAAAACGGGGGCCTTTGGAGGAGTAACCACCGTAGTTCACTATGCCTATGCCAAACCTGGTAATAGCCTTTTAAAGGTTGTAAGAGAGTATAAAAAGGAGGGAGAATCTACCTCTTATACTGATTTTGCCCTCCATGGTACTATGTTTGATACGAGGCAACAGGTGAAGGAGCTCCCTCAGGTTTTCAATGAGGGAGTAACTTCATTTAAAATGTTCATGTCTTATGCCAAACTTGGATGGATGACGGACGATTACGCGCTTGCTATGGCCTTGGATACGATAGGCAAATTGGGAGGGATGGCCTCTCTCCATGCGGAGAATGGTCTTGTTATCGATTATATTCAGGATGAAATGCTTAAAAATGGCGAGGATTTTAGGGAACATTTTGTTAAATCCTCCCCGGATATTCTGGAGGCAGAGGCTATATTCAGGGCTGTATATGTTGGTAGGCTGATGAACTGTCCGGTTTATATACCGCATATCTCTTCCAGAGAGGGGATAGAGGTTATAAGGTATCTTAAAGAGAGGGGATTTAGGGTTTATGCAGAAACCTGTCCCCACTATCTTGCACTGACCTGGGATAAATTAAAAGCGAAGGGTCCTCTGGGGAAGGTTGGTCCCTCTATTAAAACCGAGAATGATAGATTGGCCCTCTGGGATGCTATAAAAGATGGGCTTATAGATACGATAGGAAGCGATCATGCTCCCAAGGAGAAGAGTGAAAACGATGAGTTTTTTAAGGCACCCTACGGTGCGCCAGGAATCGAGACGATGTTTTATATTCTCTGGCAGTACGGTGTGAATGGTGGTGTAATCCCCGTTAACAGACTCGTCTCGATATTTTCGGAGAATGCCTCGAGAATATTGGGTTTGTATCCCAAGAAGGGGGTTCTTTTGGAGGGTTCTGATGCTGATTTTATTGTGTTTAATCCCTTTAAGGAATGGACAATAGAGAGAGGGAATCAACACAGTAATGCTACCTATACCCTCTATGAGGAAACTAAGATTACCGGTAGGATTGAGAAGGTTTTTCTTAGAGGGAGGTTGATAGTTGATGGAAATGAATGTTTAGGGAAACCCGGTGACGGCGGTTTTCTTAAAACTCGTGCTGGTGCATCGATATGAAAGTAATGTATAAAAATGAAAAAATATCTTGATAAAGCTTGTTTTAGAATATATGCTCTTACTAATTTTATACAATTTTGTTTTATGGTAGTAAGGTAAGGATTTTTTATGCTGCTACAAGCTATTGTTAACGGAATACTCTACGGGGCTGTGTATGCAACTATAGGCATAGGTTTTTCTCTGGTCTGGGGTGTGATGAACATAATAAATGTTGCCCATGGTTCTTTTATAATGATAGGGGCTTATCTCTCCTACACCCTGTTTGCTGTTTATCATATCGATCCCTTTCTCTCAATACCGGTAGTAATGCTTGTTCTCTTTCTTATTGCCTATGCCATTCAAAAGTATGTGCTCAATCTCGTGGTTAGGGGTAGTGTTTTTATAACCCTAACCTTCACCTTCGGGCTTCAGATACTTATTGCCAATATCTGCCTGTTGATATGGAGTGCCGATTTTCACAGTGTAAAACTTTCCTATTCATCTTTGAGTTTTCAGATTGGTAGCGTGATAATTCCCTACGTTCGATTGGGAATTTTTCTTGTTGCGATTCTTTTGACACTTCTGTTTTATCTGTTCATGCGAAAGACCAAGATAGGGATAGCAATAAATGCCACTGCACTGAATCTGGAGGGAGCAAAGACTGTAGGCATAGATGTTGGAAATATTTATGCGATAACCTTTGGTGTTAGTGCTGCTCTTGCCGGAGCTGCCGGTGCATTAATCTCACCTATAATGAGCATAAACCCGTTTGTAGGTGGAAATCTCGTTGGGAAAGCCTTTGTTGTTGCAATATTGGGCGGTTTGGGTAGTACTGTAGGGGCGCTTGTCGGCGGTCTTGTGCTGGGGTTGGTGGAAACGGTAGGTACAATATTTATTTCCTCTTCCTATCAGGAACTTCTTGGCTTTGTTGTGTTGGTACTTGTTCTTATCTTTAGACCCCAGGGAATAATGGGAAAGAGGTTTTATTGATGGTAGTAGAGATGCGAAGGAAAGCAATTGTACTTATTGTACTTGTTCTCATCTTTCTGGTCCTCCCCTTTTTGGTCTCTGGGTTTTGGGTTAGGTTGGTAACGGGAATATTCATGTTTGCCATTCTTGCCTCTGCTCTCAATATTATTGCCGGTTTTACCGGTTATGCGGCATTTGGTAATATGATTTTCTTCGGAGTGGGGGCATATACTACCGCGGTCCTTATGAATAAGCTAAAATTCCCGTTTTTTACATCGCTTATCCTCTCTGGCGGGGTTGCCGTACTCCTTGCAATAGTTCTGGGATTGCTCCTCCTTAGGTTGAAGGGGCATTACTTTGCTCTGGCGACGCTCGGTGCGGCGGAGGCGATGCATCAGATTGTGAATAATTTAACCGATCTTACCGGTGGCGGTCAGGGAATGTCTCTGCCGCAGATGAGGGGTTCTCCCTTTGTATTAAACCTATTCTTTTACTTTTTGATGTTTTTCTTCCTTGTACTGATAACTTTTCTCGTTTGGAGGCTCTCGAAGAATAGACTGGGTTACGCCTTTAAGGCTATAAGGGCAAACGAAGAGGCGGCCTCTGTAATGGGTATTAATACTACCTACTATAAAATATATGCGTGGAGTTTGAGCGGACTTTTTACCGGTTTTACGGGGGCCATATATGCCTACTGGTTTACCTATATAGATCCGCCTACGGTCTTTGATGTGATGATGGTGGTTAAGATGTTTGTCATAATACTGATCGGAGGAGCCGGCACGGTTTTCGGGCCCATAATCGGTGCCTTTATCTTGGAGAGTATATCCGAATTGGTGTGGGCCAAGTTTATTAATTTGCATCTGGGAATTTTAGGCACGATAATAATGCTTGTTGTAATATTTATGCCGAATGGGATTATAGACCTTGTTACGAAGAAGAGAAGCTTTAAGGGTATTATAAAGTATTTAAGAGAGAACAAACTATGAGTGATGGTAACATTATTCTTCTGGGAAAGGGTGTAACTCGTACCTTTGGGGCTCTTCGGGCTGTATGGAATGTTGATTTTGAGGTTATAAAGGGAGAGATTTTGGGTATAATAGGACCCAATGGAGCTGGTAAGACAACCCTTCTATCCATGATAAATGGTACCCTACCGTTAACGAGCGGGAGTATTCGCTTTAAGGGAAAAGAAATTTCTGGTTTAAAACCCCATAGGATAGCGGAGCTTGGTATTGCCCGGACCTTTCAGATTGTAAAACCCTTTCCAGGTATGACCGTTTTGGAAAATGTATCTATAGGTGCCCTTTTCGGAAGGGAGAAATTGAAGAACGTTAGAGAAGCACAGGAGAAGACAGAGTACATATTGGAAAAGGTTCAACTTGAGGATAAGCGAGATGTTGCGGTTGAGAATCTAAATGTTTCCGAGCGAAAGAGGCTCGAATTAGCCAGGGCGCTTGCCATGGGGCCCGAGCTTTTGCTTTTGGATGAGGTAATGGCAGGGCTTAATCCGACGGAGATAGAGCGAATAATGGAATTGATAGTTCAAGTGAATAACGAAGGAACGACAATAATGGTGATTGAACATGTAATGAAGGCTATTATGGGAATTTCGCATAGGATTATGGTTTTACACCACGGCGAAAAGATAGCAGAGGGCTCTCCCAGGGAGATAACTAATAACGAGCAGGTAATTTCTGCCTACCTCGGGGAGCGCTACGTTAAAAAACGCCAGGGGGTGAAGTAACTGCATGAGTATGCTTAGGGTAGAATCTTTAAACGCCGGTTATGGTGATGTGCAGATACTCTGGAATGTAGATATTGAGGTAGAAAGGGGGGAGGTTGTCGCTCTGGTTGGTTCGAATGGTGTTGGTAAAACCACACTCCTGAGAACCATAGCAGGAGCTATAAAGCCTTACAGTGGAAGAATATTATTTAATGGTGAAGATGTGACGGAGCTTTCCCAGAGTAAACGCGCTAAGATGGGTATAATGATGATACCAGAGGGCCGACAGTTGTACAGTGGTCTTGCCATAGAGGACAATCTTTACATGGGGGCATATACAAGAAGGGATAAAAAGGCAATAAAGCAAGACCTTGAGTGGGTTTATTCCATATTCCCGATATTGAAAAAGAGAAGAAAACAACTTGCCGGAACGCTTTCCGGTGGAGAGGCTCAAATGTGTGCGATTGCGCGTGGGCTTATGGCTTCGCCCAAACTTCTGTTGATAGATGAGCTTTCACTCGGACTTGCTCCCGTTATTGTTGAGGATCTGATAGGTGTATTAAAGAATATTCATAGGGAGAAGGGACTTACCATGCTGTTGGTTGATCAGGACATCCAAACAGCTCTAGAGATAGCGACAAGGGGATTTGTGATTGTTCACGGACATGTGGAAATTAGCGGTGATTCGGAGTCACTGCTTAAAAATCCTGAGATTCAAAAGGCGTATCTCGGGATATAATATTAGGAGGTGTATATGAAGAAATTATGTAGGAGAGTGTTGGTATTGACTCTTTTTATGGTGCTGGTTTTTCAGGCAAATCTCTTTGCCGGTGGCCAGAAGGAGAAGAAGGAGGAGGGAAATGTCATAAAGATCGGGGCTGCCATATCGTTAACGGGAAGCTTGGCGAGGTTTGGCAAACTGGTAAAGAATGGGTATGAATTATGGAAGGACAAGGTAAACGAGAGTGGTGGAATTAAAGTTGGCAACAAGAGAATGAAGGTTAAGATTATTTATTATGACGACCAGTCTAACAGCCAAACCTCTGCGCGTTTGACCGAGAAGCTTATAACGGAAGACAAGGTTCAATTCTTGCTTGGGCCTTTCGGAAGTGGTAATACCTTTGCAACCACGGCCATAGCAGAGAAGTACAATATAATTACCATTGCAACTCTGGCCAATGCTCCGAAGATTTATACGAGGGGTTACAAAAATGTGTTTGCTGTTCTTGCGCCGGGTACAAAGATTCTCTACAGTTTTATAGATATGCTTGCGGCTCAGAATCCCCCACCTAAGAAGGTAGCCATTATTACACCGAATGATATGTTTCCTATGGCGGTTGCTAAGGGAGCAAAGGCGTACTGTCAGGAGAAGGGTTTTGATGTAGTATACTACGAGGAGTATCCAAAGGGTGTTAAGGATCTCTCCTCTACTATACTAAAGATTAAAAACTCGGGTGCTGAGGTATTGATGGGTTCCGGTTATCTCTCGGAGGCCATTCTTACTGTACGACAACTGAAGGAGCAGAAGGTAAAACTTAAAGCTGTATGTTTTACAACCGGGCCAGAGCTAGCTGATTTCAGGAAAAATCTGGGTGATGATGCCAATAATATTTTTGGTGTCTCCTGGTGGATGCCCATGATGAAGTATAGTGGGCCTCTCTTTGGTTCTGCTTCCGATTACGCAAAGTTGTATAGGTCTAAGTATGGTGATACCCTTGCCTATCAGGCGGCCGCTGCAAGCCAGGGCGGTTTATTGCTCCAGCTAGCGATAGAAAAGGCGGGTAGCCTCGATACCGATGCGGTAAGGAAGGCACTTCGTGAGTATGATGGTGTGACTTTCTGGGGGCCGACAAAATGGGATAAAACCGGTCAGAATATTGTAGGTTCTACGGTAACGTTCCAGATTCAGAATGGTGAGATTAAAACGGTCTGGCCCGAGAATGCTGCGGTTGCAAAGCCCATATACCCTGCATGGTAGGGAGTGGTTTGTTTCTTTAGGGATTTTTGATGGGTTTTTAGTAATTTTGTTATGAGCAGGGGAAACTCTCATCTTTGCGAGTTTCCCCTTTTATTTTGGCCTATTGGTGTATTATCCCTGTTGGAGTATTGGATGGTGGAAATGTGTGATGAACGAAAGTAATAGAGCACTTAGAAGGTTGGAAATTTTGGATATAGAGGAGAAACCTGTTGGATATCTGGATGTACGGCTATCGGATGAGTTTATCCCCAGAGTGGTAAAACCTGGGCAGTTTGTTATGGTTAGGGTGCGGGAAAACAATTATCCGCTTCTTCCGCGCCCATTTGCTGTGGTGGATGTTAATAGAGAACGCGGAGAGTTTAGGCTGGTGATAAAGATTGTGGGTATTGCTACCTCGCTAATGAAGAGCTTGCGAGTTGGGGATAGTCTATATGTAACTGGTCCTCTGGGAAGGGGGATAGAACTCAAAGATAGTGGTATCTCCAGGGTAATACTTCTTCTTCGAGGGGTAGGCTCTGCATCTGCAACATTCCTTGCGAGGTGTGCATTTGAGATGGAAATGGAGGTTTATACCTTTCTCTCCGCTTCAACTTCAAAGAGGTTAGTATGCAGGGATTTGTTAAAGCGGTACTCAACTGAACTATTTATCGCGACGGATGACGGTTCTGAGGGGTATGGTGGAAATGCCATTGAATTGGTTGAGGATTTTCTCTCTCAGAGAGATGTTGATGCTGTCTATACCTGTGGTTCCAGACGTTTCGCTCGTTATGTGGAGAGAGGGGATATCTCCGGTAGGTTTAAGGGATACGTATTCCTCGAGAGGAGTATGGCCTGTGGAGTCGGTTTTTGTCATGGCTGTGCCGTGGCAAAGAGGAATGGGAAGGGGTATTTTCTTGTATGTAAGGATGGCCCTGTATTTAGGGTAGGGGAGGTGATGCTGGATGGCTAGGGTGAATCTATCTGTCGAGCTGTGTGGGGTAGAGTTGAAGAATCCTGTTATTCCTGCCTCTGGGACTTACGAATTTGGAGACGGGTATCTTAAATTTTTAGATCCGGATAAACTTGGTGCTGTTATTAACAAAACTGTTACGTTGGAACCTAGAGACGGAAATCCGCCTCCAAGGGTTTGTGAAACCCCCTGTGGGTTGATCAATGCTATAGGAATTCCGTCATCAGGTATAGAGGTTTTTATTGAAGAGGAATTGCCATTTTTGAGAGATTTTAATACGAGACTTGTAGCGAGTATTGCGGGATTTAGTGTGGATGAGTTTTGCACTTTGGCAGAGAGGATAAGTGAGGTGGGTGGTGTTGATATTATAGAACTCAACCTTTCCTGTCCTAACCTGGAGCATGGTACGGTATGGGCGACGGATAAAAAACTTGTCTTCGATGTTGTTAAAGAGGTAAAGAGTGCCACAAGGATTCCCGTTATGGCGAAACTTGCCAATGTCCACAACATCAACGATGTTGCCGTTGCTGCGGAAAGGGCCGGGGCGGATGCCCTAGTTATTGCAAATACCTATAGAGCTATGAAAATAAATATTGAAACAAAACGCCCCTATCTCGGAAATATTTTCGGGGGACTTTCCGGACCTGCTGTTTTACCAATGACCCTGTTTGCCGTGTACAGTGTGTATGAAAAAGTCTCTATTCCCATAGTCGGGGTTGGTGGTGTTACCAATTGGCAGGATGCCGTGGAGTATATACTTGCAGGTGCCACGGCTGTAGAGGTTGGGACTGCTAATCTGGTCAATCCCTCGGTGATGATATCGGTAATAGAAGGGATAGAAAGCTATCTTAAAAGGGAAGGTTTTTCCAGTGTAAGAGAGTTAGTTGGGCTTGCTCATAGTTGACTTTCGGTAATTTCCTCAAATTTGTTATGATTTGTTATGAATAAAAAAACCTGTCTGCTTTTGCTGTTTGTCTCTGTAAAGTAGATCCTGGCAGACAGGCCTTTTACGGTAAAAATAAGCGTTTACATTAGGAGGCTGCTACTCTGTTTTCTCCTTGTTACGGAGTGCCCAGAAGACTCTCTCCGGTGTTGCTGGTATATGGGTAATTCGTACATCTATTGCATCTCTTATAGCATTAACAATTGCCGGAGCTGTAGCCGTAATTGCTGGTTCTCCTATCCCCTTAGCACCAAAGGGGCCCTTTCCGGATTTTGATTCGAGGATATATGATTGAAGTTCCGGAAGATCCTTGGATGTCGGTATCAGATACTGTGTTAGATTCCATGTCTGGGGGATGCCATTTTCCTCTATATAATCCTCCATAAGTGCATAGCCAATTCCCTGGGCAGCTCCGCCCTCTATCTGTCCCTCTGCTCTCTTTCTGTTAATTGCCTGACCGATGTCGTGAGCCGCTGCGAATTTTAAGAGCCGTACCTCACCCGTCTCTGTATCCACCTCAACCTCTGCCGCCTGAGCGGAGAATGTGAAATCCGCGAAGACCGGATCTTTTATTACATCTGTAGTAATCGGGTCTGTAAATGGTGCCTTGAATGTAGCGAGGTTCTGAGGCATTTTGCCCTCTTTTGCGCATTCTTTGATTACATTGACGAGGGGAATGCTCTTGTTTGGGTTTTCTCTGTTGTATACCGTTTTGTCGTAGAGTTCTATTTTCTCTTTTTCAACGTCCAACATTTCGGCTGCTTTGGTAACTATTATCTCTCTTACATTCTCACTGGCGAGTTTAACGGCATTACCCGACATAAAGAGTGCCCTTGTTGCTGTTACGGTGCCAGCAAGCGGGGTAACCTGGGAATCTGTAGATATCACGTGTACCTCGTCAAGTTTTAGTCCCAATACCTGAGCGGCTATCTGGCGAAGCGATTCCCTCTGACCTCCACCCAGATCCGGGATTCCGCATCGTACTACAGCGCTTCCGTCCATTTCCAGACTTACCCATGCACTTGCCGTGTCGTGTAGGTAGGTCATTCGACCGTAGGATTGCCACGAACAGGCAAATCCTCTTCCTATTTTCTTTGTGGATGTACCCTTACTCTTCTCTCCCAATAGCTCCAATGCCTTCTTAGCTGCCTCTTCCAGAAGAACCTCGGACTCTATTCGCTGATAGTTTGCCGTTTCGCTTCCTCTCTTCAGGAAGTTTTTCTTTCTGAACTCCAAGGGATCCATGTCTAGCGCTCTGGCAAGTTCATCCATCTGAGACTCATAGGCAAGTGCTACCTGCATTGCGCCGAATCCCCTGAATGCGCTTGTCATGATGTTGTTTGTGAGTACCGAGTAGGAGTCGACCTTTACGTTAGGTATGTAGTAGGGACCGGTTGAGTGAACGGTAGAGTAGAGTAGTACCCACGGGCTTAGGTAGACGTAGGCACCGGCATCCGAAATTATTTCTGCCTCCATTGCGACAAGCTTTCCGTCTTTTGTGGCCCCTGTTTTGTATTTTAGGATATAGGGGTGTCTCTTCTGCCTACCGTAACCCATTTCCTCTCGCGTGTAGGTGAGTTTTACGGGGCGTTTTGTTTTCCATGTAAGTAATCCCAAAAAGACCTCCACCGTAACGTCCTCTTTGCCCCCAAATCCTCCCCCAATAATTGTTCCTATTATTCTCACTCTGCTCTGGGGAAGTCCCAGTACGGCGGCTACGTCTCTGTAGTGTTCTATAACCTGGGTTGCAAGTCTTATATTTATGACGCCCATATCATCTATCCAGCTAACCCCCGCCTCAGGTTCTATATGGGCATGTTCCTGCCTGGGGGTTCTGTAGGTGTTTTCTACAATTACATCCGCTTTTTTGAAACCCTCTTCTACATCTCCCTTTCTAAGTTTCCACCTTGCTATTACGTTATTATCACCGTGGATTTTTGGCGCAGAGGGTTTCATGGCCTCTTCCGGATCGAAAACGGCCGGGAGGTCTTCGTACTCTACCTCTATAAGTTCAAGTGCCTCCTCTGCTATGTCCAGACTCTCCGCAGCTATTAGGGCTATCGGTTCTCCGTAGTATCTTACTCTGTCCTTTGCCAGTACCTGGTGTTTGGCCTCCAGTAGCCCGACCTCTGTTGTCTGGCCGACTACGTTACTTATCGATTCGTTAAAGGGTACATCATCCGCTGTAAGTACACATGCCACACCTTTAAGCGCTCTTGCCTTTGAGACATCTAACCTTTTTATCTTTGCGGATGGTCTGGTGGAGCGAAAAACCTTTGCGTAAAGCATGTTGGGTAATACAAAATCATCCGCATATACTACGTTGCCAAGTACTTTATCCTTTTCATCAAGGCCGTCGGCCCTTGTTCCTATGATATCTACCTTAGTTTTCACTGTGGTCCCCCTTTGTTACGTATTCAATGGCATCTACAATTTTCTGGTATCCTGTACACCTGCAAAGATTGCCGGAGATAGCCTCCCTTATCTCTTCCCGTGTAGGATTGGGGTTTTTGTCTATAAGTGCTTTAGCGCTCATGAGCATACCTGGTGTACAGAAACCACATTGGAGTGCCTCAAACTTGACAAACGCCTCCTGTAGTGGGTGAAGTTTTTCCCATGAACCGAGGGATTTCAGGGTATAAATTTTCTTCCCCTGAGCCTGTAGTGCCAGTGTTAAACATGATACGGTAGCTTTCCCGTCTATCAAAACGGTACAGGCACCGCAATCCCCCTTATCGCATCCCTTTTTAACCTCTATGAAATTGTGTTCCCTTAGAAAATCAAGAAGGGATGTCTCCGCCTTTACCTTTCCTGTTACGATAGTGTCGTTTACATTTAGGGTTATATCGTATAGTTTCTTTTCCATAGTTTATTCCTCCGCTCCAAGACATTTTCTTATTGCTTTTTCCAAGAGATTTATGGTTACCTCTCTCCTGTATTCTGCGCTGCCGCGGACATCGCTTATGGGGCTCATGTCTCTGTCTAATTCTTTGCAGAGGGTTTTTAGTTTTGTAAGGTCTATCTTCTCTCCCTTTATTGCCTCTTCCGCATGTTTTGCCCTTATAGGGGTGGGAGCAACGCCTCCTAGTGCTATTTTTACCTCCTCGAAATGATTATCTCTTGTAGATAACCAGAGAGCTACAGAAGTTACGGCAATGGATGTTCCCTTTCTTAGGCCAAACTTTAGATATATTCCCTTCCCCCCTACGGGTACCGGGAATGTAAAGCGTTTTATGACCTCATTCTCTTTTAGAATGTTCTTCCTTGGACCCGTAAAGAATTCATTTAAAGGGATTTCTCTATTTGCCCCCTTACTCTCCAGGAGAATAGAGGAATCCAGAATTAGCAGGATAGGGGCCGTATCGGCTACGGGAGATGAATCGCCTATATTCCCCCCTACCGTTGCCTTGTTTCTGATGAGTGGATTTGCAAAATCGTGGAGTGACTCTGAAAAGAAGGTTACCTTTTCGTTTATTATCGGGGATTCCATTATCGAGGTTATAGTTTCCCCTGCTCCTATGGTTATACTCCCGTTTTGCGTGTTAATTCCCTTTAACTCTTCTAGCCCCGAGATATCGAGAAGTGTTCCCTCTCGTATACTTTTTTCCTTTATGTAGACCATAAGGTTGGAACCGCCGGCAAAGAGGATACCATTTTTGAGTAGTTTGTCCTTTATCTCTAGCAGTTCCTCGTAATCCCTTGGTTTTAAGTATTCGAAGTTTCCCATTTGGATTTAAACCTCCTAAATTAATAGATTTCTGTACCTGAAAATCTGTTCTATCCCTCTCCGAGGTATGCTTTTTTGACCTCTTCGCTATTTAACAGCTCTTCTGTCGTACCCTGATATATAATTGCCCCCTTCTGGAGTACGTAGCCCCTGTTTGCAAGTGCAAGAGCCTTCCCTGCATTTTGTTCGGATAACAGTATTGTTGTGCCGTGTTTGTTTATCTCGCTTATTGTTTCGTAAAACTCCTCAACCAAAATCGGAGCCAGGCCAAAGGAGGGTTCGTCAAGAATTAGTAACTGCGGCTCTTGCATTAATGCCCTACCGATAGAAAGCATCGCCTGCTCTCCCCCGGACAGGGTTCCTGCAAGCTGTGTGAGTCTGTTTTTAAGGACAGGGAAGAGTTGAAACACTCGCTCTTTTCTCTCTGCAATAACAGCTGGGTCTTCGTCGTCCCTTATCGCTATATTGAGGTTTTCAAGGACTGTCATCCTTGGGAAGAGTCTTCTTCCCTCGGGAACGATTGATATCCCCAGCCTTATTATTTGATGTGTCTTGAGTTTGTCTATTCTTGTTCCTTTAAAGTAGATCTCTCCAGAGTCAGGTTTTATAAGCTTTATTATTGTTCTGATAACGGTACTTTTACCCGCACCGTTAGAGCCAAGGAGACATACAATCTCTCCCTGGTTAACCTCTATTGAGACATCTCTCAGCATTTTGATCTTTCCGAAGCTTGTGTATATGTTTTTTACCTGTAGTACAGTATTAACCTTTTCCAAGATAGGCCTCCCTTACTTCTTCGTTTGCCTGTATCTCTTTAAAATTCCCCTCAGCTATTTTTTTGCCAAAGTTGAAGACAACGACCCGTTGGGCAATGGAGGATATTACTGACATATCGTGTTCAATTATTATTATTCCTATATCCTCTTTTGTCTGTTTTAGTTTTTTTATGTCTTCCATTAACTGATTGGTTTCCGCTGGGTCCATACCCGCTGATGGTTCATCGAGGAGAAGTAGTTGCGGATTTGCTGCCAATGCCCTACATATTTCTACCCGTCGTCTGTCGACGAGAGCCAGTTCACTTGCGCGTCTATAGCAGTTTGTAACCAATTCTTCGTTAAAGGTAGAGAGAATTGCCAGGGCCTCTTCCGCCTTTTTTCTAAAGTCTTCCTTGATCTTCTTAAAATTGTAGAGAGTTAAAAGAGAGGATGGGCGAGGGCGCATATACATCCCAAGAATTACGTTGTCTAGAACACTTAGATCGAACCACAATCTTGAGTTCTGGAAGGTTCTTACAATTCCGAGTCTTGCTATCTCCTGAGGTTTTTTACCGGATATGCTCTTCCCTTGGAACAGGATATCGCCCTGGGTTACTGTATATATTCCTGTTACGACGTTGAAGAAGGTGGTCTTGCCTGAGCCGTTGGGTCCTATTAATCCAAGAATTTCTCCCCTGTTAACAAAGAGATTTACGCCGTTTATGGCTTTTAGGCCGCCAAATTGGACTACAATATCTTTTGCCTCGAGCAATTTTATAGCATTAGTTTCCATGTTTACCTCTTTCAATATCGTAGATTCTTACCCGCTTGGGGAATAGTCCCTGGGGTCTAAAGATTAACATCAGGACAAGTACGATGCCATAAAACAAAAGTCTAAAATCCTCGAATGATCTAAATTTCTCGGGGATCAAGATTAGCAAAAAGGCCCCTATCATTACCCCGTATATATTATCCATTCCGCCAAGGATAACCATACTCACCAGTAAAAGATCTATAGAAAAGGCCATGCTTTCCGTTGATATAAATCCGACAAAGTGAGCGTATAGAACACCTGCTACCCCGGCAAATATAGAACCCAATACGAAGGAGAGCAGCTTATACGGGGTAGGTCTTATCCCATAACACTGAGCGGCAATATCATCATCTCTTATGGCGTTCCATGTTATACCTAGCCATGAGTAATGAATTCGTCTGGCAAGTATAATTCCTATTCCTAGGAATACAATTACCAGATAGTAGTAAAGGATTGTACCCGAGATTACTATCCCACCTATCTTTAGGGAGTTTACAAGACTAAAGCCGAAGATTTTGGGTTTGGGAATACCTGCAATCCCATCCGGTCCCCCTGTCCAACTCATGTTAAGAATAAGGAGGTATCCGACGTAGGCGAAAGCAATGGTTACAAGGGATAGGTGGTATTCCTTGGTTTTTAGGGTGGGAAGACCTAGTATCAACCCGAAGAAGGCTGAGACGGCAATTGCGGCCAGAAGTCCTACCCAAAAAGAAACTCCGAAGTGTGTACAGAGTAGGGCGGATGTATAGGCTCCTATTCCCATGAGGGTACCCTGGGCAAAGTTTACCATCCCGGCACTTCCAATCTGGAAATTTAAACCTAATACAGCAATAGCAAATATTAGAGCAAGGGTTAGAACATGAACTATGTATATATTTTCGAGAAAGAAAAACGGAACAATCAGGGTTAGAACAACCAACGGAAAGAGAACCGCCCCTTTCGTTTGTGAACCTGCTCTTAATTTTGCCATTATCGTGGTTTTTTTGAGGAGCAGATATGTTCCTACCGCTACTACTACCAGAAAGATCAGGTTGAGTATTAGACTCTCTATTTTAAGGAATACTATAAATACTGCTAATATTGCTATCTCAAAGAGTATTGAATATAAAACGTTACTGTGCTTTTTCATTGTACACCCCTAAACCTTTTCAACTATTCTTTGACCGAGAATCCCTGTCGGTCTGAAAATCAGGAATAGTAGGACCACTATGAAGGAGAATACATCCCTTATTGCTGATCCCCCAGGAATATATGCGGCTGCAAAAGTTTCGACAAATGCCATTAAGAAACCACCAAGTATGGCTCCGAATATAGAGCCGAGTCCGCCAACAACCGATGCGGAAAATCCTTTGATACCGGCAATTGCCCCCATATCGTATCTAAAAACCGTGAAGTAGATTCCATTAATAAAACCGGCAATTGCTGCAAGTGATGCACCTATGAAGAATGTGATAGAAATAGTTTTATCTACGTCGATTCCCATCATTGATGCAGCTTCAAAGTCCTGGGATATTGCAATAACCTGAGATCCGATTTTTGTATTCTTTAGAAAAATGTACATCAGGAGAAAAATAACTGCCGTTACTATCAGAATCGCGATTTCGTTGGTTTGTAGGTAAAAAGCCCCTATATGAATCCCCCCCTGTTTGAATATGCTTGGAAACATCTGGGGGTTGGAACCTGCGGGGTAAAAAATCTTTAAAAGCTGTTCAATGATAGTCCCCACTGCCAGGGTGGATAGGATAGGCATTACGGGATGCGATTTTCTAAATGGTTTTATTGTTGCCTTTTCCACTATTACACCCAGGAAGCCTGTTAGTACCATCGCTATCATCAGACCAATTAGTACTAGAATGGTAGAAACAGAGGCCGGAAAGAGTCCTGTTAGCCCCAGGATAAGTGCCGTACCTGCAAATGCTGCAAATATATAAAAATCACCATGGCAAAAGACAACCACGTTTAGCATACCAAAGAAAAGTGTGAAACCTATCGCTATTAGCGAGTACTGGCATCCGAGCATTATGCCGTTTTTTAGTTGCATTAAAAAAGTTACGAACAAGTTAGAGCCTCCTTACTTACTGTTCTCTCTATGTTTTTGTGCAGTCGAGAATATTATGCCCGGCCATAGGCTTCTATGGACCGGGCAATAGTTTGCTTTATCTTGGAAGGGATCGTTTCCCCTTTGCATAGTCTGAATCCTTCCATTCAACCCATTTTCCATCCTGGCTGACAAGAAGGGTTACGGATGATAATGTTGTCTGTCCGGTGTTATCAAATGTGTAAGTTCCGAGCAGACCCTTGTATTTGATGTGTCTTATTGCATCTACCAATTTTGCTCTGTCGGGGCCTACCTTCTTTATGGCAGCAATTATAATGTTTGCAGCATCGTAGGCGTACTGTCCGTATGCTCCCATTGGTTCATGGAATTTGGCTTCTTTGTAGGCCTTTACAAAGGCAGGCCAGCCCGCAAGCTTTTCCGGATTTCCCGGTTTGGTTATTACGGTTCCTTCGGCGGCCTTTCCTGCGACTTCGTTGAACTTTTGATCTGCAAGGCCGGATATACCTGTGTAGAGGATGTTGGTTAATCCGGCTTTAACCATCTGTACTCTTAGAAGAGCAGCCTCTGTTACTACACCACCGTAGTATAGAACCTGAGGATTCTTTTCCTTAACTTTGGTGATGAGAGGCATGAAATCTTTTTCCCCTACATTTACCCCGTCTATTCCTAGAATCTGACCGCCCCGTTTTTCTATTGCAGCCTTCATGAAGGTTTCGCAGTCTTTTCCATAGGAGGATGTGTCATGTATTATATAGAAGGTTTTGTAGTGCTCCTTGTTTATCAACCAGTTTGCCAGAAATTCATTTTCTGTGTTGAGCTTTGGGCATACACGGGTAATCTCTGGCCACATTTTCCCGTATTTGTCCGTTAGGTCTACACCTATGGCTCCCCATATCACCAGTGCCATATGTGCCTGATGGAAAATGGGAATTGTTGCACGTGCTACCGGACTGTTCCAGTGACCGGATGCCGCAACTACCTCAGGGTCGGAAACGGCCTTATTGGCAGCGTTTACTCCGACTGAGGGCTGAGAGGCATCGTCCAGTGCCAGCATTTCGAGTTTAAATGGAAACTCTTTTCTGGCGTTTGCCTGGCGGATTGCCAGTTCAAAAGAGTTTCTTGCTCCCATTCCCTGGGCCGCATTGGGACCTGTTAAGGGTCCTATAAAGGCAATTTTGACGACTTTCTCCTTCTGGCCTGTTGCAAATACCACTACCAGTGATAGGGAAAGGAACAGCACCAGAAAGAGGAGTTTGAGTGAAAATCTTTTCATAATTGCACCTCCTCGGTTTTTGGTAAGTGTAGCATTATAAATTTTTGGTGTCAAATTAATAATTCTCACTATATGGAATCACATATTAGTTGTAACAATATAATCCGGTATTGTGTCATATAATTCTCATTATATGGAATTAAGTTTGAATATTTGTGTTGACAAGTCGTAGAGTGTTGTTTTATTCTACAGGTGACATGCCATCAATAGAGAAGATAAACAGTATTTTTGAACTGCTCAGAAAAAATTATAAGGTGGGGTTAACCAATAAGGAGATAAGCAGTGAACTTAAGATGCCCGCTTCGACATGCTATAGGATTCTTGCGAAGTTAAAGAAGTATAACTACGTATATCAGCAACCCTCAAATAAGCGGTACTTTCTTGGGTTCGCCCATCTTAGATTTGCGGAGGCAGTAAGGGAGAGTATGAGCATATCAACCGTTTGTCTACCCTACCTTGAGGATCTCCACAGAAGAACAGATGAGACTACGTTTGTGGCTATATGGGATGGTAAGAGCTGTGTTGCCCTTGAGGTGGCGGGTTATATTAATACACGGGTTTCAATAGGAAGTGGGGAGATAATGCCCCTTCACTGTTCCGCTACAGGTAAGGCGGTGCTTGCTTTTTTACCTGATAGGGAGAGGGAGCGAATAATAGACCAGCTGGATTTTTATCCGTATACCAAGAATACAATAGTTAATCCAAAGGATCTTAAGAAGAATCTGGAGGAGATATACGAGAATGGAGTAGCGTATTGTTTGCAAGAGTTCCACAATGGTATAAATGCTCTTGCTGCTCCGATTTTTGACAATAACAACCATGTTGTTGCTGCTATTGCGGTTGTTGGGATTCATATAGATCTTGATGAGGATACTTTGGAAGAGTATTCGGGTTTGTTTTTGAATGCCGCCTATAATATAACGGCCGTTTTGGGCGGAAGGTACCCCGACCATCTTATGGAGAAAATTAATGAATAATGGAGCGAGTATATGAAGAAAGATTTTTACGTTGTTGGTAAGGATTTTCCCCGTAAAGAGGGGATTGCCAGGGTAACGGGAAGGGAGGTGTATCCATCGGATATACAGCTTCCGGGGATGTGGTATGGGAAAATCCTAAGGAGTCCCTACCCTCATGCGAGAATAAAGAGTATAGACTGCTCTAAGGCAGAGGCATTGGGGGTGACCTGTGTAACATACAGGGACGTTAAACAGGTTTACTTTAACCAGCGCCTTGTTAGTATACCCAGGGCAACGTATAAGGATTGGCGTATTTTGAGTGACAAGGTTAGGCAGGTGGGTGAACCCTATGCCGTAATCGCTGCCGAGAGCGAGGAGTTGGCAGAGAGAGCGGCTAAGCTGGTTGAGGTGGAATGGGAGATCCTTCCCTCTTACCTTACGATTGAAGATGCAATGAAGGCAGAGAAGGATCTTATACATGATGAGGTGTACCTTGAGGACAAGCGAATTGAGATTAAGAATAATATTGCCTGTACACGTGAGGTTGTAGAGGGGGATGTGGATAAGGGTTTTAAAGAGGCGGATGTTATAGTTGAGAACGAGTTTACAACACCAAGGGTCTACCACTCTCAGCTTGAACCTCGTTCGTGTGTTTGCCGCCCGGAGCCGGATGGTGGTATTACGGTTTGGCCCACTACCCAGGCTCTCCATAATACGAGAATTTTGCTGGGAGAGCTTTTTGATATACCACTTAACAAGGTGAATGTGGTACGTATCCCCGGGGGAGGTCATTTTGGTTCCGGTATTCAGACAAATACAGTTATATATCTTACGGTTGCGGTCGCTCTAAAGGCGAAACGTCCGGTAAAGATTGTTCAGACACGTGAAGAGGATATGTATGACCATGCAAGGTATCCCTCTAAGTACAGGTTGAAAATAGGAGCAAAGAAGGATGGAACACTGGTGGCCGGCGAGATGGAGGCCTTTGTTGATATAGGATCTCATCATATTCAGGCATATGCCTTTCTCGGGGTTCTTGTTGGATGGTGGCATTCTCTCTATAGGCTTCCCAATATGAAGTATAGGGGAACAGCCGTTTATACCAATAAAGCACCGACGTGTGCTATGCAGGGTTACGGTGCTCCACAGGTTACCTTTGGTGTTGAGAGCACAATGAATATGTTGGCTGAAAAGCTTGGGATGGATCCCATTGAATTAAGGTTGAAGAATTATGTTGGTCTTGGGGAAACTTTCTGGGGACAGGGGCCCACTGTGCGTTCTATCATTCACTCCGATGGGGTTAAGGAGATACTTACCAAGGGTGCTGAATTAATAGGATGGAAAAATAGGCCGGATCCCAAAAGGCAAACTGGCCGTTACAGAAGAGGAATCGGTATGGCAAGGGGGTTTCATACCTCCGGTACCGGTGCCCCGGTTCCCGGTGAGGTGAAGGATTATACAACGGTACTTGTAAAGATTAATGAGGATGGAACGGTCGATGTTTTAACCGCTCTGATGGATCATGGCGGAGGTACTCTTGATGCTGTGGCGAAAGTGGTTGCCGAGGAGTTGGGGGTTCCGTTTGAAAAGGTAGGAATATCCCCTGCCGATACCCGTTCTACCGGTTACGATGTTTGTACCCATGCCACACGTGGAGTTTACTGCGGTGCTGGTGCTGCCCACGAGGTTGCCAAAATGGCAAAACAGGTACTCTTTGAGTATGCCTCCAGAATACTAAATGCACCTGTAGATGCGTTAAAGGTGAGACCGGATGAAAAAACAGGGCAGGGGGTCGTGTATGTCGAAGGGATGCCGGAAAAGCATCTCACCATTGCCGAGGTAGCACAGACTGCTATGAATAACGATTGGGGAACCGCTATAGCTGTAAAGAGTATCAGAAAGGTTAACTGCCCCCCTGCCTATACGGCCTACTTTGTGGAGGTGGAGGTTGATATGGAGACCGGTAAGGTTTCTATTGAGAGAGTTGTGGCAGGTAGTGATGCTGGAACTGTAATTAATCCCAAATTGGCAAGGGGACAGCTTCACGGTGGTTTTTATAGGGGCGCTGGAATGGCCCTTTTGGAGGATACAGATTATGACAGAAAAACCGGGGAGCTTACCAATAAGGGATATTTGATCGATTACAAGATGCTTGGCATAGCCGATCTGCCCGATCCGGAGGATTTTAAGGTGATATTTGCCAACACCTACGAGCCTACCGGGCCTCTGGGTGCAAAAGGAATAGGTGAGGCCGCCTTGAATCCTGTTCCCGCTGCCGTTGCTGCAGCGGTTCAGAATGCAACGGGTGTGTGGTTTACCAAACTCCCTATACTACCCGAAGATATCTTGAAAAAGGTAAAGGATAAGAGCAATGAGTAACACAAAGATTATAGAGCACGAATTTGAGTATCTGGTACCGGCGAGTGTTGAGGATGCCCTGAGTAAACTCTCCAGAGGGAATGCAAAGCTTCTGGCCGGAGGAACCGATTTAATTGTTAGGTTAAAGATGGGGGCTGTTGAGCCGGACTATGTGGTCGATATTAGCAGGTTAAATGATCTGGTATTTATATCCAGGAGTAGTGAAGGTTGTGAAATAGGTGCGGGTGTTAAATTGTCTTCTGTTGAAAGAGAGAGATATATACTGGAAAATTATCCTGCACTTGCCGAGGCTGTTCACTCGATAGGAGGTACTCAGGTTAGGAACATGGGTACCATAGTGGGCAATCTCTGTAACGCCTCCCCGGGGGCAGATTCTGCTCCACCACTGTTGGTTTACGGGACGGAGGTAGAGATATTGGGACTGGCTCAGGATGGAAGGGTTTCGGGGAGAAAAGTTTCTCTTGAAGAGTTTTTTGTCGGGCCGGGAAAAACTGTCCTAAAAGCTAATGAGCTTGTTTCCAAGATTATTATTCCGATTCCCCCTGAGAATTCCTCTTCCGCCTTTAGAAAGATTGCAAGGGTTACACTGGATATATCCAAGATAAGTTGTGCAGTATACTTTGAGAACAATGATGGAAAATTTAGGAATGTAAGGATTGCGTTTGGGGCCACGGCAGCCAGACCTATAAGGGTTCTGGGGATAGAAGAAATGCTTAATGGAGAGAAGGTTGGGATGGAAATTGTTGGTAAGGTGGCTAAGAGGGTTGTTAGTGAAATATCGCCTATAACAGATGTTCGCTCTACGGCGGAGTATAGACGCGAGGTTGCCCCTGTACTTTTTAAAGACACTTTTGAGATAGCCCTTAAGAGGCTGAAAGGAGAAAATTAGTATGGAAGAGATTAGGGTAACACTTAATATAAATGAAAGAGAATATACCTTAAATGTAAGACCAAATGAGCTTCTCCTTAACGTGTTGAGAGAGCGTCTAAATTTAATGGGAGCAAAGTATGGGTGCGGAATAGGCGAGTGTGGAGCCTGTACAGTCTTGCTCAACGGGAAACCTATACTCTCATGTCTAACCCTTGCCGCTTCTGTGGATGGCCAGAGGATTACTACCATAGAGGGACTATCCGATGGGGAGAGGTTGCATCCCCTTCAAGAGGCTTTTCTGGAAGAGGGAGCAGTACAGTGTGGTTTTTGTACACCCGGTATGATACTCACCTCGAAAGCATTGCTTGACGAAAATCCTGATCCGGATAGTAATGAGATAAAGGATGCATTAAGAGGAAATTTGTGTAGATGTACCGGCTATACAAATATTATACTGGCTGTAAAGGCTGCTGCTAAAAAGATGAAAAATTGAGAATGAAAAGGAGTGTAATATGAGTTTTGAGGGAAGAGACATTTTAAGTACTGCAGATCTTACAAGGGATGATATTTTAGAGATACTGAGGGTAAGCGCAACTATGGAGAAAGAGGTTCAAGAGAAGAAAATTCTTAATCTTCTCTCCGATAAGATGGTTGCCGTAGTGTTTTTGGAGCCGTCGACGAGGACAAGATTGTCATTTGAGACAGCGGTTCACAGGCTTGGTGCAAAGCCTATAACCATAGCTGATCCTAAGAGTTCCTCCACCCAGAAGGGTGAGTCACTTGCCGATACGGCACGTACCATCGAGGGCTATGTGGATTGTATAGTGATAAGACAACCTCAGAAGGGTGGTGCAAAGATAGTTGCGGATGCCGTTAATGTACCTGTTATCAACGGGGGAGACGGAGCGGGACAGCATCCCACACAGGCATTACTCGATCTCTATACGATTCAGAAGGAAAAAGGGACGCTGGAGAACCTAACGGTTGCTATGGTTGGTGATTTAAAGTATGGTAGAACGGTTCATTCACTCTCGTACGCTATGGCGCATTTTAACCCCAGTTATATTTATTGTGCCCCGGATGAGCTTCAGATGCCTGATGAAATTGTAAGCGACATGGAGGCACGCTCTATTAACTGTGAGAAGACCTCCGATATAAACTATGCCCTTAAGAATGCTGATATAATCTATATGACACGGATTCAGAGGGAGCGTTTTGAGAATCCCGAAGATTATGAGAGGTTAAAGAATAGCTTTATCCTTACAAGAGATATGGTGGAGAAGGGAAAAGATGGAATAACGGTAATGCATCCTCTTCCCAGAGTGAACGAAATTGCTACAGATGTGGACAGCCTTCCCAATGCTGCGTACTTTAGGCAGGCGCACAATGGTGTGTATTTAAGAATGGCCCTCCTCGCCATGGTTCTAGGTAGGGCTTGATTTGTAAAGAAGTTTATTCTTACCTCTATTTAATGGACTTTCCTTCCCCTTTAGGGCTATTATTAGGCTAAAAGAGGGAAGGAAAGTATGTCTGTCTTTGTAAATAGAATTCTCAATTTAAAGAAGATTAAGGTTATAGGTTTTGATATGGATTATACCCTTGTGGGTTATCACACAAGGGAGCTTGAAAAATTAACCTATAAGCTTGTTATTGATAAACTTGTAAGGGAAAAGGATTACCCTGAAAGGATTAAAAAATTACGATTTAACTTTGATAGGGTAATAGTTGGGTTGGTAATAGATAAACGTAATGGGAACCTGCTTAAACTGAGTAGGTATAGTAAGGTAAAACTTTCCTACCATGGTTTAAAACCTATAAGTTACAAAGAGCAAAATAGGCTTTATCAAGAGGTAGCTATTGATATCAGGCTTCCTGATTTTCAAAGTCTCGATACCTCTTTCTCTATCTCCAGTGGGGTGCTTTACTCTCAGCTTGTGCAGCTTAAAGAGGATTCCCTTAAATCTAGGACAGGTAGGGATGCTAATCTGAATCTCCCCGATTTTTATCAGATGGCGGAGGATATAAAATGGGCGTTGGATACCGTACATAGGGATGGTTCGCTGAAATCTATTATTAGAAACAATTTTGATAGATATGTTGTACTCGATCCTAAAGTTGTTATGTTACTGGAGCGTTATCTTGATTATGGCAAAAAATTGATGCTGATTACGAATTCGGATTACAATTATTCTAACGCACTTCTAAACTATGCAATAAACCCATATCTTAAAAAACATAAGAGATGGCAAGAGTTATTTCAGATTGTTATAACCCTGGCCAACAAACCTAACTTCTTTACCGAGAGAAGCAGTTTCCTTAGGGTGGATGAAAAAACTGGGCTTATGAGTAATCATTTTGGCTCTGTCTCTAAGGGAATATACCAGGGTGGATGGTTTAAAAAAGTTCAGGAAGATCTGGGGGTTCAGGGGAGTGAGATACTCTATATAGGCGATCATATATACGGTGATGTCGTTTCAATAAAGAAATCATGCAATTGGCGAACAGCACTTGTACTTGGTGATTTGGAAAAGGAGATCGCCAATATAAGGAACTCCAGAGAGGTGCAAGAAGAGGTAAACAGACTGATGGGAAAAAAATCGGAACTTGAGGCCGAGATTAATCGTTACGATATTTCCCCTGTTGGGAATAGGGGAGAGAGACGAAAAATTATTACAAGTCTTTTTGAGAGGATTGATAGGATTAATGCCGAAATTTCCGAAAAGCTTGTTGCCCTTAAAAAGTATTTTAACCCATACTGGGGTGAGATTTTAAGGGCTGGATTGGAAGAGAGCAGGTTTGCCGATCAGGTCGAGCGCTATGCCTGTCTCTATATGACAAGAGTTTCCGATTTGTATGATTACTCTCCAAAGACATATTTCCGTCCGTTAAAGAGATTACTTCCGCACGAGATTGAGGCCTTTAGGGATGGAGAGAAATAGGGGTAATGGAGGTAGGGAAAATGAGAAGCTACAGGTTTTTTTCAATTCTCTCTATTCTTATTTTCTTTCTTGTTTCCTTGTTTTTATCCCGTTTCGCTGTTTATGGGGAAGTTACGTATAAAAAGGGATTATTTTATATATCCAGTTTTACCGATTATCTCCCGGTAGAACTACGGAGTAGGGGTAATCCGTATAGCGATATTGTCTATAGTGCAATAGCACTTCCCAATGGCAATGTTGTTTTAGCGGGATTGCAGAGAGTGATAGTTCTCGATAGCTCTGGTGAGTATCTGTACACGGTTGGGAGAGAGGGAAATGATGAGGGAGAATATAAACTACCATGGCAGATTGGATGTGATGGGGATGATGATATATATGTGTTGGATCAGGCGGGAAGAAAGGTAATACGCTACAGTAAGGGGGGGATTTTTAAGAATGAAATAGAGCTGGATTCTCCGAGTATTGTAAGATTTGTAGTTACGAGGGGTGGGAGAATCTTTGTCCCTCAGGTAGAGAAGGGTAGTATAGCGGTGTATGACAAAAGGGGGAAGAAGTTAAGGGATATATCTCTCGGAGGGGCAACTTATCTCTCTATTGGAAATGGATATCTCAATACTGTAATTGTACTTGTAATGAGACTCGCTGGAACAACGCTCTCGTATTACGTTGTGCGCTACGATGAGAGTGGAAGGTCTCTCGATTCTATAAAGTGGAAGGTTAAAGCTGGTAGTATATACGCACCAAGTATAGTAGAAAGTCCTGAGGGGGATTTTTATGTAGTTGATATGAGCAGAAATTTTATTCTCAAGGTAGATCGAAATGGAAATCTAAAATGGAAGAAAAAAAAGCTCGAAATAGTTGGGGATAAGAAAAAACTAAATCAACCCTACTTTGCTTATTTTAACTATTCGGATAATAGCTTCCTTATATCCGATACCATGAACATGAGAATCCTTAAGTTCAAAGAGTATGGTAACATAAAGGTTCTGGCTAGTGTTGATGGGTATATAGAAGAGGCAAAGAAGTATATCAATTCTGATGAGGACATGGCACTCTGTTATATAAATCAGGGACTTTTAAAGTATCCTGATAGTTTTAAGCTTTATCTGGAGCTTGGCAATTTTTATCATCGGCGTGGCTCTTACAAACGAGCTATTGTTGCATGGCAAAGAGCACTGAATATTCGTCCAAGTGATACCAGGCTATCCGAATTGATAAATAAGGATAAAATTCTCCTGTATACGAGTAGAGCTGATAAGCTGGCAAGTATTGTTAGGGAATTAACGGAGAAATATGGGCTTGAGTATGCGAAGGAGCAGTATAAAGAGGCGGTAGATAGTTACAAGATGGCCTATAATCTCTCTGGAGATACCTCTATCAAAAGAAAGATGGAAAGGTTGATTTCAATATATAGTGGAGGAACGGAGAAAATTCCAAAGGTAACAATAAAATCCCTTGAGTTTGCGAAGGGCGTTTTTTCTGCTATGTATAAGTACTTTAATAACCATCCTATAGGACGGGTAGTAGTAAAGAATACTACCGGATATGTTCTCAATTGGATTAAGGCGGATATAAATGTTAGAGAGTTTATGGACTACCCCACAGAGAGTAACATGTGTAGAGATGTGAATGACGGTTCTACTGTAGAGCTTGATTTGTATGCCGTATTTAATAACAGGATAATAACAGTGACAGAGGATACACCAATAAGTGCCGTTGTTCGGGTTCGCTATTCGATAGAGAATAGAGAGTACAGTGTGGAAAAAACTGTCTCTTTCAAGTTGTATAATCGAAATGCAATGACATGGGATGATCAAAAGAAATTGGGTTCTTTTATTACACCTAAGGATCCCGCCGTTAGAATTTTTTCTCGAAAAGTCATCCAGGATTTTAGAAACGCGCGTTTTGATTTTTTGAACTCTTCACTTCAATCTGCTATGCAAATTTTTGATGCACTGGGTGTTTATGGTATTACCTACATTCCCGACCCCAAGACACCTTACGAGGAATTTTCGGGGAATCCGATGCTGGTAGATTATATACAGTATCCCAGAGATACACTTCGCTTTAAGACAGGAGATTGTGATGACCTTACGGTACTGTACTGCGCTCTTTTGGAGAGTATAGGTATAGAAACGGCTACTGTTACGGTTCCCGGTCATATATTTATGGTTTTTGATACTAATGTCTCTGTTACAAGGTGGAAGAATATTTCTATGGATAGGAAAAATCTCTTTCTCTACCGGGGAACTGTATGGATTCCTGTGGAAATCACGATGATGGGAGAATCATTTCTGGATGCCTGGAAAGAGGGAGCCAGGGAGATTATTCAATATAGGAGGAGTTTGGGAATCAGATTGACAGAGGATTCATGGAGAGAGTATGCCCCTGTTACTCTGGAATTGGAAAGGTGGGAGCCGGATGTACCGGATAGGGAGTATGTGGAGAGAATGTACTTTGACGATGTTAATAGTTTTATAGAGGGAGAATTGACGAAAAGGGTGGAGAAGGTAGAAGAAAAGATAAACAGAGACCCTGAGAATCCAAGGTACTACAATAGCTTAGGTGTAGCTTACGCTATGTTTGGTAGATATAAAAAGGCTGAAATGGCCTTTAAGAAATCTATAGAGTTGTTAAAGAGAGAAAAGGAGTCAATTTGGGGAAGTAGATACTACTCTCCCTATGTTAATCTGGGCAATGTGTATCTAAAGAAGAGGGAGTATGATAGAGCCCTCTCTATGTATGAAAGTGCCTTAAAGATTGCCCCGAAAAGGGCCTCGGTGTATATAAATCTGGCCTTTGTATATAGGGCAAAGGGGGATTTTGTCAGTGTTAGAAAGGCCTTTAGCGCTGCCTTAAGGTTGAATAAACGGGTTGCGAGTGAGTACGGAAGGTATTTCGAAGATATAATCTCCGGTGGTTCAGGGGGAGGAAGGGCCAAGAGGCGAGATGTAGAACCCCCGGTGTTTTGGGAGGAGTAAAGATATAGGGTGAGATTTATTCGTATCATATTTTTATCGTTTTTAATTTTTTCTCTTTACAAAGTTTTTTCTGTTCCCTCTGTTCTGGCTATACCGGATTTAAACAGCGGAGTTAATGTTTACAAAAAGTGGGATTCTATTCTTGATTATATAAAACAAAACACTTCTTTGGATATAAGAATCATGATTGTAAAAAGCCATAGGGTCATTGAGCAAGGCTTCCGGAATAAAACTATTAGTTATGCCTTTGTAGATCCTTTGTGGTACATAAGGATGTTCCAGGGGAATTTATGCAAACCTTTGATGAAAGTTGAGGTAGGGGGAATGGGGTTCCAGCGTTCTCTCCTAATAGTCCATAAGGATTCGATAATCCGCAAAATTTCAGATTTGAGAGGGAGAACTGTTGCCCTGGTCAATAATATGGAATCTTCTGCTGGTTATTTTATCCCACTTCACCTATTTAAACGTCTCTTCGGCAATTCCAACTTTGAGGATGGCTATTTTGGTAGAGTGATCTTCTCTGATTCCTATATGAGCGTTTTAAAAGGAGTGGCTTTTGGTAAATTAGATGCAGGCTTTGTTTCCTCTAATCTTTTTGAAGGTTCTGGAGTGGATGCGCTAAAGAATGAAATTCGAGTTATATTTGAATCGAGCAAAATTCCACAGTGGATTATTGCTTATAGAAGTGATTTAAGTATGAAAGTTTCTTCATTTAGAAAATCTCTTTTAAGAATGGGGATTGATAAAAAAGGTAAGCAAATTTTGTCAGAGCTGGGTTTTACTGGTTTCCTTGAGGTTACTAAGGAAGATTACCTTGAAATGTCTAGATATATTGGCGTAATGAGGTGAAGAGTTTGTCTCTCCAGAGCAAGATTTTTTTGTTTTTTGCTATTTTACTCGGCCTTATAATGTTTGAGTGGGTTTTTTTTACCAATTACGAGGAGCGTGTGTTTAAAGAAGAGATGAGTGCGAGAGGGAGAATACTCGTTAGGGCATTGGCTGAGTTAAGTAAGGATCCTATCCTATCGTATAGGATTACCCAATTGGAAAAGCAGATAGATTCTATACAGCACGAAAAAGATGTCGTTTATGCGCGAATATACAATGCCAATTACCTTGTTCTTGCGGCCTCCGATAGAAAGTGGGAGGGATGGTTTTTCTCAGGGAGTGTAGTGAACAAAACAACTGTAAGTTTTGCAGATAATTTTATGATTGTTAAAACACCTATTCGGATACTTAACAACACCTGGGGAATGGCGGAAATTGTTTTTTCTCTTTCAACGATGAGGGAGAAGATCGATAAGAGCAGGCAAATATTTTTAATAATCTTTATAATAGAGCTCTTTCTTGCAATGGGCTTTGCCATTTTTCTTGAATTACAGGTAGTAAAACCTCTGAATGATCTTTCAAAACAGGTGAAGGCAATAACGCCTCAATCACTTCGTGATCCTACGGTGGTATACAAATATTCAGCTCAAGAAATTACCGAAGTTGTTAGTTCTATAAATGATATGAAGAAAAAATTAAAAATCGCTCAGGAGGAATTAGTTTCAAAGACTCAGATGGCTACATTTGTCCAGATTGCCAAAAATGTTGCTCATGAAGTGAGAAATCCTTTGGAAGCTATATCCGGCGCTGTGGAAGTGATTTCTGGGGAGAGAGGGATTTCCACCCTTGGTAGGGATTCTCTCTCTATAATAAGAGAGGAAATTCAAAATTTAAACGATTATTTGAGTAAATTTTTGGAGTTGACGAGACCCGAGCCTTTGACACCGATGGAGGTTAATATTAACGATGTAATAGGTGATTGTCTCCTTTTAATGAAACCCGTTTTCAGGAAGAGGAGGATAGATATTCTCTGGGAAGGGAAAGAAAAAAGCTTTGTTTGCAGGTTGGATGTTAACCAGATTAAGCGGGTTATAATAAATGTACTGTTGAATAGCGTTGAGGCAATTGAATCAGATGGGATTGTGAGTATAAAAGTTGGAATGGACAAGGAATATTTAAGGCTGATTGTAAGTGATACGGGAAGAGGGATAGAACCTGAAAATATCAAGAAAGTGTTTGAACCCTATTTTACTACTAAGCGTGAGGGATCTGGAATAGGTCTATCACTTAGCAAGAGTATTATTGAGGAACATGGAGGGAAAATTAAAATTAGAAGTATTAGGGGAAGGGGCACTGAGGTGGAGATTTATTTGCCTCTTAATAGGAGGATGCACGTTAATGGCTAAGATACTTGTTATCGATGACAAGCAAAATATACTGCGAGTCATGAAAATGATTCTGGAACAGGATGGATACTCTGTTATTACCGCTTCTGATGGTACGACTGGTCTTAATGTGATATTGAAAGATAGACCGGATGCTGTAATTTCGGATATTCGTTTGCCTGATATGGATGGCCCAGAAATATTCCATATTCTAAATTCTAGAGGTTTAATAGTACCGTTTATTTTCATAACTGCCTATGCTTCCATTAAGGATGCAGTAACAGTGATAAAGAAAGGAGCAGTGGACTATATAACTAAACCGGTTGATTATGCGTATCTTAAACGCGTATTAGCCAGGTTGATAAAACATAGGCAGAATGAAAATAGTGGAATTGGAGATAGGTATCTTGTTGGCTCCAGTGAAGCGATGGAGGCTCTGTATAAGATTATAGGAACTGTAGCAGAGAGCAATTCTACCGTTTTAATAATAGGTGAAAGTGGAACGGGTAAAGAATTGGTGGCTAGAGCGATCCATGCTAAAAGTAAAAGGCGTAATAAGCAGTTTGTACCTGTTAATTGTTCTGCTCTTAGTACGAGTCTTCTGGAATCGGAGTTGTTTGGACATGAAAGAGGGGCTTTCACCGGGGCTGTACGACAAAAAAAGGGACTCTTTGAAATTGCTGAAGGTGGGACGCTTTTCTTGGATGAAGTCTCGGAAATTGCTCCAGAGATACAGGTTAAACTCCTCAGGGTGCTACAGGAGCGTGCTTTTACAAGGGTAGGGGGAACGAAACTGGTGAATGTTGATGTTAGAGTCATAGCAGCTACTAATCGTGATCTTGAAAAGTTAACAGAGAGTGGGGCCTTTAGGAAAGATTTATACTATAGGTTGAATGTAATCCCAATTAGAACCCCCCCTCTGCGAGAACGTCTCTCTGATATGCGGGAACTCGTAGCTCATTTTGTAGAAAAAATTTGCAGAAGGGAAGAGATTGATGTACCTTCGGTTACGGATGAATTTGTAGAGAGGTTAAAATTGTACAAATGGCCTGGTAATGTACGTGAGTTGGAGAATCTTATCGAGCGGCTAATAATACTGAATAGACCTAGAGTTTTAAATACTTCTCTTTTGGAAAATGAATCGGGTTTTAACGTGAGATTGTTAAGAGGTAGTGAATCTGAGCGAGAGAGGATAATAGGTGCTCTTAAATTGTGCAAGGGAAATAAAACGGAAACGGCTAAAATACTTGGTATGCCACGGCGTACTCTTTACCATAAAATTGAGAAGTATGAGATAAAAAAAGAGGATTACCAGGGTATTTGACTAATTTCCCGAGATTATGGAGTGTGCAACTTGTGCATGTTCTGCGACTTTTTGCACACCATATTGCACAGTTGTTGATCCTTCCGCACGTGGAGTAAAAAATTGGATTTATAAACTTTCTCGTAATTTATTTTTCCATGGTGAATTAGATGTCTTTAAAGCCTGAGGATTGAATTATGGAGAAGCAGAACTGAACAGTTCGTTTTTGCATATTTGTGGCATTGTTTTTGCTTTTAAAAAGCTATAGATAAAATCATAAAAAAAGAAAGGAGAAATACACATGAAAAGAACAATTGTTTTAATGTTGGTTTTGCTCTTTCTTGTTGGGCTCGTGGGGAGTTTATTCGCTACGGGCTCTCAGGAAAAGAAACCGAAAAAGGTAATTATCTATGCTAGTGTGGATGAGGAAAATGCCAAAAAAATTCTTGATGCATTTACTGCGGATACAGGAATTACCGCCTCATTTGTACATCTTTCCTCTGGACCTGCCCTGGCAAGAATAACTGCGGAAAGGAATAATCCGCAGGCGGATATCTGGTTGGGTGCACCTAATGAGAATCACATAATTGCAAAGGAAAGGGGACTAACTATCCCTTATAAGTCTGAGGCGTGGAAAAGGATGGATCCGAAGTTTAAAGATCCAGATGGATACTGGCGATCTTTCTATATGAATCCTATGGCTTTTGGGGTTAACATCGAGGCATTGAAAAAGGCTGGTGCACCTATGCCTACATCCTGGATGGATCTACTTAAGCCTGTTTACAAGGGATTAATCCAAATGCCTACCCCCCAGTCATCTGGGACTGCGTATAACATAGTAGCAAGCCTTGTAACGATGTGGGGAGAGGATAAGGCTTTTGATTATATGAAGAAGCTTAGTCCCAATGTACAGACCTATACATCCTCCGGCACGGCTCCATCCAAGGCAGTAGCTGTGGGTCAGTGTGCAATAGGCATACAGTTCACACCTGCCTTTTTCCAGTTTATTGATGAGGGTTACCCGCTTAAGGTTGTTTTCCCAAAAGAGGGAGTTGGTTTTGAGGCACCTGCGGTTTCGATACTTAAGGGAGCGAAAAATCTAGAGGCTGCAAAGATTTTGGTAGATTGGTTAGTTTCAAAGAAGGGACAAGATGTTCTCACAGAAAAGAAAACATATTTTTATCCTGTAAATCCTGAAGCGGAACTTGGTAAGGGCATGCCGGCTTTTTCATCCCTGAAGGTTGTATCGTTTGATCCCAAATGGGCTGGTGAGAATAAAAAACGTCTTGTAGAAAGATGGGTTAACGAAGTTTTGCCGGCAAAGTAGGGCAGTGTAAGAGGTTCAAAAAGTGTTGAGATTGGGGGACTTGAATCAACCTGTAATTTTACTTAAGCTCAAGTCCCCCTGTTTTTTTAGGGATGGTTCCCCCTTGCTAGAGAAATTCTGAGTTGGAGGCTATGTGAGGTTAGGATGGTTGATGTAAAAAAAAGGAGTATGAATTCTGGTGAGTTAAAGGGTCGGAATGTATGGCACGAGATAAAGGTTGTTGGCAGTGATCCTCTTTTGCTTATTGTAATAATTGTCATACTGCTATCACTGGTTGTGTTTATTCTTTATCCGTTAGTAAAAGTTATAGCAGTAAGTGTTTTCCCAAAAGGGAAATTTACGTTGAGTGTACTAAAAGAAACGATTTCCTCCTGGTATTTACGACAGGCCTTTGTAAATAGTGTGATGATGGGTGTGCTTACAGCATTTTTTGGAGCTGTGCTTGGTTTTTTGTTTGCTTTTACAATTACCAGAACGGATATACCGTTAAAAAAATTTTTTCACTTAATAGCGATTATTCCCATTGTCTCTCCTCCGTTTATCGGGGCACTATCCATTATCATGCTGTTTGGTAATAACGGATTTATCACCTCTTCCATCCTCGGACTTAAAAATTTCAAGATATACGGTTTTAAGGGGCTGTTATTTGCTCAGGTTATTACCTTCTTTCCGGTGGCATACATTACACTCCGTGGGGTGCTTGAATCAATAAGCCCTACTCTGGAGGATGCGGCTCTGGATTTGGGTGGTTCTGGATGGAAGGTGTTTTATAAGGTAACACTTCCCCTTGCGATACCGGGAATAGCCAGTGCGATGCTCGTTCTGTTTGTGGAAACACTGGCAGATTTCGGAAATCCTCTTATCCTGGCGGGAAGTCAATTTCCTATACTTTCTGTTCAGGCCTACCTTCAGATAACCGGAATGTATGATTTGCCTAAAGGCTCTGCATTGGCACTGATTCTTCTTGTACCATCCATAACGGTGTTTTTCCTTCAGAAATACTGGGTGGCAAAAAAACAGTATATAACCATAACGGGTAAACCAACGCAATCTAATCCTAAGATTGTATCGCCTGCCGTTAAATGGTTGCTTTTTTTCGTATGTCTGTTTATGGCTGTGGTTATTCTTCTTATATACTTAACTATACTATGGGGGGCATTTGCCAAGGTTTGGGGTAGTAATAATACGATTACGCTAAAACATTTCAAGTATGTTTTTGGCGTTGGTTTTAAGGCGGTTAAGGACACACTTGTAATTGCCGGTTTGTCCACACCAATAGCAGGGATTCTTGGTATGGTTATTGCGTTTCTCATTGTAAGAAAAAAATTCCCTGGTAAACAATTTATGGAGGTTTCCTCGTTATTAAGTTTCGCGGTTCCTGGAACGGTAATTGGGATAGGGTATATATTGGCCTTTAACAGCCCTCCCCTTGTGTTAACCGGTACACTCTTAATTTTATTATTAAACTTTATCTACAGGTACATTCCTGTAGGAATCCAAGCTGGCACTGCCATACTTAAACAGGTAGATCCCTCTATAGAGGAGGCTGCGGTAGATTTAGGAGCCGATTCAAATATCACTTTTAGAAGGATTACACTCCCCCTGATGGTTCCTGCGTTTTTTTCCGGTTTGATCTACTCTTTTGTGAGGGCAATGACAGCTATAAGTGCAGCAATTTTTCTCGTTTCCACTAGTTGGAATTTAATGACAGTGCAGATAATGGCCGAGGTTGAATCCGGTCGTCTGGGAGCGGCAGCAGCATTTAGCGTTATTCTTGTATTGATTATTCTTCTGGCCATTCTATTGATACGGTATGTGCTCTCATTGAAGTATGGGAAATTGGGTGGAAGTATACTAAAGATATAGGCTTATGTGTTAATTTTTTGTTGAATGGAGAGAGGATTTATAAATGAGCGTTAAATTGGTTAATATTTCAAAAGTCTTCCGAGATCCTAGTGACCCACATGGTAGGGTTGTTGCGGTGAAGGATGTTAATCTGGAGATAAACGAGGGAGAGATGGTAACTCTTTTGGGTCCCTCGGGGTGTGGGAAAACTACAACCTTGAGAATAATCTCTGGATTTGAAACACCTACCACAGGTGAGGTGTGGATTTCCGGTAAGAATGTTACAGAGCTACCGCCCAATAAACGTGATACCTCAATGGTTTTTCAAAGTTACGCTATTTTCCCCCATCTCTCAGTTGGTCAGAATATAGGTTTTGGTTTGGAATTAAAGGGGTGGAAGAAGGATGCTATTAAGAAAGAGGTTCAAAAGATTATGGAGGTGATGAACCTAACCGATATGTATCACAGGCGCCCCGATCAGCTCTCTGGAGGACAACAGCAGCGGGTGGCTTTAGCCAGGGCCATAATTAATAGACCGAGTGTTTTGTTGTTTGATGAGCCTCTTTCTAATCTTGATGCCAAGTTGCGTGAGCAGATGAGGGTAGAGATAAGGCGTATCCAGCAGACTTTTAAAATTACGAGTGTGTATGTCACTCATGATCAAGCGGAGGCTATGACTGTTTCGGACAGAATAGTGGTAATGAAGGATGGAGAGATAATGCAGGTAGGAACTCCGTTTGAAATATATATGAAACCTGCCAATATATTTGTTGCTGATTTTATAGGGCGTGTGAATCTCATTGAGGGGATTGTCTCGAATGTAGGAGAGGAGTCGGTAATAGTCGATTACGGAACCGGACAGAAAGATATTAAAAGTTGGGTAGGTAACTTTGAGAGAGAAATGCAGGTTTTTACTGTTATCCGTCCGGAGTCGCTGAAATTGCGAAAGATTAACTTAGAAGAGGCTCTATTTGTTGGGAAAATTGTTAAGTTTGTATATTTAGGTGCCACTGCGGAGTATGATATCGAGGTGGATACCTTGGAACGTCCGATAAATGCGGTTGTGTATAATCCTGCTGAGGTTGGTTTTTATAAAATTGGTGATACGGTAGGAATAGATTTTAATCCGGAAACAGCTCACCTACTTAAAAAATCTCAATAGTTAGCTTAAACAAAATTTGAGGGTTCATATATTACCATTACGGCAGTATATGAACCCTGCTTTAAATCTTCTCTTTTAGGTTAGATCCCCCCTGATGAGAGGTATCCTGGAGTTACTTTCCCTTCTCGTTGTACAGGAAGTTAAAGTATTCCGGAGCGGTGGTAAGTGTCTTCTTAAACTTGGGAAGCAGATTTTTATAGGATTCTATCGCTTTCCAGAACTTATAAAACTCTGGATCCTGTTTGTATGCCGCTGCGTATATGGCTGCAGCCTGCGCATCCGCTTTACCCTTAATCTCCTGAGCCTGTCTGTAGGCGTTCGAGCTAATCATCGCTAGTTCTTTCTCCATCTTACCTATCCATTTTGCCTTTCTTCCCTCACCGTCCGATCTAAAGGCCTGAGCTATCTGATTTCTCTCCTTTATCATTCTCTTGTAAACGCTCTGGGTTAGGTCTTCGGAGTATTTAATCTGTCTAATGATTATATCGATAAGGTCTATTCCGTACTGTGGGGTGATTGTCCTGGCCTCGTCGAGCATCTCCTGTGATAGTTTGCTCCTTCCCTTTTCAATCTCGTCGTAAACGACCTTTGTAAATGTTGCAATTGAAACATCTTCAATTCCCTCTTCCTGATCCGCCGTTGATTTGAATACATTCTCTCGTTTAATCTTGTTGATTATATTGGAATCTCTTACCGCTTCACGAAGCGGATTTTTGGCTATAACCTTTCTTACTTCAGAGTCTATTACATCATCGAGTCTCGATTGAGCCTGATTTATTGTTCCCACTGATTCGTAGAATTTCTTGGGATCGGATATTCTCCACCTTGCCGTGGTATCTACCCATATAAACTGATTCTCAGCGGTCGGGAGTCTTTGAGCCTCACCGTCCCACGATAGTATTTTTTTCGAGTATTTTACAACATTGTCTATAAAGGGCATTTTAGTCTTCAACCCGGCATCTCGCTCAACCTTTACAATACGACCAAACTCTATAACTACAGCTTGCTCACCCTCTTGGAGTATGTAAAAGGGACCAAAGGCGAGAAACAGGATGATTAATACGCCGATTACTACAAGTACTGTTATTAATTTTTTCATTTTGTTACCCCCTTTGTTGTGGTGTTATCTATTGATTTGAAGGGGATGAAGTTTTTGAGATTCTTATCGATTAGATCAACATTTTTGGCGTCTTGAAATACATTCTCAAACATCTCGTAGTAGAGTCGGGTCCGGGTGACTTTTGGATTCTTCTTGTACTCTTTGAGTACGGCTAGGAATCTCTCCACGTCTCCCTTAGCCCTGTTAATTCTTTGCGCCGCATAACCCTGGGCTTGCTGTAACACTCTCTGTGCCTCTCCTTGAGCCTTGGGGATTGCCTGATTGTATGCCTCTTTACCCTCGTTAATCAGTCTGTTTCTGTCCTGGATTGCCTTGTTAACATCCTCGAAGGCATTTTGTACCTCACCCTTTGGCGGTACTACATTCTGGAGTTTAACGGTTGTCACTCTTATTCCAAGGTTGTATTTGTGGAAAAATTTATTCATCATTTCCTGTCCCAGTGTTTCAATATTTGCCCTCTGTGAGCCTATTACATCGAGGACTGTTCTGTCTCCCACCAGTAGATTGATTACAGATTGAGAGATGTCCCTTATGGTTTTTCGGGGATTGTCGACATTAAAGAGGTACGCTCTGGGATCTGTAATCCTGTACTGTATTATCCATTCAACATCCACTATGTTAAGATCTCCGGTAAGCATTACGGATTCGTTGGGATAATCCTGACTGGAGTAAATAGTTGTTACTCCGGGCTGCACTGTTCTAAATCCAAACTCTTCCTTTAATATCCGTTGAGTTGGTACGTTTATGTTTTTTTCGATGCCGAAGGGGAGTTTGAAATGTAGACCTGGACCTGTGATTCTGTTAAATTTGCCAAATCTCAGTACCACGGCTTCATCCTGCTGATCTACCGTGTAGAAGCATGTGAAGAAGGTTATAAGTAAAAGTACTACAACAATAATAATTATCAGTGATTTAGGACTTAACCGCTGTGGAAATTTTCCAGGGGTTACGTCTCGTTCAGACATATTTCCTCCTATGTATAAAGTTTTATCTAATGTAAAACTTAGACTTTTTATAGTCAAGGTAAACCGTTATTATTAAAAGAATGTTTAGGAAAAATGGGAAACGGAAATTTCTTCTCTCTGGCTTTTTAATTTTTTCCGTTTTTTTGTAACCTACAGTGGCTGTGGCTTAATACCATTTGCAGGTGAAAGTACAAACGATGGATATTTTGAGTTACCGAATGGTGAAATAGTTTTATCCTTCAGTATAGTAGCAGATATGTGAAATTTTGCGGGGGAAGATAGGGAATATTTTAGGGATGTGCGTGAAAGGACGCTTTATGATTTCTCCCGGTGATATTGATCCTCCGGAACTTGTATATAAGACTGTAAAAAGGTATATTGGGGTGGATTATATCTGGTGTCCGGTGATAGGGAATCATGGTCTGGATGAGCAGGGAGTGACTCATTGAATAAGTTTCCCTCTATCCGTGATAGATTTTGGCAGTTACTCTCTGATTTCCATGTAACCGCGTATCTATGTGGGTATACCTACAACTTTAGTGCTATAAAGATTAATGGTGTGTGGCAGATAGATGCGGGACATGGAAGGGGGATAGTAAAATTATGATTAGATGATAGTAGAAAGGAAAGAGTATGACATCGAGGGATAGAGTATTGACTGCACTTTCACATAGGGAACCGGATAGGGTTCCGATTGATCTTGGTGGGTCCATAGTTACGGGGATTAATTCTATGGCTTATCAAAATGTAAAACGCTTTTTGGGTTTTAAAGATTTTCGTTCGAGGGTTACAAATATTATCCTTATGCTCTCCGAGGTTGAGAGAGAGTTTTATGAGAGGTGGAAGATAGATGTTGTTCCTCTCGATAGATACGAGGCAGCACCCGGTGTGCCTTTGAGTGGTGAGTGGTTTGAACACCCCCTTCCGGATGGTCAGCCTGCGTGGTTTCCAAAGGGGTTTAATCCGAGGATACGAGATGATGGTACATGGGAGCTTGTTAGAGATGGTATAGTAACCGATGTGCTTAATGCGGGAAGTGGTTCTTTTGTCCCCGCCTATCATCCTCTGAAAGATGCAACCGTTAATGATCTTGATTCTTTCGAACTTCCACGAATAAGCGATGCTGAACTTGAATATCTCTATAAGAGGGCTAAGTACCTCTACGAAAATACGGAATATGCAATCTTTGGATGGTTTAACGGAAGCATATTGGAAACCTCTCAATTTCTGTGTAGCTGGGACGGTTTTATGGTGCGGCTCGCAATTGATAAGGAGTTTGCCCATAAATTGTTAAAGAAACTCACTGACGCTGTTATCCGTGATCTGGAGCTCTACACGGATGCGGTGGGTAAGTATATTCAGGTTATTGGCTTCGGCGATGATTTTGGTATACAGAGTGGGCTTCAGATGTCCCCCGATCTCTTTAGAGAGATGTTAAAGCCCTACCTGGCCAGGATATACAGTAAAGCCCATCAGCTTACAGATGCGTATCTGCTCCTTCACTCTTGTGGCTCTGTTTCTTCCCTGATAGAGGATTTTATTGAGCTAGGGGTTGATGTGTTAAATCCTGTTCAAACCTCCGCGGCTAACATGGAGCCGGAATATTTGAAGAGTAATTTTGGTGATAGAATCTCTTTTTGGGGTGGGGGATGTGATGTACAGAAGATACTCCCCTTGGGTAGTACGGATGAGATTAGAGAAGATGTAAAGATGCGACTTAGGATTTTTGGGGAGGGGGGAGGTTTTGTATTTGCGCCTATTCATAATATTCAGGCAGATGTTCCGGCTAGAAATATAGTTACAATGTATGATGCTGCCTGTGGAAACATATAGGAGGTATGAAGATGAAATGGGTAACTCGTTCTCATGTCCATGTGGACAGGGTAGCCTGTCCGTGGCTTATCAGCAGGTTTGTTGACTCGGAGGCGGAGTTTCTGTTTGTTCCGAAGAGTCAGGTTGAGAAAGTAGCAAGAGAAACAGGAGCAATTCCTTTTGATACTCCTGGGGTGGAGTTGGGTCATCACGGGGGTAGATGTTCTTTTGAAACTATTATAGAACACTTTGAGTTGACGGATCCTGCATTACTTAGAATGGCGGAGATTGTGCATAGTGCTGATGTAAGTGCGGATAGAGACAAAGATCCTATAGCCCCGGGACTCGAGGCTATCGCCGTTGGTTATAGTCTTCGTTTCCCCGATGATATGGAAAATCTTGAGAGACAGTTTGAGGTTTACGATTCCCTCTATGCATGGTGCCGTCTGCAGGTTGCCGGAAAATAGAGTTGAGAGGTGGCGGGGGATTTTTTGTCCTATCTTTTCCCCTATTAGTCTGGGTAAAATCTGGTGCAAATTCTGGTACCTTGACATCGCTGTAATTAACAAATTATAGTAGCTAACATACAATAGGCCTAACAAAAAATGCTGTGCTGGCAAGGCCAAGCTGGCAGAAACTGGAGAAGAGAAATGATGGAAAAGAAGGAGAGACGTCTTATAACATCTGCTTTACCCTATGTAAATAATATTCCCCATCTTGGTAACCTAATTCAGGTTTTGTCTGCTGATGTGTTTTCTCGCTACTGTAAAATTAGGGGTTACGAAACTCTCTACATATGCGGTACTGATGAGTACGGTACCGCAACGGAGACCCGGGCCCTGGAGGAAGGAATTACCCCCCAGGAGTTGTGCGATAGGTACTATAAGATTCACAAGGAGATCTATGAATGGTTTAATATAGATTTTAGTGATTTTGGGCGTACATCCAGGCCGGAACACACAGAGATTACCCAGTACATATTTAAGAAACTGGATGAGAATGGTTATATCTCTGAGGAAACGAACGAGCAAACCTACTGTGAACACTGCGGGCGATTCCTGGCCGATAGGTATGTTCTGGGAACCTGTCCGTACTGTGGCTATGAGGGGGCTCGGGGGGATCAGTGTGAAAACTGTGGTAAATTGCTTGATCCGACTGATCTTATAAATCCGAAATGTAGTGTTTGTGGGAATGCTCCTGTTGTTAAAGAGACAAAACATCTCTATATAGATCTTCCTGCAATACTTCCCAAACTTCAGAAATGGATGGACAAAGCTGCAAAAGAGGGTTTTTGGGCTAATAATGCTATTCAAATGACCAATGCATGGATAAGGGATGGACTTAAAAAACGTTGTATAACCCGTGATCTTAAGTGGGGAATACCTGTTCCGAAACCAGGATTTGAGAATAAAGTTTTTTACGTATGGTTTGATGCCCCTATAGGGTATATATCTATGACGGCTCATATCCGTAAAGATTGGGAATCCTGGTGGAAGAATCCGGAAGAGGTAAAGTTGTACCAGTTTATAGGTAAGGATAATATTCCCTTTCATACCGTTATATTCCCATCCTCCCTTTTGGGTACGGGGGAAAACTGGACAATGCTGTACCATATGTCCTCTACGGAGTATTTGAATTATGAGAGTGGTAAGTTTTCTAAGAGTAAGGGAATAGGTGTTTTCGGTACCGATGCTAAAGAAACAGGTATCCCTGCGGATGTGTGGCGCTTTTACATATTCTACAATAGACCCGAGAAATCCGACGCGGTTTTCATGTGGAAGGATTTTCAGGAGAAGGTAAATGGAGAGTTGATAGGAAATCTCTCCAACTTAGTTAATAGAACTCTTACATTTGTGGATAGGTACTTTGAGGGTAAGCTAAGGGAGGGAGAGAGAGACAAAGCTTTCTGGGAAAGAGTAGTTGAGATGGAGGAGGAAATAGAGAATCTCTTTGAGCGTGTAGAGCTTCGGGAGGCTTTTAGGAGGATTTTCGCGCTTTCTTCTGTAGCGAACAAAAAATTTCAAGATGAAGAACCGTGGAAAGTAGTAAAGACCGATCCAGATAAGGTGGCCAATCTTCTCTGGAATCTCGTATATCTTATTCGGGATTTGGCGATTTTAATCTATCCCTATATGCCAGAGACGGCCCTTAAAATCTCTTCGTTTCTTGGAATCGAAGAGATAAGTTGGAAAAGTCTTGGGAAACTTGAGGGTATTTCCGGTGTAAGTAGGGCTAAATTGTTGTTTACAAGATTAGAGGATAAGGAGATAGAAGAATTTAGGGAAAAATTCTCGGGTTCTCAGAAGAGTAGGGAGGAGAATCTTCTCAATAATTTTAGAGAAAGGATAGATCTTAGAGCGGCTAAGATAGTGGAGATACAACGCCATCCAAAGGCGGATAGACTCTATATAGAAAAGATAGACCTTGGTTTTGAGCAGCGTCAGATTGTTTCCGGTCTTGTTCCCTACTATAGTGAGGAGGAATTGCTGAATAAGAATATTATAGTGGTTGCAAATCTTAAAGCGGCCAGGCTCAGGGGAGTAGAGAGTAAAGGGATGTTGCTCGCTGCTGACGATGGGAAAAGCGTCGATGTTGTTTTTTTAGATTCAGATGTAAAGCCGGGGACGAGAATTGTATTGGAGGGGGATAGGGAGGAGGATTATCCTAATCCCGGTGAAATTTCCATTGATGAGTTTTTTGAGATTCCCATAACCGTTGCCGATTATATAGTAAAAATAGGGAACAAACCCATTTCCTGTGATGGAAAAATTGTTAGGGCTTTGAAGGTTAAAGAGGGAAAGGTTAGATAGTTAGGACAGGGTGTTGTCGCTAAGAAGAGTAATCATTTATAGTTCGCTCATCTTTAATATCTTACTTGTGCTCTTCATGGTGGTTTTTTTCAAATATGTCTCTGATCTTTCCGTTGTCGGGGTTAAAAGCTACACCCTCTACATGGTAATCTTTGGGATTTTAGATTCTGTAGTACTGCTAGTTGTTTTTAGAATTTCTTTAAAACGAGGAAATATTGTTAAAAAGGGTTCTACCGTATACTGGCTTAATCAAGCTGTGCTACTTGGAGTTTCGTTTGCAATTGCTTTCTTTGTTGCTAAAAGTGGTTACGAACTTGCTCTTATTCAGGTGTTGATTTTGCTCTTTTTCCCATTTCTTGGGGTAAGCGGCATTTTTTATCAAACTGAGCAGGTACTAAAGAGTATCCCGGATGAACGAAGCATATCGGAGAATTTCATAAGTCTCAAGGCTAAATATACATCCCTTATATTTGCTATAGTTCTTTTCTTCGTGGGTTTGTTTGAGATTTTTGTCTATCTGTTAATTCGTAAGGCAGGTAGTGAGATATTGGAGAAATATTTTTGGGGTTTGTTAGGGTTTAATGTTTTTACTATTTTTATCCTCTGGTTTGTTTCCCGTCTAGTCGTTAGACGATTTATGTCTTCCACAGTTCAGCTATCCGGGTTTATAAAGGAACTCTTTGGTATGGAGGGGGATTTAACCAGGGAGATCGTTATTGCTGCGAATGATGAGACCCATTTTTTGGGATGGTATCTAAATACCTTTATTGCAACGCTGAAGGGGTTGCTTAGAATTGCAAAGGGGAGTGTCTCCAAAATAATGGGTGAAGGGGAAACTGTAAGTGAGTATTCGGAATTTTCACTGAGTAGTATGGAGAGAGAGGAGGCATCACTGGATAAACTTGTAAAAATAGCGGAGGAACAACAGAGGAAGGTTGCAACTCTTGGAAGGGAGATAGGTAATTTTAGGGAGGACAATCTCCGTCTTACCAATGAGATAAATGGTAAAAGGGGTGATATATCCGATGCTGACAGGTTGATAAAGGAGCTTGCCGGAGAGCTTAGGGACATCGAGAGCCTGACGGAGGAAACAACAGAGGTGGGGGAGAAATTGCAAAAGGTAGCTCATGATAACCAGAGTTTGATAGAGAGTTACTCGGATAGTATTTCCAGGATATTTTCAATGTCCAGAGAGATAGGAGAGGTAACTGAGATTATATCTCAAATAGCCAAGCAGACCAATCTTCTTGCAATGAACGCTGCAATAGAAGCCGCCCATGCGGGAGAGGCAGGCAGGGGGTTTTCCGTTGTTGCAGATGAGATTAAGAAACTTGCTGATACGAGTGATGAGAATGTAAAGAAGATTTCCGAGGCTATGGAAACAATTATTGGTTATATCTCCTTAAGTAAAGATAGAACGGAGGCTCTTATAGATAACTTTACTACAATATTTGATTACATAGACCGGATCGCCGAAAAATCGGAGCGTGTTAATAAAACGGTGAAGGCGCAATTTGATAGAATGGAGGAGTTTTTTGGTGCTATAGAGAAACTTGTTGGAACCATGGAGGGGATATCCGAAACTCTAAATACCCAGGCCAAGGGTATGGAACAGATCCTTAACTCTTTTAATGAGGTGGGTAATCTCTCCGCGGAGAGCAAAAAAGAGATAGAGATGGAGCTTGAGAGACTTAGAGAGGTGAGTAAACAGGTAAAGGCAATAAACAAAATTGGGAAAGAAATATACGATTCAACCAATGAACTTCTTAGAAATTTCTCTAGATTTAAACTTGAGAGCGATGAGGACCTTTTTAGGTTGAAAAACGGTAGAGGGTAGGGTGTGTTGGGGTGAGTTTTGAGAATCTTAATGTGGAACCTGTAGATTTGAATCTCCTCGATGAAAACTCGGAGATATTGCAGACGGGATTCTGGGGGCGGTTTAAAGAAAAGTTTGGGTGGAATGCCTGTGGGTTTAAAATTTCTTATGTTGATTCCTCCGAAAATGAAGCAGAGATAAAAGTATTGGTTCTATCAAGAAAGGTAGTGGGCAATATATGGTTTTGCTATGTGCCATTTGGCCCGCCATATAAGCCGGATAAGAGCGAGAGTTCTGATTTCCTCTATGGAGCAGGAATGGCTATAGCCTCTCAGCTTAGAAAAGTGTTGGGTGGAGGGGGATCTTTGTGTGTAAAACCACTGTTTGTGAGATTTGATTTACCCTGGAGGACGGATGGAGATGATAGAAGGAATAAAATAGGGGGAAAGGTAAGAAAAGCCCCGGTGGACATTCAGCCTCCAAGTACTGTGATACTCTCGTTGAGAGAGACAGAGGAAGACCTTTTAAGGGGAATGAAGTCCAAAACACGCTATAACATACGACTTGCCTTTAAACGAGGGGTGAGTGTAATAGAGAGCGGTATAGAGGACCTGTCTCTATGGTACGATATGTACAGGGAAACTGCCGAGAGGGATAGAATTGCCATCCATTCTCTCGAATATTACACCTATCTCTTCGAACTTGCCAGAGACTACAGGAAAAGTTATGGGAGAGAGGGACCTCTGTTAAAATTACTGTTGGCTCGTGTCGGAAAAGAGGTTGTAGCGGGAAATATAGTGAGTTTTTGGGGTGATACCGCAAGGTATCTATATGGTGCTTCCACCGGTAGAAAGCGAAATCTCATGCCCACTTATGCCCTTCAATGGGAGGCAATTACAATGGCGAAGAGGTTGGGTTACAGGTATTATGATTTTTTTGGCATCCCTCCGGGGCCGGATCCCTCACATCCTATGTATGGGCTTTATAGATTTAAAACAGGTTTTGGTGGTAAAATTGTGCACCGTTATGGGTGTTATGACGTACCTGTTGATTTACTCTTTTACAGTTTCTATACGAAAGCAGAGAGAGCTCGCCAATTTTATTTTAAGAAACTTAGGAAGCGCCTGGGTTAAATATCTTGTTTACTAATTGTTTAAAAATCTCTCCTCTGTGAAACTCATTTTTGAACAGCTCAAATGATGCACATCCTGGTGAGAACACTATGGAGATGTCTGTTGTAGAGGTGTTGAAGGCGGTAAGTAAAAATTTTTTTAATTCGTATAGTAGTGTTTCCAGTTTATTGTACGGTCCTCTGAATTTTCTCCCGTTGAGATTTAGAAGTGTAATTATTTTATCGGTGGCACTCCCCTCAAGGAGAAATATCTCCTCAGGTTTGAAAATAATCGATTTAAAAACGGAAAAATCCAAATTTTTATCCGTTCCCCCCGTAATTAGAATGGTTGGTTCTTCTAAACTTAGAATAGCGTTGACTGTTGCCTCTGGAATAGTTGCGGCGGAATCATTGTAAAAGAGAAGTTTTTGTCCGTGTACGAGTGAGGTTTCATAGAACAGTTCCATTCTATGTTCCAATCCCCCGAAGGTGGAAACGGATTTTTTTATTTTGTCAATATCTATTCCGAATAGATATGCTGCAAGAGAGGCCATTAGCATGTTTTTTCTGTTATGATGCCCCCTGAGTTTTATGGAATCGAACACTTTAAGGATGAGTTTCCTGTTGGAGGTGTTTGGGGATCTGGGTACTACCTCTAGATATCCTTCATTGTTTCTGAGGTATGCCCCCTCTATAACAGGTGTATTTCCTATTTGTTTATGCTCTATTTTATACAGAGAGAATGGTTTTTCGGCGCTAAATAATACTTGGGCGTTGGCAACCTCTGCAAAACGCCTCCAGTAGGCATCGTCCAGGTTAAGTATGGTAAAATCCCATCTATCCTGGTTCTCCAGGATGACAATTTTATCGGCTATATATTCTTCCATGCTGTTATACTTATCCTGATGATCATGAAGTATATTTGTGATGAGAGAAATTTTAGGTTTTAGTACCCCTTTCCCCCTTAAGTCGGCCAGTTGCCACGAGGAGAGTTCTAGAACAACAGGGTCTCTGGGGTGGAGTTGATGAATAAAGGCGAGCGGTGAGACGGTAATGTTTCCCCCCAATTTTGCACCTGGAAAGTCACTTTTTAGAGAGCAATGTATAGCTGCCGAGGTTGTGGATTTGCCTTTGCTTCCGGTAACAGCAATTATCGGATTGTCCTTTAGTCTTAAGAATATCGAGATATCGGTTTCTATAGGGATGCCTTGCTCTCTCGCTATCTTTAGATATCTTGATGACCACGGCACTCCGGGGTTCTTTATTATGAGGTCTGCGTTTTTAAAATCGATTTCCCTGTGTTCTCCAAGGATTAGTTTATAGGTGGAGTTTGGGGGCTTTTCTCTTTCTAATTTCTTAATAGATTCTTGTAATTTTTCTTCCCCTTTTAGATCTGTTATTGTTACTTCGGCCCCACAGTTTAGAAAAAACAGGGAAGAAACAAGTCCTCCCCCATGCAACCCGAGCCCCATAATTGTAACCCTGTAACCCTTTAAGTTTGGATAGGCCAGGGGGCTTTGGGCTCTTAGTGTGTTAATGATTGTTCTTCCTGACTCCCCACTTCTGGTGTTATATTTCAACCAGAAACTCCTTCATATCTTGTTCGTTTAGATACATTTCTACTTTGATATTTTTCCATGGAACACTGAGACTTTCAGGCACCCGTGTTTTCAGGTCCTTAAATATTTCCAGGTTTTCGGAGAAGTCAGTATTCTTTAATGCGTTTTGAATTTTTTCTAACTCAGGTAGTAGAAAGGCAATTGCATGGTGGAGGTATGGAAGCTGTTTTTTCCTTGTTTCTGGTGAGAAATCGATAACGTTTAGACAGATTGTTTTGTATTTGCAGACAAATGGATAGAATGGATAGGTTCTCTTGCCTGCAGGGAGGAACAGTTTGCTGAAGAATTTGGTTAGATCATCATCTATCCAGATTCCCTGTACAAAGTATCCCCTTCCTCTCTCTCCTATCCATGTCTGGGAAATGGTTTGCCTTATTTTAAAACCCTTTATCTTCTCTCCCTCTAACTCTATTCCCGTTAGAGGGATAAGATTCGCCTCAAGAAACAGATGAGAGGTTTTGTATTTGGGAATGAAATCGTTGTTGCCCCTTTCAATTACTTCACAGTCGTTTGCTCGAAATCCAAGATCTATTTTTAACAGGTATAGATAATGATGATTGTTTATCTTGTATATCTTAAAGAATGTTGGTTTCAAAACCTCTGTGGGATCAAACATATATGTGAGGTCAAATAGTACGGAGGGAGCAAGATTTGCAAGTTGTTCTATTACCTCTCTAATGTTGTTCATGTAATTTTTGTCAGGGTAGTAGTTTTTTATATCGTGGTGTATGGGTAGAGGTGGAACGGTGAATGGGGCCTCTAATTTGAGAAAGAATTCCTCGCTTTGATTGTAATGTCGGGTAAAGGGAGAGTAATCCCCGGAAATACTTGAGAGTAATTTATTTATTTCTCTGTCTGTATAGTGTAATGTTATTGTTCTTGAGATCTGCTCCACCTTATCGGCATATTAACGTGAATTGATGGCATTTTCAATAGGTTGCAATATTCAATAACTTTCATAGCTTAAATAATTTGACAATTTTTTTGTTCTATTCTATTATCGCAACCATGAATAGGTTAGCAGAAGAGTTAAACAGTGTGTTAAGAGACACTATCGTGTATGAGGTCCTCTCTGATGTGGGAAAGAGTATGTATTTCCCCAAAGGGATTGTTGCTCAATCCGGCGAGGCAAAACGGTTTGCCAATAGGTATAATGCAACCGTGGGGATGGCGTATGCGAATGGCAAGCCCATGCGTCTTAAAGTGATAGAGAGGTATTTTAATGAGCTTGATGCAGAAGAGATATTCTCTTATGCATCGACCTCGGGACTTCCGGAATTGAGAAAACTGTGGAGAGAGGAAATGTTAGCGAAGAATCCCTCGCTCCAGGGAAAAAACTTTTCCAACCCTCTCGTAGTTCCGGGACTTACAAACGGAATAGTTAATGCAGCGGATCTGTTCCTCGGAAGGGATGATGTTGTAGTTATTCCTGACATGTTCTGGGGGAATTACAGGTTAATTTTTGAGGTTAGGAAAGAGGCAAAGGTTGCTACCTTTCCATTTTTTAAACCTGAAGGCGGGTTTAATGTGGAAGGGTTTGGTGAAGCTCTTAAGTCCAACGCTAATAATGGTAAGGTCTTGACGATATTGAATTTCCCCAACAATCCTACGGGGTACACTCCTTCGAAGGCTGAGGTTGAAAGTATAGTAAGAAAGTTGGATGAATTAGCCAGTAGCGGCCTTAAGATTGTTGCAATAACGGATGATGCTTATTTCGGCCTGTTTTACGAGGAGGATACAAATAAGGAATCTGTTTTCGCGCCGTTGGCTGATCTTAATAGAAATATCCTTGCTGTTAAGGTTGACGGTGCCACCAAGGAAAACCTTGTGTGGGGATTTAGGGTTGGTTTTTTAACATTTGCCTCGAAAGAGCTGAAAAATGAGCACTATGAGGCATTAGAAAAGAAAACTATGGGGTCTATCAGATCCTCTGTTTCCAATTCAAGCAAGATAGCCCAGAGTCTTTTGATTAGGGCAATGAAGGATCCGGATTATGCACGGGAAAAGGAAGAGGCTTTTGAAACGCTGAAGACACGTTACCTTAGGGTTAGAGAGATAATTACCTCGAAGAGGAGTGCGAAGATAGAGGCCCTTCCTTTCAATTCGGGGTATTTTATGACTTTCAAGGTTAGAAATGGTAAGGCTGAGGAATTGAGAAGCTATCTTCTCCACGAACGTGGTATAGGGACAATATCAATAAACAATAGCTATTTAAGGGTGGCCTACTCCAGCATTGATCTTGAGAATCTGGAAGAACTCTACAACGAAATATTTGAGGCTGCCGAGAGAGTTGTATAGGAAGATAAGTCTGTGTAAAATAGCTGGATTTATTTTGGTAAAGGTTAAGGGCTATTTCCTTTTAGGAAATAGCCCTTATTTTTCACTTTTAGCAAGGTTATGGTACTATATGGGTTCCCGTTTTCCCCTCTATTGCGTCCAGGGCTTTGTCTAATGAACTAATAATAGCCTCTCTTTTACTCCATTTGGCAAATCTAATTGCGGCTTGGATTTTTGGTCCCATTGAACCCATTAGGAAATGGCCCTCTTGCAGATATTTTTCTGCCTCCTCAACGGTTATTTTATCCAGGGCTTTTTGATTGGGCTTGTTAAAGTTTATATAGGCTTTTTCCACATCGGTAAGTATTAAGAACTTTTCCGCATTTACCGTCTGGGCAAGCTTAAATCCGGCCCTGTCCTTATCAATGACTGCCTCTACGCCGGAAAGGCTTCCGTCGGGATTTTCTTTTACGGGAATGCCCCCCCCACCGGAGGCAATTACCATCACACCATTTTCCACAAGTGTATTTATAGATTCACTCTCTACAACTCTTATTGGTTCTGGTGATGGTACGACACGTCTCCAGCCTTTTTCTACTCCCGGTTTTACCTCTTTAACTATGTATCCCTTTTCTTCCTTTAGTTTTAGGGCCTCTTCTTTGGTATAAAATGGGCCTACCGGCTTTGAGGGATCTTGAAAGTCAGGATCGTCCTCGCTTACGACTACCTGAGTAACTATGGTACACACCGGTATCTCTATCCCCGCCTCTTTTAAACGATGTGCAATTCTGTTCTGCATCATCCAACCGATCTGTCCCTGGGTCATTGCACCGCATACAGCGAGAGTTTGAGGCGGTACTCTGTCCTTTGCCTCTTCCTGTTGTATCAATAGGGCGCCTGCCTGGGGCCCGTTACCATGAGTAACTACGATTTTGTAACCAGCTTTGGCTATTTTGGCAATCTGTTTTGCTGTTATATCTACGTTGTTAAACTGTTGTTCTGTGGTGCCTTTTTCGTGTGCCTGCTTTATAGCGTTTCCACCCAGGGCAATAACTAAGATATTGTCTCCCATACTCACACTCCTTTATATGATTTGGAAAGAAGTAATTATATAGAAATCATTCCAGAGATGACAATAGTTTAGACAGGAAATTTGGAATAAAATTTGAAAATAGGTTCCATTTAGTGAGAATATCGATGGAAATATTACTATGAATCGCCGGAAATTTTATTTCTGGGTACTATTCAGCTTTATCCAATTAATAACTGCCCGAGTTTTTCTAGTTCCGGGATTCTCTTGAAAACCGGGGGTTTTGTTTTATGAAGTTCTTTGTCCAGTTTTACAGTTTTTATGTAGAGTTCGTTTATCATATCTGCCAGTATTTGAAGGTTTGCAGAAAAATTTTTGATTGCCATGTCCCTTAATATTTTATTCTGATCAAATGGGACACCTCCCCTTGGTCTGGAAAGCACCGTTTGGGTTCCCTCGGAGAGTATAACCCTAAGGTTGGGGAGTAACTCTCTTCTTGCCTTATTTATAAATCTTGCTACCGCCAGTATCTGATCGTAGAGTTCGTGGAATTGATACCCCTGAGATTTATAGTAATCAGATTTTGCCGTTAATCCCTCTATAAGATCCCATTCGGATTGGGGTATATCAAGTGTCATTAAGGCTTTCCTTATGTAACGATTGTTTATATTGTTCTGGTAATGAGTTGCGATTTCCTCTATTTGTCGCATTAGTTCTGGATTTTTAAAGGGCAACTTTTCTCCTCCCTCGTTAATATATCATATTTTTCCTCTAAGAACAGGGTGCTAGAGAGAAAAATAGTAATTAATTCTCTCCATGGTCAAGGGGGATGAATGTTATTTTTCCCTGTACCGTTTACCCTGCCAGGTATTCAAGCTTATCATTTTTTTTCTTATCGCATCGTAAAGGGTTGCCTTGTTTAAAAAATGCTTTGGACTGCTTAGTTTGGAGGGAAGAGTATCGGTAGTGAGCCTCATTATAATTGTTTCTGGGGGAAGAAGTTCTATTGATTTTATTAAGTAGTCTATGTGACGTTTGTCGGAGAGTACGGCTATTTCTCCCCTTCTAAACTCCTCGTATATTTTAGTGTTGTAAGGTATGTGAAGATTGTGGAATTTTATACCATCAGGTTTAAGTTTTGCAACAAACCGCACCGTGTTGAGAATATCTTCTTCATTTTCCCCTGGAAGGCCAAAAATGAGATGAATAGCTAGCTTTATTTTGTAATTTCTTAGGAGACAATATGCCTCTATAAATCTCTCTACCGTATGTCCCCTGTTTATTAATTTTAGGGTTTTATCGGATGCTGATTGCAGGCCCAGCTCTACCCACACGTCTATACCTAATTTTTGATAACTGGCAAGCAGGTTTGCCTTTTTCTCGGTTATACAATCCGGCCTGGTTGAAACTATTAATTCCCTGAAAGGTGCAAGACTCAACCCATAGTCGTATATTTTTCTTAGTTTTGAGACAGGAGCGAAAGTGCTGGAAAATGCCTGAAAGTATAGTATGTACTGTTTGGCTTTGTACCGCTTTTTTAAAAAGGCTATTGCTCCCTCTACCTGTTTCTTTATATCCACTTCAGTTCCTATGTAGGGGGCTCTGGAGCCATCTTCGTCGCAGTATGTACACCCTGGGTTTTTTCTGTTTCTGCCCCTATTGGGACATGAGAATCCCCCGTCCACACCTACTCTATAAACGGATGTTCCGTATTTCTCCCTTAGATACCTGCTATAATTCCTGAAGGGGTCTTCGTATTTTTTTTCGGTCATTTTCTTCAAAAATATTGTAGCAACCTACGGATATTATGATTGACAGTAAACTATATATTACTCTAAATTAGTTTACATTATGAATCCCCGGAGTAAAAGCATTTGTTATATTTTTTGTGGTTCTTTGTTGGTTTTGATATTTGCCCTTTTAAATGGATGTTATCTGTTTAGTAGTCCGTTAGTTCGTATGTGGACGAATCATGCCGAGCTGGCAGCGTATGTCGAAAATTATAACAGTACTCAAAATAAGTATAAAATTGAAATCGTATACAAACCTGATCCGGCAAGGGCTCTGTTACATGCCGCCTCTGTTCCCGATATTGTAGTAGGTGCGTATTTAAATTCCCCCTCGCTGGTAGAAAAATTCTATCCGCTTAACAGGTTGTTTAGGGAGAAGAAGATAAATTCCGATTTGTTTTACCATGATTTGTTGAGTATGTGCTTTATTGATAAAAAGTACAGAGTGCTCCCCATTTCTTTTAATCTCCCTGCTGTAATCTTTAAACGAGGCAAAATAGAGAATGAGATAGGTGGACTTGATATCCCACTTGATAAGATGAAAGAGCTTAGCGAGAAGTTTAACCAAAAGCGGGCGAGGAGAGTCATTAAAATGGGATTTTCTCCATATTGGGAAAGTGATTTTCTTTACTATACCGCCGTTTTAATGGGTGCCAATTTTAGAGTTAACTCAAGTGGTTTGTTGAGTTATGATAAAAATAATCTTGAGAAGGCAGTGGATTTTGTTTCACTTTGGGAAGAGAAAACCAATTTTGGGTTTGAGACTGAAAAATCCTTTAGAGAAAAGTATTTCAATGTTCCCTATTACAAGTTACTACTGGATGGAAGAATACTCTTTTATTTGGCTTCCTCCAGAGCGATTTTAGATATACCGGATGAAAAGAGGAGTGCGTTGGATTTTAGATGGCTATCCTATCATGATAATATTCCAGTTGAGGATGATATTCTCTTTGTGGGAATCCCTTCAGATTCTAAAAATAAGAGGGGAGGGACGGATTTTATAAGCTGGTTTTTTAAACTAGAGACTCAGAGAAAGATACTTAAGATGAATAGCTATAAGCGGCTGAGGGTTCTTGGAATATGTAATGGTTTTTCTTCGATTGCAGAGATTAATGAGCGTGATATGCCTAAAAATAATGAAATGCTGCTGGGACATATCCCTCCTAGAAACTTTCTTGTTTTCCCTAGAGCAAAGAGTGTGAATTGGGATGAAGAGAAAACATCTCTGATTTCTAAATATTTTAAATCCGCTCAAAAATAGGACTGTTGACAGCTAAAATATTCTGTTCTATTATATGAATTAATAAGATAAAATAATTTGGAGGTACTAAATGGCCACAGTTGAGTTAAAAAATGTAACAAAGGTTTACGAGGGAGGTGTGCAGGCTGTAACAAATGCCAATATCACCATTCAGGACAAGGAGTTTATCGTTCTTGTAGGCCCTTCAGGGTGTGGGAAGTCTACCACTCTTCGTATGATAGCTGGTCTGGAGGAGATCACAAGTGGTGAACTCTACATTGATGGAAAACTGATGAATGACGTTGCGCCGAAGGATAGAGACATCGCAATGGTTTTCCAGAATTATGCTCTGTATCCTCATATGACGGTATACGATAATATGGCCTTTGGATTGAAAATACGTAAATATCCGAAAGCCGAGATTGATGCCCGTGTTCATGAAGCCGCTCAGATTCTTGATATAGAGGAGCTTCTCGATAGAAAGCCCAAAGCTCTCTCCGGTGGGCAGAGGCAGCGTGTTGCTGTGGGTCGTGCTATCGTTAGAAAACCCAAGGTGTTTCTCTTTGATGAGCCTCTGTCAAACCTGGATGCTAAATTGAGAGTACAGATGAGAACCGAGATTTCTGCTCTCCATACTCGACTTCAGGCAACTATGATTTACGTAACCCACGACCAGGTCGAAGCTATGACAATGGGTGATAGAATTGTCGTTTTGAAGGACGGTGTTATTCAACAGATAGGAACACCGCTCGGATTGTATAACCATCCTGTTAATAGGTTTGTTGCAGGTTTTATAGGATCACCTCCTATGAATATTATGAAGGTTAGTATAAAGAGGGACGGAAGCAAACTGTATGCCGATGAGGGAAGTTTCCAGATAACTCTCACCGGTAGTAAGTATGAGGAGTTGCTCACGCCCTTTGAGGGGCGGGATGTATTGTTCGGTGTAAGGCCTGAGGATTTAATCTATACGGAGGGACCTGAAAAGGATAATAATATCCCCGCTAAGGTAGAGGTAGTAGAGCCCCTTGGTGCAGAGATTCATCTGTACGTTAGCACAAAGAATAATCAGCTTACTGCAAGGGTAGCTCCAAGGTACGAGTTTAAGGTAGGAGATACTGTAAACTTTCACCCGGATCCAAACAAGATTCACTTCTTCGATATTGAAAGTGAGAAGGCTATCGTTTAAATTTGATGCATTAAAGTTTTGCTAATGTGAAGATTTTAGAGGCTATCAGAGTATCTGATAGCCTCTTTTTATTTAAGGTTGTTTAAATTTGTACTGTCAAAAGTCAAAATCTTTATCAAAATCATCACCACCAAAATCGCCAAAGTTATCGTTTCCCCCGGAGAAGTTACCTAGAAGACCCCCAGCGGCGGGTACAGAACCGTTATTTCTCTTGGCGTATAGTTTGAAGACATAACGTATAAATGACATTTTTTTCATGAGATTGAGTTGGTTCTTCCGAAACTCTCTGAAGAATTCTGTCGATGTTAGTCCTGCTCTTATAATACCTCGCCCGTAGCCCTCTTTAAAGTACTCTTCCAATTCTGAAAGTCTAAAGTATATGCGTTCGAAGATGAAGAGAGTTCGTTTTATCTTAAAGAGGTGACCTATTATTCTCTTTTTCTCCCTCATTACTTCTATTGTGCTTCCTATAATGTTGTGCCTGTCCTCATAAATCCATTTGTTAAGTATTTTTCTCTCCCTTATCAATCCTGCATACTCTTTGATAAACTCTTTGTAAAGTTTTAAATACTGTAGTGCATAGTATCTAATTGCTTTTAAGGCATTGGCTTTAAAGGCCTCTATTCTCTCCGTGTACCAGTTTTTTCTAAACTCGCTTAGATTGGAAACGGCTACAGGTATCGTTCTGAAAATTTCTCCCGGTCTTTTCTCGACCACTTGACCTGGTTTGGCAAGAAGTTTATTCCCACTCTCATCGGTACAGACAACCGCACCCTCCTTGCAGGTAATCAGGAAATCACCTGTAGGGGGGGAAACCACGCTAAATTGTGTGCCTCGTACGCCGAGTGTTACAGCATCACTCTTTACTCTGAACTGATTAGATCTGGAGAATTTTTTTACCTTAAGTGCCAGGGTTCCTGCTATTATTCCTATATCAGTTTGTGACCTTCCGTTTATGTTGTTTATTGTGATGGTACAATAGGTATTTGGTGCGACTTTTAGGATGGAACCCGGGCTTGCTCCTGTTGTAATTTCTATCTGAGCCTCGCTATCCGCCTTTGTAATTATCAGGTCCAGATTTTCTATGTCACTGCCGATGAACACATCTTCATCCGGAAGAGTGTCTCCATTCCTTACTATTTGTACCTCTCCGTCTTTATACACAAGGCTCCCTACGGCATTTTCTGAGTATCCCTTTACTAATACAACGTTTGCGAGTGTTAGAATGGCTAACGTAAGTCGAAGTAGTTTTGAATAATTCATTTTTACACCCCCTCTGCATGTATAAATATATCGTGAATTTCCGGTATTTCAGTGGGTAGTTTGCCAAAAACATTGTGCCACACAGCATCACTCTCCATACACATATAAATGGGGAGGTTGGGATAGTAGTGTTTGATGTAACTCTTTATAGATCTATAAATTCGGCTTCTTATTTTTTGAATGTATCTGTATTTTTTATCCTTTGATGGTATAAACTCTTCCAGGAAGAACTCCCTAAGGGGAAGTTTGTCTTTTAAATCCGGTGGATATCGAAAAGTTCCCATGCTTATCCAAGCTATCGTTTCCTCAGGGATTCTGTATGTGTGATAGATACTATCTATAATTCTTTTGTAATCTGTTTCCCATGTATCGTAATAGAAAATGGGATCGAAGTGAAAGGAAATGAGATATCCCGCTTCCGATGCTCTCTTGGCGGCTTCTAGTCTTTCATAGAGTCCGGCAGCACTTCCCTCTTCAGATTGAATGATGACAGGGGGATTCAATGAAAAACCTATAACAGCATTTCCTTTTCTTTCTACGGTAAGAAGATGGTCGATAAAATTGGTTTTAGTTTTAAGTTCGAAATAAATATTTTTTTCCTCTGCGAATGCTTCTATCAAATCTCTAGATATATTGAAGAGAGGATCGTATAGTAACGAGTCTCCTACCTCGCCTGTTCCTATTCTTATCTGTCTGTTGCTGTTATTTCTAGCTATTTTTAACACCCTCTCAATGACGGATTCTACCTCCACGTATACTATTATTGGAGAAAAGTTGAGGTAGCTTTGCATAATGCAGTAGCTGCATCCTATTGTGCACCCTACGTAAAGGTCAACTGTTAAATAGTTGCAACATATATGACCGCGACTTCCCGGGCATCTGTTAACAGTTTTCCCGCGGGGTGAGGATACGAGGAGGGTTCTGCTGTTTAGGTGTTCCTGTGGGACAGAGGATTTGTCTTTTATTATTCTCTTGGGTACCTCAGGAATAATCTTTTTCATGAAATTTGTATACCTATTGTTTTTGACATCTTCCGTTATGTACACTATGTCAAATTGCTCAGCGTAAAATTTTGAAAAATTCATCTATTCTATCCCTCAAATTTTCAAGTTCTTTAATCCGTGTCTGAAATTCTTCTTTGCTCTTGAACGAAAATTTTGCCGTTATTTTGTCTCCCTCAAAATGGTCTGGTAATTCAATCTCTATTCCTTTACCTTTTAAGTATTTTCCTTTCAGCGCTCTGTACTCTTCCTCCATCTCTGATAGTTTAGGAAAGCGTTTTCTCTTCACAACTCGTAAGGGATTTTTTGAGCGAATTATTGAGAAGAACTCCTCTATGGCTCTGGAACTTTCAAGTTTGTCACGTTTCACGATCTCGTAGAAGAGATTTAGTACTATTCGTCTCTCAGAGAAACTTAGTTTGTCGGTGTCAAGTAATGTAAATATCTCTGGTGGGAGATCCTGTACCTTAAGAGCGGTTTTATAATCTATTAAGTTGTTATCAACAAGAGACTTAAGAGGGGGTGAAAACTTAGTGTATTGCTGTATTCTTTTTGTCCAATTAGGATCGAAGTGTCCTGTGATAAGGGGAGTAATTTTTTTTGTCTCTTTTAGGTCTAACTGGATTTTAAGATTCCCCATAAGTTTGAAAAGCCTTGCCTGTTCTTCCATACTGTATTTCCCCGCTCTGTTTTCCATGGAAAGTGCTGTTGTAATCATCTCTACTGGAGTTTGCTCACCCAGAATTCTGCAAAGGAGATATTCCTTTGAAATGGCTTTTGAGAGTCTTAGGAGTGTGAATCCCCAGATGATGATGTTGTTGGAGACGGGAATTGGTGGGTATAGATCCTTGGAGACGAGTGTGATAATGCCTGTGATCTCCCATGGAAGAGAATTTTTTTGAAGTGATTTTTCAATTTCTGTGGTAGAATATTGATAGTCGAATATGTCAAAGATGCTATCTAGTTTGAGTAAATCGGTGAGTTTGATTTTTTTTATTTCCATAGCCAAAAAAGAGTATCAGAATATATGTTTTTGTCCAATACTGGTAAATGAAAGATGGTTAGATTTCTTGACGTCAGGTAGTGAGCGTGCTAGACTTTACTTTTAAGGAGGAAAAAGTATGAATAGAATAATCAAATTGTTGGTAGTATTGGCAGTAGCTTTTTCCCTTTTAAATTGTCCATCTGCTCCCAAGCCGGTTGAAAAACCTCCTGTAAAAGAGAAACCTATTGCGAAAAAACCGCAGGTTGAAAAACCCAAACCCCCTGAGAAGCCCAAAGAGAGGGTAAAGCAAAAGGTTAAGGTTGTACAGGAAAAACCAAAAGTCCAGCCCGTTTCCGACGAGGAAATTAAAGATGTTAGGAATGCAATAGCACAGGCGGAGGAGGCGGATGCTACATATTACGATCCCGATAATTTAAAGGCCGCTATGGCTGATTTAGATAAAGCTTTAACGTTAAGGAAGAAAGACCCTACAAGTGCGAGAAAGTATCTGAAAGATGCCAAAGTTAAAGCCTTGCTCGCATTTGATAACTCGGTAAAACGTGCCGCGGCGGATCTATCTGCAAGAATGGATAGATTGGCCGGTGCACTCAGAAAAATAGAAGCAGATAAGTTTATGCCAGATATGTATAAAAAGGCTGTGGCTGGTATAGATGTGGCAAAACAGTTGTACAGAGAGGGTAAACTTAGTGAAGCAAGAGATAAAGCCTACGAAACCTTAAGGAATATGGCTGATCTCTATGATCTTGTGAACAGGCGTATTAGATGGGTAAATATTCTTAGGCGAGATACCGAACAATACCTGGACGATGCAGAAAAGGTTGAGGCCGATGTGTGGGCCCCCGATGAACTTAATAAGACCAATGAGTTGTATTTTAAGGGTGTGGAGGCTTTCCAGAGATACGATTTGGATTCTAGTGAGGAGTATCTTGGAGGTGCTAAAGAGGCCGCTCAGGATACGGTTAGATTGGCAATTGAGCGAAAGAGGACAGCAGAGAAGAAAAAAACCGAGAAGCTTATGTTAGAGGTTATGAAAGAGATAGAGGAAGCCTCTAAACTTACCGTGGTTACGGATAGCGGAACGGTAATCGAACCACAGCCGTGGTCGGGCGAGAAGGTTTTGAAAGAGGTGGAGGAGAAGAGTAAAAAAGAAAAAGAGAAAGGTAAAGAGAATGAAAGGGGAGATCAGTCACTACGGTTACCCTCCAATGGCAAAGATGTAGTTGTTCTTGGTGATGTAACTGAGATGAGTTTTCTGGATCAGGCTAAGAAATTGTGGGAACTGGGTGTTGTGGAAAAGACCAAGGGTAACTATGACAAGGCTATGGAGTATTTTCTAGAGGCTAAAAAATATATAGCTGCGTATAAAAATCTTGCCGTTAGTTCTGTTTATACGGTACGGTTGATCCCGGAGAGACGTGACTGTCTCTGGAGAATTGCAGAGTACGATTTTATATATGGAAATCCCTACCTCTGGCCCAAGATATGGAGAAGGAATAGAAAACTTATACAGAATCCGGATTTAATTTATCCGGGGTGGAAGTTGGTTATACCCCCTAAATAAACAGGGGGAGTCCTTAACCAAGATTGTTTATTTTATCCGTTAGTTCTCTTACTTTGATATTTAACTCTGTGGGAGTTGATGCTTCTACTACCAGCCGTAGGAGGGGTTCTGTATTTGACGCTCGAAGGTTGAACCACCATGTTGGAAACTCGACCCTTATCCCATCCAGGGTAATAAGTTTACCCTTAGAGTATTGTTTTTTTATCTCTTCTATTATCTCTGTTTTGTTTTCAACTTTAAAGTTAATCTCCCCGGAGTAGTAGTATTTGCTTATCTCTTTTATCATCTCCGAAATTTTTCTCTTTTCACGAGATAGTATTGCGAGTACTGTAAGTGCAGCAATCATTCCGGAATCGCAGTAGTAGTTTTCTCTAAAGTAATAGTGTCCTGCCAGTTCTCCCCCGTATATTCCATTGGTCTCCCGTAGCAATTTTTTTGCATGGGAGTGACCAACTTTACACATTACGGGGACTCCCCCGAGTTTTTTAACGTACTCTACAACACTCCTGGAGGAGCGCACGTCGTATAAAACGGTTTTATCTTTGCCCGGTTTTTCCGGATGATGTTTAAAGAAATAAATCCCTATTAGTGCGGTAATTAAATCCGGTGAGATGAAGTTGCCGTTTTCATCTACGAACATTACTCTATCGGCATCACCGTCGAAGCATATACCGATATCGGCATTCTCCTTTTTGACTCTGTTTTTTAAATCTGTGAGATTCGATTCTATTAAAGGGTTGGGTTCGTGATGTGGGAACTCTCCGTTGGGAGTGTCATACATAAAGGAGATATCTGCTTCTACATCTTTGAAAACATCGTGGATAAAAATTCCCGCTGATCCGTCGGAACAGTCTATAACGACTTTTATGCCAGAGATTTTTTCTTTGAATTTGTCGATATGGGCAAGATAATCCGCCTTTATGTCTAATTCTTCTAAAGTTCCTTTTTTAGCCACCGGTTGGATGCTTTGAGTGATCATCTTTTCAAGTTGATTTAATCCTGTCTCGTAGCCAACGGGAATTGCCATCTCTCTTGAGATTTTTAGTCCATTGTACTCTTTGGGATTGTGTGAGGCGGTTATCATTACACTTCCGTCTGCTTTGTAAAAAGCAGTGGCGAAGTAACAGGCCGGTGTGGAACACAATCCTATGTTGATCGCATTGCAACCTGCGTCGGTAATGCCTCTCGTTAGGTTTTCAAATATTTCAGGTGAGGATATTCTTGCATCCCTTCCGACAATAATGTTTTTAGCATTGAGTAGTCTGGGTAAAAAAAAGCCAATTCTGTATGCGATCTGACTATTCCAATCCTTGTTGTAGATTCCCCTTATGTCGTATGATTTAAAAATCCCCAATTGTTTCCTCCTCCAAAAATTTGAAATTTTATAGGTTAGGTATTAATTTATTTAACACGATAATAATAATAAGGATAATTTACAACCGGAAAAGGAAAATTGCTTAAAAAATTTAATTGTGGGGAGTGAAGTTGAGTAGTTTTATAGACAACGATTCTATGTGTGAAATAGCAATTGATTGCGACGTCTCTGGTAAGATACTGGATTGGAATAGGGCAGGAAGTGATATTACCTTTTATAGCGACGAGGAGGTAATCGGGAAGGATATTAAAACGCTATTCACAGTGGAGTCCGGTGAGAGATTGGGAAGGATTATTGAATTTGTTAGAGGTGGTAGTACATTTCCCACGCTAGAGTTTGAGATTGTGATAAAAAATGGTCAGGTAATTCCCGTAGATGTTTCAATTTCTCCCAAAAAGAGTGTAGAGGAGGAGATAGTAGGTTTTACGTTTTTAATCCGGGATGCGACCCTTAGAGAGTTACTTCAGGATAGATATAATAGATTAAATGCCCTATATAGGTCTCTGGTAGAACAGTCTCCCTCGATGATTTATCTCCTCGATGAGAGGGGAAGGATTATTTTCATTAATGACACAGGGGCTAAAATGTTGGGTTATTCCAAGGACGAGCTTATCGGGAAAGAACTGGTGGATTTTGTTTATCCTGAGGACAGAGAGGAAAAGTATTGGAATATAAGAGAGAGAAGAAGCGTCCCTGATAGAACCACCTGGAATGTAGAACTTCGACTTATTCCGAAGCATAGACGTACTAGAAAATTTGAGTTTGATTTTATATACGTCTCTCTCAACAGTTTTGGTGTATATGCGGAAAGGAGGGGAGGGTATCGGGGTCCCAAGCAAGGAAAGCACAAAAAAAGTTTTATTGGTACTCAGGGAATTGCTAGGGATATTACCGAGCTAAAGGTGCTTAAAAAATTTGTCAACGAGGTACAGCATATACTTCCTGTATGTAGCAGTTGTTATAGAATCAGAACTATAGATGAGGGGAAAGAGAAATGGGTTCCCATTGAGAGTTATATCAGTATGAAGGGGGGACCAAAGTTTTCTCACACAATTTGTCCGGATTGTATGAAGGATCTTAAAATCTCACCCGAACCAGAACCACCCCAATCGGATTTTTCCGACTCCGATTAAGCTTTTTGTAAAACGGGCGTTAGTTACACATTGCTCTTTAGCCACAGTTTGGTCCCCTGTTTAAAAGCCCTGTCTTTTGATAGTATTAGATACGAGACCGTTGTGAATAGAAGATATCCCAGGAATATTGCCAGTGTTATCCAGTAGTATGCGGTGTTTCCACTCTGGTATCCATAGGCCGGGAAGTTTATCATAAGGATAAATGGTATGGCTAGAAAGAAGGTTAGACCCGTGGCGTACATGTAGTCAGAGGCGACGGGTGTTTCGAATTCCGGATCGATGACTCGTAGTAGAGCAAGACCTGTGGGGAGTGTTCCTGTTAGTGCTCCGTATAGGATTATTGTTCTGTGAAAGTGGTGGTCGGTAAATATTCTGGAGGTTATCCATGTAAGAGTAACTATTGTTACGATACCGCCAAGTATGCCCATGAGTACTATCGGAAGCCAGTATTTGGAGACCATTACCAGAGAGATAGCTCCAATTGAGGCTGTAACCATGATGTCCACAGAGAAACCGGCAATTCTTGTCATACTTCCGTTATCAATAGTATACTCCACACCTGTTTTGCTCATGAGCTTTTTCACAATCATGGCAACAATTACGGCGAAGACAAACGATATTCCCCAGAGATTAACGGCAAGATCATGTCCGGATGGTCCTGCAAACGATAGAAGGTATGTTATGCCCTTTAGCAGGAGGAATGTTAAGAGATAAACACCTAGTACTATACCGAGATTGAATGTCATTGAATCTATTGCCTCTGTTTCGGTACGGAGTAGGGCACCTACTTGAGGGGTTTCATCTTTGGTAAGAACGCCTTGTTTTATTCCCTTTTTCTTGAATAGGATTATATGTTCCCTGTCTAACCAACCCTTTCTGATACCGAGATTTATCAGATAAACACCACCAAAGCATGCCCATAGAAATCCGATAGTGGCAAAGGTTAGGCCTATACTCCCCGCTCCCTTGAATCCGAAACTCTCCCAACCCTTACCTATTGCAAAGGATTGTCCGGGTCCCAGGGCAAATCCTAACGGGATAAATAATCCGAAACTTGGAAAGAGATGTGGCATAATTGTGGCAATTAGTAAGAAGGTAATGCCAAGACCTATCAGGCCCTGAAATGTGTACTGTGAAAGAATTGTTACAGCCGTTGAAAAAATTCTCTTTCCCGAACCCTTTGTTGTTCCCTTTCTGAGACTCATAGCTATAAAGGAGATGTTTAGCAGATGAAATACCAGATTCTCGAGTCCCCTCGTTGTTAGATTGAGGGAGGGAGCTAAAAAGTTGTATATGGGAAGAATTATGAAGCCCGCGGTTAGAGAGTTGGGGATTAAATATTTTTGAAAAAAGGGGATTTTTACCCTTATTAGAGTTGCCAGTAGAAGCGCCAATGAAATTATTCCGAGGTCAACGAATATACTCCAAGAAAAATTCATATTCGGCTCCTTCGATTTTTGAGAGAGTATATCAGGTAGAAATTAGATTGTCGAGTGATAAAATATTGGATATGATTTGTTACGAACTTAAGGGGGTTTATCTTGGTTAGTTTTGAGGATTTTCTAAAGGTGGAGATCCGGGTTGGTAGAATACTTGAGGCAGAAAAGTTTCCGGAGGCAAGAAAGCCAGCCTATAAACTTAAGATTGATTTTGGTGAGTATGGGATAAAAAACTCAAGTGCTCAAATAACCAAACGTTATAGACCTGAGGATTTAGAAGGGAGATTGATTGTGGCTGTTACCAATTTTCCGCCTAAAAAAATCGCTGGATTTAAGTCTGAGGTACTGGTGTTGGGGGCAGTTAGAGAAAATGGTGATGTAGTTTTGCTTAAGCCTGATTTTGATGTGGAATTAGGGGCAAGAATTTTATAACTGGTTGACGAGCTTTGATATGTGATCTTAGAAAAATTTGTCCAGAGCCACAAAGATTACTACCAATATCAGCGATGGTAGAAAATTTGCCGTTTTTATCTTACGTAACCCGAGGATATTTATTCCTATCATTATAACCAGGATTCCACCTACCCCCGTCAATTCCGATATTACGAGTTTATTCACGAGTGGTTGAAGCCAGGAGGCGGCAATAGTGAGACTCCCCTGGTATACCAGTATGGTAATTGCAGAAAACATAACCCCTATTCCCATCGCCGAGGTTAGCATAATTGCCATAAAACCATCCATTATCGCCTTTGTGAGGATTAGACTGTAGTCACCCTCTGCCCCGGCTTTAAATGCCCCGACTAAGCTCATGGCCCCCACGCAGAAGATAATGGAGGCGTCTAGAAAACCGTAGGCAAAACTTTTCCCGGACTCGTTTTTGGCAAAGTGTCGCTTTAAAAATTCGCCAAACCTGAGAATCCCTCCCTCAATGTCCCACCATTCTCCTAGGAGCCCACCTAGTATTAGGGAGAATGCCATGTAAAGGATTCTTGTTCCTTCTAGAGCCATCTTTATTCCGAGAATTGCCGCTATAAGGCCTATTGCGGAGAACACGGTGGACTTAAAAGCATCTGTGATTTTTTTGTGGAAGAGAAGTCCGATGAACGAACCTATTATTACCGTAATAGTATTGATAATTGTTGCAATCATGGTGGTGATACTGTAGTAATTTTGGTCTGTTTTGAAAAGAGGCGGGGTGTATAAAGTTAAAATTTTTAGTTAAATGAAAATGGCTCGTCAAAATACTTGAGAAAAGAGTATATTTTGACCTATAGTGGTTTCAATAGCTGGAAAGAAAGAAGAGGGGAGATAGGGAGTAGATGCATTTGACGAAGAGCCGTCTCTGTTTGTCGATAACGGAACGCACAATAGATGAAGCGGTTAGGGTTGTAAGTAGGTATAGGGATTTCATAGATATGGTAGAGTTGAGGGCTGATTACTTGGATGAGAGAGAGTACGAACATATTTATCTCTTTCCCGCTCTGGTTGGGATTGAAGCGATACTCACAATAAGGAGAAAAAGAGACGGTGGTTTTTTTGGCGGTGATGAAAGGTTAAGAGCCGCACTGTTCAGGAGGAGTTTGGAGAGAGAAAAAAATTTTTCCTATGTGGATTTTGAGGAAGATTTTAGAGTTCCCGCTTTAGAAAAATTAGCTAAGAGAAGAGGGACAAGGATTATAAGGTCTCTCCATGATTTTAATGGGGTTCCAGATGATATTGTCTCTACTGTTAAAAGACTTGGGAGGATGAAGGGAGAACTTCCCAAGTTGGCTGTTTATCCTACTTCCGTGAAGGAGCTTTTAAGGATTGTTGAAGCCTCAAGGGGTTTGAGGGATACAGAGAAAATTCTTATTGGGATGGGAGAGTACGGGATTGCTACAAGAATTTTGGCTACCCTGTTTGGCTCATATTTAACCTTTGCCTCTGCTCCGGGCAAGAGTGCCGCACCTGGACATTTAAGTATTGATGAAATTATTAAACTCTACAGGTTTAAGGAAATTGATGAAAAAACAAAGATCGTGGGGGTTATTGGAAAGCCCATAATGCATAGTCTTTCACCCTTTATTCATAATACCGGTATAAAGGAGTTAGGTCTTAATGCAGTTTATCTACCCTTTCTTGTGGATAGTCTTGAGGCGTTTTTTGAAATAGCAGAAAACTTGGGGATTGTTGGTTTCTCGGTAACTGTACCACATAAGGTTACAATTATTAAGTATCTCGATAGGGTAGATGAGAGTGTAGCAAGGATAGGTGCGTGTAACACCGTATTTAAGACAAATGGAGAGTGGTGGGGTACGAATACGGATGCCGATGGTTTTATATCCCCCTTAAGGGATTTCTTTAATGTGGAGAGGGATGCCCTAAAGAAAATTAAAGCCACCGTTATAGGCGCCGGTGGAGCTGCAAGGGCTGTTACCTATGCTCTGGGGAGGGAGGGGATTAGTTTTGCAGTGTTGAATCGGACCGTTGAAAAGGCCAGAGAGCTCGCCTTACAGTTTGGTGGGGTGTATGGAGGGTTGGATAGTGAGGGGCTTGATTTGATGTCCCGTTATAACGATCTCATTGTTCAGGCGACTAAAGTTGGCATGGAGCCCGATAATGAGGGAGATCCTTTTCCTCTATATGATTTTAAAGGTAGCGAGGTTGTGTATGATCTTGTTTATAAGCCCGAGATTACAAGGTTTCTGTCCAGAGCCCTGAGGGCGGGGTGCAAAATAATCGGGGGAAAAAGAATGCTCTTGGAACAAGCTAAGACTCAGTTCAAAATTTTTATGAAAAGGGATTTCCCTTTGTTGGATTTAAGGCTATAATCTCTCTTCGATAGACGACGGGAGGGTGGTAAGATTAAAAACCTTTCATAAAATTAAAATTTAAAATATTAAAGGAGCTCTTTAAAATGAAACACAAAAAACTGTTTATCCCGGGCCCTGTTGAGGTTGACGAGGCCGTTCTGGAGGCGATGGGCACTCCCATGATAGGACATAGGAGTGCGGAGTACAGTGAGTTACAGAGGGGTGTTACTGAAAATCTTCAGAAATTGATGTATACCTCGAATGATATTATTATTTCTACCTCCTCTGGTACCGGCCTTCTTGAAATGGCAATTAGGAACTGTACCGTTAAGCGTGCCATTGTGTTCTCCGTAGGGGCTTTTGGTAACAGGTGGTTTCAGATTGCGGAGGCTAATGGTGTTCCTGCCGATAAACATGAAGTGGAGTGGGGAAATCCTACAACTCCGGAGGTGGTGGATAGGTACCTCTCTACTGGCAAGTATGATCTGGCAACGGTTACTCATAATGAAACCTCGACCGGTTTGATGAATAATCTGGAAGAGCTTTCTGAGGTTTTTAAGAGGTATCCGGATGTAGTTTGGTGTGTTGATACAGTTTCCTCTTTGGGAGGGGTCAAGATAGAGGTGGATAAGCTGGGAATTGATATTTGTATAACCTCCAGCCAAAAGGCTTTGGGTCTTCCTCCTGGATTGAGTATTGCCTCTGTTTCTGATAAAGCTGTAGAGCGAGCAAGAGAGGTAGAGAATAGAGGGTACTACTTCGATATGCTTCTGCTCTTAAAATATATAAGGGAAAGAAATTTTCAGTATCCCTCAACCCCATCCGTATCACATATGTTTGCTCTCGATTTTCAGCTTAAAAGGATTATGAAAGAGGGGTTGGATAGGAGATTTGAAAGACATAGAGAAATGGCCGAGTTTGTCAGGGGGTGGGCGAAGGAGTATTTTGCCCTGTTTCCCAAAGAAGAGTATGCATCTCAAACTGTTACGTGTGTAAAGAATACCAGGGGTATTTCGGTTAAAGAACTAAATGCGGAGCTTGGAAAACGTGGGTTTATGATTTCCAATGGTTATGGAAGCCTTAAGGAAAAAACTTTTAGAATTGCCCATATGGCAGAGATGCAAAAGAGTGACCTGGAGGAGTTGTTGGAGAACATAGAGGATATCTTACGTCTCCATTAGTTTAAACAACTTAATTTTTCAACTATTAGAGATAAATATAGAGAATAAATAGGGCATCTACCCCACGCGAGATGCCCTATTTTTGTTGATTCTTGAGATTATTTGCTTTTTAAGAGGTCGATAATCATATCTCTATTGTCCAGTAGAGAACTCAGACTCCTGTTGTAATGGAGCCTGTAGATGCTTCTGGCAAAGAGATTTGATACATCAGCGCAGAGGTACCACTCTTTGGATAACAGGTGTTTCTCGTCGTGATATACGGCATTTGTACCGATTATCTTATGGAATAAACCCTCTCTGTAGGCGTTGTCAAATACCTCTATGGCATTACCGCTAAAAAAGGGCAAACTAACAGCAGCAATTATTTTATTTGCCCCCTTCTTTTTTAAAAGGGCCATTGCTTTTAGTAGGGTTCCGCCTGTTCCGAGCATGTCATCGCTTATAAAAACATTTCGTCCTTTTACGTTGCCTAAGAGCCGCATATTTGTAATATTGTTTTTCTTCGCATTTTTAGATGTTCTGGAATAGTCTCGTTCTTTATAGAGCATTCCAAGGGGTCGATTCAGAGCCGTTGAGTAGAATTTGTTTCTAAGTACAGAGCCTGTATCCGGGGATACAATGGTAAGGTTTTCGTCCTTGAGATCAATTACTGTAGAAAGCACCTTTAATATTTGATATGAGGCATGAAGATTTTCCAACCGCAGATGGTTAAAACTGTTTTCAATTTCTTTTGAGTGGATGTCTAGAGTAATTATTCTTGCAACACCAAAGTATTCCAGTATCTGTCCAACTCTTGCGGCGCTTAAACCCTCCCTTCCCTTTTTTTGATGTTGACGAGAGTATGGATATGTTGGAAGCACCACGGTAACTCGTTTTGCCCCCGCCTGGAGAGCCGCATCTACTGTAACAAACAGGCAGAAGAGATGATCATTTATTGAAAGGATCTCCGGTTCTTCCTGATTGTTAAAGTAGAGGGGGTAGTGATTTTCTACGTCTTGAATTATATAGACATCCATATTTCTCACTGTTGTGAGTATCTCCGATTTAAACTCGCCATTTGCAAAGTGTGTAAATTTAACAGGTACCTGAAAGTGTGGTTTTCTGTACTCATTGGGGGGACCAGATGCCTCAAGATTGTCGGGAAGCAAGTCAGAGACAAGGTTGGTTTGCCTTACTATCTCTTCTTTCGGAAGTTTGTACTTTTCAGAGAGGAGACTGATCTTTTCCCTGAATTTTTGATAGGAAATAGCATTCAGGTGAGAAATAATTTTATCAGCGAAGTGTTTACCACCGGGACAAGCTATAATACCAATCATATCAATCTTCCGAATATTTCCTCTTTAAGATCTATTACCTTGTTTCTTAGACTCATCTCTTTACCGCAACACTTGGGTATTTTGGTCTCTCTGCCGCAGGAAGAACAAAAGAAAACCCCATCCACAAAATCCATCTCTTTCCCACAGCAGTAGGGAATGGGTTTTGTTTTCCCACAGACAGAGCAGTAAAGCTCCTGTTCAATGAGTTTATCCATGAAAAAAAGACCTCCTTTTTTGTTTATCTTTCCTCATGTTTTTGTTATTGATACTTTTGAGTATTGCCTCGCCATTTGTACGTTGTTGATTTAGGGTGTTTCCTTAAAGTATTTTACGGTTTCCCTTATGCCATCTTCCAGTTCTGTTTCTGGTTCCCAGTTTAGGATTTCTTTTGCCCTCTTAATATCGAGGCAGCTATGTCTAATATCCCCTGGTCTTGCATCACCACGCTTTGGTTCTATTTTGCTATTCATTATCTCTGCAATTTTCTGGTATAGATGATAGGTTTTTGTTTCTTTCCCAGTACCGATATTTATTACGGTGTTTCTTGCTCTTTCTGTGGCAAGTATGTTGGCCCTTGCCACGTCTTTTACATAGACATAATCCCTTGTCATACCCTCCGGTTCGTCAGGGTATGCGTAGATTGTGGGGGTTTCATTCGCCTGAAGTTTATTGATAAAGATGGCAACAACTCCTGCCTCTCCGTACGGGTCCTGTCTGGGACCAAAAACATTGGCATATCTAAGGGCTACGTATTCCAGTCCATATTGGTAATTGAAAAAGCGTAGGTAATTTTCTCCTAAGAACTTATGTATTGCATAGGGTGAGATTGGTGTCGGTGAGTAATCCTCGGGAGTTGGCCGCTTTTGAGCATCACCATATATTGCTCCACCAGAGGATATAAATATAAACTTTGAAACTCCGTTTTTTACCGAGTTTTCCAGTATGTTTAAAAGCCCTAGCGCGTTAATTTTTGCATCGTTGATAGGATCTCTGGCAGAAACGGTTACACTGATTTGAGCTGCATGGTGATTGACAATGTCAGGCTTTTCAATCTCGAAAATTTTTGCAATCTCTTTTGCCCCGATATCTGCTATGTAAAATTTGGCCCCTTCCGGGATATTGGTAATCTTTCCAGAGGCAAGATTATCTAAGATAACAACTTCGAATCCACTTTTTATATATTCTTCAGCAACGTGCGAACCTATAAAACCGGCTCCGCCTGTTAGAAGTACTTTCATCACCCCAAAAATAACACGTGAGTAGGAGGTGGTCAATACTATTATTTGTTTATGTGAAGATTTTCTTATTGTCAATTGGAATCCGAAATTATATTATCAGAGTTAGTTTGGGTGAGTGGGAATAATTATGTGAAATATGGGGGGTAACCTGCCGAATATTTTAACTAGCAGGCAGAAATTAATATGTTATTTGTAGGGCGTGTAATAAAATTGATGAATAAAAAAGTTTTCTCAACAGTTCTTGTATTTCTGTTTTTCTTTCTTTTCTTGGGGGTTTTTGTCTACAGTGACGTAACCTTCAAAAATCTGGATGTTTCTCCCGGGGATAAATTATTATTTGAGGCGGATGTAGATTCCCCTGTTTTTGGGAACTATTCCACCCTCTTTATGGCGGATCTTAAAGATGGAAAGAACAAACTGTATCAGCTAACGTTTTTCCCGGAGAGGGTTCTCTACCTTCGCGATAAGGGAGTTCTTCAAATTCAGAATAGGTTTGGTGTTTTTCGTTCCGATACCTCTTTGAGAGTTATGAGAGCAGTGGGAGAGTTTCCCTCGTTTACAGAGGGGAGTCAGATACTTACGGGAAAGATCAATCCCATCGAAAGTTCTCCGGATGGGCGATTTTTGCTCTACTACGATGAAACATCGGATGCCTTCGGAAATTTGGTTCTCTTTGATGTTAGGAAGAATAAAAGGGTAGTTATTTCAAAGAATGTGGAAATCTCGTTGAAAGAACCCAACGCTATATGGTCTTCCAATTCAAAGTATATTGTGTATTACAAGGGAGGAAATCTTTATTATTACTCGATAGAGCAACTTCTTGGTAATAGGGTACTTGCAGAGGTTTACAGACGCATTGGGAGGGGGAAAATTGTCAATGTAAGATGGGGTAGAGAGGATTCTCTTTACTATCTAACAGATAACCTTGTATACAGGATAGATGCGCGAGAACTCTTTACCAGGGCATTATACTCTGGCTTCTTAAAGATAGGCACGATAATAGGTAAGATACCCTTCACCTTTGATCCGAACTTTGATAAGTTTTGGATTTCTCCCGATGGAAAAAAGATAATTTTTGATAAAGGTGGAAGGAATGTTTTCCTCTACTTTCTCTCCAACAGAGATTTTCTCTCGATAGGAAATGTTCAGTCCCTCCCGTATCTCTTTCTACCGAGAAATACCGTGGTTAAAAAATTAGTGTGGAGCAGGAATGATATAATTACACTTTTAACGGTTGGGATAGAAAAGGGCAAAATGAAATCCTCTGTTTTTAGATTAATAATAACCAAAGATGGTGAAAAACCCTTTAGTTTTGTTAAGACCGGGGATGCTGGTATCACTGATATATTTCTATCGGATAGCGGTGATAAGATTGCTCTTCTGGGTAACGACAGGATTATCCTTAGGGATTACAAAACATGGAAGGATATAGGTTTGTTAAAGCAGAAAAGGCCAATTACCGCGGTATGGGTTGATGATTATTCTCTGATAGTTTGCGGTTCTAATTTTACCAAGGTGTACAATTTGAAGGATGATACCTCTGTTATCTCTCTTGTTTCTCAGCCCTCTTCTAAATTTGGTTTTGACAAGGACGGGAAAAATCCGCTGATGTATGTGGATAATATCTACTATACCTTTGATATTAACAAAGGATTTTGGAAGAGAGTTAAAGAGAAGAAAGTAGGATTCAAAGAAAGGAGTGTAGTTTCGCAAAATTATAGGGTTTATCTGGAGGGGGAATCAAGAGGAAATTATAAAAACATGGTCATGGTAAGGGATATACGGGGATATGGCACGAAGCCCCTCTTCCCCTTTGAAAGGGTAAAGTATGAACCTTTCCCTAAAAAAGATGAACCTGTCAGTTTTGTCAATTTTACTCATGGCTCGAGAATAAGACGTAGAGAGGTTGCCCTCGTATTTAATGCGATAGATTCGACGGAGGGGCTTGCCACTATTTTGAAGGTGCTCCATGAGTATAAAATGAGAGCTACATTTTTTGTTAACGGTGAGTTCATAAGGCGGTATCCAGATGCTGTAAAAGAGATCGCTCAGTCAGGCCATGAGGTGGGTTCGTTGTTTTATGTGTATTTCAATATGACGGATTCTCGCTTTCATCTGGATAAGAAATTTATAAAGAGCGGTCTGGCCAAGACGGAGGATGAATATTTTAGCGCTACGGGAAGGGATCTCTCACTTTTATGGCATGCACCTTATTACTTTGTTAACAGTGACATTATTGCTGCTTCTGAAGAAATGAATTATACTTATGTAGGAAGAGATATCGATTCCCTCGATTGGGTGACGAAGAGCGATGCAAATATTGCGGCGGGCATCTATATGTCTTCCGCTCGACTTGTGGAGAGGATATTGAAAGAAAAAAAGCCCGGTTCCATAATACCTATAAGGGTTGGTATAGGAGAGGGGAAACGGGATGATTATCTATTTCAGAAACTTGATCTTTTGATAAATGGTCTTGTTAAAAGGGGATATAAGGTGGTTTCTGTCTCTACCCTTATGGACCATGCCAGGTAGGATAGAGATATAGATTTGTAAAAGAAAAGGCTTAATTGTATGGACAAAGAGGACGATAAAAACTTAGTAAGGGAGGGTTTAGAGGAACATTGAACGCTAATAATCCACTTCAGGCTTATAAAGAAACTCAAATAAAGACGGCAAATCAGGGTAAATTAATAGTAATGCTCTACGATGGAGCCATCAGAAACATTAATTTGGCAATAGAGCTGCTTGGTGAAAAGAAAAGAAAGTTAGATAAGATTAGCAACAGCATAATTAAAGCTCAGGATATAATTACCGAATTGATTGTTTCTCTCGATTTTGAAAAGGGCGGAGAGATAGCTAAGAATTTGTTCTCCATTTATATTTTCATGAACAGGCAGCTCTTAGAGGCTAATATTCAAAAATCTGTTAAACCCCTTCAGGATGTGAAACATCTTTTGATGGAGTTGAGAGAAGCATGGGTAGAGGTAGCCAAAAAGGTAGGTGGCAAGGCAGGTAATACGGGAAGCTCCGGGGTTAATATTGCGGGTTAGAGTACACCCTTTGGGGGGAAGGAATGAGCGTTTGGGTATGATTGTGTATGGGGGTGTATGTAGAAGTATGGAGGGGTTATTTAATTGGGAGGAGATATGGAAAATATAGAAGGTGAAGAATTAAGGGAAAGGGTGAATATCCTAAAAAAATTACGAGAAACCTTACTGAAACAGAGGGAAAAGTTTAGAATCTATCTTGAGGTATTAGAACACGAAGAAAGAGCAATTGCCGATGGAGATCTGGATAGATTAGAGGCACATATTGCGATAGAGAAGAGTATAGTAAACGAGATAACGAATTTTCAAAGGGTGATAGAACCTCTCGATGAGATGTATAAGAAATTCTTTCCGGAGAGCGAGGAGTCTATTCCAAAGCTAAAGGAATCGCTTGAGAGAATGAAATCCAAAGTTATAGAGAGAAACAAACGGAATCAGTTGCTTCTGAAAGAGAAGATGGAATTGGTAAGGTCGGAGATAAAATCTTTAAGAATGAATATGCAGGTGACGTCACCCTACGCAAATATCGGTACCCCAACACTTATTGATATCACTACATGAATGAACCTGTCTTTTTAATAGATGCATACAGTATAATATATCGCTCGTACTTTGCTTTTATGAAGAATCCTCTCCGTAATCCTGAAGGGAAGAATGTTTCCGCCGTTTTTGGGTTTTTTAGAACTCTTTTCCAGTTAATGAAAGAGCGGAATCCAAGGCGTCTTGCCATAGTAATGGATTCCAGAACCCCGACATTTCGTCACCGTATGTATCCCCAATATAAAGCTACCAGGGAGAAAGCCCCGCCGGATTTACATGCTCAGGTTCCTCTGGTGGAGGAAATTCTGAGGGAGATGGGTATATTCACCATTCGGAGAGATGGTTTCGAGGCTGACGATATTATTGCCAGTTATGTGGAACTGTTTAAAAAACAGAATGAGCAGTGCTATATCCTATCCGGGGACAAAGATATCCTTCAGCTTGTGGGGAAAGGGGTTAGAGTTTTGCACCCGGAGAGGGGTGCTGGTTTGTATTCAGAGTGGGATAGCGAGGCTGTCTTAAGGTACAGGGGAGTTAGACCTGAGCAGATTGTAGATTATCTCGCCTTAGCGGGGGATCAGGCCGATAATATTCCGGGTGTCAAGGGTATAGGGGATAAAACAGCTGTTAAGTTGCTCACCGAGTTTGGAAGTCTCGATGGTGTTTATGAGCATATAGATTCGGTTAAACCGGAAAGTGTGAAGAAAAAGCTATTGGATGGTAAGGAGAGTGCGTATTTAAGCAGGGAACTTGTAGTACTTAAACGTGACCTGAATTTATCCGATACGCTGGAAAATCTTAGTCTGAAAAATTATACACCCGATAGGGCCATACCACTATTTGCACGGGAGGGAATGAAGAGTTTTGTTGAGGAGTTGGGAGGCGAGTATTCCAAGACCCTCTCTATGGGAGATTACAGGGATGGCAGGTACAGATTGGTTAATAGCGAGGGGGAGCTTAGAGCTATTATTGATAAAGTTATTTCTCTGGGGGTTGTAGCATTTGATACGGAAACAACGGGTCTTGATGAGATGGAGGCCTCTCCTGTTGGTTTTTCCCTCTCATACGAGGCCGGTAGCGGATACTATATACCACTTAAGGCTGTGGGAGTTGCCTGCCTCGAGGAAGGGTTGATACGTAGAGAACTTAAGCGATTTTTGGAAAATGGTGCGGTCAAAATTGTGGGTCAGAATATTAAGTATGATTATAAAGTGATGAAACGGTGGGGAATTGAGATTAAAAATATATATTTTGACACTATGATAGCCGCCTGGTTAATAGACGCGACATCCTCTTCCTATGGGATGGATAGATTGGCCGAGAGGTATCTTAACTATAAAACGATTCATTATGGGGATATTGTGGAGGATGTAAAAAACGGAAGTATTATTGATACCGATATAAATCGGGTTGTGGATTATGCCGGTGAGGATGCCGATATAACTTTCCGTCTCTTTGATAGGTTTGATTCCCTCCTGCGGAATGAGGGGCTGGAGAGATTATTCTTTGATGTGGAGATGCCACTTGTAAAGATTTTGGCAGAGATGGAGTTATGTGGGATAAAGCTTGTCAGTGAAGAGCTTGAGAATTACAGTGAAGAGTTATCGGGAAAACTAAGAGAGATAGAGAGAAAAATTTATGAGTTATGTGGCAAGAAATTTAATATAAATTCTACCAAACAACTCCAAACTGTACTATTTGAGTGGAGGAAACTTAAACCCGTTAAAAAGACGAAGACAGGTTATTCGACCGACGTAAATGTACTTAGAGAGCTTGCCTCTCAGGATCCGGTACCGGAGCTTGTTTTGCAACACAGAATGCTTTCCAAGTTGAAATCGACTTATGTTGATTCTCTGCCACAGTTGGTTAATAGGAGAACGGGGAGGCTCCATACCCATTTTATCCAGACAGGAACCGCCACCGGAAGGCTCTCGAGTAAAGATCCTAACCTTCAGAATATCCCTATAAGGGAAGAGGAGGGTAGGCGAATAAGAAAGGCCTTTGTGGCGGAGAATGGTTATACCTTTATAAGTGCCGATTATTCACAGATAGAGCTTGCCGTTCTTGCGTACCTATCCGGAGATAGAATGCTTCTTGATGCTTTTAAGATGGGAAGAGATATTCATAGGCAAACTGCATCTCTTATATTTGGCGTACCGGAAGAGATGGTAACGGATGAAATGAGGCGTATTGGAAAAACGATTAACTTTGGGGTTATATACGGGATGTCTGCCTTTAGACTGGCAAGGGATTTAAAGATATCCAGAGGTGATGCTAATAAGTTTATAAAAACTTACTTTGAGAAGTATAGAGACGTGGATAAGTTTATAAAGACAACTGTTAAGCGTGCAGAGGATAGTGGTTTTGTGACAACTATTATGGGAAGAAAGCGAAGAGTGGAAGAAATAAACAGTAAAAATAAGACCGAAAAAATGGCGGCCGAACGGATTGCAGTTAATACGCCGGTTCAGGGGAGTGCTGCCGATATTGTTAAAATGGCAATGGTAAAGGTGTATAATCGACTCAAAGAATTACATTCCGGTGCGAGGCTTATACTTCAGGTTCATGACGAGCTTATTCTTGAGGTTCCGGATGATGAACTTGCTACTGTTACAGATGAAATTAAGCGTATTATGGAAAATGCCGTTGAATATTCCATTCCACTTAAGGTGAATATTGAGACGGGAAAGAGCTGGGGTGATTTTCATTAAGAGATAAGGGATAGAAGTGAAGTATCGGTATGAGGAAAAAGAGGATTGTAGTTGGGGTTGTAGGGAAATACTGTTCCGGTAAGAATACCCTGGCAGATATACTCTCAAGTTATGGCTATCGTGAGATAGATGTAGACAAGATAGGGCACGAGGTTCTGGAGGCAAGCAGGGATAGAATCGTTGAGGTTTTCGGTAGAGTGGTGGAGGCTCCGGGTGGTGGAATTGATCGAAAAAAACTTGGAGCTATTGTTTTCGCCGAGAGGGAAAAATTAAAACTTTTGGAGGGTATTCTCCACCCAAAAATGAGAGAGAGGATTCGGGGGATAATTAATAACTCGGAGGGAAATATTGTTATAAATGCCGCTCTGTTGTATAGAATGAGGTTGCACGAGATGTGTAATGTTATAATTTGTGTGAAATCCCCTATTTATAGGTTGGTTCTTAGGGGAATGAAGAGGGATGGACTTTCTCTTATGGGGGTTGTCAGAAGATTGTGGAGTCAATGGGGAATATGTTTTAAACCCAGGGGCTGTAGGGTCGATACTTATAGTGTGTGGAATATCGGAAGTATTGAGCAATTTAGGAGTAGGGCTCTAAAGCTATTGAGAAAGTATGGTTTGATTGAGGGGAATACTTAGATTCAGGGGAATTTTTGATGGAAAAAGAGAAGATACTGTGGATAATACTATCTGTTACTCTGCTGGTGGTAATAGTATTGGCGAGCGGAATTTATTTTCTAAAGCCCACACAGAGTAAGGTAGCAGGGGTTGTTACAAATGGAGCCACGGGACTTCAGGATACAGGTTTCGATACGTATGAGTATGTAAGGGGCGAGAAAGAGCCTCCCGGTCTTGAGCCTGCAAAAGAGAAAAAACCTCAGGAATTGACCATAGTTGTAGGTGAAAAGGATAACTCTACAAACAGAGAGAGTGCAAATTCACTGGAGAAAATAAAAAAGAGTAGAGCGGTTACTGTACCTGTGAAAAAGACCCCTCTGTCTACTTCCTCTAGATCGAGAGTTGTAGAGCAGTCGAAAAAAACTAAGGGTGAAAAGAGGAATGTAAAACACCCCGTTTCTAGAGTTGTTAAGGAGTATTGGATACAGGCAGCCTCCTATTCCTCGTTGGCGAAGGCAGAGACTCTCAGGGATAGCTTATCGTTAAAAGGAGTGGCCTCGCGAATACTTACCAAAGTGATTAACGGAAAGACCTACTACAGGGTAAGAATTGGGCCCTACAAGAGTAAAGCAGAGGCGCAAACCTTCCTTACCCAGATTAAGAAACTTAAAGGCTTGGGAAATAGTTACGTGTCCGTTGTTTATTCCAGACGATAGAAATTGTTTAGAGCTATCTCCACATGTCTATCTGATGATGTACTTCTCGGGTTGTGCGTAAACCTTACTTCCGGGTGGAACTGAGGTTACAAGCCATACGTTTCCTCCTATTACGGATCCCTTTCCGATTACTGTTTCGCCGCCTAGTATTGTCGCTCCTGCGTATATCGTTACGTCATCCTCTATGGTTGGGTGCCGCTTTTTGTTCCCTAATTCTTTTTTTACACTTAGAGCTCCTAAGGTTACTCCCTGGTATATCTTTACCCTCTTGCCTATCACCGTTGTTTCTCCTATAACTACACCTGTACCGTGGTCTATAAAGAAATGCTCGCCTATGGTAGCTCCCGGATGTATGTCTATTCCTGTCTTACCATGTATGTATTCGCTCATGATTCTCGGTATCAGCGGGGCTCCGGATATCCATAGTTGATGGGCTATACGGTGGATCATTATTGCCTCGACCCCTGGATAGGAGAGAATGACCTCTTCGTGATACTTGGCAGCCGGATCCCCGGCAAAGGCGGCTTCCACGTCGGATTTTATCATTCTCCTTATGCGTGGTATCTCTTCTAGGAGTTCTACCACGATTTTATTTGCCAGTTCGAGGGCAGAGGTTTCTTTTGTGCATTTTGCCTTTACCCTGCACATATAGTTTATGCTTTTGGCAAGTTCCTCCCGGAGACTCTCTGCTATCCATATAATCTTTTTCCCTAATATGTACTTGTAGTTAAGCGAATTTAGATTTTCTTCATCGCTAAAGCCCGGAAAGATTACAGAGGCCAGTTCATCCACAATCTTTATTATGCTGTTTCTGGAGGGCAAGTTAGGGCCCTCGAGATGGTTTATTCCCCCTATTTCACTGTAAGAGTTGAGTATGTTATCAATTATAGTTTCTATTTTTTTGTCCATAGCTCTCCGTCCCTGTAAATTGGATTGCAACTTGAAGAGTAATCATATATCATTTTTGGTATGTTGAAAAGTTATATTAGTATTTCACTTATAATTGCTGTTGCTATTCAGCTAATTTGTCAATTGTTTAAGGTTGTTTTTTATTCTATCAAGGGTGGTAGGTTCAGTTTTAGATATTTTTTTTCTCCCGGGGGAATGCCCAGTTCCCACTCTGCCTTTGTTAGTGCCATAACGACAGCTGTAGGTATTAAGAGGGGTATCACGTCGGATATTTTCGCTGTTTCTTTTGTGTTTTCCACTATTATTATCTATGATGCCATGAAACTGAGAAAAACTGTGGAGTTACATTCCCATGCTCTGAATGGTTTGTATACTCGATTGAACGGGGTATTGGCTGACAGAAGTGTAGGTGGTGATAGGGTTAAATTCCCCGAGATGGTTGGGCATTCGCTGGGGGAGATTGCAATGGGGATAGTTGTTGGAGTTGGTTTTACCCTTGTTATTTTTAAACTCGTGGTATAGTTTGCCGTGTACTCGGTTTCTATGAGGAAAACTTCTTTAAGGTTTTTCTTCTTCCTTCTAGGTTTTATTTTCAATCCGTTTTTATTTGGGGATGCGGGGGGTATATCTAAAGATATAGTGCTGGATTTTACAGGCGATATTATGTCGCATACAGAAAATCTTATAGCGCCAGATTATAAAACAGCCTATCGTGATATAGCCAACCTTTTACAGAAAGATGATCTCAGCTTTGCCAATCTGGAGTTTGTTATTGATGAAACCACTCCTATCCTGGGTTATCCCCGGTTTAATGTTCATAGGGAGTATGTGGAGGCAGCTATCGACTCGGGACTGGATGTTTTTTCCCTTGCCAACAACCATATATACGATCTGGGGATTAGTGGTGTTTTCCAAACAATTAGGGCTGTTGCGAAGATAAGGGATAAGTATGAGAGAAAAGTTTTCTTCTCTGGAATAAGGGGAAATCCTCTGGAAAATTTTAAACCTGTGCTTATAAGGGTTAAGGGTATAAGACTGGGCTTTGTTGCCGTAACTCAGTTTCTAAACAGACTGGAAGAAAGTCCCTATGTATTTGTGGCAGATTATCGCAGGAAGAAAGATAGGGAAAGATTGTTAGAGTATGTGAGAAAATGGTCCGGAAGGTTTGATATTTTTATTCTCTCCTACCACGGTGGGGTAGAGTATTCGGTAAAGCCGGATAAGAGAAAGGTTTCTTTTTTTCATAGATTAATAAAAGAAGGGGTAGATATAGTATATTCTCATCATCCCCATGTGATACAACGTTTTGAGCTTGTTCCAAGGGATGGTGCTACTAAGTTGATTCTATACTCTACGGGAAACCTTATATCCGGGATGGTTGGAAAGTCCGCTGAGGCTCATACCTCCGACTCCGCTATATTCAGGGTGTACTGCAGGGTTAAAGGGTCAGGGAATTGTTGTGTGATTCGGGTTAGACCTATCTTGATAACTAATTTTAGAGATAGTAATGGGATTATTGTGATTAAGCGCTACGGAGAGGTGCTGTCCGATAAAAGTTTGGACAGCGAATACTATCACAAAAGATATTTGGTACTGAAAAGGGTGCTTACCGGGAAAGGGGAGTAGGGAAGGGTGTATACTTAAACTCATAGGATACCTGGAAGATTTAGAAAGAGAAAGAGATACAGAGGGAGAAGTATAAGGTAGCCTATATATGTAAAGAGTAACGTAAATGAGACGGAGTCTTCGTTTGTTCCTGCCTGGATGGCCATTACGGAGAGATTGGTGGCCGGTGGAATATGCATCTCTAAAAAGATTACCCATATCATAATTGGGTCGTGGATTAGTTTCTTTAGGAATAGGAAATAAGAGATAAAAAAGATACTTGGGTATAGTAGGAATCGTATTCCGGAAACGGATGCAGCTAGTTTTACAAGTTTCTTCCTGTTCTGAGCGCTGTAGCTTAGGTTTGCAATCATGGCACCCAGTGATAGCATAATCATCGGGAGTGTTACGGCAGAGATTCGATCCAGGGCTTTATAGATATGAAGTAGGGGTAATTTGGGGTCAAACAGGATTTTCTGGAGCCCCAGGAATACAGTTAGTAATCCTAGTGATATTCCCACAAGGGGAGGCGATATAAAATCTCTTAGCTTAATTTTTTCCGAGCTACCCTTTACAAGAAAGTTTCCAACTGACCATAGCAGGGGACTCTGAACAAGAAGGTACAATCCTACGTAGAGAGAGGAAATCTGCACGTTGAATTTCTCTGCTATTATGGGAAGGGTAAATGGAAATATTTCTATAAGGGTTAGGGGCATGTAACCACTGTTTCCAAAGGATGACATCCCTATGGCGGCTCGTTTTTCATTTTTGGTAAGTTGCATGAAGTGAAAAAGTATTGTAGAAGCTATAAGGCCTATGGCTGTTAAGATAATGGCAGTTAAGGGAAGAATAAGTCCTCTTTTAACATCGTATAGGTTTGTCTTAGAAATGCGAACGAAGAAGTAGATTGGAAGAGAAACCTTCACTATAAATTTACCGAGCTGTCTAAAAAAATTGTACTCCCATCCTCTGGCCTTTACGAGAAAGTATCCAAGGGCAAGTAGAAATAGGAGTTGTAGCAGGGTGTAAAAGACAGGTATAAAAATAGCTGCACCGGACATGTTCTTAGATTAATCCTCCAAATATAGGTTGTCTTTTTACTAATTATCTATTTTATCTATGATTAAGGAAGTGTTTTCCTAAGTATTACTATATCTATTTTTTCGCCCTGGTAGAGAAAATACTCTTCTTCCGTGTAATGCTCTTTAAATCCAAGATGTTTTAGTATATCTATCTTTTTTTTGTTGAACCCCCTGTACTCCAGAATTATGTGGGGGAAATTAGCTAGTTCTGCTGTTAATTCCTCTACCAGGTTGTAAAATCCACTCTGAAAACCCTCTAAGAAGTAAAAATCAAAGTCCACTATTCTCTCCACAGGTAGCTCTCTCTTTTTTACTGTAGCTATTGAACGGATTAAATTGTTGCCCATCTCAACTTTATTCAAGAATATAGGATAGCCCCTTAACGGTTCTCTCGAGAAGAACTTTGAGAAGTGTAAAGCCACTTCGTTTCCTGTGATAATGCCCTGGGGGTAGTTCTTTATGAGAAAGGCTTCATCGTTTGATAAAAGTTCTACATTCAGATAGGAGTAGAGTAACTGTAAGAGTGCCAAATCGCCGTTTGAAAGGTTTCTCCTCTCTATCCAGTATGCACTTTTTTCTTCCCTGAAAAGGTTGTTTAAAAGGCCGTTCTCTCTCTCTGTAAACATTATCAGGTTTTCGTTTTGTTCTTTATCACCCAGAAGATGTTTGTATCCTATCTCTCCGTACGAGTTATAGAGTGTGCTATAAGGAGTGTTCAGTAATACAACTTTAACTCCCTGTTCAAAGAGGTATTCTGTAGCTTTTTTAAGCATGGTGGTAGGTATGTTGGGGTCGTTTAGGGTTTTTTCAATGTAAAGATACTTAGAAAAAGCTATTGTTTGATTCTCCTGCGAAGCCGTTGCCCATAACAGTAAGATGCAGTTGTCGTCTTCGTAGCCCATAAAGTAGTAATTTATGCTCTCGGAGAAGTATCCACCGGTGCGTAGGTAAATTTCTAGGATTTGGGGGTTCGTTTCCTGAAGGAATGGTTTTATAAGCTCTTCCAGTTCCTCCTTCTGAGGGTTTTTATAGATTTTAATTTCCATGGATTTGCCGTTTTCCGGAGTATAGGTTATAAACTTCTCCATTCTATTTCTCCAATGGGTTTCTGTTTAGCTATTTAGGTTAAGTTAACATTTTGAGGTAGATATGTTCAATATTGCATTTAAATATGGTGTTGGGACTATTGAAAATTTAAATAACTGTGCTAAAATAATTTTAGGTCAAGAAGTTCTATTTTTATTTGTGGAAGAGTTGAAATTATGATCTTAAAGGAACTTAACTTTCTCCTTGCTATAGTGATGTTGATTCTTATCTTTACTTCCAAAAGACTCACTAATTTTTTTGATTTTATTTCCTCCAAATATCATAGGTTAAAAGATCTCAAGTTAAAGAAGCAGAGTTGAAATTCCTAATTTCATCTAAAAATATTTTAAATGTTAATACTCTTTTAGGATTGGAAGCTCTTTGGGAGGCAATCTCATGAAAACAGGTCTTGACGGGAGACGAGCCCTTGTCTGTGGTGCTAGTAAGGGATTGGGTTACGCCTGTGCAAAGATGCTATGCCAGGAGGGAGTAGATGTTGTTCTTCTGGCTAGGGATGCTAAGTTACTTTCGGAGCGTGTTAAGTCGTTGGAGAGGTATGAGGGAGAAGCGGCCTATATTGAGGCGGATTTGCTGGATACAGAGAGTCTTCCGGATGTGGTTGAGCGGGCCAAGAAGATATACGGAGGATTTGACATACTTGTTAACAATACCGGGGGACCCCCCTCAGGACCGAATTTATCGTTTACGAGGGAGGATTGGGAGCGGGCATTTAGGCTAACCTTCTTAAGCGCGGAGGAGATAACGAAACTTCTGATAGAGGAGATGGCAGCGAGGAGATGGGGGAGGATTATCAATCTTACCTCAATAACGGTAAAGCAACCTGTTGAGGGTTTAATCCTTTCAAATAGTATACGAATGGCTATTATAGGGTGGGCTAAGACCCTATCGTTGGAGTATGCCTCTAAGGGGGTCACTATAAACAATATAGCCACGGGTTACACTATGACTGAAAGGATAGACGAGCTTGCTAAAGCTAGAGCGCGCGATACGGGTAGGGGGATAGGTGATGTGATAAGAGAAATGGCGGCGAATATCCCTATGAGGCGGATGGCGGATCCCTCGGAGGTAGCTTCTGCCGTTGTTTTTCTTGCAAGTGAGGCGGCTTCCTACATAACGGGGGTAACTCTCCCCGTGGATGGTGGTTATATTGTTGGAATGTAAATTGATTTTTCGTGTTAGCAGTGATACACTTCTTAAAGAATATTTATGATTTTATAACATAATCTTGAAAGGTTGGAGGTATGTATGAAAAAACGGTGGATGCTTTTAGTAATTCTCGGTATTTCTATTTTGGTGGCATTTTCCGGGTGTGAGTTCTTTGCCGCGATGCTTACCTCGGTAAGCGGAACCGTGGTGGATGCCAGATCCGCCTTGTTGACGGGACTTGGCGATATTACCGTAAGTCTTGTCACCAAAGATGGAACGACCAAGTATTCCACAACTACTGATTCTGACGGAAGTTTTATAATAAGTGGTGTGGATCCCGGTGATTATGTGGTAAAGGCAGAAGATGAAAAGGGTGAGTGGTTCTTTATTCCGAAGGATGTATATGTGGGAGGAATGGCTCAGGATCTTGGAAATATTCTGGGGATAGAATTAGATACTAATAAGTATTTAAGAGATTCTGCTCTCTCCTTTATTCTGGTGTGGAATAACGTCTATCAGGATGTAGATGGATATCTTACATACGCCAAGGGCGATGGTTCGGGAGGTACCGCCAATACCTCACTTACCTATTCTACTACCTTCACCAATCCCTACGAGGCTTACACTACCGGTACCGGTTTTGGTCCGGACGACAGTGGGTATAGGGCTAAGATATATTGGGACAACAAGGAATCTTTGAATACGGTATATGCGGTAATGGGAAATGATTCCAATTATCCCGAGGATCCTGCCGTGAACCTTGATAGGGATGATAGAGATGGTAGCGGGCCGGAGGTAATAACCGTAAGATCGCTTCCCTACTGGATTGATAGTTCTGACACAAATGCTGCTATAACCCCGGATGGTACTGACAGCGGAAATTACCTTCCCCTGAAAGATCCGGATGGTAACAGTGTTTACTATTCCTGGGTTGGTGTGATGGAGTACTACATAGACGGTTACAATAAGGATAGTAGCACGGCTGGTTACAGGGCGGATTCTGATAATTTAATATCCTCCACCGATGGTACTGGGGCCGATGCCGTTCTATATGTGGTTAGGGGCAGTGAGTTGTTGGGTAAATTCCCTGTTCCCGCGTATGCAAATCTGAGAACTATGGATATGGTCAGAGTAAACCTGTTTGTAACGAGTACAGGGTATTCGTATTTCCAGATAGTTCCGAATATTCGTTCGATTGATTATACTGATATTAAGAGTGTCAATTCCGTACCTATTAGCGGATTTTTTGGTCCCAAGAGAAGGTAGGAGGAGGATTAAATGATGCGAGGTAGCAAAATGAAAAGGCGTGTGTTATACGTTTTGTTTATTCTTTTAGGTATAGTGTTGGTTTCCCCCGTGTACTCGCAGACGGGTTCCTTCGGGGGGGCCAGAAGAAAAAAATTTGTAGAGGTTACAATTGATTCCAATGTTAGGGGTGCGACGGTTGTTGTAGATAAATACAGGGGACGTACCCCGTTTAGGGTTAGGTTGGAACCCGGTAGGTATAGCATAACGGTTTCTGCCCCGGGATATAATACATTTAGAGGACGTATTACTGTTTCCTCAAAGCGGACAACGCAGTATATAAATATTGCACTTACTCCGCTTTTAGTTCGTATTAGTATTGAGGTTACAAATGCAAAGGGAGCCAGGGTGTATGTTGACGGGCGTTATAAGGGGTATGCCCCGGCGCGTATTGAGGTGAAGCCTGGTATGCACAGCGTGAGGATAGATGCGAGAGGGTTTGTTCCTCTTTCTACAAGGATAAGTGTAAGGAGTTCAAAGAGAGAGGAGAGGTTTAGATTCTCTCTTAAACCTATGAATGCCACCCTGGATATTATAATCCCTGGAAAGTATATAAACAGAAGGGCTAAGGATGCTCTTAGACTTGTGAAGGTGTATGTGGATGACAAGTTAATTAACCGTAAGGGAGAAATAAAAGGGTTACATGTGAGAGCCGGTAAACACAGGGTAAAAATTGTTTCCGGGGGACTTTCCGTTGAGGGCGATTTTAATTTTGAGGCAGGAAAAAGGTATTCGGTAGAATTGTACATGAAGGTGCGGCTTGTTAATGGAAAGAGGAAATGATTGGGAGGTTTTATGTGAAACGAGTTAGGTTTGTAATCTTTTTAGCGGCTCTTTTAATTGTGGTTAGGCCCTCGTTTGTCTTTGCCGATATAAGTGCCACTTTAAAAAAAGCGGATTCACTTTATCGAGCCGATAAACATGCGGAGGCGGAGGATATTCTTCTAAAGGCTCTGAGTGATGTAACTACCAATAAGGAGAAGGCGGAGGTTTACTGGAGACTGGCGAGGACAGTTGAGAAGATAGGAGAGAGGAAAAAGAATGACGGAACGGCCTCCAAGGAGGAACTTCTTGCCATATTTGAGAAAGGGGAAAAGTATGCCGATAGGGCTATTCGGTATAATCCGCAGGATTACAATGCTTACTTCTGGAAATCGGCTAACATAGGAAGATGGGGACAAACGAAGGGAATATTGAACTCTCTCTTTAAGGCAGGGCCTATGAGAGATTTGCTTGTAAAAGCCATCAGTATTAAGCCGGATTTTCCAGATGCTTACTATGTATTGGGTCAGCTTTACGAGCAGGTACCGGGTTTCCCTCTATCTTTTGGTAATGTTGAGTATGCAGTTTCCCTTGGGAGGAAAGCGGTTGATCTGATGAAAAAATGGTATGCTGCCGGTCTTAAAAAGGAGATCGATTACAGTTATTACAAGGAGCTTGCAAAGCATTTGTACAAGCGAGACTGGAGTGCGAGAAAGAGAAAGAAGTATCAGCCCAAAGAACGCAGAAAGTACAATTCGGAGACCGACTTGTTGAAAAAGAGCTTTTACTACGAGGGGATAGTGTCCTTGAAGGATATAAGCGACAGAGAAGAGGCTGTAGAAATGATAAGGTGGGTAATTGAAAAGTTAGAGTCTATTCCCAACAAGACACCCTCCAAACTTGATGACCTAAAAGAGTCAAAGGAACTTCTTGCCAAGTGGGAGTAACGTTGATAGGAATAGATTAAGCGATTGTCAATGTTAACCAGGGTTGTCTCTTCCGGGTTTAGAGGTACCCGGTTTTGTGAGGAGGCTAGCCCTGGTTATTTTTATATTTGAGTCTTTATTCTTTAATTTTACAATGGTTTCTTCTATCTTGTGCATTTTATTGAAATCGTTCTGGAAAAGCTCTCCCTGTGCGATTCCTGTGGGGCTTTCTACGTTGTGAAGACCAATCCCGAGAAGTCTTATTGGTTTGGTAGAGTTCCATTTTAAGCTAAAAAGTTCTTTTGCCGTTTTATACACCTCGTCGGACGAAGTAACCCAGTGTTTTAAACTTTTTTGGACTGTAAGGGTAGTAAAATCGCTGTATCTGATTTTAAGGACTACCGTTTTTGAGCGTTTGTTTTCTCGTAGTAGCCTATACATAACCTGTGAGGATATTTCGAAGAGTGCTCTGTATATTTCAGATAGGTCCTTGAGGTCTCTCTGAAACGTTGCCTCCGAGCTTATGGAATGTGTTTTGTTTTCCGTTTGATGAATGCCCGGGTCTATTCCTCTTGCCGCTTTGTAAAGATATTCTGCGGCTGCTCTTCCCAGGAGACGGACGAGAGTTGATTTGGGAGTAGCCTTTAATTTTTTTACGGTGGTAATGTTTGACTGGCGAAGTTTTTCCAGTGTTTTTTTACCTACGCCCCAGAGGTCTTTAAGCTCCAGTTTCTCTACGAATTTTTCTGCTTCTTCTGCCCTTACGATGTACAATCCATCGGGTTTATCGTAATCCGAGGCTAGTTTCGCAAGATATCTGTTGGGTGCGATTCCTATAGAGAGGGTGAGACCCGTTTTTTCTTTCACTCGTTGTTTTATCTCTTTGGCCGTCTCAGCCGGCGGTCCGAATAGTCTCTCCGTGCCTGTCATGTCTAAAAATGCCTCGTCTATTGATATCTGCTGGAAAGTGGGTGTGTATTCTCTTAGAATATCCATTACGGCTTGCGAAACTTCCATATAGCGCTTCATCCTAACGGGTAGGTATATACCATTGGGGCATAATCTGTACGCTTTGGAGATGGGCATTGCAGATTTTATCCCGAATTTCCTTGCTTCGTAGGAACATGTCGATACAACCCCACGGCTGCCGGGTTTGGCTCCCACAATTACGGGTTTCCCCCTATATTCGGGATGGTCTATCTGTTCTACCGAGGCATAAAAAGCGTCTAGGTCTACGTGGAAAAATACCCTATTATTGTTTATAATTTCACCCTCGGGTGACATATATTTTAATAACTCTCTTGTAGTCTGGTGTTAAGATCCTCCAGCATATTGAGTATATCCTGATTTGTTTCGGATTTGATTCTCTTGTCCAATAGGGGTTGTAAAACTGTGGGATTAGCGTTTTCCAGGATTCCCTCTACAAAATCTCTTATTCGTTTATCAGATGCTGAATCTATAATTAAGGATAACTCTGCCGTGCCACCAACCTGGTAGAGGGCATATATCACTCTTTCTTTTGTTGACGGATCTAGCTCTTTATTGAGAATACTCGGAGCGAGTTCCGCCGCCCTGCTTGAGAACATATCCCCTAAAGCCTCTATCACTCTTACCTTTAGTTCCGTGTCCTTTGTGTTTTTGAAAACCGCGACGAGTGCACTCTCTATATTGGGATCTTGAATGGAGATATTTCTTATCGCGCTTACCGCTGCCCTCTTTAGGGCAAGGTTAGTTTCCCTTAGGGCAATTTTGCTGAGGATGTCTATTACCTCTTTCTTGGTCGTTTTTAGCTCTCCGAGCGATTTAATCGCATAGTATCTCAGGATGGCGAATTTGGGATTACGAATTTTTACAACATCGAGAAGGGTTTCCCACACCTTTAGTTGCGGACTGTCTAATCCTATTGCCCCTAGTGCTCTTACGGCATTGATCCTTACGGAGAGGGTTTCCGTATCACTCTTTACGAGTTTCTTTAGTTCCTCTACAGCTCGTGAATTGGAGGAAGAATGTATTCTGTATAGGGCCCATGTTACGTTTTTCTTTACCTGTGAATACTGACTGGAGAGGAGAGGTATGAGATAGTTCATGGAGTCTGTGTTTGCCAATCTGGCCAGTACGCTTGTTGCAGCCTCCAATGGAGTTTCCGATTTGAACTTTAGCAGAGAGCTACTTATAGCACCTACAACGGCCTGTTTGTGGGCGGGGTAGAGGTTTATAAGTGCATCCTTAGCTGCGTTTCGTATATCTTTGTCTTTAGATGAGAGATCCCCTATTATGTATACAAGTCCCTTGTCGCCGTTTGGGTTTTCACCGAGTGCCTCTATAACCGCTATTCTCTCTCTTTTGGATGTGGATTTGTTCCTTAAAATCGCTACAAGGGTGGGAACGGTGTTGGGGAAATCAAGTTTGTTAATTGCTTTAATTATGGCAATTCGTACCTCTTCTACACTTTCTTTTCTTAGCAGTGAAAATAGTTTATTACTTGTGATGGAATTTTTAAAATTAGATAATCCCTCCACCGCAACGACTCGTATCTGAGGATCCGTTGAGGAGGTATAGTTGGCAAAGATATTCTGAAGGTTTCTGTCTGGTTGTCCCTTGGAGAGAGATGCTATATTTGCAAGGGCCTTTAGTGTGGTAAGTAGAACATCTTGATCTACCTTTTTGCCATTCTCCGGGTTAAGGATTGATATAAGCCGTCCCACACTTGATTTGTTGCCGATGTTTCCTATCGCCTCTATAATCGCGAGTTTTGATTGTTTGTCGGTAGCAGTATCAAGCTTTGCAAGGAGGAGTTTTAGGGCTTTGGGACTTCCTATCTGGCCGAGGGCTCTTATACTCTCGATACGAAGTTCCGGTTGGTCTATGATACTTATGAGATAGTTTACCGCAGATTCAGCCTTTAATCTGCCAAGTGTTTTTATTGCAACCTTTACCCTTGCCGGGTTTTTTTTACTCTCCTTTATGATTGTGTTGATCATTATACTTACCAGGATATCTCTATCCTCCTCTCCCAGTTTGTCTGGAAGCGGGTAACCCTGTTCTATCATTGTAAATAACTTGTCCCGTGCATCTATAAAACCTTTTTCAAGTTTCTGACTCTCTTTTTTGTAGGCCTGAACCATTGTATTTATATACTTTGTTTCCTTTGCATAGGCCTGTCTTAATGCTGATGGAGTAAGATAGAGCCCTTTAGCCTCCAGTTCTCTCTTTTTTGCTATTGTTTCTTCCATTCGTCCCATAAAGTTCAGGGCTATAAGTTCCGGAATGGCCTCATTTGAGTTTTTTAAAAGATTTTGCACTGCTATCAGTTTGTCGAGAGGAATGTAGGGATAGTTCTTTATTATGAAATCGAGTATCTCTTTGCCCTGTAATTGGTTATCCTTAACAATAGAGTCTGGTATGTATTCGTTTATCTCCGCATTTTTATCCGGTTTCCCATTCTGGTTAAGGTCTATATATCCCTTCTTTATCTCTGGGAATATTTTAATTAGTCCGGCCGTTAGTTGGCTCTTAACTACCGGCATCGAGAATGAGAGTACTGTCGGTATGGTTAACAAAATTATAGTCAACAGTGTTATTAGAACTTTCTTTCTCATTTTTATCTCCTGAGAAGTATCCTATATATAGGAGTATACTCTGTCAAATAATTCATGTTTTTAGTTTTATTTTATCTCTAACGATAACAAGATTATCGGTTTTGATATTCTTTCCGTACATTGCAAATTTTATCGGGGGTTCAATATACTTGATTTCCAGTAAAATTTCAAAGGATCTATCCTGTGGGAGGGTTAGAGCGATTTTTAGAGGTATGGGAGGGTTTTTGCCTATTGAGATTGTGTATGTTTTCCCCGTTTTGTCTCGCTGGAATGGGAAATTGGAATCGTATAGGATAAACTCTCTCTCTGATTTTATCTTTAGGAGTATCTTATATGGATTACCCAATGGTTTTAATGTTAGCTGGTAGTTCTTCCTGTCTAAAAACGAGTTTGATTTTTCCTCGTAGGTTAAGATGTTGGGCACGTAACTGAGTGGCATTGTATATTTTCTTGAGTTGGTATCGATATTTATTAGTCTCCCTAAGCTTGAATACATTACCCTCCCTATGGGAGCCGGGCTTTTGATTACCAGTGTGTTGGTTTTTTGAGGTATATCTACGTATTCGGTTACCGTAAGAGGTTTTGGATTGCCTTTACCGTATGGGGTGTAGAGAAAAAAGAAATATGCAAGGAATAAAATCGCGGGTATAAATGCCGCAATGGCTATCCTTAGCCTTCTTCTTTCTCTGTTCCTCCTTAGAGTGGCACCTGGTGATCGTCTGGATATTGGGGGAAAGAGTAGCCCCAGTCTTATTATCATAAAGAGAAAAGGGAGAATTATTATGGCTAGTAATAGGTTCCCCTTTATCTCTGATAGGAGTACGATTCGTATAAAATCGATTTTACGGAGAGCAAATAACTCTGAGGTGGCTTTTATTAACCAGTACGGTGATATTAGAAAGAATATTAGTTTCAGGTATCTATTGGGTGATATGGTGAATAGGATTGTAAAGAGTAATGCCCAGGTAAAATAATAGGTGTATGAGATGTTTATAAGGCTCAGTATCAGTATGTCTATCAGAAGGAATAAAATGGCAGAGGCGGAGTAGAAACTTCCGTTGTGTGAGATAGGAAGTTTCCGTAAGAAGTTGTAAAGGGCTGTGTAGAGGAAGATGGAAATAAGGCTCTTTTCTATCAAAAATTGTGTTGGAATGTTTTCCCATATTGTGGGAATTTGCTTTAGTTGGCTGATTACTTCAAGGAGTAGAGTTGAGAGGAGCAGGATCAAAAAGGTCGCCCCGAGAATTAGTGGAATGGTCCAGAAATTTTTTACGATGGTTCTGTAGTATTTCTTTATCCTCTCTGTGAATATCAGGGCATATAGAATTAACAAAAAAAAGAGTCCCAGGTATAGAATTAAGTATAATTTTTCCGGGATTATCATATAGAAATCTTTTGCCTGAAAGAATAGGTAGTGCTTATCCCATTCCTGAGGAAACCCGCTTGAAAAATTTTCCAGCAATTTTTTGAAAAAGATATTAAAAGAGCCTATAAATTGGACTATCTGTTTTGGGTTTATGCTCTGATATTCCCCTTCGAAGCTTATTGCTGGAAAACCACTCTTGAGAAAGGGTTCTATAATTGTTTTTTCGGTGGTTAAGCCTGTTCTAAATATCTGATTCTCGTTACCGCGAACCAAAAAGTATATATCGGTTTCCTTTAAGGCATTTGTGGTCTTTTGCAAGAGCCAGTATGGGGCAACGATGCCCCTGGCACCACTTCTTATGTAGAGTCTGCTTGGAATATTTCGCATGTTTAGGTAGAGAACTGCCGTTCTGTAAGTGGGGTCAAAGTTTTTTAGGAATAGTCTGCTACCCATTGGATATTGCGCTGAGTCCCCATACTCTGCACCCAAAAAAAGAAATTTTAGGGAGATAGGGGGGGTGATTTTTGTATATTCTTTGACAAGCATGATTCCGAGGGCTATATTTATTGCTCCGTCAAGGAATTTGGATAACCCTGCTCTATGATTTAGTGGGATTGCAACAATTAGAGTGTCTTTTATCTTACCCTCTACGTTTATCTCTATGTTTTTAGAGAAGGAATGTACAAGATCAGAATCACCGAAATCCTCGGTAGTGTAAGGTATTTTGTTTCTTTGGAGTTCCTTTTCTATATACTGGAAAAGTCTTTTTTCGTTTTTAGAGCCCTCTAGTCTGGGGTATAGAGAGTGAATAAATGCAAGTGTTTTTAGTGTTTGTGATACTATTCTTTCTTGTTCGGTTTTTTGGTCTGCGAAAAGATAGGCGTTAAGTTGAGTCAAAAGGAGTACGATAAGGATGATAGGTGTTAAGAGCTTCTTTTGCATGTTTCTAAATCAGCATATTTGAAGGAATTCTTTCAGTCAAGCTGTTTAAGTAAGGGTAAAAAATATTTGCAATCCAATTATAAATATTGTAGTATATTAGAGAAATGGATGTTCTTCCTGAGATTCTAAAGAGAAAGAGTATAAGGGATTTTAAACCCGATCCCATAGAGAGAGAAAAGATTAATAGAATCCTCGAAGCTGGTAGGTTGGCTCCCTCTGCTAAAAATAGGCAAGAGTGGCGTTTTATTGTGGTGGAAGATGAAAGGAAGAGGGCTAAAATTAAAGATGCTGCCTTTGGGCAAGAACATGTTGGACAGGCTCCTGCCATTATTGCGGCATGTACCACTAATGTGGATTACAGAATGCCCAATGGACAACTCTCTTACCCTATTGACCTAACTTTTGCCGTTTCTTTTATGTGTTTGCAGGCTGTACACGAGGGGTTGGGGACGTGTTGTGTAACCACTTTTGACGAGCAGGAGGTGAAAGATCTCCTCTCTGTACCCTATGGCATGAAGGTGGTGCTTTTACTTCTCGTTGGGTATGCCGCTTCGGAACCAGAGCCTTCTCCGCGCAAGCCTCTACGCAGTATTGCTTCGTTTAACCACTGGTAACTTAACTCTCAATAGGCTCTAATTTTGGGTTTTCTTGCTATGTCGAGTTAAGCAGTTTTTACAAATGCCATAGAGGTAGATATGACTAGAGTGGATCTGGTGTCCCTCTATAGTTGCCCTCTCTAGTTTTTCCAGTCCTTTTATATTAAGTAGGTTATACTCTATATCGTAGATGTTACCACAAGAGGTGCATCTGAAGTGTATATGAGGGTGTATATCGGCATCGTATCTACTCTCTGTGCTATCTATAGTTAATTCGAGCAGGATGCCCTTCTGCGCAAGGGTTTTTACGGTGTTGTAAACAGTGGTTTTAGATAGAGATGGGATTTCGTTTACAAGCTCTTTGTAGATTGTATCGACGTTCGGATGTGTTCGGTGTGTCATTAGGTATTGGTATATCTTTATTCTATGAAGTGAAGGAGAAATCCCTTTGCTCTGTAAGATATCGCTTATTGCTTTTGTTGATGTGTCCATAATCCCTACCGTATCCTTTATTTTGTCTTATATTTCTTTTAACATATTTAAGATTATAGTAATATTAATAATAATATAATGCAACATTGAAAAAGGCAACAATTAATTTAGATTTATATCCATTACAAAAATGTTAAAAATTTATGATATTTTGTAGAAATTTTACGAGCAGCGTAAGAATGTAGGGGAAATCGGTGAAAATCACAATTATTACCGGGGAGATTAATAGCGGTAAGACATCATGGTGTGTGAAAAACTTATTAAAATGTCCCTTTGATGAATCAAGAGGTGTTGTTATGGGTTCCTGCTGGAAGAAGAAGTTTATTAATGGTGTTTTACAGATAAAGTTAAGTGTGGGAGAAATCAGGGTAGGCTATGATGTGTTAAATGTCTCTGATGGCAGTTATGTGCCGATGGTTAGACACAGGGCATTTCTGCCTCGGGATTGGGAAGAGGCCTTTGTTCTAGGTGAGTTTTCTTTCTCTGCACCGGGTATAGAGAGGGCAGTTAATTGGATTAGAGAGGGACTTAATGAGAAATTTCCCATGGTTATAGATGAGGTTGGACCTGTTGAAATAAATGGATTAGGATTTTATGATGTACTAACCGAATTATTTAGGGGTGAAACCGGGGTACCAGAGGTTTATGTAATAGTGAGGAAGAGAATATTAGGGAAAATGATAGACACCTTTGGTATTAAAGATAAAGAGTATGTTTTGATTGATCTTGATACTATAAATTAAATTAGGAGGAAGAGGTGAATAAACTGATTTCTAGTGGAAAAACGGCACTTATAACGGGGGGGTCCAGTGGTATTGGATTTGCTATTGCAAAGGAACTTGTAAGGAGAGAAATGAACGTTATTCTGCTTGCCAGACGAAAGGAGCGATTAGAGAGTGCGAAGGAAGAACTTGAGAAATTCTCCTCTTCGGATTCTACTGTGATAAAGCTTGTTTCTGCGGATGTTTCGAGTGTTCATTCTCTGAGAATCGCGGAAGAGGATATAAGGAGGAATTTTAAAACGATTGATCTCCTTATAAATTGTGCCGGTGTGGTAAAGCCGTCTAAATTAGAGGATTTTTCAGATGACGAGATTTTGTCTCAGATTCAGATAAATCTTCTTGGTATGATGTTTAATACAAGACAGTTTCTAAAGTATCTGCCGTCTGGGGGAGCTATAGTAAACTTTTCTTCTGCCCTTGGTTTGTTTGGACTTGCTGGATATACTGCGTATTCTGCCTCCAAATTTGGAGTTGTGGGATTTTCAGATGCCCTCAGACGGGAATTGCTCAATAGAAAGATATCGGTACATGTGGTTTGTCCTCCAGATGTCGATACTCCCCAGTTTAGGCAGGAGCACGAGGATATGCCGGATTGGATGCGAGCAAAGGAACGACCCAAAGCTCTTAGTGCCGAACTTGTTGCCAGACGAGTGCTTAGAGGAGTAGAAAGGGGTAAGTTTTTAATTCTTCCCGATTTCTCTACGAAATTTCTCGTGTTCATGTTAGGCTTTTTCCCAAGATTATCCAGATTTTTGCTGGATGGAATGTTTCCTAGACCGTAAATCTTAAGAGTATGGAAAGGAGTTTTTTCTGATGGTTGAAATAGATGAGAGGTACTACCATTCAAAGGATGGAAGCAGTATTTTTTACAGGTGTGCAATTCCCGAAAATCCTATTGCCTCGGTTATAATCCTTCATGGGTATGCGGAACACTCCGGGCGATACTTGCATGTGATTGATTATCTGGCAGGTAGAAACTTTGCTGTTTTTGCTCCGGATGAGCGTGGCCATGGCAGAACGGCGAAGACCTTGGGTGATATAGAAAGTTTTAAATTGGTACTGGATGATATTGATCTACTGGTAACTCAGGCAGAGGAAAAATTTCCTACGAGGTCTGTTTTTATGTTGGGACACAGTATGGGAGCTCTGTTAGCTGTGCTGTACGCGGAAAAATTTGAGGAACGCCTGAAGGGTTTGATTCTTTCAGGTGCGGCTTTGGTGTTACCGGACAATGTTTCCTCGTTTTTAAAAAAGGCTGCGGGTCTTATAGCTAAGCTTGCTCCCAAACTTCAGGTGCAACCATTTGACTCCTCAGGTATTTCAAGAGACCCTGAGGTAATCCGGAAAAAAGATGAGGATCCTCTGTACTATAAAGGAAAGACTATGGCCAGGACGGGAAATGAGATGCTTAAAGGGATAGAAACTGCAATAGCCGGGTTAAAAAATATTTCTCTGCCTATACTTATCCTGCATGGAGGAGCAGATCCTATTATTTCTCCGGAGGCTTCAAAAATGATCTATGAGAATGTTTCTTCGGAGGATAAAACACTTAAACTCTTTGAGGGTTTGTACCACGAGATAATGAACGAGCCCGAGAAGGAGGAGGTTCTTGAGTTCATAGGAAACTGGATAGAGAAGAGGATTTAGCTCTTAAGTTGGAAGATGTAGAGAGAGTGTTACATAAAACAGCGGATGAGATTGTTTCTCTTGCTGTTGATACGGGTTTTGATAGGGCTACTGTTATTTCTTATAAGGGATTGATCTATGCCATAGATCTCCTTAGGAGAGAGAATATAGGAAAACATGCGGATTCCCTGCTAGCCGAACTTGAAAAGTTAAATTTCGAAATTTCTCATTTCCTTTCGGAATCTGCCGGTAAGTTAATTCCGGAGGAGATAGGAACTTTTTTGGTCTGTGCTCTTTCTTACAATGTGGACGAACCGGACGATCTCTCTTCGCAGGCTGACCCACATGGACTTATTGCTCCGTTTGCGAGGAGAAACTATTACAGGGAGAGTGTTAACAGGCTAAAGAAGATTTTTAGGGTGATAAGGGAGATAGCCAACCTTAAAAAGCGGGATGGGCGGATATTCTGTAACTCGAGATTTCCTGAAAAGTCTCTTGCCTATGTGTCGGGTCTGGGATTCTATGGAAAGAATACGCTTATTATAGTTCCAGAACTTGGTTCGTTGTTTGTGTTGGGAATTTTATTTTTCCCGCTAAATCTCCGGGAGTTTGACTATGAGGAAGAGAGACATGCAATTTATCGGCGAATAAAGAGAGAGAGCTATTGGGGTGAATATTGTAAAAATTGCAATAGATGTGTTGTAGCCTGTCCTGTGGGTGCTATAGATCCCTCGGGAACACTGGAGGAAAAGCTGTGTTTCTCTTATGTTTCTGCGAGGGAACTAAAGGTGGATAGGACGGCTAGAGAAAAGTGGGGGAATAGACTCTACGGATGTCAGACGTGTCAGGATGTGTGTCCATACAATAGGAATGTCAGGATTAAGATTGATAAGAACCTTCCGGGTGAGATAGGACCCAGTATTTCGCTTAAGAGAGTTCTCTCTCTGGAAGAAAGGGATGTAAAAGCAATGTTTAAGGGCACACAGATGGGGCTTTCATGGGTATCGGGGGATGCAATTAGACGTAATGCAATTCTTGCGGCTGGCAACATTGGTGACAGCTTTCTTGTTAGCTATCTGAAACCCTATAGGGATTCTCGTAACGAAATGCTTAGAGAGGCCGCCGAGTGGGCTCTTAGGAAGATTGGAGCCGAGAGAGGCAAACCGGAGGGTTAGTTGAAGTTTCTACCTTCTTCCTGTATTTATATACGCTAGAAGTAAAAAGACAGGCACAAGGAGATACTCCAGTAATCTCCCCAATGTTGGTATGCCTCTGATTAGTCTCATATCAAAGAGATCCGGTACATAAAACTTAAATAGGATAATTAGAAACCACAGGATACCTAGCAGCCCAAGGAATGTGTTCCTCCCGCGTGCAATTTTCCATATTCCCAGTCCACCTGCCAGTATTGCCAGTATTAGGTAAATCGTTCCCCACTGCATATTAAAATCTCCTTTGAATAGCTTATTGAAAGTAAATAACATATCTTACTTCAAGGGTCAAGGAAATTGTGGTATAATCGCACGCTATGGAGGGTAAGAAGTACGGGATTCAGTCGGTGATAGTGTTTGTAATAGCTCAGATTGCCTGGCTTACATTGGTTGTGCTGTGGGTATATCTGTATCTTTCCAATTATATTATTGTCAAACGGGCGTTGCTTGGACTCTCTATTAAGATTCTGGCGGGTAGGATAAATATCCTGGTTTTGATCGGTGGATTTTTCCTTCTCCTGATGATACTGGGGGGAATGTACTTTATATTTATATTCCTTGCCAAACAGGTTGATACAACCAGGGCCTACGATAATTTTATAGCCAATGTTACCCACGAGTTGAAATCTCCCCTTGCTTCCATTCAGTTACACCTTGAAACATTAAAAAAACGAAATGTTGAGAGAGAAAAACAAAGTGAATTAATCGATCTCATGTTAAGGGATACAGAGAGGCTTAGGGGATTGATAGATACCATCTTGAATATATCGATGATAGAGCAGAGGAAGATGGTATACAATTTCGAGGTTTATGATATAAGAGAAACTATTATCCCCGTGATTAATGAGATAGCAAGTTGTGTTAAGTTGAATACGGGAAGAATAGAGGTAGAGGGAATGCCAGAGGGGAAGGTTCTTTTAGATCTCGATGCCTTTAAGATTGTAGTAAGAAATCTCGTGGAAAATGCGGTTAAATATTCGGTTGGAGAACTTAGATTGATAATCAAGCTATATGTAAAGCACAATAAATTTTACCTGGATTTTGTAGATAATGGGATCGGAATTTCCCCCAAGGACAGAAAGAGGATTTTCAATAAATTTTCAAGGCTGGAGAGTAAAAATATTCCCAATGTTAAGGGTACGGGTTTGGGACTTTATATGGTAAAGGAGATTGTGAGGGGACATAGGGGAAAGATAGATGTATGGAGTGAGGGTGAGGGTAAGGGTTCCACTTTTCAGGTTGTTTTTCCCCTCTTTAAGGAAAAAAAGGCTAAAAAAAATACCGGAAAATAGGAGAACTAGACTATGGGTAGTGGTGAGAAAATTCTCCTTGTAGAGGATGAAGATTCACTCGCAATCGGTCTGCAGTATAATCTTGAGGAAGAGGGTTATGAGGTATTCCTGGCCAAAGACGGGAAAATGGCTCTTGAGATGTTTGATAAGCAAGATTATGATTTGATCATTTTAGACATTATGCTTCCCTATCTGGATGGTTTTGAGGTAGCTAAAAGAATAAGAGAGAAATCCAGTATGGTTCCCATTTTAATACTTACCGCTAAATCGAGGATCGAGGATAAAATAGAGGGTTTTCAGAGGGGAGCAGATGACTATCTTTTGAAACCCTTTCATCTGGAGGAGCTGATTCTAAGAGTTAGAAGAATGCTTGAAAGAAAGAGATGGTATAGAAACTACGATGGTTTAAAGGCGGTCAGATTTGGAGATAATGAGGTTGATTTCGAAACCCTAAGGTGTAAGGGAGTTAGTGGAAGTTTTAGGTTAACAGCGCAGGAGGCAGATTTTTTAAAGTATCTCTATGAAAATCGAGGTAGGGTTGTTACCCGTAAGGAGCTTCTTAGTGAGGTGTGGGGGGTAGATTCCAATATTGAAACACGCACGATTGATAATTTTGTTGTGCGGTTTAGGAAGTACTTTGAAAAAGACCCTAAAAACCCGCGGTACTTTAAGAGTGTGAGAGGGAAGGGATATCTGTTTGAACTAAAAGATTAATGAGGGAGAATATTTATATCACTGCTTCTACTATTGCTCTGAGATTTTCCGGGGGATTTGTGGGTGCAATGGTGCAACCTGTGGAGAGTATAAACTTCCCTATTTTGTCACTCTGTGAAGTTAATTTTTGAGCCTCTTTTTTAACGAGTTCTGGTGTTCCCTCAAGCATAATCGCTACGGGATTAAGGTTACCGATGATTGTTATGTAATCTCCTATTGTCTCTCGGGCTCTTACAAGGTCTACTTGATAATCCAGCTCTAATCCGTCCGCTTTACTCTCTGCCATTTTCTCGAGTAGTTGGGTTGTATCACCGCATATGTGAAGAACAGATGGCCTTTTGTAGGAGGAGAGTTCCTCGAACATTGCTTTTTCATAGGGAAGGGCAAATCGGATATAGTTCTCCGGCCCAATTAGACCTGCCGGAGAGTCTCCTGTGTTTAGTATATGGGCTCCGGCCTCTGCCATTGCTTTGGCATAGCGTATTGCACTTTCCGTTGTAATCTCTAGAAGTTTTTCTACGAAAGTGGGGGAATCGTATAGATCAATCATTATTTGATTTATTCCCCTTAGTGCGCAGGCAAGGGAGAATGGAGATTGATCAAAATTGCCTATGACGGCAAATTGGTCCTTTGATTCTTTAACGGCAATCCTTACCGCTTCTACGAGTAGTGGACATCTGCCATCTTCCAGTGGGTTTAAAGGTTTTAGTTTATCCAGATCTTTTTTTTCTTTTATGAGAGGTTCTATCCCCTCGGCTGGGGCATTAGAGGGTTGTGAGATTTTTACTCCCATCGCCTCTGCAGTTACCCATGTATCTGCTGATATATAAAGCCCGTCGTATCCGAATCTCTTTAGACAGGATATTCTGGAACTGGCAAGGGTCTCCGGAGATTTTAACTCTTCGCTTATAGTTATTCCGTTGAGTGTTGCTGCCGCCTGTCCAACAATAGGAATTACAGGTGTTTTGTCGGGTTTTTCGCCCCTGTAGGTAGCGAGTACCCGTTCTAATGAATTCATACTCTGCCTAATCCTCTATTATCTTTATGTGAAGCTCCTCTAGCTGTCTGGGGTCTACCTCTGAAGGGGTACCGTCCATTAGTGAAACACCTTGGGTGTTTTTGGGAAACGCAATTACCTCTCTTATTGTATTTTCCCCTGCCATAAGCATAACAAGTCTGTCCAGACCCGGAGCAATTCCTCCGTGGGGTGGGGGGCCATATTTGAATGCATCCAGTAAAAAACCAAATCGTTTCTTTGCCTCCTCTTCCGAGAATCCTACGATCTTGAATATTCTCTTTTGAAGCTCCGGATCATGGATTCTTATAGAACCGGAGGCAAGTTCTACCCCGTTACATACAAGGTCGTATAGATCCCCCTTTACGGAACCAGGATCGGATTCGAGTTTTGGAATGTCCTGTTCCTGGGGCATTGTAAACATGTGATGAGCTGCTTCCCATCGCTTTTCCTCTTCGTTCCACTCAAAGAGTGGAAAATCGGTAACCCAACAGAACTTAAAAGTCCCCTCGGGTATAAGACCTAATTTTTTCCCTAGTTCATTTCTCACGGCGCCGAGAGAGTTACACGCCTTTAGCCACTCGGTTCCGACCATTAGTATAAGGTCGCCATCTTTTGCCTGCAGACCCTTAATTATCTCTGAGGCGTTGGATTGGTAAAACTTGGAGATCCCTCCCTCGAGTTTTCCATCTATAACCTTCATCCATGCAAGGCCCTTTGCTCCGTATACGATTGCGGCCTCTTCCAGTTGCTCGATTTCCCTTCTGGAAAAATTTGCACAGCCTGGAGCTACAAGAGCCTTTACAATTCCACCAGATTCTATAATCTTTTTAAATACGTTGAACCCACCTCCCTCTACATAGGGTGTGAACTCTTGAAGTTCAATCCCAAATCTAAGGTCCGGTTTATCGCTACCGTATCGATTTAATGCTTCGGTGTAGGGAAGCCGTAAGAATGGTGTTTCTATCTCCATGTTAAGTGTTTTCTTAAATATATACTTAAACAGCCCCTCTACTACCTCAAATACATCCTCTTTAGAGACAAAACTCATCTCTATATCTATTTGTGTGTGCTCCGGTTGTCTGTCCCCTCTCGCATCCTCATCTCTGAAACAGTGGGCTATCTGGAAGTATCTGTCGAAACCCGAAACCATCAAGATTTGTTTGAATAACTGGGGTGACTGAGGGAGGGCATAGAACTTTCCAGGGAATAGCCTTGCAGGTACCAGGAAATCCCTCGCCCCTTCAGGTGTTGATTTTATGAGTGTGGGGGTTTCTATTTCGTAAAACCCCTGATCTATAAGGTATTCTCGCGTGGCAAAGGCTACCTCGTGTCTCAATTTTATCTTTCTCTGCATGGAGAAGGATCTTAAATCGAGAAAGCGATACTTAAGGCGTAGTTCCTCCCGTGCATCGCTTTTCTCATCTATCATAAAGGGAAGAACCTCACATCTGGAGAGAATCTTAATCTCTGTGGCCTTTACCTCTATCTCTCCGGTTGCCATTTTGGGGTTAATCATGGATTCGGGCCTTGCCCGTACTATCCCCCTAACGGCAATACAATACTCAAATTTTAACTCCTCTGCTACTTTTTTGAGTTCATCAGGGGAGTCTGCATCCACTACGACCTGTGTTATTCCGTACCTATCCCTCAAATTGATAAACTTAATTCCGCCGTGGTCTCTATGGCGATGAACCCATCCGTTTAGGATAACCTCTTTCCCCTCGTCCTTTAATCTTAAATCTCCGCATGTCACCGTTCTTTTCATCTTTTCCATAGTAGGTAATTTATCATTTATATTAGGTTTGATTCAATATATAAAAATATATTGTTATCTTTGGATAGAGGTGGATATGAATACTAAACCACTGGTGAGTGTTATTATTCCAACTTACAATAGACTGGAGCTTCTAAAGGAGGCCGTGTTCTCTGTTATTGCTCAGAATTACAAAAATATTGAGCTAGTAGTTGTGGATGATGGTTCTACCGATGGGACTGAAGGGTGGTGTTTGGCAGAAATGGAACATTTCCCTCTTAAGTATATTCGTATAGAGCACACCGGATTCCCCGGAAGGGTAAGGAATGTGGGCGTAGAAAATTCATCCGGGGAATACCTGGCATTTCTCGATTCTGATGATCTTTGGGTAGGAGAAAAGGTGGAGAAACAACTGAGACTAATTATGACTGAGGGGTGTTCAATTTGTCATACTCGGGAGAGGTGGATTAGAAATGGAAGAGAAATATCGCAGTCCAAGCAGAGGCATAGGCGTAGGGGTGATATATTCGAGGATGCCCTGGCTAAGTGTATTATCGGGCCATCCACGGTTATGCTTAAAAGAGAGGTTTTTGACTATGTAGGGCTTTTTAATGAAAAGATGGAGATAGCAGAGGACTACGATTTGTGGTTGCGTGTTACTGCGTTGTATAGGGTGTGCTATGTAGATGAGCCTCTTGTGATTAAGCGCGGGGGGCGTCCGGATCAACTCTCGGAGAAGTATGGACAGATAGAGATATTCAGGATAGAGGGACTTGAGAATTTTTTGGTTTGGTTGGGAGGAGCGAGAGGATATTTTAGAGCGTTAGGTTGGGGGGAGGAACGACTTAGCCAAATTAAAGCACTTGCCTACAGAGAACTTGCACGGAAGTGTGGTATATACGCAAATGGTTGTTTTAAAAGAGGAAGAGATGGAGAGGGTAGAACCTATCTGGAAAAAGTGGAAAAATATAACATCTTATATAGACAATGTTCTGTTTTTTGATAACATAGTACACGATTGCTAGTTAAATAGTTCTTTCGGGGGATCTTTATGGGAAGTATAAATTATTCTTCTGGTCATGTTATTTTTGAGAGTGAAAATCATAAAGTGGTGTGGTTGGGGTGGGATGTCGACGATTCTGCCGGAGCTGTCCAGACCAATCAGTATCTTATCGTTCATAATGGGAAGGGTGTACTCATAGATCCGGGTGGGGTACATCTGTTTTCCAGGGTTGTTTCTGTTATATCCAGGTTTATTAATCTGGGTGAGGTAGAGAAGATACTCTTTGCACATCAGGATCCGGATGTATCCTCTGGTATTGCTCTATGGCTTGGTATTACAGAAGCGGATATCTATATATCAAATTTATGGACAAGGTTTATGCCACACTTTGGGCTTATCGATTTTAGTAGGATAAAGGGTATTCCCGATGGAGGAGATACTATCCCTATAGGGAGTGATGCCAGGATTGAGTGTATTCCTGCTCACTTTTTGCATTCCCCTGGGAATTTTAGCTTTTACGATGGGGTATCAAAGATACTCTTTTCCAGTGATATAGGGGCAGCAGTGTTTGAGGAGGGGAATGAATATCTCTTTGTGGAGAATTTTGATGAGCATGTGAAAATTATGGAACTCTTTCATAAAAGGTATATGGCATCCGGTAAGGTGTGTAGAAAATGGGCGGATCTCGTCTCCAAGAGAGAGATAAGTATGATTGCTCCTCAACATGGGGCTATTTTTAAGGGAGAGGCGGTTGACAGGTTTATCTCGTGGCTATCTGGCTTGGAGTGTGGGAGTGACATAGTGGAAGATTTTATTTAGAGTGAGGATTTGGTTATGGAGGCTTATGAGATGGAAAGCATGAAGAATGAGTTCCGGAGTTTCGCAGATGCTATATCGAGATTTGTAATCGGTTATAATAAGTCCGTTGTTTTGCATACGATTACAATGCGCTCGCTGGATATAATCATTAAAAACATAAAGAATGTGCAGGATGGGCTTGAAACTATAGTTGCTGCCTTTGAACAGATAAGAGCGACCTCGGCGAGTAGTACAGAGAATGTTGCTGATATAGATAAACGTATGAAGAGTATTGTGGAGGCAAACGTCCTGCTAAATACCAGTTTAACGGAGAGAGTGGAAGAGATTACAAAAACAGGTGAGAATGCCACAAAGCTTGTGGAGATATTCGAAAGGCTTGTGGATGAGTCTAAGAGTATTCAAGGAATGAGTACTGCTATTCAGGATGTATCGGATAGAACAAATATTTTGGCGATAAATGCTTCAATAGAGGCAGCACGGGCCGGTGAAAGTGGAAAGGGTTTTCGCATCATAGCCAACGAGATTAGGAATTTAGCATTACAAACGAGGGATTTTGCAAAGGAGATAGAAAAATCTGTTGAGGGTTTTACAAAACTTATAAATGAAATATCTGAGTACATATTTAGTTTTCATAAGGTACTGAAGGATTTTGAGAGGGATATATCCAATGTAAAGAGTTCATTTGTATCGACCGAGGATGATGCGAAGCAGGTTGGTGATTCCATAGCAATGATATCCCAGGCGATTCAAGAGCAAACTCTCGCTCTTAATGACGGGCTTAAGTCCCTGGAGGGGGTTTTTGAGGCTATTCAGGACACCAATATTATGGCCACTGCCCTGGGTAAAACCTACGTTGGCTTGAGCAACCTGCTTAATAAGAAGAGTTGAAATATCTTGTGTTGTATAGAATTTCTTATGTTTGTGGTTGGCGTTAAAGTTATACCCTCTTCCGGGGTTAATAGGATTGTTGGTGTTAAGAATGGAGAGCTTATTGTGAAGGTAAAAGCTCCGGCGGAGAGGGGTAAGGCCAATAAGGAATTGATAAAGTACCTATCGTCGATTTTTAAGGTTCCGAAAGCGGATGTTATTATAATTTCCGGTGAGAAATCGCATCATAAGAGGATTCAATTTCCTGATAATGTGAAAGGCATAGTTGGAAAATTTCTAGCTGAATAAGAGAGTAAAAAAAGAAAAATAAAAGCCGCAGTTAATACTGCGGCTTGTTTATAATAGCTCGGATGTACGATAGACTATCACCCTATTTCTATCCTGGGAAGTTCCTTTTCTGCCTCTTTTATGGCTTCTTCCGGATAGCCATAGTCCTCCAGTTTTCCGGAGAAGTATGCTTCATAGGCCCCCATATCGAAGTGTCCATGACCTGAGAGATTAAAAAGAATTACCTTTTCCTCTCCCGTTTCCTTGCAGCGCTTTGCCGCTCTTATAGCGGATGCTATTGCGTGGGCTGATTCGGGGGCAGGTATTATTCCTTCGGTTCTTGCAAAGAGGATCGCGGCTTCGAATGTCTCGGATTGGTGTAAGGCCTCTGCCTTTATTATACCCTCATGATTCAGAAGAGAAATGATTGGAGCGGCACCGTGATATCTTAGACCGCCTGCGTGTACTTTGGGAGGCACAAAGGAGTGTCCCAGTGTGTACATCTTGGTTAGGGGGATATACTTACCACTATCTCCGTAGTCATAGGCAAATACACCCTTACTCAGAGTGGGGCATGCCATTGGTTCCGATGCAATAATTTCTATGTCACGTTTTCCCTCCAATTTGTCCTCGAGAAAGGGAATAATCGTTCCACCAAAATTAGAGCCACCGCCGTGGCATCCGATTATGATATCCGGCATAAGATCCAATTCTTCCAGAACCGCCCTTGCCTCGAGCCCTATTACCGTCTGGTGAAGAAGAACGTGGTTTAGCACAGAGCCGAGGGCATAGTGGGTTTTATCGTCGTTGATTGCAAGCTCTACCGCCTCGCTTATTGCCATTCCAAGTGAGCCCGGATAGTTGGCCTTGTCTTTTAGGAACTCTCTTCCTATCCTTGTTTGATCGGATGGGCTTGGTATTACATCCCCACCGTAACTCTGCATCATTACGCGTCTGTAGGGTTTTTGCTCGTAAGAAACCCTCACCATAAAAACCTTGATGTCGAGTCCAAAGTGTGCCCCTGCAAATGATAGGGCACTTCCCCACTGGCCTGCGCCTGTTTCGGTTGTTAATCTTTTAATACCCTCTCTAAGATTAAAGTAGGCCTGAGCAATGGCAGTATTTGGTTTGTGACTTCCCGTTGGAGATACACTCTCATTTTTGAAGAATATCTTTGCCGGTGTATCCAGTGCTTCCTCTAGGAATTTCGCCCTTATTAGTGGTGTGGGTCTGTAGAGTGAGTAGATTTTAAGGATCTCTTCCGGGATGTCTATGAGTCTCTTGGTAGAGACTTCCTGCTCGATTAAAGCCTCTGCAAACAGAGCCCCCATTGCCTCTGGTGGTACCGGTTTGCCATCCTGAGGGTTGCGTAGGGGTTCTAAGGGTTTGGGAAGGGAGGGTAGAATGTTTAGCCATTGCTTTGGTATCTCCCTTGTTGAAAGTTGATAGATTCTTTCTGTCATGGTAAAACCTCCTAAAATTATTTTCAAAAACCTATAAAAAAAGCCGGGTTAGATTACCCGGCTATAAAAAAACCGCAGGCAATCTCTCTTTCTCTCTCGGAAGAGAAACCGCCTGCGGTCTCTTTTATTCATCCTCTCTTAGGCAGACCGCGGTTTCTCTCCGCCTGTCTGCCACCACCATGAAAAGTTAAGTGTTATTGATAGTTTGCTAATCCTCATTTGTAGAGCAGGATGAAATATTTACATGTTTTTGTCAAGTGGACACTGAAATTTTTTTTCTGAGGTATTGCATTTTATTTACTAATATCGTATTTTTATACGAAAATGCTATGGGGAGAGGAAATCGGAGGTGTAATTGAAGAGAAAGGCGGCGAGGTATGCGGTAATTAAGAGAATTATCGAGAGTAGAAATGTAGGGAGCCAGGAAGAACTTTTGAAGCTCCTTATAGAGGAGGGATACCCCGTAACCCAGGCCACTCTTTCGCGGGACCTTAAATTTTTGAAGGTTGGAAAGATCCCTGATGGGAAGGGGGGATACATATACGTTTTCCCCAATGATGAGAGTAAGGCGGGATCGGATGAGAGTCTTATAAATGATTTTATGAGAGGCTTTCTCAGTATCGATTTTTCGGGTAATTTCGCTCTTATCAAAACCTTGGCCGGTCATGCAAATAGTGTGGCCTTTGCGATTGATCATCTGGAAATTCCAGGTGTACTGGGTACCATAGCGGGGGACGATACGATTCTTGTTGTCCCCAGAGATGGTGTTACCCGGGAGGAACTGTTAAAAGGCTTTGAGGAGAGGATTCCCGATTTAACTGAGAGGTAGGATATGCAGAGACTTCTGAGTCTGATGGTTGGCAAATTGGATAGAGGAAACTATCTGGGAGAGAGTTAATGAGAGAGGAGAGGTACTGTAAATGAGAGCAGCTGTGCTTGGAACGAGCGGTTATACCGGTCTTATTTTGTTAAGGGCACTTATAGAGCATCCCGATGTCGAAGAGGTAATTCCCGTTTCAACCTCTCATGCTGGAGAGTTTGTCGGTTCAGTTGACGGGGGTATATCTGAGAGAACCATTGCGAAATTTGAACCTACGGGGGGAAAACTTGTCTCTGTGAGTGAGGCGGTTAAGTTTGATCCGGATGTGGTTTTCGCGGCGTTACCTCATTTGAAATCTGCAGAGATTTGTGCCCCATTTTTTGGAAAGAGTATTGTAATAGATCTTTCTGCCGATTTTAGGATTAAGGATTCTACGATTTTTGAGATGGCCTATGGTAGTAGGCCCCCCCGTGAGGATTTATTGCCCGAGGCCGTGTACGGGTTGTGTGAGTGGTACAGAGAAGATATTAAAAGGGCGGATATAGTAGCTAATCCTGGTTGTTATCCCACCGCGACGCTTCTTCCTCTTCTTCCTCTGGTTAAAGAGCGAATTATCGAGGGGAGTATTGTTACCAATGCGATATCTGGAATTTCGGGCGCCGGAAGGAAACAATCTTTGAATCTTCTGTTCGTTGAGCGGAGTGAGAATACGGGTGCATATGCCCCTGGCAAGAGTCATAGACACCAGCCGGAGATTGAGGGGGAACTGAGAAAGGAAAACGAAAATATCAACCTATTTTTCACTCCTCACCTTGCTCCTTTGAAGCGAGGGATTGTTGCTACGACATTTGGATGGTTGTCTCGGGAAATTTCGACAGAAGAAATTGAGGATATATATAAACGGTACTATGGGGATTCTGTTTTTATAAGGTTGAGAGGAGAAACAATACCCCAGACGGGGGATGTTGTTGCCTCTAATCGGTGCGATATAGGTTGGAGGGTGGAGGACGACCATGTGTTTTTGTTCTCTGCTATTGATAACCTTGTTAAGGGAGCCTCTGGCCAGGCGATTCAAAATATGAATATCCGATTTGGATTAAATGAAAGTGCAGGTTTAAAGATAAATGGAGAGGTATAAAGGATTTTCCGACAAGAGAGAACTTGTCTCTATAAAGATTGGTGGTAGATTTTTCCAGAATAGAGAGATGCTTAAATGTTTTGCTGATGAAATTAAGGCTCTGGAGAATAGGTATGTATTCTTTATAATCCATGGGGGTGGAAATGAGGTAACCGAGTTATCCAAACGTCTTGGCATGGAACCGGTGTTTAAAGATGGGGTTAGGATTACCTCATGGGATGAAATGGAGATAGTTGAAGGAGTTTTGGCGGGAAGTGTTAATAAAAGAATTGTGAGAACTTTGAGGGCAAGTGGGGTGGATGCTGTGGGGCTTAGTGGAGCGGATGGAAGTATCTTTCTTGGGGAAACTCTTGGAAATGTTGATAACATTGAAACTCGTACGGGGCGCATCCTTAAGACTAATACAAGATTACTTGAGATTCTTGCCGATGAGGGGTATACCCCGGTTATCTCTTCTACCTCTAGCGATCTCAATGGGGAGGCTCTCAATATAAATGCAGATACTGTAGCTTTTCATATCTCTAAAGGACTTATTGTAGATGATTTGATTTTTATATCCGATGTGGAGGGGATAATAAAAGGGGGAGAAATTGTTCCTAAGATACCTGTGAATCAAATTGAGCAGGATATAAGTAACCATGTTATTACAGGGGGAATGATCCCTAAGGTACGTGCCTCTGTGGATGCGATTGAAAGCGGAATAGGAAAGATAGTAATAGGTACGTATTCTCAGAGAGGCGATCTTGAAAGATTGATAGAGGGAAAGAAGGGAACTATTATTGCGATGGAGTAATGTACATGTAAAAGATGCATGTGAAAGGAGCTTTAGGATAGATGGCAGTGGAATCTGTTAAGGGAATTGTTAAAGATATTCCTCTTGCGAATAACTATGGACCCGAGTTTTTGGTTATTGAAAGGGGAGAGGGAAGTTGGTTGTGGGATGTTGAGGGGAAACGGTACCTCGATTTTACGGCGGGGATAGCGGTTAACGCCCTGGGATACGGAAGAAAAGACCTTGCTAAGGCGGCGTATGAGCAGATGCTGAAGATTATCCACACCTCTAACCTGTACACCACTTCCCCTGTTATTGAACTTGCAGAGCGGCTTATAAAAACAGGTAGTTTTCTGGAGAATGATGGTTTTGTTGCCCTTCATTTTTCAAACAGCGGGAGCGAAGCTAATGAGACTGCTCTTAAGTATGCAAGACTCTACTCTTTAAGAGAGAAGGGAAAGGGACATGATAAAATTCTTGCCTTTAGCAATGCTTTTCATGGTAGAACTCTTGGTGCTCTCTCCTGTACACCTAAGGCTAAGTATCAGGAACCCTTTAAACCTCTGATTCCTGGAGTGGAGGTGTGTGGGTACAATGATACCGATGCACTCTCTAAGATGCTCAATGAGGAGTTTGCCGCCGTTATAGTTGAGGTTGTACAGGGAGAAGGGGGGTTAGACGTAATGTCAAAGGAATTTGCCGATGCACTGAATGCCCTCTGTAAAAAGTATAATGTGATTCTTATAGCGGATGAGGTACAAACGGGACTTTCCAGAACGGGGAGTTTCTATGCCTCCCAGGGAGTGGGTTTAAAACCAGATATTGTTACACTTGCTAAACCCCTTGCCGGTGGACTTCCCCTTTCTGCAACCCTTATTCCGGAGAAAATAAATACACTGATTCATGTGGGAGAGCATGGTTCTACCTTTGGCGGTGGACCTGTAACCGCTGCGGTAGCGTTGAGAGTCCTTGAGGTACTCTCCGAGGAAAGCTTTATAGCTGAAGTAGCAGAGAAGGGAGATTATTTTGCAAAATTGCTTGAGGGATTGACCAATAGGCATTCATCGCTAGGTGCTCTAAAGGGGAAAGGGCTCCTTAGAGGGGTTGAGTATCTGGGGGGTGAATCCGATGGTGGGGGTAAATCACCGGATCTATCTAAGGTTATATCCCTTGCCAGAGAGAAGGGATTGTTAATTCTTCGCTCAGGTACCAATGTTTTGCGTTTTACACCCCCTCTAACTATCTCTAAGGATGAGCTGGAGAGAGGAATTGCTATTCTGGATGAGGTAATGGGTGAATTAGAGAAAACGAGCTGATATTTACAGTTGTACCCCGGGGACGTTTTGGTTCGAGGGGGTTTATAACCTTTGTTATCTAAGTATTTAGGAGGAATGTATGACTGGAGGAAATGTAAAAAAGATAGTGCTTGCCTATTCTGGAGGGCTTGATACTTCGATTATCATTCCCTGGTTGAAGGAGAATTATCCGGGAGCGGAGGTTATTGCCGTTTGTACGGATGTTGGGCAGGGAGATGATCTTTCCGGCTTAGAGGAGAAAGCTAAAAAATCGGGGGCTTCCAAACTCTATATATTAGATATAAAAGAGGAGTTTGTGAGGGATTATCTCTTTCCCCTGATAAGGGCAGGTGCAATTTACGAGGGGAAGTATCTGCTTGGTACCTCTATTGCGAGGCCATTGCAGGCCAAGCATCAGGTTGAGATAGCCTTAAAGGAGGGTGCGGATGCCGTAGCCCATGGCTGTACGGGAAAGGGAAATGATCAGGTTAGATTCGAGCTTACCTATAAAGCCCTTGCACCTCACTTAAAGGTCATAGCGCCGTGGAGGGAATGGAATATACGCTCTCGTGAGGATGCCATTGAGTATGCACAGAAACACAATATACCTCTTGGTAATATCTCTAAGAAGAATATCTATTCTCGAGATGAGAATCTGTGGCATATAAGCCATGAGGGGGGAGATTTGGAGGATGCATGGAACCGACCCAAGGATGAGATATTTCTACTGACAAAATCTCCTAAAGATGCTCCGGATAGGGAGACAATTGTAGAGATTGAATTTGAAAGGGGTTTCCCTGTGGCTTTAAATGGAAAGCGATTGTCTCCGCTTGAATTGGTTGTAGAGCTTAATAAACTTGGTGCGGAGAACGGAATTGGACGGAGTGATGTTGTAGAAACCAGGGTTGTCGGTATGAAGAGCCGTGGTGTGTATGAGACGCCTGGTGGAACTATTCTATTCACCGCTTTGAGGGAACTGGAGATGCTCACTCTGGATAGTGATGCTCTTCACTATAAGAGGCTTGTAGCCGAACGGTATGCCGAGCTTATATACAGGGGGAAATGGTTTACTACCCTGAGAGAGTCAATTGAAGCCTTTATGGAAAAGATTTCCGAGTATGTTACCGGCAAGGTGAAGGTGGCACTGTATAAGGGTAATATAATTATTGCGGGAAGAACATCACCGTATTCTCTCTACATAAAAGATTTGGCCTCTTTTGGTGAGTCTGCATATAGGCACAGTGACGCTACCGGATTTATTAATCTCTATGGGCTCTCTGTTGGGGTATCTTCTCTTGTACATAAGAAGAAACCAGGTGAAACCGGAGAGGCACCCACTATATTGGAGATGGCGAGTTTTCATGAAAAGTAATGTCTCTGGTAGTTCTAATATTACAATAAGGAAACCCACGGTAAGGGATATAGATCCTATATTTAAGTTGACGAACAGGATGGCTGATAGAGGATTAATGCTCCACAGGAGTAAGTTAAAAATTGTGGAGATGATCAACGATTTTCTCGTGGCGGTTAACGAGAGGGACGGGGTAGTGGGCTGTGGGGCATTTTCTCTTTTGTGGACGGATCTAGGTGAGGTGAAAGCTCTTGCGGTGGAGGATGAATACCAGGGCCGAGGGATTGGAAGATCCCTTGTACTGGCTCTGCTTGAAAAGGGAAGGGAGCTTAGAGTTCCGGAAGTAATTACCCTTACCTATCAGGTAGATTTTTTTAAAAGGCTTGGATTTGTTGAGACTGATAAGGAAAAGTTTCCGAAGAAGATATGGCGGGAGTGTCTTGAATGCCCGAAACTTGAGAATTGTGATGAGGTGGCGCTCCATCTGTTTCTATTTTAATTGACTAAAGCCTGTTAATAGTTTTACAATCAGCTTTAATGGATGATAGAGAAGATAATTATCGGCGAGAGTATAAAACAGAGCGTGGTGGATATAGGAAATCAAGTCACCATGATCGTAAAGGTGGGAGTAAAAAATCCGCTGAAGCCACCTTTTTTTCCGGTTTAGCCTTTACTGTGGCCTTCGGTGTTGTTTGGTATATGACGAAACATACTTTTTGGGTTTTCCCCCTTGTATTTGCCGGTCTCCTGCCTATGATAAGGGGGTTGCGTTACTTTGTTGAAAAACGAACCAATGCTCCAAGTAGAGAGATAGATGTCGAGGCAAGGGCCGAGAAGGAGATATTAAGGATTGCCCGAGAGAAGGGGGGACGTATAACACCCACAATGGTTGCTCTGGAGAGCTATTTGTCTATTGAAATGGCTGAAAAGGTGCTGGAAAAGATTGCCCGGAGGGGATATGCCACTATGCAGGTGACGGAGGATGGGCGGATTGAGTATGAATTTCCGGAGTTTTTGCCGGAGAACAAATAACTCTCTGATTCTCTCGAGATATTAAGAAAAAAAAAGAGGTAGAAATTTTATGTTGATAGATGTTTCTAGCCCGCCCATACGGCAATTCATATTGATCTTGTATTCGAATATAGAGCCGTAGAGGTTGATTGAATGATCTCGGTTTCTTGTAGAGGATGATATTTATATAGATTGATTTTTATCCCTGTATCTTGAGTGAATCTATGGTTAGGGATCTGGTTGTATCCTGTGGAATTTCACCTATTGGGAAGAGGAGAATTTAAAAATCCTCTAAAACAGTTTTATATACAGGTTGGCAGAGGCTAACGAGAAAAGCTTTTGTTCTGAACCCCTTGAGTGCTGTAGGTTGAACAAGGAGCCTAAATATGGATAGGGGAATTGACAATAATCCATTGAGATGTTAATAATTTAGCTGTAAACTGTATTTGTAAGTTTTATCGCTAGTTTTTCTTTCGGGCTGTAGCGCAGTTGGTTAGCGTACACGTCTGGGGGGCGTGGGGTCGGCGGTTCAAGTCCGCCCAGCCCGATTTTTTTGTTTCCGTAGAATTTTTAATGTTTCTCTGGTTTTATTGAACGATTTTATTTGTTGCTTGAGGGATTTTTGAAACCTCTTCCTCCTTTCCTTTATAACCTATCTCTGTGATTTCCTGTGAACTTTTGTCGACAGCCCAGTTTTGAGTGTATATAATTTGTGTATGTAATTCGGCACGAATTCTCGAAAGTATTTTGCGGGAGCTAGTTTGAAGTGAGTAAAAACGTTAATATCAAATTTTTGTAGGAGAGAAGAAATTGAAAAAGATTTTTATTCTTGATACCAATGTAATTCTCTTTGATCACACAGCCATTTACAATTTCGAAGATAACGATGTGGTAATTCCCATGGTTGCTCTGGAGGAGCTTGATAGGTTTAAGAAGGGGAATGATCACATAAACTTTGAAGCACGACAGTTTGTCAGAGAATTGGATAAACTCGCCTCCCAGTCGGATAGTTTTTTTAGTGATGGTGTCAGCCTTGGAGAGGGCAAGGGGCGTCTCTTCGTTTACTATGAACAAAAACCGGATAAGCAGATAGAATCGGTACTTACCCTGAAAAAGGCGGATAATCAGATATTGGAGTTGGCCCTCTATCTGAAGGAAAAGTTTCCCGAGAAAGAGGTTATCCTTGTGAGTAAGGATGTTAACCTCAGAATGAAGGCCCTTGCCTTTAAGATTGAGGCGGAGGACTACAAGACCGGACAGGTTATTGATGTGGATAAACTCTACTCCGGGAGAAATATCATAGATAATGTCGATCCTGAGGTGGTTGATAGAATCTACAGTGATGGAAGTGTTAATCCTAGGGATGTCTCTCCGGAGTTAAATCCTACTCCGAACGAGTATTTTGTTATTCGTAATGAGCAGAGAAGTGCCTTAGCTCATTTTAATCCAGAACTGGGGGAGCTTGAGAGGATAGAAAAGAAGAGCTGCTATGGGATTACGCCGAGGAATGCAGAGCAAATTTTCTCTCTGGATGCAATGATGAGGGATGATATTAAACTGGTCGCACTAACAGGAAAGGCCGGAACGGGTAAGACCCTCCTCGCCCTTGCTGCGGCACTTGAGCAGAGCGAAAAGTACAGACAGATATATCTTGCAAGACCGGTTGTTCCGTTGGGTAACAGGGATATGGGCTACCTTCCGGGAAATATTCAGTCCAAGCTAGATCCCTACATGCAGCCTCTCTACGACAACCTTGGTGTAATAAAGCATCAGTTTAGTCCCTCAAGCAAAGAGTATAAATGGATAGATGAGATGCTTGAGAATGAAAAATTGTTTATTGCTCCCCTTGCATATATAAGGGGAAGGAGTCTGGATAGGATCTTTTTTATAGTGGATGAAGCGCAGAATTTAACCCCGCATGAGGTTAAAACAATTATTACCAGAGCGGGAGACGGGACAAAAATTGTATTTACCGGCGATATCTATCAGATTGATACTCCATATCTGGATACCCATTCCAATGGTCTTACCTATTTAATCGACAAGATGAAGGGACAATCTCTCTTTGCAACGGTTAACCTTGTTAAGGGTGAGAGAAGCAAGTTGGCTGAACTTGCAAGTATCCTTTTGTAGCAAATTGTGGCAGGGTTTTACAGGCTATGATGTTATCAATAATAAGGGGAGGTGTGGGTGAAATTAGGGAGTCTATCATGATTCGCTTTTGAAAAGATTGCTTGAAAATTTTTTTCTATTAGTTGAGAATGGAACTAGTTTTAGAGGGGAGAGATGTATGAAGATGGAAGGAGAAGTTAAATGGGGATATCCCGGAAGCCTTGAGGAGGCTGTTTCTTTTTTTAGAGAGGGTTATATTCCCCATGGTGGAGGGACGACACTTATCCGTAGCGGGTTGGGTGCTGTGTACGGGTTGTTTACAGTATCAGAGGTTTCTGAGATGAGAGGTTTTTCTGTTGAGAAGGGTAGGGTGGTTATCGGTGCCGGACTTACATACTCCGAGATAGTGGAGGGTGTGTCCGATTGTCTTTTGGTAAAAGCCTTATCCCATGCAGCTTCCAATCCTTTAAGAAATAGAATCACTATCGGGGGAAGTATCAATGTCTTTCCCTATTGGTCCGATGCGGTAGGACCCCTTGTTGCTCTCGGTGCGAGTTTACGTCTCGTTGATAAAAATGGAAAGAGTTCTGTGGTGGGGATAGAAGAGTACATACGAAATCGTGAGTTTCATAGGGAGTATTTTATTGTATCCGTGGAGTTCGATAACAATGGAAAGGGTAGGAATTTTTATCATAGGGAGGTTAGGACTCATTTTGATTATCCCTTCTTTACCGTAAGTATACTGACCTATCCCCCGAATGGAGAGATCCGGATTGTTGTTACCGGGGTTAAGGGGAGATACAAACGGCTTTCGAAGGTGGAATCTTTCTTTTCTGGTATTGCCTCTGAGTTCTGGGAAGGTGAAAAGGGTTATGGGTGGTTGGTTGAGAAATTTAAGGAGAACTTTGCCGGGTTGAGGGAGAGGGTAGAAAATGATATGGATGCCGAGTTTGTAAGTAGGCAGGGGGTTAGCAAGGAATATCAGAGGCATGTTGCAGGGGTTGTTATACGACGTGGGGTGTGGAAGATTCTTCTTGAGGCTGTGAATGCCGGAGAGAATTACGGAGGGGGAGTGAATAGATGAGAGGTGAGTTTTTTATAAACGGAAGGAGAGAGGTTTTTGATTTTGATTCTAAGAAGACACTTCTTCGAGTTTTAAGGGAAAACGGGTATACAGAGGTTAGAAACGGATGTGAGACAGGAGAGTGCGGTGCGTGTGTTGTTCTACTTGAGGGAATCCCTGTTAACTCATGTCAGGTACTTGCCGCCTCTGTCGTAGGGAAGAAAATTACTACCATAAAAGGGCTTAACGATGGGAAGGAAAATGGCGAGCTTCATCCCGTAGAGAGAGCCTTTGTGGATGCAGGGGCTGTTCAGTGTGGTTTTTGCACACCGGGGAAGGTTCTTGTTAGCTATGCCCTGCTTAAAAAGAATCCAGATCCCACTAGAGAGGAAATATTGACCGCTCTGGATGGTAATCTATGTCGGTGTACCGGTTACACGCATACGGTTGAATCCGTTAAGCTTGCTGCCCGGTATTTGAAAGGGTATTCGGAGGAGGGGAGAGATGAGTAATTCAAGGTATGATTGCATAGGTGAATCGGTAGAAAAAATCGATGCAGCATCTCTGGTTTCTGCCAGGGATAGGTTTACCGATGATTTTGAATTAAAGGATCCCCTCTACGGTGTTTTCTTGTACTCGGATATACCGCACGGGGAGATAGAGGAAATTGATGCGAGTGAGGCAAAAGAGGTTCCCGGGGTTAGATTGATTCTGGATTACAGAAATACACCATCTACCCTCTTTACAACTGCCGGGCAGGGTTTTCCGGAACCGTCTCCCTACGATAGTAGATTGTTTGACAGGCGTGTCCGCTTTGTCGGAGATAGAGTTGCTCTTGTTGCTGCGGAGACCGAGGATGCGGCAAGACTTGCCGTTAGAAAGATTAGGGTTAAGTATAGAGAATTTCCCGCGGTATTCGACTATGAGAGAGCGATGGATCCGGATACCCCTCGTCTCCACACGGATGACGAACACCCCGCTATCCCCGTAGCATATCTCCCTGATAAAAATATTGCTGCTCAGCTTGATATAGGTTTTGGGGATGTGGAGAAGGGTTTTAAAGAGGCTGATTTTATAGTTGATAACACCTATAGGGTACATTATGGTTCCCATTGTGCTATGGAACCCCACTCCGCACTTTGTTACTTTGATAGTCGTGGTAGGTTTGTTATTGTAAGCACCACTCAGGTTCCCTTTCATGTAAGAAGAATTGTTAGCCGTGTTTTGGAGATCCCTCTGGGTAAAATAAGGGTAATAAAACCGAGAATAGGTGGTGGTTTTGGGGGTAAACAGGAGATTTTACTCGAGCCGTATGTAGCCCTGATTAGTTTAAGGACCGGAAGGAGTGCGAAGATAACCCTCTCCAGAAAAGAGGTCTTTGTAAGTGGGCGAACAAGGCATCCCATGAGGGTTAGGATGAAAATGGGGGTTAAAAGAGATGGCACTATTACCGCTCTCTTTATGGATGCGCTTATGAATAATGGAGCGTATGGAAGTCACGGACTTACCGTTTTGTCCAATACGGGAAGTAAGGTTTTACCCCTCTTCAATAAAATTGAAAATGTTAGATTTTCCGGGAAAACGGTTTATACGAATCTTCCTGTGGGGGGGGCTTACAGGGGATACGGGGCGACTCAGGGATACTTCGCTTTTAATCAGCAGTTAGATATAATAAGCCGGAAACTCGGGGTTGATATGCCGGAGTACTGTAAGAAGTGGCATATCAAGGCGGGCGAGACATCGGGTATTTTTAAGGCTCTTGGGGAGGGGAAAGAGGGGGTTAGTCAGATAATTAAATCCTGTAGGTTGAGTGAGTGCATAGATGTAGGGGTAGAAAAAATAGGATGGAAAGATAGGCGAGGTAAGCATTTAAAAACGAAAGATGGTTGGGCTGTGGGTGTAGGAATGTCTATCTCCATGCAGGGTTCAGGGATTCCCCTTATAGATATGGCCAGTGCTTATATGAAGATGAATGAGGATGGTTCGTTTAATCTCTTTAGCGGAGCTACAGAGATAGGACAGGGTTCTGATACCGTACTCTCTCAAATTGCCGCGGAAACCCTCAAGGTGCCGGTTGACAAAATAATAATTCTCTCATCCGATACGGATGTTACACCCTTTGATACAGGTGCCTATGCATCTTCTACCACTTATGTTTCTGGCACAGCGGTTTTAAGGTGTGCGGAGAATATGAAAAGAGAAATTATTGAGGTTGCCTCATTGATGCTTGGAATAGGTAAAGATCAGCTATCTTTAGAGGGTGGGAGTGTTGTTTCTAGAGACGGAAAATCGGTAACTTATTCCGATATTTGTAATTATGCCATGTACGAGGCCAATCAGAGGCAGATTCAGGCCTATGCCTCGGCCGTTATGCCGGAATCTCCCCCTCCATTTATTGCTCAGTTTGCGGAGGTTGCAGTTGATCCTGAAACGGGAAGGGTTAAGCCCCTGAAGTTTGTATCTGTTGTTGATTGTGGTAACGTGTTGAACCCAAAACTTGCCAAGGGTCAGATAGACGGTGCCGTTGTAAATGGTATCTCCTATGCGCTTACGGAGGAGTATATCTTTGATTCCCATGGCAGGATGGTTAATTCCAGCTTTGGAAATTATAAGATATTTACGGCTCCCGATATTCCGGAGATAGAGACACTATTTGTGGATTCCTATGAGGAAACAGGTCCCTATGGTGCTAAATCTGTGGGTGAGATAGGGATAAACGGTCCTGCTCCGGCTATTGCCAATGCGATTTTCGATGCGGTGGGGGTTAGGATGTACGAAACTCCCTTTACACCGGAGAGGGTTTACAAAAAAATTGTAGAAGTTGGTGGAAATTCAGAAGGTAGCGAGGGAGGTGGAGAGTAATGAGTGAGAGGATGAGAACGATTCCCTTTGGTTCGCTTCTCGGACATATCGTGGGTGAGTATTTGAAAAGCGGATCGATATTCAATATTCCCTACTACACCTTCTTTAGAAAGGAAAACAGGAAGAGGGTTAGAATTTTTGATAGATTTATTGATACCCCTGTCGGACCTGCCGCCGGACCCCATACCCAGCTTGTCCAGAATATTGTTGTTTCATACCTCAGCGGGGGGAGGTTTATCGAATTAAAGACCGTTCAAAAACTGGATAGTCTAGAGATAGAGAAACCCTGTATTGATGCGAGAGACGAGGGTTACAACACGGAGTGGTCAACCGAGCTTTCGCTGGAAGAGGCGTACAGTGAGTATGTTAAGGGGTGGGTTATTCTTCATCTGTTCGAGGTTATCTTAGGATTTAAGGTTGAGAAGGAGGGGGGGGAAACTCCCTCCTTTCTGTTCAATATGAGTATAGGCTACGATCTTGAGGGTATAAAAACAGAGAGGATGAACAGATTTATAGACGGGCTTATAGATGCCGGTAGTTATGGTGAGAATCTCCTTGGTCGTTATATCGAAGAAGTTGAAAAATTTGCAAAGACACCCCTGTTCAGGGAGTTTTTGGAAGAGGTGGTAAGGAGGGAGGGTGAGTTTAACAGGAAACTCTCTGTGGACAAGATTTTGGATACTCTTAAGGAATTCTCTTCGTATGTTTCTCCACGTATTGCGGAGTCGGTTACCCTTTCTACCATGCATGGCTGTCCACCCGAGGAGATAGAGCTTATATGTAACTACCTGATAGAAGAGAAGCGTATAGATACATACGTTAAGCTAAACCCCACTCTCTTGGGTTACAGAAGGGTAAGAGAGATCCTTGATACGAACGGGTATGATTATATAGAGCTTAAAGAGGAAAGTTTTTCCCATGACCTTAAATATGAGGATGCGGTTGGGATTGTCGGGAGGCTTATCAAAAGGGCAGAGGCAAGCAATCTGCACTTTGGCGTTAAACTCTCCAATACCCTTGGGACGGTCAACCCGGGAAGGTATCTGCCGGGAAATGAGATGTATATGTCAGGACGGGCTCTCTTTCCTCTGACCATTCATCTTGCCTCTATGCTTGGTGAGCGATTTAACGGAAGACTTGCCATTTCGTATGCAGGTGGTGCATCGCAGTTAAATGTTGCTGATATTTTTAAAGCCGGTATAAAACCGATTACCTTTGCGACAGAACTTTTAAAACCCGGTGGTTACCTTCGCTTAAGGGAGGCTGCTGAGATCCTGGAGAAACTTGAGTGGGATGACAAAGGTGAGGGAATAGATGTTAAGGCCGTTGGTAGGTTGGCCGAGGATTCGCTTGGGAACGTTATATACCAAAAACAATGGCGGAAAAATGGGCGGGTAAGTGTTAACAAAAAACTTCCCCTTCTCGATTGTGCTGTAGCTCCGTGTGTCAATGCGTGTCCTGTAAATCAGGATGTGCCAGAGTACGTATCTCTTGCAGGTGAAAAGAGATACGAAGAGGCTCTAAACTTAATATATTCACGGAATATGCTTCCCAATATAACCGGGTATATATGTGAGCAGGGGTGTGCCGAGGTCTGTACAAGACTGGATTACGACTCTCCGGTATTGATTCGTGACGTAAAGCTTGTAGCTACCCTGGAAGCGGAGTTAAAGCGGAAGGTCAGGAGTAATCTTGATACTCTGGGTGATAGATGGGTAGTTACCGAATCTCGTCCTAATCTCAGGGTTGCTGTCATCGGTGCGGGACCCGCGGGGCTTGCCTGCGCATTTTACCTTGGACTTGCCGGTGTGGATGTTACTGTTTTTGATAAGAATCAGTCTGCAGGTGGTATTGTGGAGGGGATTATTCCCCGTTACAGGATAAAACGAGAGGCTATTCTTCGGGATATTAAAGTTGTGGAGTCTTTGGGTGTGCATTTTGTTTTTGGAAAAGAGATAACTTCTACAGAGTCTAAAAAAATTAGGGACGAGTATGATTTTGTCTTTATAGGAATAGGTGCGGAGGTTCCTCGGGGTTTGTCGCTTAAGATAAAGGGATTATCCAAACTATCTTCGAGGGTTATCGATGCTCTCTCGTTCCTGAAGGAGTTTAACTCTGCCATTGAATCCGGTGCTCGTCTTGATCTGGGAGAGAAGGTTGCCGTTATAGGGGGCGGAAACACGGCGATGGATGCCGCTCGTGCAGCGCTTAGATGCCCCGGGGTCAGAGAGGTAAATGTGTACTACAGAAGGACGGAGAGAGAAATGCCCGCCTCGAGGGAGGAGTATCTCGAGGTTATGAATGAGGGTGGAAGGTTTAATTTTCTTTTGAATCCCGTATCGATAGAATCGGGTTGGTTGGAACGGGAGGGTCTTAGATTGAAACTTGAGAGAATGGAATTGGGAGAGCCTGATAACTCTGGGAGGAGAAGACCCATTGGCACGGGTGAGTATCTGGAGGTAGAGGTTGATAGTGTGATATATGCGATTGGAGAGGTACCAGAAACTTCTATACTGACCTCCTTTGGAGTTCGTCTGGATAGAAGCGGCAAACCGATTGTGGATACTGCTACACTTGAGGCAGATGACGGGGTGTACGTTGGTGGAGATGCCTTAAGGGGACCTGCTTCCATAGTAGAGGCTGTATCCGATGGTAGAAGGGCTGCAGATTCCATATTGAAAAATATAGGTGTTACCCTTGAAACACTTCCCCTTGAGGTGGAGAGGAAAAATCTGATTCTTGAAATTTTCTCAGAGGGAGATGAGAGCGAAGCTGAGGGAAAGATTCGTGATATCTATATGAAGAAGGGCAAGGTGTATGGTCCGGATGAGATAGTTTCGCTTAATGCCAGCGGAGAAAATGATGTGGAGGGTGGTGGGAATATTTTGGAACAACTGGCGGAGAGAGAGGCTAATAGGTGTCTTGGGTGTGATTTTGTCTGTAACAAGTGTGTTGATGTATGTCCCAACCGGGCAAATGTTCCTATACGGGTTAGAGGCGGTGGACTAAAAAACTACTACCAGATACTGCATATCGATTCCTTCTGTAACGAGTGCGGAAATTGTGCCACCTTCTGTCCATGGGATGGTAAGCCTTATAAAGATAAGTTTACCCTTTACCACAAATTAGAGGATTTTAATTCGGATACTAACAATGGTTTTATTATTCTTGATGTTGATGGAAAGAGGAAAGTGCGGGTAAGACTTGGTGATAAGGTGGAAGAGTATTATCTAAGTAACGATGGAAGAATAGAGGATAAATTTGAAGCCAAGGGTATTAAGATTTTTATAGAGAGTGTTGTGAGTGATTACGGATATCTGTTAGAGGACGGTTAGAGAGTACTATAAGTTTAGAAAAGATCTATGACTGCTAAAAGTGGGTTTAATATTTTCTATTTTTTTCTGTTTTTGTCTGTTGTGGCTGTTATTTTTCTCCTCAACTCGTGCGTTAAAAACATAGAAAATCGTAGCTCCTCTACTAACATACGGTTAGCCCTTATGGTAAAACGAGCGGATAACAGTTGGTATCAATCCTTGATCCGGGGATTTGAAAATAAGTGTGAAAAATTAGGGGTGAGTTTCTTAATCCTTGATAACAGAATGGATTATAATTTGACACTCTCTGATATTGATACCCTCATAAGTCGTAGTGTCAATGGGGTTGCGATTGCAATTCCTGATCAAAAAATGAGCTGGATAATAGTCAACCGGATATTCGAGGCCGGGATACCAGTAGTTTCGTTAAATTATAAACTTGTGGATAAACAAAAACGGCAGTTAGCCCCACATATTGGAATAGATTATGGGAAGGCCGGAATAACAGCAGAGCGATGGTTGGTAAAGCGCTTGCGGGCGAGGAGGATACTGGTAGATCCCTCTGTTTCATTTGGTATAGCAGAACTCTATTCTAAATCCGTTCTCGAGATACAGGAGTGGGTAAATACTATAAGAGAAAGGCTATTAAAAGATTTAAAGGGGATAACAGCAAGTAAGTTTTACAGAATTGATTCCCCGGTTAACGATGCTGCTGGAGCCATGATAACCATGCAGAGGCTTTTATCCGAACATCCTAATATTACCAACTGGATTGTATATGCCGGTAGTAGCGACGAAATGACGGGTGCATTACGCGCTTTAGATCAGGTGGGAATGAAGAAGTATTCAATTACATTAAGTATAGAAGCGATGAATGGCAGATTGGAGAACACGCCTGACAGAGGAATTATTCTTGTTGATACCTATAAACAGGGGGAGAAAGCAGCTGAGTTACTCTATAAAAATGTTCGATACAGGGTCCCAATTCCATCTAGAATTTATTCTGCCTATAGGTTGTTGAAATGAGAGCTCTAAACGTTAATCAAAAACTTATGTTTAGTTATACGCTTTTGATAATTATCACGGTGTTAACTATAGGTGTAACCATATCGATTATATTTTCAGGCCAGCTTATTGAGAGCAGTAAGAGAGAATTGGATTTGAGAATTTCGCTAATATCAAGAGAGATAGAGGATCAACTCCTTAAGGTGATGAAGATAACAGAGGAGGTTTCCGGAAACGAAGAGTTGCTTCACAGGTTAAATCTCGAGGAGAAGGGGGGTGAGAGAGGAAGGCTTATAAAGGATATAAGAAGAGCGGTAGTTAGTACGGAGAAGAGGTCTCCGTTGATAAGCAGAATTGTTCTTATAAATCATAACCTTGAGGTTCTGGATCCCGTGTATAGTCGTCCACTGTACAGCTCTGCAATTCTAAATGACGATGACTTTCTCGAATTTTTACAGAAGAGATATTTTTACTATTTTGCAAAACCGGGTACCTTTCCCATAGATGTTAAAAAGAACCCCCGTGGTAGCACAAGCGATAGTATCGGTGACGGTAATCTGACCATTGTTCTCTATCAGAGACTTTTTGATTCGAATTATTGGTTAATGGGGTATCAACTATCGGTTTTGAATAAGAATATGCTTTTTAGCAGCATATGGTCCAACAACCGTGATCAACTGTTTTCCGGGATAAATATCTTCAATGAGAGAAACGAATTATTGTTTAGAAATGGTTTAACATTTCCTGTGAAGAAGATAAGTGAAAAGATTGATTTTAGCAAGCTCGGGGGAGATGCCACGATAACAACCACTATAAACTCTGTTAAGTGTTTGGTGCTTATAAGGCTTTTACCCAGTGTAAATTGGTTTGTTACAGGTATTATTCCCTATTCGACCATATTCAGGAATTTAAGAATAGCCCTCCAGTGGGTTTTTTTGATAGGTGTAATATTTACGATAATAGCAATATTGGTTAGTTATTCCATCGCACGTACCATTACAAAACCCCTTTTAAAAATCACAGAGGCGATGCACTCCTATGAAAAAACGGGCAATTTGGCAACTATTGATGTTAAGGCTTCGGGTGAATTAAAGTATCTTGCTAATGTGTATAATAGGCTTGTGACTCAAATAAATGAGTTTATAGAGAACATATACAGAGAACAGGAAGAAAAGAGAAAAGCAGAGCTTAGATCGCTTCAGTACGAACTGAACTATCTTCAAGCTCAGATAAATCCCCACTTTATTCACAATACTCTCAATGCCATAGGATACCAGGCGGAGAGAGAGGGGAATAGGATAGTTTATGAGAGTTTGAAATCTTTTAATATACTGCTTAGAGCGGCAATATCGGGGACAGATGCTCTTGTGAGTATCAGAGAGGAGATAGAGCTTGTCAAAAACTTTATAAAAATTCAGAGACTGCGTTACGGGGAGAAATTTTCCGTGGAGTATGACATCGATCCTGGTGTTCTTTCGGAAATGATCCCCAAATTAATTTTGCAACCCCTGGTAGAGAACGCCATCTTTCATGGTATCGAACCCTCTAGCAAACCCGGCAAGATTCAAATAAGGATAAGGGGCAATGGTAGTACAATATCTATATGGGTCTCTGACAATGGGGTAGGGATGGATGATTATACCTTTAAGAGGGCTTTGAGTGATTCGAAGAGAAAATTTAACCGGATAGGGCTGGAGAATGTTGATGAACGCTTGAAGATACTCTTTGGCCCGAGATTTGGATTGACCCTCCGGCGTAACGATGGTGGGGGTACAACGGTGAGGATAACTATTCCACGTGGGGAAGAGCTATTATGAACAAAGTTCTTGTTGTGGAGGATGAGAGGGCGGCACTGGAACGAATTGTGAATATGAAAATATGGAAAAGAGGAAATTTCAATGTCTGTGGCACAGCTACAAATGGAAGGGAAGCTCTCTCTAAGTATAGGGAAACACGTCCGGATATAGTATTGACGGATATAGAAATGCCTGTGATGAATGGGCTTGATTTTCTTGCGGAGGTAAGGAAGATTGATAAAACCACACCGGTTATAATTCTTAGTTGTTATGAGAGTTTTGCCTATGCAAGGCGTGCAATTCAGTTAGGAGTACAGGATTATCTGATAAAAGATTTTTTGGAGGAAGAAACTCTGTATTCCGCTCTCTTAACTGCATCTCAAACAGTTAGGTATCGGGAGACAGGGGATGAAAGGGGAGACAAAACCGATGTAATTACTTTTAACTCTACTCTCTTCGAGTTGTTGGAGGCGAATGATGAAATAATCCTTAGGGATATTGAGCAACGCTACGGTTTATTTAAGTATTTTTTCTTACTCCTTATTCGTGTGGATCAGTTTAATGAAGAAACTGTAAATATAAAGGAATTGGGGAAGTACATTGTGGAAAATTTGGGAAGGGGCTTTACCGGTGTATTTTCTTATATGGGGAGCGGTTACTATCTTGCTCTCCTCCCGCTAAAGAAAGCCAGAGCCGGAGGGAGCATAGAGACTTTCCCTTTGATTTTAGAAACCGCCTCGGATGTCATTAAAAAAACAAAAGAAACCTATGGTATCTCGTTAACAATGGCCCTTGAGAGCTTTGGAGATGTGGGAAAACTGAGGGAAAAATTTGTAAATCTAAAAAATCTCATTAGGTATAGTGTCTTTTTAGGATGCGGAAAGGTCATATTACCCGAGAGTGTGGAGAGCCTATACTTTCTGGATCCTGCGATTTTGGAAAGAAAGATAGTAGTGCTTAGGCGCGATATTGAGAGAGAGGATATGGATGAATTTTTCCTCCATCTAAAGCAACTCTACGAGAGGGATATGGCCGGGATGCTTCAGTACAACTACCTTGAGTATATTAATTCCAATCTGATTTCTATGCTTATCAATTTTGTAAATAAAAAACGTGTAAACGAATCGGAAAGCTTTTCGGGAGACCTATTGGATTTACAGGGATTGAAAAAGGTAGAAACCGTTAAAGAAATGTACGAGTGGTTTAAAGGAAAGTTTACGGATGTTTTTAGATTGGCTCGGAGGGTGGATGAACGCTTAACAGGTAATGTAATTGTTAGAGAGATTCTAAATATAATACGGAGTGAGTACAAAAATAATCTCTCCGTTGAAGGTATTGCGAAGAGGATGAGAATTCACAAGGTTTACCTTAACCGTTTATTTAAAAGAGAAACAGGGATGACCTGTTATGATTATATTCAGAGGTTTCGAATCGATAAGGCAAAGCAACTCCTTATAACAGAGAATATGAAAATAGCTCAAGTAGCCGAAGAGAGCGGTTTTAGAAACTACGATCAATTCTGTTTAACCTTTAAAAGGGTAACAGGAGAAACTCCCACAAATTTTAGAAAAAAAAATAAAATCCTCTGAAATCCTTTGACAAAAAAATATATAAATTCTATAATTCCTTACAGGATAAGGAATTAGGTTTATTTATAGGGTAAAAGGTTTCTTTTTAAGGTATTTTTGGACATCCTGTGGTGATTCCCTGATAAATGAACCGAGGGTTCCTGTCCTGTAAAATCAAAGGTTAAAGGAGGATGTATGGAAAGGTTTAAAAAATTTCTTTTCATCGCCATGGGTTTGATCTTTTTCTTAACGGGGGCCGCTCTCTTTGCGAACGGTACTCAAGAAAAAGCCGGTAGTACTCAGACCGGGGTTTCGAAACCTAAAGTACATCGGTTGGTTCTTAACAATAATACTCCGCATGGTAAGTTAGAGATTTTTTCGTGGTGGGCTGGTGATGAGGGCCCTGCATTGCAGGCATTAATTAAGGTTTTTGAGAAACACTACCCACAGGTTAAGGTAATCAATGCCACTGTGACTGGCGGAGCCGGTGTCAATGCCAAAGCGGTTTTAAAGACCAGAATGTTGGGTGGAGCACCGCCTGACACGTTTCAGGTTCATGCCGGACAGGAATTGATTGGTACATGGGTTATAGCAAATAGGATGGTAGATTTGACACCTCTCTTCAAACAGCAGGGCTGGATGAAGGTTTTTCCGAAGGATCTATTAAACCTGATAGGTACCAAGGACGGGTTGTGGTCGGTTCCTGTAAATATTCATAGGTCAAATGTGATGTGGTATATTCCCGAGAATCTCAAAAAGTGGGGAGTTACTCCGCCTAAGACATGGGATGATTTTTTCAGGATTGCCGATAAGATAAAGGCACAGGGTGTTACTCCCCTTGCGTTGGCTCAGGCATGGACGGTTAAGCATCTGTGGGAAAGTGTTGCCCTGGGGGTGTTAGGTCCCGATGATTATGATGCTCTGTGGACTGGTAAGTTGTCGTGGACGGATCCTAAGGTAGTGAAGGTATGGAAGACAATGGATAGAATCCTTAAATATACGAATAAGGATGCCGCCTCTCTCTCCTGGCAGCAGGCTATAGATATGGTAGTTCACGGAAAGGCTGCATTTAATATTATGGGGGATTGGGCCTCCGGTTATATGTCCACAACCCTTAAGCTTACCCCGAAAAAGGATTACGGATGGGTACCCTCTCCCAATACCAAGGGAGTCTTTATCTTCCTGGCTGATAGTTTCGGGTTACCGGTAGGGGCTAAGAATCCGGATGCTACGGTTGCGTGGTTAAAGGTATGTGGATCCAAAGAGGGACAAGATGTCTTTAATCCCCTTAAGGGTTCTATATCCGCACGCACGGATTCCGATCTTTCACTGTACAATGTTTACTCTCAGTCTGCAGCTAAGGATTGGGCAACCAATAGAATCGTGGGGAGTTTAACTCATGGAGTTGTCGCTAATGAGGGTTTTATGAATGATTTCTCCTCTGTAATAGAGATGTTCCTGAACAACAGAGATCCTCAGCAGGCGGCTAATGCATGTCAGGCAATTGCAATTCAGAATGGAATCGGAAGAGGCCTATAGAGTATTGATACGCATATGGGCTTTACTCTGTTAAAGCCCATATGCTTTTTGTTTAAGGATTTTATCGAGGAAAGGGATAATGGCGGGCACGATCTCCAGGATACATAGAAGAGACACTATTAAATCATTACTAATCATAACACCCTCTGTTATTCTTATTGGTGTATTTGTATATGGTTTTATAGCTAATACGATATACACCTCTTTGACCGATTGGGGTGCAAGGGCGAGTCTTGCCCTTCATCCGGTTAAACATTTTATTGGATTTGTTAATTACAAGAATCTCTTTGCGGGTTTTATCCATAACCGGTTTAGGCAAGATCTGGTGAATATGGTTTTTTATTCACTATGTCTCTTGGTTGGAACTATAACGGTGGGTTTTCTTTTGGCGGTCTTACTGGATCGCTCGGTTAGGTATGAGAGTTTTTTTCGCACTGTATTTCTGTATCCGATGGCTTTGTCATTTATAGTAACGGGTACAATCTGGCGGTGGTTATTGGCGCCGAGTGGAGGGGTGAATCTTATACCTAAATTGTTCGGGCTACCAAAGAGTAATTTTTTATGGCTGAGCAGTAGAAAGACCGTTTTAACCTTTAACTGGCAGGATGTTCCTACAATACTGGCTGTTTTTATTTTGATACTCCTAATCTATCCCCTTGTGAAGAGTTTTATTACACAAAATAAAAAGAGAATGGTTATATATTCTGTGGTATCATTCATTTTACTCTCCTATATCTTCATTTTTAAGAATATATTACCCCCTATTCTTCCGTACAGGGAGACCCATGGATTTAAACTCGCGACGGTGGGTATTTTGATAGCTGCCGTATGGCAGTATTCCGGGTATACCATGGCTCTGTATCTGGCAGGTTTGAGAGGACTTCCCGTTTCCATGAGAGAGGCAGCTAAGATAGACGGAGCCACAGAGTTTCAGTATTATTTGAGGATTGCAATACCGAATGTTAAACCTATTACCCTGAGTGCTGTTATCATTCTTTCACATATTTCTCTCAAATTGTTTGATCTTATCTATGCTATGGCGGGGGCTGACAATATAAATACGGGACATCCCTCTATAAATATGTACCTTACGACCTTTAGAGCGAATCAATTTGCAACGGGTGCTGCGATGGCGGTAATTCTTTTTATTGTAGCTGCTCTGTTTATAATTCCTTACATGGTTCATTCCCATAGGGAGAGAAAAATAAGATGAGAGAGAATATTTTACGAATCAATGTTAAGATAGGTATCAGAAGAAAATTATTCTATGGGCTTCTTGTTGTTCTGGCATTTGTCTATCTGGTACCCGTATATATGGCAATTATTACCTCTTTAAAGGATCCTGCGGAGATAAATCTTTTGACCTCGTGGTCTTTTCCCAAACATATTAATTTTAAGGGATTTAGTGATGCCTATGCCCTTCTAAAAACCAATTTTTTCAACAGTGTTATACTTGCATTTAGTGCGACGATAATCTCGGCCTTTGTTGGTTCGATTAATGGTTATGTATTTTCTAAAAATAAGTTTAAGGGAAGTGAAATAATATTTACGCTTCTCCTTTTTGGTATGTTTATTCCTTATCAGATAATCTTGATTCCCCTCTTTCAGTTGTTAAAGTCCATAGGTCTCTACGGTTCTCTCTTTGGTTTAATACTTGCCCATGTTATATATGGAATCCCTATTGTTACCCTGATATTTCGTAATTTTTATGATCAGATTTCAGATTCCATAATGGAATCCGGGAGGTTAGATGGGGCGGGGTATTTTGGGCTTTACTTTAGACTAATTCTCCCCCTTTCTATACCTGGGTTTGTTGTAGTTGGAATTTGGCAGTTTACTCAGATATGGAATGAGTTTCTATGGGGGATAACGCTTACAAGAAAGAGTGCCAACCCTATTACCGTGGGGCTTGCGCAGTTGGCCGGAGGACAGGCGGTAAGCTGGAATATCCCTATGGCTGGGGCTCTTATGGCGGCGTTACCGGTGCTTATAATCTATATATTTTTGGGAAAATATTTTATCAAGGGCTTACTAACGGGCTCTGTTAAAGAATAATTTTGTGTGTCTCTGTTTGTCCTTCTTATGGAAGTAAATATAGGTTTTTGCTCCTCTATAACTAAAAAAGATTATTGAAATTTTTTTTATCCGCCTTGACGCTTTGGATAAAAATGCCATACTGCTTTTATAACCCCTTATTGAAGCCTAGGTTGTCTATGCAAGTAATAGTATCGGGGAAAGGAGTGATTTAAGGAGCTTGTTTATGCTTGTTATAAAAAACGCTACGGTAATCCAATTTGATCCACCCTCTGTAACAAAGGGCGTAGACGTCATTGTTAAGGATGATACGATTGTTGATTGTGGTGTCGGAATAGGCGAGGGATACATTTCCAATGCTGAGCGTGGGAATGATTCGGGTGGGGAGAATATAGAGATTATAGATGCCAAAGGAGCGTATGTCTCCCCTGGGCTTGTCTGTAGTCATAATCATTTCTATTCTGCATTGGCCCGTGGAATTACGGCCAGGATAAAACCCTCGACAGATTTCGTATCCGTTTTAAGGAACCTATGGTGGAGGCTGGATAGGGCTCTGGATGAAGAATCTGTTTACTATAGTAGTATCACTGCAGCTCTGGATGCTATAAGAGCGGGTACCACGGCGGTTATAGACCATCACGCTTCACCATCTTATATAAAGGGATCTCTCTCCACCCTCGCAAGGGGTTTTCTCGAGGTAGGTCTACGAGGGATACTTGCCTATGAAGTTACGGACAGGAACGGAATGGGGGGAGCGGAGGATGGTGTTAAAGAAAATCTCGATTTCGCGGAGAGGATTTCCGGTGGTGAAACTACTAACCATCTATTGGAGGCTGCAATAGGTGCTCACGCCCCCTTTACCCTATCTGAGAGGACTATGGAAATGCTTGCCGAGGCTGTTCGTTCGACTGGGAGGGGAATCCACATACACGTAGCGGAGGATGCCTACGATCCCTCTGTTTCTCATCATTTCTATGGAGAGGATATTACGGAGAGGCTTGAGCGACACAGCCTTTTAAATGAAAAGGCAATACTTGTCCACGGGGTGTATCTGAGCGATAGAGATATAGAAATCCTAAACACTCATAACGCTTTTCTTGTGCATAATGCCAGGTCTAATATGAACAATGCGGTGGGTTATAATTCTAGAATCGCTCAAGTCAAAAATTTGGCTCTTGGTACCGATGGGATAGGGAGTGATATGTTCGAGGAGTTTAAGATAGCCTTCTTTAAGCATCGAGATGCAGGGGGATCCATGTGGCCCCCCGATTTTCTGAGGTTTCTCCATAACGGTAATAGGCTTCTCCATAGGTACTTCAGGAAACATTTCGGTAGGATAGAGAAGGGTTACACTGCTGATATTGTTATATATGATTACAACAGTCCCACTCCGCTTACGGATGCTAACGTTGCGGGGCACCTTGCTTTTGGGCCTGGTTCTTCTGTTGTAGATACTGTTATCGTAGGTGGAAGGGTGGTTTTTAGAAACAGGGAGTTTCCCTTTGATGTTAAAGATATCTATAAGAGAGCGGCCAATGTGGCTAAAAAAATGTGGGAAAGGATGGATGAAATAGAATGATAGAGAAAGATATTCTTAAAAAGGCTAAGGATTATAGAGAGTATACAGCGGAGAATCTCTCTAAAATTGTGAAGGTTCCTTCCTATAGTGGTGAGGAGGAAGAGGTTATAAAACTTCTTGAGAACCTCTGTATTGAGGCTAGTTTTGATGAGGTAAGGATTGATGGTCTGGGCAATCTGATAGGTCGGGTTGGTAGTGGGAGTAAAAAGATTGCCATAGATGCGCACATAGATGTGGTAGGTATCGGGGACAGGTCTCAGTGGGATTTTGATCCCTTTTCCGGACTCATTAAGGATGGACTTGTTCATGGTAGGGGAGCCTCCGACCAAAAGGGAGGTGCTGCTTCTATGATTACTGGAGGCCGGATATTAAAGGAGCTGGGTTACGATGGTGAATATTCCGTTTACTTTACCTTTACCGTTATGGAGGAAGACTGTGATGGTATGTGTTGGAAGTACATGATAGAGGAGGAGGGATTTAAACCCGATCTTTTTGTTAGTACGGAACCAACGAGCTGCAGGTTGTACCGGGGACACCGGGGGCGGATGGAGATAAGGGTGAATTTTAAGGGTTTGTCCTGTCACGGTTCTGCTCCCGAACGAGGGATAAATGCAGCATATATGGCATCGCGTGGCGCTCTTGCGATTGAGAAACTTAATGAAGAATTGAAACCGGACAAGGAACGATTTCTTGGCAAAGGAACTGTTGTTGTGACTCAAATGGAAGTGCGTGGTCCATCGCAGTGTGCCGTTCCGGATGAGGGTTTTATATATCTTGATAGGAGGCTAACCTGGGGAGAAACTAAGGATTCGGCAGTTGATGAAGTGAAAAATGCGATAAGAGAGTATTACTCTGTTGAGGTTCCCTACTATGATAAGGTGAGTTGGACCGGTAAGAGATATGGCCAGGACCTTTACTTCCCTACCTGGAAGACAGATAGAGATCATCCCCTTGTGAGAGCCGGAGTCACAACTTATGAAAGACTGTACGGTGAAAAACCTGTGATAGATAAGTGGACATTCTCTACCAATGGTGTTGCGGTTTGCGGTAGGTATCGGGTTCCATCTATTGGCTTTGGACCCGGAGACGAGGAACAGGCACACGCTCCTAACGAAGTAACACGCATAGATGATCTGGAAATGGCCTCTGCCTTTTATGCCATGCTTCCCTTTGTGCTTTCAGGAGAAAAGTAGGGGGATTTGAATGATAGAGGGAGAAAGTTTTTATTATAGATGTATAGATTGCGGTAGGGAGTATAGGATAGAGCCAGATTTAATGCTCTGTCCGGAGTGTAGCAGGAGACAGGGAAGCGATAAACCTCTAAGAGGAGTTCTTGAGGTAGTAATAGCAAGGCCTACCGGTGGGGATGTGTACTCTCTTCTTCCGGTGGAGCGTGAGTATTTTCCCTCGATTCCTGTGGGGAATACGCCTATGTGGAGGCCTTTAAGAGTTAGAGCTAAGTACGGATTTGAAAAGCTCTACTTGAAGGATGATACTCTAAATCCGACGGGTTCTTTTAAGGATAGAGCCTCATATCTTGTTGCTGCTTTTGCGAAGAAGTACGGTTTTAAAAGTATTACTGTTGCCTCTACTGGGAATGCGGCCTCCTCTATGGCTGGTGTAGGGGCGGCTGCTGGTATTAGGGTAAAAATATTTATTCCATCCTCGGCGCCCAGGGCTAAGATGGTTCAATCCTACCAGTATGGGGCGGAGGTTACACTGGTTGAGGGAACCTATGATGAGGCATTTGATGAGTCGATACGCTACACGAGGGTACATGGGGGACTTAACAGGAATACGGCGTATAATCCTATGACGATTGAGGGTAAAAAGACCGTTTCTATTGAAATTTTTAATCAGCTTGGCTATGCGCCGGATTATATTTTTGTACCTGTAGGTGATGGGGTTATTCTTAGTGGGGTATACAAGGGTTTTAAAGATCTTATGAAGAGCGGATTTATAGGGAGGATGCCGGTTATCTATGGTGTACAGGCTGAAGGTAGTAGTGCGATATGCAGGGCGTTAAAGGCGGGAGATTTTGGAAAGCCTGTAGTGGCGAGGACAGTTGCGGATTCTATCTCTGTGGAGATTCCCCGTGGTGGTTATTATGCCCTTAAGGCACTTAAGGAGTTTAACGGGCGATGTATAACGGTTAGTGATGATGAGATTTTAGGGGCTCAACGCGAACTTGCCTCGTTAAGTGGGCTTTTTGCGGAACCTGCCTCTGCTGCTGCTTATGCGGGGTTTTTGAAGGTCACGGGAAATCTGGGGGTAGTGGAAAGGGAAGAGGGTTCGTTTCTAAGGGGTAAGAGTGGGGGAGGGGGGATTAAAGCGAGTGATACGGTTGTGGTGCTTCTTACGGGTAGCGGGTTAAAGGATATAGATGCGGCTGCTCGGGGAGTTGGGATTAAAATTTGATAAATCCATTGCAATTTTCAGATTTGAAAAGCAAAAGGTATAGTTAACAAAAAACTAACAAATCCCTAATAAAAGTTTAACATTTCTCCTCTAGGATAAAGACATCCAAATGCTGTAGTAAATTGGCTCGAGGTGTTTGGGTTAAGAGCGAATTTTTGAGGAGGCTGTATGAAAAAAGGCTTGGCGTACGGACAGAATAGAATTGGGAGGAGATTGTTAGGAACGTTGATGGTTTTCCTGTTGGTGATGCTTGGTAGCCCGGTATTTGCCAGAGGGAGTAAAGAGCACAGGATCAGAGGGGAAGAACTTCTCGGTGCGGGTGCAACCTTCCCCTACCCACTTTACTCCAGGATGTTCCACGAGTATGGAAGATTAAGAGGGGTAAAAGTGAATTATCAGGCTATAGGTTCTGGAGGAGGAATACGTCAACTCTTGAGTAAAACGGTGGATTTTGGGGCAACGGATGCTTTTATGAACAATGCTGAAGGGATACTTCATATTCCCACGTGTCTCGGAGCGGTTGTTGTGACCTATAATTTACCGTTTGCTAAGGAATTAACTGCTAGGCGGTTGCGTTTGAGCCCTGAGGTTATAAGTGATATTTTTCTTGGGAAAATTAGAAAATGGGGGGATCCGAAAATATCAAAACTTAATCCGGGTGTTAGTTTACCCAATATGGATATAACTGTGGTTCATAGATCGGACGGAAGCGGAACTACCTTTATTTTTAGTGATTATCTCTTCAAGACTAGCGAAGAATGGAGAGAAAAAATCGGCAAGGGCAAATCGTTAAATTGGCCGGTAGGAGTGGGAGGAAAAGGTAATCCCGGAGTTGCCGGTTTAGTGAAACAAATTAGGGGAGCTGTAGGGTACGTGGAACTTGTATATGCCGTCCAAAATAATATGCCCTACGCTGCGATTAGAAATAGGAATGGAAAATTCGTTGTTCCTTCTTTGAATACAGTTTCTCTTGCGGCGGATATAGATATTCCAGGGGATACAAGAGTTTCTATTACGGATACGAGTGCTAAGGAGGGATATCCTATCTCGAGTTTCACATGGATAATTTTTTACAGGGAACAGCATTACAGTAACAGAAGTATAGAGAGGGCGAAAGAACTTTTATCGTTGCTGTGGTGGATGGTACATGACGGACAAAGATATACTAAGGCTCTTGGGTATGCAAAACTGCCAGAGGCTGCGGTTAGGAGAGCGGAGGCTATTATAAACTCCGCCGTGTATGATGGCAAACCTATTGAGTTTGGGCGGTAACCTGGCTATATGGATAAGAACATGTTGTATGGAGCTTGGTGTTGAAAATGAGGGCGAGGTATAACGGTAGTGAAAATAAGATAAAGTTGAAAGAATGGCTGTTTCGGATGGTGTTGACTGCGGCCGGTGTTACGATTGTGCTTCTACTGGGAGGCATATTCTTTAGCCTTTTTGTAAAAGCCCTGCCGGCTATTAAACATAATGGATTTTATTTTATAAGGGGCAGTGTCTGGAATCCTCAGAGTGGAAGGTATGGAATTTTTTCGTTTATTGTAGGGACATTGCTAACCTCGTTCATAGCACTTATAATATCTGTTCCTTCCGCTCTCGCCATTTCTGTTCTTTTGTCGGAGTATCTGCCAGGGTATCGAAATGGTAGATTCTTTATTTCTTTTTTAAAGAATGCAACAGATCTGCTTGCCGGTGTTCCCTCTGTTATCTATGGTTTCTGGGGATTGGTTTTTGTAACTCCCGTTATTAGGTATTTTGAGGAATTGCTACATCTTCCTGTCTATGGGGTAAGTATTCTCGCTGCTTCTGTTGTTCTAGCTATAATGATTCTTCCATACATGGCCTCTATTTCGAGGGAAGTTATAGCACTGGTACCGGCAGAATTAAAAGAGGCTTCCTATGCGCTTGGTGCCACCAGATACGAGACTGTTGGGGGAGTAGTTTTGAGGTATTCTGCTTCCGGTATTGTAGCTAGTATAGTGCTTGCCCTCGGTAGGGCTATGGGAGAGACTATGGCGGTTACCATGCTTGTTGGAAATTCAAATAGGCTCCCCGCCAATATTCTCAGGTTTATTTTGGGTCCGGGTAATACCATGGCATCTGTTATAGCTAACGAGTTTGCTGAGGCAACGAATAGTGTTTATCTCTCCTCGTTGACCGAGATAGGGCTATTTCTGTTTATCATTTCCCTTATTCTTAATGGAATTGGGAAATGGACTGTGAGGAGGTTTGCTCTTTGAAAACATGCGTTTTTGAGAGGCACATTTCTAACGATGCACGGATTACTGGTGGACTTCTCAAGGGATGGCGACTTATTAAAGATAGAGGATTTGCATATTTGTTATTTTCCCTTTCTTTTTTAGGTATTTTACCCCTCCTATTAATAGTAGGGTATGTTTTGGTAAAAGGGATATCCTGTATAAATTTTGATTTCCTTTTCTCATTACCCGTTCCAGTTGGAGAGATGGGGGGAGGAATTGCTAATGCAATTGTCGGAAGTGTGGTACTCGTTTTTATAGCCTCTCTCTTTTCCATTCCTGTGGGGATTTTAGGGGGGCTGTACCTTAATGAGCGAAGAAGCAGTAAACTTGCCAGTTGGGTAGGGTTGTCTGTGGAGGTACTTCAGGGTGTGCCCTCTATCGTTATTGGAATAGTGATCTGGATGTGGGTAGTGCTTCAGATGGGTCACTTTTCTGCCCTTGCTGGTGGGGTTGCGCTTGGGGTGATGATGCTTCCCACTGTTGTAAAATCTACGGAGGAAACGGTACGCCTTGTTCCGGAATCTATACGGGAAGGTGTCTTAGCTCTAGGTATTCCCTACTATAAGTTGGTACTGAGGGTTCTTCTCCCTATGAGTAAGGGTGGCATTCTTACAGGTGTGCTGCTTGGAGTTGCGCGAGTAGCCGGAGAAACGGCCCCTCTCCTATTTACTGCTTTTGGAAATCCTTACTTTAGCCTTAGTATTGTCAAACCGATAGCCTCCCTTCCCCTTGTAATATTTAATTATGCTACATCGCCCTATGAGGAGTGGCACAGAATGGCGTGGGGGGCTTCTCTTATATTGATTGTTTTTGTGCTGGTTTTAAATCTTTCTGCGCGTTTTTTTGTGTCGGAAAACTCCCTTAAGAAAGTTTTTCTGTCAGGAGAAAAATCTGAAGGAGGAGAGTGAAGAATGGAGACAGTATTGGAACTTAAGGACTTGAGTGTATTTTATGGAGATAGGGAACTCGTTAAACGTTTGAATGTGAGTATTCCCCGGGGTATAGTTACCACTGTGATGGGACCGTCTGGGTGTGGTAAAACAACCTTTTTACGTGCTCTTAATAGATTGCACGATTTTAATCCTGAAATGAGGGTTACAGGGGACGTACTTTTAAATGGCGAGTCCATAAATGAAATGGAGCCAATTGAATTGAGGAGAAGAATTGGAATGGTATTTCAGAAACCTAATCCGTTTCCATTCATGAGTATATATGAGAATGTTATGGCAGGTTTTAAATTGAATGGTGTGAGATTGAAAAAATCTTTGGCAGATTCTATCGTGGAGGAGTGCTTGATCAAAGCGGGTTTATGGGCTGAGGTAAAGGATGATCTTCACAAGCGGGGAAGTTTTCTCTCCGGTGGGCAGCAACAGAGGTTGTGTATAGCCAGGGCACTTGCTGTGAATCCGGATGTTCTTCTTCTGGACGAGCCAACCTCGGCTCTGGATCCGATAGCTACCGCACATATCGAGAGGTTGATAGTTGAATTAAAGAGGGATGTGACGATTTTGCTTGTGACACATAACATCGCTCAGGCGAATAGAGTTTCTGATTATCTATTGTTTATGTACCTCGGGGAGTTAATCGAACATGGTAATGCAAGAGATATGTTCGAGGAACCCAAGAATGAGATGACAAGTAAATTTTTAACCGGAGTAGTGGGATAGAGAGTTGAGCTCGGATATTGACAACAGGGGGGTTGTAAAGCATGATGTGGCTATGAAGAAACGCGTTGTTATAGTTGAAGACGAAGAGGATATAATCAACCTGGTAAAGTACAACATGGAAAGGGAGGGATATACCGTTGATTTTGCCTATACCGGTTTTGATGGCTTACAAAAAATAGAGGCTCAACACCCCGATCTTGTAATTCTTGACATAATGCTTGAGGACATAGATGGTTTTACGATATGTAGGAGGCTAAAAAGCTCTGCGCGTACAAAGGATATACCTGTTATCATGCTCACTGCGAAGAGCGAGGATGTGGATATTATTACTGGTTTAGAGGTTGGAGCTGATGATTACATTACAAAGCCCTTCAGCCCGCGTGTTTTAATAGCTAGAGTACGTGCATTGTTAAGACGCATTAATGGTAAGGGGTCTTTGGATACCTCTGAGGGCTTAAGGAGTGATGAACGAATAGTGGTTCATGGTCTTACTATTCTTCCGGAGCGGTATGAGGTTTTGTACAATAATACTGTACTGCCTCTTTCTATTACCGAGTTTAAAATACTTTACCTTCTTGCCAAAAATCCCGGGCGGGTTTTTTCCAGAACTGAGATTATTTCCGCTATTAAGGGGGAGGATTATCCTGTAACAGAACGCTCTGTGGATGTGCAAATTTTAGGACTTAGAAAGAAACTTGGAAAATATGGTGAAGATATTGGAAAAATTGTAGAGACTATCAGGGGAGTTGGGTATAAAATAAAAGACATTGAGAATGTATAGAAACGAGGTGTTCTTATGAGAGATAATAGCAGTATTTTGGAAGGTAGTGCGGTGCTATTTACTGATTTTCCCTCTATCAGTAGACCTGTAGAAAGGGTTGATGCGCGATCCAAAATTTCTGGTGTGGAGAAGTATATAGACGACTATGTATTTGAGGAAATGATATATGCCAGGCTTGTAACTTCCAGGATTGCAAGGGGGAAAATAAAATCTATCCGATTGCCGGATATCCCGGATGGATACTTTGTGCTGGATTACAAGGATATTCCTGGGAAAAATAGGGTTAAAATGATAGCCGATGATTGGCCCTTTTTGGCAGAGGGAGAGGTGAACTACATAGGTGAACCTATTCTGATTGTTACAGGGCCTGAGAGAACTGTTCTGGAGGCCCTTGTAGAGGAGATAGAGATAGAGTATGAGGAATTTAAATCAGTGTTAACCATTGAGGATGCTGAGAGGGAGGGAGAGAAAAACTGTTTTGTTGACTATAGAATTGAAAAGGGGAGTATGGAAGAGGCTAAAAGGAGGGCTAGTAGGATAATTGAGGGCACGTATAGAACGGGGTTACAGGAACACATATACCTGGAAACCCAGGGGATGATTGCTCTTTATGATGAGGAGAGAGGTGTTACCATATATGGTTCCATGCAGTGTCCCTTCTATGTTAAGGGCGCTATAGAACAGGCCTTTGGTCTCTCTGGTGATAAGGTTAGGATTGTTCAGACGACCACGGGTGGGGGATTTGGTGGTAAGGAAGATTATCCCTCCTTAATAGCTGCGTATGCCGCATTTGCCTCGTATAGGTCCCGCAGACCTGTCAAAATTGTTCTCGGGCGAAGTGAGGATATTAAGCTCACTACAAAGCGTCATCCCTCGCGAACGAAGATTGTATCTTACATTGATGATTCGAACAATATTCTGGGTATGGAGATAGACACAGTACTTGATGGGGGCGCTTATGAGGGACTCTCCTCTGTTGTACTTCAGCGTGATATATTTGCCGCTACGGGTGTTTACAAAATCGATAACGTGATAGTAAGGGGTAGGGCACTTAGAACTAACAATGTGCCACGTGGGGCTTTTAGGGGATTTGGTGGACCTCAAGCAATATTTGCAATAGAGATGCATATGTTCAAAACGGCTGTGGAGTTGGGCTTGGAACCGGTTGAGTTTAAAAAAAGGTATTTCCTTAACAGGGGAGATACTACATTGACCGGTGGTAAGATACATACCGATGTAAAGTTGAGGGAAATGACAGAGAAACTTCTCTTTGTTTCAGGGTATGGTGAAAAAATTAAGGGGTTTAAAGAGAGTAATAGAGAGGTTTATGAAAAGATTAGGGAAACTCTTAGTTCTAATGGTAATGCACTGGATGGTATTAGGGATATTAAGAGGCTAAGGGGAATTGGTTTTTCGGTATTTAACCATGGCTGTGGTTTTACAGGGAGTGGGGAGAGAGACAAAATAAAAGCGAGGGTTAAGTTGAAGGAACGTGGGGATGGTAGGGTGGAGCTACTTGTCTCGTCTGTAGAAATGGGGCAGGGTGCAAGGACAACTTTACGAAAAATTGTAGCTGATACGCTGGGGATCCCATTTGATAAGGTTGTATATGAAAATCCAGATACAGCTCGTGTGCCGGATTCCGGTCCCACGGTAGCATCGCGAACTGCAATGATTGTTGGGAATATCGTTAAGGAAGCGGCTGTAGAGATGTCGGAAAAGCTGAAAATGAGAAGCGAACCTTTAGGTAGGGTAGAGAGGGAGAAACTTATCGAAGTTGAAACGAGGTATAAACAGCCCGAAGAGATAATTTGGGATCAGGATACCTTTAAGGGAGATGCCTACCCGGATTATTCCTGGGGGGTTAACGTTGTTGAAGTGAGTATAGATCCATTCACGTATGAAATTACAATTGATGGAGTCTGGGGAGTTTTTGATTTTGGTGTTCCCCTTGACAGTGCTGTTGTTAAAGGCCAGATAGAAGGAGGCATTGCTCAGGGATTGGGATGGGCTAGCCTAGAAAAAATGGAAGAGGTTGATGGTGAATTGAAACAGGCTTCAATTACGGATTATATAATTCCTACCTCACTTGACTTACCGGTTATCCATAGTGAACTTGTTTACAATCCCTCTCCATATGGACCCTATGGAGCGAAGGGAGCGGGTGAACCACCCTTTGTTGGTGCGGCTCCGGCTTTTGCCGCTGCGGTTTCTGATGCATTTGGCATGGTAATGGAAAAGATACCGATTACCCCTGAACTTCTCTCGTCTTTTGCGAAAAAGTTGTCGTACTATGTTTCTTTTCCCTCTTGAGTATGTCTGCTGTTTTTTAACTTGGGTTTTTTAACTGGATCAATTTTAGCGATTTCTTTTCTGTCTTTAAAATAGAAAATAAAATAACCTATAAGGAATAATGTGCCCACAAGGGCTCCGAGTAGATCAAGATAGGTTACCTCTATGGAGAAGATCTTTATGTTGATGTTTTTCCCTATAAAAAAGAGGATTGTATTTCCTATTATGGCAAACACGCGTACCTCTGTGGGGCCGAGGTAGGCGAAGGAGATTCTAAATATCCCTCTCACGTAAGCATTTATGTATGTGCTTATTGAGAGCATGTAGTAACCGATTAGTGTGTATAGAGCTATGTCAAAGCGCATGTATGGAGATAAGCCCAACCCAAAAGCAATGAGGAGCATGGAGATAGAGTCAACGTTATGGTCAACGAAAAAACCGTATAGGGGTCGTTCTATCTTTCTATACCTGGCAAGACTCCCGTCGAGACTGTCTCCAAACCAGTTTACAAGGAAACCCGCATTTGCAAGCCACAGATAGTAGATACTGTAATTACAGAGTGCATAGCCTGCAAATATCATAAAGGAACCTACGAGACCTATGCCGGTTAAGTGGTCCGGCATAACCCTTACGGGGAGGATTTTTACAAAGAAATTTAAGAGTTTCCTCTCTCCCTCTCTAAACAGGGTGTTATTTATTCTTTCCGCATCTATATGTTTATTCATAATATTCTCCTATTGTACAAGAAAACTGAAAAAAGATATACCCCTCTCCATTTTTTGTAACGAGGAGAGCTTCTTTTTTCTTTACATGTCTCTATAAAGACTTTATCATCTTAAGAGAAAGTTTATCTTGATATTGTTAATATAACTAAGAGGTATAGGGGTGGCAAGGGATAAGAGAAATATACACTTTTATTTAAATGGAAAAAGAGTTTCGCTTTTAGTGGACCCTCTTAAGAGGCTTCTTGATGTTTTAAGGGAAAATTTTGGACTTACCGGAGTAAAGGAGGGATGTGGAGAGGGGGAATGTGGAGCTTGTTCTGTTTTGCTGGATGGTAAGGTTGTGAATTCATGTATTGTTCCGGTTGGGTATGTGTATGGGAGAGAGGTTATTACAATCGAGGGATATAAAACTACGGAACGTTATAGGGCAATAGAAGAGGCATTTGCCCGCAGCGGTGCTGTTCAATGTGGTTTCTGTACGCCAGGGTTTGTTATGGCTACAGAGTCTCTCCTCCGGGAGAATCCGCATCCTGGTGAGGAGGCTATTAGAGAGGGGATCTCAGGTAACCTGTGTAGGTGTACGGGTTATGTTTCTATTGTTAATGGCATACGCATGGTAGCGGAGCAATCTTCCCGCTTATGGGAGGAGAAAGAAGAGGGTGAGATAGTTCCTGTGGTTTCTAAGGCCTCTAACAGAGCGGAGGTGTTGGAAGATATCCCTTTTGGGAATACCCACTACGAAAGTCATAATTACTTTTTCCCTGAAACACTGAGGGAGGCGCTTGAGATTAGATCGCGTATGGGGGCAATCCCTGTGGCGGGGGGTACCGATTTGATGGTCAAGTATAAGAAGCCCGCGGGTCTTGTTCCTCGTGCGGGGGATCCCGTGATTTTTCTTAATGGTGTAGAAGAACTTAGGGGAATCAAACGTGTTGATGGGTTTATAGAGATAGGTGCCACCACAGAGCTTTCTGAAATTTTGAAGAGTGAAATTTTACCACCCTTTATGAGGGAAGTTATAAGGGGTATAGCGGCTCCCGGGGTGCGAAATACTGCTACGATAGGCGGGAATATCTGCAATGCCTCCCCTGCGGGTGATACTCTGCCGGCTCTTTACTCTCTTGATGCCCAGGTGGTTCTGGCGAGTGTGGGCGCCAGAAGGGTTTTACCCATAGAATCCTTCATAGCAGGACCGGGGAAGACCGTGATATCGGATGATGAGTTGCTTGTTAGTATTAGGTTTAGAAATGTGGATTTTGACAGGTATATGTACAAAAAAGTTGGTACGAGGAAGGCGAATGCCCTTTCCAAAGTGAGTTTTTTAGGTCTGATAAAATTCTCTTCAGGGGTTTTAAAAGATGGTAATTCAAGGGGTGAGAGTTTTGCCGGAAAGGAGATAGAGGATATAAGGATTGCGTTTGGTGCCGTGGGTCCGGTAGTTGTAAGGAGTAGGGAATTGGAGAGGAGACTCCTCTCTTTAAAAGATTTTGCCATGATTGGCGAGGTTATTACTGGATACGAGGCCTTGATAAATCCCATAGACGATCAGCGTTCAACGGCGGAGTACAGAAGAGAGGTTGCTATAAATTTACTCAAGAAATTTTTGGGGGAGATGTATTACCTATGATATTGCTTGAAAATTGCCTGTATGTTTACAAATCCTTTGAAGATGGAGGATGCTGGAACTGTGATATTTTGATTGACGGAAGACGTATTCTAAAGATAGGCAAAAATCTTTCGAAGTGGTTGAGGAACTCGAAACAAAAAGAGCCAACCAAGGCGGAAGGGGCTAAGGTTTTAGACTGCAGTGGTATGATTGCCATTCCCGGTTTGATAAATACCCACCATCATTTTTATCAGACCCTTACACGGAACATTCCCGCTGTGCAAAATGCCAAGCTCTTCGATTGGCTCGTTTATCTCTATGAGATATGGAAGGGGATAGATGAGGAGGCGGTTTTATACTCCTCAATGCTGGCGATTGGGGAGCTTTTAAAAACGGGGTGTACCTGTACAACGGATCATCACTATCTGTATCCAAAGGGATTTTCCGGTGATTTAATGGGGATACAGTTTGAGGCGGCAAAACGACTTGGTATAAGGTTTGCTCCTACCAGGGGGTCTATGTCAAGAAGTGAAAAGGATGGGGGTCTTCCTCCGGATTCGGTTGTACAGAATGAAGATGAGATTTTGGAGGACAGCAGGCGGGTAATCGAAAAGTATCATGATGTACGAGAACTCTCCATGCAACGGATTATTCTTGCCCCGTGTAGCCCTTTTTCCGTTAGCCCTGAGCTTTTAAGGGATTCCGCTAGACTGGCAAGATTATACGGGGTGAAATTACATACCCATCTTGCGGAAACAGAGGATGAGGATGATTACTGTGTTAACACTCTGGGAATTAGACCCTTGAAGTTCATGGAGAAGTATGAGTTTATAGGTTCGGATGTGTTTTATGCTCATGGAATTCATTTTAATGATGACGAATTAAGGATTTTACAGGTTACGGAAACCTCTATTGCCCACTGTCCTACCTCTAATATGCGGTTGGGCTCCGGGATAGCCCGGGTTAAAGAGATGGTTGATATGGGGATTACGGTGGGGTTGGGGGTTGACGGTTCAGCCTCTAATGACTCATCGGATATGCTTGGGGAACTTAGAAATGCGATGCTTCTTCAGCGGGTACGCTACGGAGCCGATGCGTTGGGGGCAAGGGAAGTTATGAAACTTGCCACTGAAAATGGGGCAAAAATTTTGGGCTTTAATAAGATTGGGAAATTAAAAGAGGGGTATGGGGCAGATATTGCCGTGTTTGATCTTAATAAGTTGGAGTATGCCGGGTCTCTCTCCGATCCTTTGGCGGCGCTTGTGTTTAGTGGTTATAACCATGGTAGTTACTACACCATAGTTAATGGTAAGATTGTGGTTGATAAGGGAAGATTGGTTGGTGTCGGAGATGTAAGTAGTGATAATGGTAGGTATGGAGGGGGCGTTTGGGTTGATGAGGAAGAGATTAGGGATAGGGCTAATCAAATATCTATGAAACTATTAAAGAAATTATAGATTTGTTTGGAGGATGAAGCATGAGTATTGAGGAGATAAGAGAAAAGATTAAAGCTCTGAGCACCTTGAAAATGGAGAATTTGTATCAGAGTGACCTTTTGCTTACATGGGAAAAGAGTGTCGAAGAGATAAAAGCGATACTTAACCTTGCAGTTATCTTAAGGAAGATAAGAGATGCTAATATCTCTCCCCGAATTTTTGATTCCGGAATAGGGGTTTCTATTTTTAAAGACAATTCCACCCGAACCCGGTTTAGTTTTGCAAGTGCGTGTAACCTCTTAGGGCTTGCTGTTCAGGATTTGGATGAAAAAAAATCTCAGATAGCTCATGGGGAAACTGTGAGAGAAACGGCAAATATGATTTCCTTTCTTACAGAAGTGATTGGGATTAGGGACGATATCTTTCTGGGTGAGGGGCATAGGTATATGGAGAATGTTTCTAAGGCTGTTCGAGAGGGGTATGAGGAGGGGGTGCTTCCTCAACTTCCGATATTGGTGAATCTCCAGAGTGATGTTGATCATCCCACTCAGTCGTTGGCCGATCTTGCCCATCTGGTCTCTTACTTTGGCGGATTTGAAAAGCTGAGGGGCAAACGAATAGTGATGAGTTGGGCCTATTCTCCCTCTTACGGCAAACCTCTTTCGGTACCTCAGGGGGTAATTGGTCTTATGAGTAGGTTTGGGATGGATGTGGTACTTGCTTACCCCGAGGGTTACCATCTTATACCGGAAATTGAGGAGTTGGCCAGGAGACAAAGTGAGGAGTCCGGGGGAAATTTTACGGTTACCAATTCGATGAAAGATGCCTTTAAGAGTGCCGATATTGTATATCCCAAGAGTTGGGCTCCCTTTTCCGTTATGGAGGAGCGGACAAGACTTTTAAAGGCTGGTGACACGGATGGCCTTAGAGAACTTGAGAAACAGGCCCTTGAGAATAATAAAAAATTTATGGATTGGGAATGCACCGAAGATTTAATGTCCTATACGAATGACGCCCTCTATATGCATTGTCTTCCCGCGGATATAAGTGGGGTTAGCTGTGAGCATGGAGAGGTTAGTTCATCTGTGTTTGAGCGTTTTAGAAAGCAAACGTACCTGGAGGCCGGTTATAAACCCTATGTAATAGCTGCAGCTATATTTTTAAGCAAGATAGAAAATCCTGTTGAGGTTTTGAAGGCTATTCTGGATAGGGCACCTTGGAGGAGCTTTTAGAGTTTTTAAAAACTTTCACGTTAGTTTCGTTTGATTTATTTATATTTTTCTTGACATCCGGAATTAGAGCGCTATTATTAATAATAAGAACGATTATTAGTTAGGAGGTCTTTATGACAGAGAAATTGCAGATTTATAAATGTGAGATATGTGGTAATATTGTCGAGGTGCTTCACCCGGGTAAGGGTGAATTGGTATGTTGTGGTCAACCGATGAAACTCTACGAGGCTAAAACGGCGGATTCTACCACGGAGAAGCATGTACCTGTTGTTACGAGGGAGGAGGACGGATATAGGGTCGTAGTTGGAAGTACCCTTCATCCTATGGAGGAAAAGCATTTTATTGAATGGATCGAACTAATAGTTGACGGTGTAGCCTACAGGCAGTTTTTAAATCCTGGTGACAAACCGGAGGCATTCTTTAGTGTTAAGGGTGATGATGTTAAGGTACGAGAGTACTGTAATGTCCATGGCCTTTGGGAAGCGTAGTGGGGAATGGATGATACCCAAGAGGGTTGAAGAGGCAATCAATAAGCAGATAAATGCGGAGTTATACTCCGCTTATCTGTATTTTTCTATAGAATAAAAGCACCTGAAATAGTTAATGAATTTTTGGATGGACATGAGAGGAGCGTAATCTGTTAGATGTATGAACTACAAGAGAAGCCGACAGAGGGAAAGAATCTATCAAATTCTCAAATCTACGAACAATCATCCCACCGCTGATTGGATTTATGAGAGGTTAAAGCGGGAATTCCCCAATCTAAGTATGGGAACGGTGTATAGAAACCTTAATATACTGGTCGATCAGGGAAAGGTTAAGCGAATTACCTTTGGGAGTACTTTTGATAGGTTTGATGCGAACATTAGGCCACATTATCACTTCATCTGCGTGAGTTGTGGGGCTATAGTAGATCTTGATATCCCTGTGGAGAAAAAAGTGGAGGAGGTGGTGGAACGTATGACCACCTTTAAGGTTAACTATCATACGATGGAGTTTTACGGGCTTTGTGATAAATGTAGGGGAAAGTTGGAGATGAAAAGGGAAGGTTGATAGTTATTTTTTGGTATTTATTAATAATCGTTCCGATTATTAATTATTGAATGACCGGAAACAAGGTAACGTTGTTACCATATTAAAATATTTGGTAAGGAGGCAACTATATGGCAAGAGTTGCGAGAGAAATGGTTGAAAGGGCAGGAGTTAACGTGGATGAACTCGTTGAACTTCTGGTAAAAAATGCATCGGCGGAATTAACCACCTATTATTACTATACGATTCTTAGGGTTAATTTGATTGGAATGAAGGGAGAGGGGTTAAAAGAGATTGCAGAGGCTGCACGTATAGAGGACAGGAATCATTTTGAGGCTTTGGTTCCAAGAATTTACGAACTTGGAGGCAAGTTACCGGCGAATATGAAGGATTTTCACGATATTTCGGCATGTCCACCAGCTCCGTTACCTGAAAATCCCACCGATGTAGAGGCGATTTTAAAGGTGCTTGTGGAGGCGGAACGATGTGCTGTAAGAGGATATTCGCATATATGTAGTATGACTGCCGGGAAGGATCATAGGACCTATGATCTGGCACTGGCAATTCTAAATGAGGAAATCGAGCATGAATCGTGGTTTTCAGAGTTTTTAGGAGAGGGTCCCTCCGGTCATTTCATGAGGCAGGGAGAAAACTCACCGTTTGTCTCTAAGTTTCTTAGGTAGCAAAAACTACGGGGAAGGAATTAACTTGAAAGAGGAGGAACAGCTTGTATCTGGTAATCCAGCATCTTGCTAAGATTTCTCCTCTTTCTATTTTTCCTTTCCCTTCAGCTTGTTTTTATGATGATGTCAGAAATAATGTTAGCCGCATCATCGCACCTGTCCGCCGAGCGGTTTAGATGTCTGTAGATCTCTCGCATTTTCATCATGTACCCAGGGGTGTTTTCTTTGCTGTCAAAGATATCGGCAATGGATTTTAGGTAGAGATGGTTCATCTCATTTTCTGTGGCCTTTGCTCTTTTAGCGTGTTCTAATGCTACCTCAGGATAATTCTTTAGATTTTTAAGGGAGTCGTGTATTTCAAGTGTTCCCCTTTCCAGTATGGAGATCATTTCTTTTAAGTCTTCCGTTATCCCAACCTTGAAGACTTTTATCTCCTCCACTGTACTTTTGGCTGCGTCTATGATATCGTCTACAGAGCGAGAGAGTGAAAAAACATCCTCTCTATCGAAGGGTGTAATTAGAGTTTTATTGAGTTTCTCTATGAGGATTCGTCTCAGATCATCGGCATCCCTTTCAAGAAAAAATATCTTTTCAAACTCTTCAAGTTTATTTTCTTCCATTGCCTTATACATTATGTGATAAGCCTCGTAAACCTTTTTGGAATGTTCTATTAAAAGGCCGTAAAAATCTGTTTTTTTACCTGATTTTGAAAAAATCCCCATATCTGATTTATCCTCCTATAATGAGTTTTGTGATGATAATATAAACAATGCCTGACATCAAGCCTGCCAGAGGAATTGTTAGCAACCAGCTTAAAAATATATTGATAATAACCTTCATGTTAACACTTTTTCTCCTATATCCGCTTCCTACCCCTATTACGGAGGAGGCAATGATCTGGCTTGTACTAACCGGGGCACCGATTAGGTTACACGCGAGAAGTATGGAGAAAGAGGATATCTGAGCGGAGAATGAATGAATTGGTCTGAGTTTGAAAATTCCGTAACCCACGGTTTTTAGTATTTTATTTCCTCCGAGCGTTATCCCTGTTGCAAGAACACCGGCACTTAGAGCCATAACCCATAGAGGGACCCCGATGTGTGGTATCTTGCCCGCAAATAGCAGGGCCAGGGCTATGACACCCATTGATTTTTGAGAGTCGTTGGTACCGTGGGACATCCCAAGGGCTATTAATGTGCCTATCTGAGAAATTTTTAGGTATCTGTTAAACTTAAAATCCGCATTTATAAGGAGTCTCCGCATTCCCCTGTATATCAAGTACCCAAATAGTATCCCCAGAAGGGGAGAGAGAAACATAGCTAAGAGAACCTTTGTTAAAAAAATTGCCCATGGGATTCCTCTGTGGCCGTACTCAACTATTGCGGGTCCCATTAATCCTCCTACCAGAGTAAAAGATGAGCTTGTGGGGAGCCGTAAAATCCACGTAAGGGCATTCCATATTATTGCCCCTATAATGCCACTTAGAATGAGAATAAGAGAATGTAGCCCGGGACTTAGAAGGTTTACGTTGATTATTCCGCTGGCAACGGTTATGGCTACAGGTATTCCAAATATAAAGGGACCTGTAAACTCTGCTAGTGTAACGACGATTAGGGCTGTTTTTTTTGATAATGATTGAGAGGCTACGGCCGTAGCCATAACGTTGTTCCCGTCTTTCATCCCATTTGTTAGTGTAAAAGATAAAGTAAGCACAATTGTAATTATCAGTAACGTTTCCACTTGCTAACCCTACTATCTTTATTTTGATTTGATTCTTTTTCATCCGGGGAGAAATCCGGATAGGAAAAAAGAAAATGTAACAATAAAATCATATTATTGTCATATTATTGAAAGGTCAAGTATAAAGATAGTTATTTTTGTCTTTTCTTTTTTAGGATCGTTGATTCCTCTTGTACGAACATTTTATACTGTTCCCACATGTGTCTAACCGGATTGTAATCACTATCGCTGACTACCTCAAAACGGTCTAATTCAGCTCGATGAAGGGCCTCTATTCCCTCTTTGTTTTTATCCATGTTTAGAAGTATCTTTGTAATTTCTCCTATTAATTTTTTACCGAGAGCTCTCCGGGCTACAAAGGGACCAAGGGGAAATTTTATTGACCGTGCGATAATTTTAAGCCTCGCTGTTACACGTGGGTCGTACTCGTTGAATATGAAAGAAGCAATGGCACCCGCGTCTACGGTTTTGTTGAGGATTGCAAAGATAATAGAATCCTGTTTTTTTATGGTGTAGGTCTTTTTAAAATCTCTCTCTGGGTTAATCCCGTGTTGAAATAGAAGTATCCGGGGCATGAGATTAGAGCTTGTTGAAAAGGGATCGCCAAAGGCAAATTTTTTCCCTATTAAATCTTTATAGTTTTTAATCTTGCTATTTCTCCTTACAATGATAAATGTCTGATATGTTCTGCTGTTTCGTTTTACCCTTGCTGCAATTGGAATAATCTTGTTGCTGTGGGATATATTGATATATGAGAAGGCGTTTAGAATACCCATGTCTATCTCACCGTTTAAAAAGGCCTCCTGGGTGTCTTCGTAGGTTTTTTGTTGGATAAAAACAATTTTGCGTTTTAGTTTTTTGGAGAGATAATCCAACAATTTGGAGTATTTTCCAAATATTATGGCAGGATTTTCTCCTGTGGCATGTCCAAACCTGAGTGTTCTATTGTTATGTTGATTGTGGTCTGGTAATTTTTTGTCCTGCGAGAAGGAATTGCTCGTTATCCCTATTGTTAGAAAGACTATTACAAAGTAGAATAATTTTTTGTATGGGAGCTTTGGGAGGTGCATATGGGAATAATCACATATTTTGGGAAAAAACTCAATTGATGTAGGGTGGAGTTGGACAACCGTGAAATTGGCGACTAAGTTCTCCATTTCTATTACTATTCTGATAATGTTAACAAGCTCAATCGTAATATATTCCTCTGCTAAAAAGGAAAAGGAGACAATGCTTTCCCAGATAAAGAAGAAGGGGGTTGTTCTTTCGGAGGTACTGGCTATGTCCAGTGTGAACTCCCTTTTGAATCAGGATTATGAGACACTTCGTAGGTACTGTGACACTATTGTTAAGGATCCGGATGTTATAACGGTTAGTATACTGGACAATAATCTCATTATAAAAATGGATAACAATATTGATAGATTGGGCGAAAGGGCCAATTTTAGTTTTAAATCTGCAAGAAATACACTGGAAGCATTAAACGATAATAATAAACCCTTTGTATATGTGAATAGGATTAGTGGAAACGAGTACGTTTACGATATTGTGAATCCGATTATTACGGCGAGTGAAAGGTTGGGGTTTGTGAGGATATCTCTGTCAAGTAAGAGTGCCCTTCTCGAGGCGGGCAAATCTAATAAAAGGATTTTACTGATAGGTTTACTGGCTATTACCTTTGGTATAATTGGTGCGGTGTTTATGGCTAAGAGGATATCAAATCCTATTAATAAACTTGCCGTAGAGGCAAAGGCTATCTCTGGTGGTGACTTGAACAGAAAAATAGACATAAATTCTAAGGATGAAGTGGGGGTCCTTGCAAACGCTTTTAGATATATGACATGGAGTTTAAAGAAGCACATAGAATCGCTTATAAAAGCAGAGCGCTTTGCGATACTTGGGCGTTTAGCTTCGGTTGTCGCTCATGAGGTAAGAAATCCAATGGAGCCAATAAAGGGGTCCGCTAAGCTTCTCTCTACAATCTACAAAGATGATATGACTATTCAAAAGTATACGGGGATAATTCAGGATGAAATCAATAGGCTTGCCGGTTTTCTGGATGGGTTTCTTGAATTTGCACGTACCCATAAGTACGATTTTAAACGTGTGAATGTTAATGAGCTGGTCCTTGATGTACTTTCTCTCTCGGAGCAGTATGTAAGGGATAGAAACTTCAAGATTGAAACAGAACTCTCTGAGAATCTTCCCTATATTAATGCGGATTCGCATCAGTTGAAACAGGTGTTTATGAATCTATTATTGAATGCTGTACAGGCAAAGGGAGATAAAAAAGAAGGGTTGTTACGAATAAAGACCTATCACCTGGACAAGATTTCTCCGGGGGAAAGTCGAGATGGGGATGAAGATAGAGTTGTGGTTGAGTTTCTTGACTTTGGTGTGGGAATAAAGAAGAAGAATCTAGAAAGAATCCTAGAACCATTTTTTACTACGAAACAGGAGGGCACCGGTTTGGGACTTTCTACCTCGCTTAATATAGTCGAACAGCATAACGGTGAGCTTACTGTAGAGAGTGAGGAGGGGGAATGGACAAGAATAAGGATAGTATTACCAACTGTAGATAGCGATAACTCTGTGGGGAGTTCTGCATGAAACGAGATACAGTACTTGTAGTTGATGATAAGGAAAACATTCGAGAGGTCATAAAGGCGTATCTGGAGAATGAGGGTTTTAGGGTAATAACCTGTGGGAACGGAGAGCGGGCACTGGAATATTTTAGGGAAAAGATGCCGGATATTGTGCTTACGGATTTTAGGCTCCCCGGGCTTGATGGAATAGAACTTATAAAGGAGATCCATAGGTATGATCCAGATGTGCCCGTTATAGTTTTTACCGCATATGGTTCTATATCTTCTGCTGTAGAGGCAATTAAAGCCGGTGGTTACGATTACCTCACAAAACCGCTTGATTATGATTTGTTGAAGATAATTCTGAAGCGGGCCATTGAGCAGAAAAAAATTAAGATGGAAAATCGCTTTCTTAAAGAGGAGTTAAACGAGCAATACAGTCTGGATAATATTGTAGGTTCAAGCGAGAGGATGAAGAAACTCTTTTCTCTGATTAAAACTGTAGCCATCTCCGAATCCACAATACTTATAGAGGGCGAGTACGGAACCGGGAAGGAGCTAATAGCCAAGGCTATTCACAGACACTCCAGAAGACGACATAAACCCCTTGTAACTGTGGATTGCTCTGCCCTGCCGGAGCATCTTCTTGAGAGTGAGTTGTTCGGGTATGAGAAGGGTGCCTTTACCGGTGCGTTAAATAGGAAGAGGGGTAGGATAGAAATTGCAGATGGGGGTACGCTATTTCTCGATGAGATAGGAGAAATGAGCCTTCAGCTTCAGGCAAAGCTTCTTCGCGTAATTCAGGAGAAACAATTTATAAGGTTGGGAGGGCTAACCCCTATAAGGGTAGATTTCAGATTGATCGCTGCTACCAATAGGAACCTGAGGGAAGAGGTGAATAGAGGAAATTTTAGAGCGGATCTTTTCTACAGGTTGAATGTTATCAGGATAACCGCCCCTCCACTGCGAGAGAGAAAAGACGATATTCCTCTTCTTGTGAAGCATTTTATAACTAAAGTGGCAAAGAGGGAGGGAATGCCCGTAAAAAAGATAGGTTCTTCTCTTATAGATGCGCTTCTGCGTTACGATTGGCCGGGTAATGTGAGAGAGCTTGAAAATTGTATAGAGAGGATGATGATTGTTTGTGATAGTGATACCTTGACTGTGGATTTTCTCCCTCAGGAGATTAAAGATACCGTTGAAGATTTGAGCAACGGTGGGGACGAACGTGGGGATAGTCTGGTAGATATTGAAGATGCCGTGGAAAAACAATTCGGTTTGGAAGAGATTGAAAAACAGGCTGTTTTAAGGGCTTTAGAAATTGCAAAAGGAAATAAGAGTCTCGCAGCAAGAATATTGGGCATAGACAGAAGAGTGTTGTACAATAGGATAAAAAAATATAAACTCTCTTAGGGGTTTTTACTTGTTTCTTAGCTTAGATAGTTCTAGACTTATATTCCACAATTTTTCCCTTAGGGACTTATCCCCGGAAATGGGGTTGGGATTTGCAAGTTTTCTCTTTTTTATGTAGGCACCTGTCATCTCGCTAAAGTGTTTGTCTGTAAGTGCGAATAAGATGTATTCCGCAGCCCTTTCGGGAGGAATAGCAATTGTGTATTTAAGAAACCTATAGGCAATAGATTGAATACTTAAGCTCTCGTGTGCGATGTTGGTTTTTACTATCCCCGGATGTATTGCGTTGACCTTCACGGTAGTATTTTTAAGTTTTTCTGCTAATTCTCTTGTAAACATAACGAGGGCAAGTTTGGATTGGGCATAAGCGCGAAGGCCAAAATAAAATTTTTTACTCTGCAAATCGTTAAAACGCAATTTTCCATGTTTCTCCTCTATGGAGGTAATATTGAGGATTTTGCCCTCCTTGCTTTTTTTAATTACGGGCAGTAGGAGATTGGTTAAAATAAATGGAGATAGGTAGTTTAATGCAAACGTGAGCTCATAGCCATCTTCGGTAGTGTAACGTTTACTGAAGTATCCACCTGCATTGTTGATGAGTATGTCGAGGCAGGAAATTTTTTCTGTGATTTTTGTAACACACTTTTTAATTTCTCCTATAGAGGAAAGCTCGCACCTAACAAAATCCATTTTTGCCTCTGGATGGAGATCGATTACCTCCTTACGTAGTTTTTCAATTTTCTCTGGATTTCTCGCCACCCCTATTACTTTAGCTCCGTGACTGACGAAAAGTTTTATTAATGCCCTTCCTATTCCTCCAGTTACTCCTGTTATGAGGATAGTCTTATCGGTAAGTAAATTTTTCCCTTTTATACCGTAGTTCTCTATTTTATGTTTATGGAAAATTCTCATCCCTACAGTTAGCCTTTATCCAACACTTCCCCTGATTAGTCAAGTGGTTAGAGAAAAATATTGATGGATGGTTTTGAATAAAACCGCACTGTGCTGAAAGACACAGGGAAACGAAAAATTTCATCCGCGATGTGCTATTTAGCACAGATTTTTTTCATTTGATTTGAGAGATTATTTGTGAGGGTTAAAAAGTGTTAAGAAAATATCTCAAATAATTGTTTGTCATATAGAGGATTATCGAGGCAAAACACCCATTGCATCTGTTAGGTGTATGAAATTTTCTCTTGTGGCATTTTTCTTGCAAAAAGTTAATGCAAAAAATCATAGAGAAAGGAGAGGTTTTATGAAAAAAACTTCTAAAATTGTAGTGTTTCTTCTCGTGTTAGTCCTAACTGTTTCTTCTTTATGGGCAGCGGGGAAAAAGGAAACGGCAGCCAACTATCCTACTAAGCCTGTAACAATAATAGTCGCTTCGAAAGCTGGCGGTGGAACGGATACCATGGCAAGACTCTTTGCGAAGTATGCGAAGAAGTACTTCCCGCAACCGTTTGTTGTTGTGGATAAACCGGGAGCAGGTGGTCAGCTTGGTTTTGAAGCCTTAGCCAAGGCAAAGCCGGATGGTTACACTATTGGAACCCTTTTTACACCGCATGTGACTGCCCATATATCCTCCGGGCGTGCCAAGTACACTCTGAATAGTTTTAGGTTATTGGTTAACGTAGTAACTGATCCCGGTGTTCTTGTTGTTAAATCGGATAGCCCCTTTAAAACGATAAATGATATAATAGCGGCGGAGAAAAAGAATCCCGGTTCTCTAACTGGTGCTACGACGGGTCCTGGTGGTGATGATTTCTTTGCGCTTACCAAGTTTAACGCTGCTGCCGGTATACACATTAAAGAGGTGCCTGCAAAGGGTTCTGCAGGGGAAAAGACGGAAGTGTTGGGTGGACATGTGGACATGGCGTTCATGAATGTTTCTCAGGTGGAGTCTAACGTTAAAGCCGGAGAACTTAGAATGCTTGCCGTTATGACTGATAAGAGACTACCCTACCTTCCCAATGTTCCCACTTTCAAAGAGCTGGGTATAAATATTGTTTCAGATTCCTCGAGGGGTTTTGCCGCGCCTGCGGGAATTCCGGATGCTATCTATAACAAGCTTCTTGATACCTTTAAGAAAACTTTAAATGACCCTGATTTTCGCAAGGCGGCCAAGGGTGTACTACTGTTGAATATTATGTGGCCTAAGGAGTATAGAGCGTATCTTGAGGGTCTTCTTAAAACTACAAACGAGATATATGCTAAATCCCCCTGGTGATGAGCCCATGGTAAAGGTGGGGTGCTCTGCGTGATGTACTTTAATTATTTTATGGTGTGAAGTTTGTTGGTTTTGAATTGAGAGTTTTCTGTCCGGCGGTAGTATAATGGAGCTTTCCAAGTGGGCTTGTGATGGGGTGATATTACCGTCGGACAAATTTTCTTTATGATTTTGTATGGGGATTGAAAAAATGAAAGAGATTAATGTAAACAGAATATCTGCACTTCTCGGATTTATTCTATCGGGAAGTATGTTGCTTGGAACGAGAAAATTTCCCGCGCGTGCGCTTTCTGCTAAACGATACGTTGTCTTTTTGGCTATCTCTCTAGCTGTTCTTTCCCTTGTTTTACTTTTGTCTTCCCTCAGAACATCCACCGAGAAGGAGAGAAAAATTGAATGGATTGCGGATCCAATTCATTTCTTTGAGACAGTTGCGGGCGTAGTAGTTTACTTTATACTTTTACAATATCTGGGTTTTCTCATTCCGAGTTTTCTCTTTCTTGTGGTGATGGGATGGTTGTTGGGTTATAGAAAGCCTGTAAAGCTGATTTTGATTTCTCTGGCCCTACTAGCCTCTATTTATATTGTATTTGTTAGGTTTCTTGCCGTGCCGGTTCCTACTGGTGTTTTAGGAGGGTTGATGTGATGAGTACTATGCTTTTATCTGCCTTTCATTCGTTAATAAGCCCATCGGTACTGCTTGCCGTTTTGACGGGAACTATTGGAGGGATTATCATTGGAGCTATTCCCGGACTTACGGCGACTATGGCAGTAGCTCTTCTTATACCGGTGACCTTTGGGATGAACCCTGTAGTAGGTTTGGCACTTATGGGAGGGGTATACAGTGGTGGGATGTATGGTGGTGCAATATCGTCAATTTTACTTTCAACCCCCGGTACACCGGCTGCTGCTGCTACGGCCTTCGACGGATATCCTCTGACACGTCAGGGTAGGGGTGGACTTGCCATAACGGTAGCTACGGTTGCAAGTTTTTGGGGAGGGATTATATCTACCTTTGCTCTTTTGCTGCTCGCTCCCTTACTTGCAAAGTTTGCGTTAAAGTTTGGTCCTCCTGAGTACTTTTTATTGGCTATAATGGGTCTTGCTAGCATAGTAACCCTTACCTCCGGAAATCTTATAAAGGGGCTTATCTCTGGATTACTCGGATTAATTATAGCTACAATTGGTATGGATCCTATAACAGGTTACATAAGGTTTACATGGGGTATAGTGGATCTCTACGAAGGGGTCTCCTTTATGCCTGCTCTTATAGGGTTGTTCTCCATAAGTCAGATTCTACAGCTAACCTCGGAGAGTCAGATTGTACAGGAGTTAGCTATAGCTCCTAAAAGGCTTAAGAGAGAAAAATTACCAAAGGGCTTGGCACCTACAATAACTAGGGGTGGTTTGTTGGGGACTATCGTCGGAATACTTCCCGGTGCCGGTGCTACTATTGCAGCGTTTATCTCTTATAATTTTGCGAAACAGATATCCAAACATCCTGAGAAATTTGGAAAGGGAAATCCCGAGGGTGTAGCAGCAACGGAGAGCGCAAACAACGGTGTGGTAGGTGGCTCCCTTGTACCACTTCTTACCCTCGGTATCCCTGGTAACTCCGTAGCCGCTGCATTAATGGGAGGCTTAATGATCCAGGGGCTTATTCCCGGGCCGGAGCTGTTTACCAAACACGGGGCAATTACCTATGCCTTTATACTTTCTCTCTTTCTTGCGAATATATTCTTCCTTATATTGGGATTGTACTTTGCTCCAATGTTTGCAAAGGTAGCAACGGTTTCCAATGCGATTTTGATTCCTGCGATCGCAATTCTATCTGTAATAGGTAGCTATGCTATTAATAACAGTCTCTTTGATGTGGGATTGATGCTCTTCTTCGGGATCACCGGCTACTTTCTGCACAAGGCTGGTTTCTCGTTGGGGGCTATTGTTTTGGGCCTGATATTGGGGCCGATAGCTGAGCTTGGTTTCGGCCAATCTCTTATAATTTCAAATGGCTCTCCATGGATATTTTTCTCCCGTCCTATTAGTATTGTTCTGTGGATATTTATAATACTCCTTATTCTTCCCGCCTTTAAGGGAGGTATAATGAAGAAAATGAGAGCGAAAGAGGGAGAGTCCGATAGCGATGCTGCCGGAGAATAATCTTCTATGTTAATCCTTTCTTAAAACGTGACTCGCTTCTCGGGAATATTCAGGATGTTCTGCTATGAGGGGATTAAATAATCCCCTCTTTTTATTTTTTTCATTTTTTTTATAAAAAATTATTTTCATATCTGTTTTCATCATATATAATTAAGTTTTTTCCGAGCACCTAAGGTTCAAATCATTATCAAAAAAGGAGTGGAAAATGGGTTTGGACATTGTATTAGGAATTGCTTTTGTTGGTGGTTTTATTGCCCTTTTGCTTGCTTTGGCAAAGACGCTATGGATATTTAAACAGCCTGCGGAGAGTAAGGAACTACGCAGAATCGGGGGATACATAGCAGAGGGGGCAATAACTTTTTTGAAGAGGGAGTATAGAGTTCTGATTCCCTTTGTTCTTGTTGTGGCATTATTGCTGGCTGTGGCCAACAGCGGATTTTTGAAATTTCAAGCCCTTGCATTTATAGTTGGTGCAACCTGTTCCGCACTTGCGGGTTACGTGGGGATGAGGGTTGCCACTGCATCTAATTACAGGACTACCCATGCGGCTACCAGAGGTTTAAATAAAGCTTTGAGGGTAGCTTTTTCCGGTGGTACTGTAATGGGTATGAGTGTCGTTGGCCTTGCCCTTGTTGGTATATCTGTTGTGTCTTTTGTTTTGTTAAGGGTTATAGGTTCCGGGATTGAGAATCTCTCCGATTTTATTCTTCCCATACTTGCAGGATTCTCTTTAGGCGCCTCTTCTATTGCTCTGTTTTCCAGGGTAGGAGGTGGTATTTATACAAAGGCCGCAGATGTGGGAGCAGACCTTGTGGGAAAGGTGGAGGCAGAGATACCAGAGGATGACCCTAGAAACCCTGCCGCGATTGCCGATAATGTGGGGGACAATGTGGGTGATGTGGCAGGAATGGGGGCGGATTTGTTTGAATCATTTGTCGGCTCGTTAATTGGTGCTATGATACTGGGTTTAACTGTAGCAGGGGAAGAATCTGTCAAACTTAAACTCGTTGCTCTGCCTCTCGTTCTTGGTAGTGTTGGTGTTTTGGCCTCTGTAATTGGGGTATTCTTTGTGAGGGTAAAACCGAACGGAAACCCGCAGAGGGCACTTAATACCGGTAGTTTTACCGCAGCTCTTCTTGCTGCCGTGATGTCCTTTTTCGTTCTTAGATTTTTTCTGGGTGGAGAGATTTTTAACGAAACAAAGAGTTATCTTGATGTGTTTTTTGCTCTGATTTTTGGTCTTATCTCCGGGGTTGCTATCGGAATGCTCACCGAGTTTTTTACAGGTACCAATACACCCCCTGTTAGGTCTATTGTACGTGCTACTCTAACGGGTTCTGCTACCAATCTTATTACCGGTATAGGTGTGGGAATGCTCTCCAGTTTCCCTGTTATTCTGGTAATTGGTGCTGCCATATACGGAAGTTTTGCAATAGCCGGATTGTACGGGGTTGGTATTGCCGCCCTTGGTATGCTTATAACTCTTGGGGTACAGCTTGCCGTGGATGCGTACGGTCCCATAGCCGATAATGCCGGAGGATTGGCCGTTATGGCAGATTTCCCATCTGAGGTTAGGGAGATTACAGATAAGCTCGATGCCGTGGGCAATACAACTGCCGCTATTGGTAAGGGGTTTGCCATAGGCTCGGCAGCTCTGACTGCTATAATTCTATTTTCCTCCTTTGAGGAACAGGCCGGTGCCGGAAGAATTGATCTTACCAGTGTTCCCGTACTTGTCGGGCTCTTGTTGGGGGCTGTTATTCCGTTTCTCTTCTCATCCCTTGCTCTTGATGCCGTTGGAAAAGCGGCTTACAGTATGGTAGAAGAGGTTAGAAGGCAGTTTAGAGAGAGACCAGGGATTCTGGAGGGGGAGGAAGAGGCTGATTATAAAAAGTGTATAGATATAAGTACGGCTTCGGCCCTTAGACAGATGATCCTACCGGGGGTGATTGCCGCATTAACCCCTGTTATCGTAGGTTTTATAGGGGGTATTCCTATGCTTGTCGGTTTGTTAACCGGGGTTACCGCCTCCGGCGTTATCCTGGCTATTTTTATGGCCAATTCAGGGGGGGCGTGGGATAATGCAAAGAAGATGATAGAGGCCGGAGAGGCCGGGGGAAAGGGTTCTCCGGCTCATAAGGCATCTGTTGTGGGTGATACCGTTGGGGATCCGTTTAAGGATACGGCGGGCCCATCGCTTAATATTTTGATAAAATTGATGTCCGTAGTATCTCTCGTTATAGCACCTATGTTAAGATCTTTTTGGAGTTAAGGGGGTAGAAGTTATGGAATACAAAAATCACCTTTACCTTGTGCTTCATCCTGATTCTGCGCTGATTGCGTCTCAATTAAGTCCTGAGAAATTTGCCAAACATTATGTTTCCGGTTCTTCGAGACACTATGAGGGGAAGGTAATATTTGCCTCTATAGATATAAACTTCAGGAATCCGTATTTTGATATAGAGAGGGGACTAAGAGGATTGATCCCCCACGAGGACGGAAGACCAAAGGCTACCAAGTTTATATCTACCTATAGGGTACTTGAGCATATAGACTTTGATGCTATCCGGAAGTTGTATCTTACAACCCCGGATGCCGTTACACTGGAACTTTCCCCGGCAGAGCATAGGGCTCAGCATAAAAAGGGTGTATTTAGAATCTTTGCAGAGATAGCTCCCCTGAGGATGCTTGTTTTAACGGCCTATGATTTTGTTGAGTTTGGAAGGTTTATTACAGATCCTAATAATCCGAAGGGCGCTCCAAAGATATTTTATACCCAGGTAGATTTCGATATCGATGAGTTTTTAAGAGAGTTTAAGACTAATCCCTTTGTGAGTATCCCGATTGTTAGTCTCCATCCCTCCAAGCTTAGAGATGCGATATATGAGATGAAGGATAATCCGGATAAGAAGACCAAGGGGTTGAGTCTCTATAGTTCTCTTAACACGATGTCGTATAGGAATCTTAAACATGGTTTTATGTTTGCCTCTCAGGAGGAAACCAAATTTTTTCCGCTTCCAAAACCCGAAGAGATTGAAAAAATAAATTACAAATTTTGGCGAAGTATGTAATAATAAATATAATACTGTGGATGGTGGCATAGTAAAAAGTGCCGCCTTTTTACAGATAATTTTAAGGAGGGATGGTATGGCCCTGTTTGCCGGAAAAAATTTTACAAGGGAGGAGATTCTCGCCTATATAGGGGATCCGCTTCAGATTGCAGGTGTACGGTCTTTCAGTTATAACGATGGCAAGGCAAGTGGTGTAAGGGGAATATCGGTTAATACAGGTAGTGGGGTTACTTTTACCGTGCTACCAGGTAGGGGAATGGATGTGCCGGAGATGTACTATAGGGGAATACCCCTCCACTTTTTCTCTGGGACAGGGATTACTTCACCTGCTTACTATGAGGAACCAGGATTGGGATGGCTTAGGGGGTTCTTTGCCGGACTTCTTACTACCTGTGGGATTACCAATTCGGGGGCTCCCTCTAAGGATATGGGAGTAGCCTATGGTCTGCATGGGCGTATATCCAACACCGATGCGGAGGATGTTTCTGTTAATCAGGGCTGGGTGGGTGATGAGTATAAAATAGAAATTCGCGGAAAACTCCGTGAGGTCAGTGCGATGGGCGAGAACGTGGTGCTTACCAGAGTTTTCGAGACAGAGCTGGGGAAGAGGGGTTTTACTTTAAGGGACACGATAGAAAATAGGGGATTTGAAGAACAACCAATTATGATGCTCTACCATATGAACTTCGGTTTCCCATTGCTGTCTCCCAATTCTCGTGTGGTGGCTCCTATAATTAGCAGTGAGCCCAGGGATGAAGAGGCAAAAAGGGATAGAGGGGTAGAGGAATGTCTTAAGTTTTCTGAGCCGATACATGGTTACAATGAGAAGGTATTCTTTCACAGATTAGCCTCCGACGGGAATGGAAATACCTTTGTCTCGCTTGTAAATTCGGATATAGGAAACGGAGAGACGCTTGGTGTTGTTGTAAGGTTCAATACGAGGGAGCTTCCGGAACTTACCGAGTGGAAGATGATGAGAAAGGGATTTTATGTTGTAGGATTGGAACCGGGACTTGTAACCCCGCTGGGGAGGGGTAACTTAAGAGAGCGAGGGAAACTTCCGTTTCTTAAAGGACAGGATAGCTATTCAATAGCTATTGATGTGGAGGTAATAGATAGCCTCGAGGAGATTAAAAAATTGGAAAATGAGGTTTCTTCACTGTTGGAGCACGTACAACTATAGTAAGTATCCTCTTTAAGTTTTCTTGCGTTTTTTCTGTGGTATTTTTTAGGAGCTTTTTGATTTGATTTTCTCTCTTTTTACTTTGATTCTATACATATAAGTGCTATTATTTATGTATAGAAATTATAATAATGTAGCAATAAGGGTAATGTGATGAAAAAGTTCCTTTTCTCGGTTTCTCTGGTTCTGGTAATGTTGATGGTGTTTCCCGTTTTTTCACAAGAGGTTTATAAGAAGAAGGATATAGCTGTTTTTAATTTGAGTTACTACCAATGGAATATTCCCCAGGGTGTCCTTGGAAGAATAGACGAGGAGATAAGGAATGTGTTTGTTGGTCTTCGTAGGTTTAATGTGATTGGAATGAATTACAGATTGGGTGAGGACGATATCAATCGTTTTATTGAAAGTATAAAGCGTTTCAAGAGAGAGAATGTTGAGATACCAGAAAAGGTTCAGATGGGGCATGCTTTTTTTACTAAGGCAGATATGAACAGACTAATAGGTTCTTTCATTGTTGTAATTCCGTATGTTACATATTTCGGTGTGGAGCGCCTACGAGGCGGAAATACATATAGATACAGGGCGGTTATCAATACATCTTTTAGTTTTATAAACGTGCAAAATATACAGACCTTTGCTTCGATTTCCATTAAAACAGAGGGTTATGATGATAATCCGAGGGAGGCGATAAAAAATGCCATAGAGGGTATACCGGATGAGCTTACCTATAGAGTAAAGAAAATACCGGAGTTTCAATTAAAGACCGGTATTGTAGAGATTGACGGTAATGATGTGATCATTGAATTTGGTAGGGATATGGGGGTTAACGTAGGAGACGAGTATGAGATTGTAGCAACGCGGGTATTAAAATCTGGAAAGAAATTTAATACGGAGAAGGGACTTCTCATTGTAAAAGAGGTAAATGATGAGGTTTCGATAGCGCATATAATCTACTCTAACGGAAAGGTTAACATAGGGGACCAGGTTAAGGAAATACCCAGATTTGGGTTTGATACAACCCCTTACTTCCATGCTATTGTTTACGGGGGGAGGTTTGTTTCTCTCGTTGGTTTCAGACAAAGTATTACAAGGGGGTTTTACAGGTTTAGACCTATAGTGGGATTTGAGCTCCCCTTTATAGTAGTTCCGTATAACGGATTGTTGACAAATATGTATGTTGGAGGGGAGATGAATTTCTACCTCGGAAGGTTTCAATTTGTTCCGATGGCGGGAATTGGAATTGGAGGGATTGTCCCCCTTAGTAGGGATGATTATTTTGTACTTACCCATTTTGGTGGACTTGTCGGTGTGACTGTTACATATCTTCTAGGCAGAGATTATAAAATTACAGTGGATACCGGCTATATGGAGTGGCTGAGTTCCTATTCTTCCATAAGTTACGGGGGTGTTTACGGGGGAATTGGGTTTACATTTAAGTATTAGGGGGTAAGGATGAAGAGAGGTTGGATTTATTTTGGTATTATTACAACTATAATTTTCTTTTTTGCTTCTTGTATGAGTGTTCAAACTGTAAAGGTTTCTGTAAGTGAAAAAAGTTCTCCCGGAAAGGTTTACACGGGGGTGGGAAAGAGTAAATCCTTTCTTGAGGCGATAAACAGGTCGAAGATGGATGCCGTTCGAAAGGCGATCATTGAGATAATAGGTAGGGAAAACGAGAGGGTAAATCATCAGAAATTAGGGGAGCTAATATACAATTCCCATAACCCTAATGCCTTTATCTTTACCGATACATTTAAAGTAACGAGGAAGGATAGGGTGGATAACCAGTACGTTGTTGAATGTAGAGTCTCTGTTAATATTCAGGCTATAAAAGATACATTGGAGGCTAATGGATTGTTGGGAGGTGTGGCGACTAAGGGAGGCAAAACGGTCAAAGCGGAAGAACCAGGAGGTTCTGTAGAGCAACTCTCTACTGAGGGTTTAACCGCTCAGGAAAGAGCCCTTATAAATAACTATATCAAAGGCATGACTTATATGGTGTACTTTAACGAGGAGGGTAAGGGAGATACCTTTTATATGCGGGCTGCGGTAAGTATAGCGAATGAATATTTGGCTCAGCATTCCATTGAAGCGGTGGATATGGAACAGATTGAGAAAATTAAAAAGGATGAACGGGACGTTTATGAAGAGGAAACGGGGGAATCAATATCAATAATTCAATGGATTGCGCAGAAATTGAATGCTGATGTTTATATAGAAATTAATGGGGAAACCTCCGGGGAGGCATCTGGTGATGGATACTATGCTCAGGCGAATGTTACGTTAAAATTGTACGATCCCTCGACGGGTAGATTGTTGGGTTCTGTTCCGTGGAATAGTCCAAGGACTTACAGCGATGTCTCGGAGAGAGCGGCAAGGATAAACGCTATTCAGGCCAGTGTGTATAAAGCTATGCCCATTGCAATAAAACAGGTAAGGAACTATATGTTGAAATCACTCAGAAATGGGATACCCTATAGTGTGACGATCCAGGACACACCTGATAGTCGCTTAATGAGTAAGTTTAGAAGAAAACTTAAGACACGCGTAAAGGCTGTTAAAACCCTCTATCAGAGTGCACGGGAAACAAAGTACAGGGTGTATTTTTGGGGCGAGATAGATGACCTTGTCGATGTGATTTTTAACGTTGCTGAGACGATTCCGGGGTTGGAAAATATGGAACAGGTGATGCTTAGGGGAAATAGTGTGGTCTTTAATACCGGTATGTAGTGTTTGTTACAGATAGATATGGGGCGTTGCCCCATAAGTAGAAAGATTGATAATTTTAAGGAGTTTTTTATGATTAAGAGAGTTGTAGGGATTGTTGTTATTGCGGCAATCGCTTTTTTGGGTTCATGTACAAGTACGCCAAAGGTAGAGAAGCCTCAGATGGTAAAAGAGGCAAAGCCTGAGGTTATAGATGATCAGTATCATGGGACGAGGGAGACCCCTGATTGGGTTTTTATGGAACCGGATGAAATTGCAGCCAAGGTTAAGGACTACTATGTATTTAAATTTATGCGCTCTGGGAAAGACCTTGATGGGCTCAGGTTGTGGACAAGGGGGTTCGTGGCATCTTCCGAGATAGCGAGACTTGTTTCTGTAAAAGTTAAGGATAAGTTTGTTGGTGCCGCTGCAGGGGACAAGGATAAACTTGAGACCTATATGGAAGAGGTTGTAAAGAGTATTTCAAAGGCTCAGTTTTCAGGCGCTAGAAAGAAAGCTTCCTATTGGTGGTTAATCCGTAAGGTGAATGCTGATGGTACTGTCGAAGAAAAGTATGAGTACTTTATGCTCTACTATGTTCCCAAGGAACAGATAGATAAGGCGATACAGCGTGCATTGGAAGAGGCTGATAAAAAAGTTAAACCCAAGAGCGAAGATGAAGTAACAGCAAGGGAGAGGGTGAAGAAGGCCTTTGAAACGGGAGGTATTGAGTAGTTAGGTATTGAACAACTGGTTAAAGAGTAACATTATTATATTTACAACACATTGGAGAGAGGCATTAGAAATGAGAAGCAGTACTCTTAAAAAAGTAATAGGGATAGGGGGAGGTTTGGTATTTCTCTTCCTGATGTTTTCATGTACAACGGTTAAATCAGGGACTTCCGCTCAGGTGGTGAGTAAGAAACCGCCGGCCTGGGTGAGTAACCCTCCCATGAGTGATACCACGTACATTTATTTTACCGGGGTTGGTACAAGTAAAAGTGGAGACCCTGCTGAGGCGGAGAGTACTGCGAGAAATGCTATTATTAGTGAGATACTTAAGTATATAGGGGTAGAGGTTACTTCCAAAACTACCGCTGTAGCAAAGGGTTCGTTAAATTCTTTTAAGGCTTCTATTACAGAGAAACTTACTTCAAAGAGTTCCGGGAGAATTACAAGCCTTGAAATTTCGGATAGATGGATAGATAGGAGGGGCAAGGAGGTAACGGTTTACCTCCTTGCTCGATACAATAAGGTAGAACTTGAAAGGGAAAAGAAACGGCTTCAAAAACTCTTTCAGGAGCGGATAGAGGCAATATCCAAACCGGAGCGAGAGGGTAAAACCCTTGTGAGCAGGGGAGAATATTTTGCCGGTTTGATAAAGTTTATAGAAGCCTCGTTAGCTGCAGGAAACTCGAATGTTGATAATGCTCAGGTTAAGTTTGAAAGGAATATAAATAATGCAAAGGCTGCACTCTCTAAAATAAATTTAATAAAGTTGAATGATAATCTTAAGGGATATGTAGGCAAACCCTTTAAAGACGCGTTTATGCTTAAAGTTGCAAGTGGGACAACGGAGAAGAGCAAGGGTATTGAGGGAGTTTCTATTAGAGTAAGTTATTATGTTTTAAGTAAAAGCGGACGTAAACGTGTGAAGACTGTAACGCTAAAAACGGATAGGAGAGGAATTGTAGCTTTTAAATACCCCATACCGGATTTTGTTGGAAAGTCTACAGTAACGATGGCTCTTGATATATCATCCTACCTTAGTCAGTTGGATAATCTTGCTCCCAAATTTAGGAGCTATGTTGACAGTTTGGAGGAGCTTGCGTTAAAGAAGCGCGTTACCTTTTACTTTGAAACTATTTCTTACGCAAGACTTATTCCTATGGGTGTAGTAGTTGCCGATACTGATGCGTCGGGGAAGCCCATTGAACAAAATGAAACCGAAAACGGAATGCTCAATGTTTTCAGTAGTGCAAAATTTAATATAAGGGATGTAGATGTAGATAGGTGGAGTGTAACTGCTCTTTCCGATAGAAAACTAATTGCCCTCTTTAAACGAAAGGCCAACGGGAAAATAAAGCGTGTTGTTTATGGTTTTGCTAAGATTTCTGGATATGAGCAGGATAAAAATATGACAGTTGTCAAGGTTAGCGGGACAGTCAAGGTAGTGGATCTGGAAAAAGATGAGGTACTCCTGACGGTGAGTAAAAACAAGAGTGCCATTGGGAGTAAGGTCTCTACTGCCCTCTCGACTGCTTTTAGAAAATTAGGTGAAGATTTGGCAAGAGCGATAGTGGATAAGCTTAGATAATTTATTGAAGTCTCCCATCTGAATATTTAAGAATCAATATTTAAGAATCCTCCAGGATTTGCTTGAACTCTTCTGGTTGTATAATTTTTTTGCCTTCCTTGAGGATGGTTTCTTTTATTATAGGAGGGTTGTTAGATATTATTCCTTTTACTCCTAGTTTTAGGAGTCTTTTAGCCTCTAAGGGATTATCAACAGTCCATGCTATAATTGGATTTCCGAAAATTCCCCTATGGAAGAAAGAGGTTATTGGATTTAGTAATTTATAGTAAACTTGAATAAACAACTCCTTCGTGAATAATCGTCCCTCCCCATGTCGAAGTATAAACGGGAGTCTCTTCGAACGTGAGTATATTAAAGATATTGGTAACGTAGGATCAAGTTTATGCACCGCCTTTATAGAGAATGGATTAAATGAAGAAATAATGACATGCCTTTTAAGGTTGTGTTTTTCCAGGGCCTCCAGTAATTTTTTTTCAAGAGGTCCGGTTACAGCTTTGTCTGTTTTGGTTTCTATGTTGTAAATTACCCTGTCTTTTAAGAGCTCAAACACCTCATCCAAAAGGGGTAATCTCTCGGTTTTAAATTCTTTAGAAAACCAAGAGCCTATGTCCAATTCTTTTATCTCTTCATAGGATACCTCTTCGATTTTAACTGGTTTTCCACTTATTCGTTTTAGGTCAAAATCATGACATACAATTAATTCTCCCGTTTTGCACATCTGTACATCGAGTTCTACACCAGGAATTCCGTTAGTTAAAACCCTGCTAAATGCCGCCATAGTATTTTCGGGGGCATTTTGTGCACACCCCCTGTGGGCAAAGAGAAGTACTCCGTTAGATTCATCAAGTTTTTCTTTAATTCTCTTCCAGCTAGTTGATTTCCCTGTTTTAATCATTGGTATCGCTATCCTCCTTACCCTTCAGTTTTTTCTTTAGCTCCTTAAGCATAAGATTTGCCTTTATCTCCTTAATAGCTCTATCCTCATTTAAATCTCTATCATTTGTTCCTCCTGTCAGGAGGTTAAGTTCTTCAAGTAGTAATTCGGTGTCAACGTTGTAATTAATCTTACCTATTGAATCCTTTAGTTTCTTTTTTATGCCCTCTATCTCTCGGGTAATCTCGTCGAATTCGGCGGAAGTATTTGTAATTCTTCTACGGAGTTCTTCCAGTCTAAGGAGGGCCTGTTCTTTAAGTTCCAACTCACCCCTCTCTTCTGCTAGTTTTACCCTGGACTCCCATTTTTTAAGCTCTTGGGAGAGTTTTTCCTTCTCCTTTTCTGTTTTTTTCCTTGCCAGTATTAGTGAGTACAAGTACTCTCTTAAATTTTTTTTATCCATGCCTTCGATATCGGTATCTTTCATAATCTGTAAAATAATATTAAATTATCTAACTGTTAATACCAAAAGATTGTAAATGGGGAATATTTGTGTGAAATCGGATAATTATACCGTCGATGAACCAATAGCTGCTCTTGCTACTCCCTGGGGTGAAAGTGCAATTGCCGTAATAAGGACATCGGGTAAGGGAATTTTTCCCCTCCTCGATAAGATTTTTAGAGGGAAAACCCGGATAAATGCCGCCACTCCGTACTCCGTTGTATATGGAAGGATAATTGCTCCCTCGAGCGACAAGAATGATGAAGGGATAATAGATGAAGTTTTGGTTTCCGTATTTAGGGCCCCACATAGTTATACTGGAGAGGATTCCGCAGAGATATCCTGCCACGGTGGGATTCCGATTATTCGAAAAATTTTGGAAATTCTATTTTCAATCGGTTTTAGACCGGCAAAACCCGGGGAGTTTACCTTTAGAGCTTTTTTAAATGGGAAATTGGATCTTACACGTGCGGAGGCAGTTAATGAGTTGATACGTGCGAAAACAGATACTGCGAGAGAGTTGGCTCTTCACAGACTGGAGGGGGCGATTGAAAAACGAATAGATGGTATAAAGAGACACTTGGTAGATGTACTCTCGGCGATAGAGGTACGTCTTGACTATCCGGAGGAAGAACTGGAGGAAGAAGATGAGATTTTTATCGATTTTGGGAAGCTGGGGGAACTTAAAAATTCATTGAGGGATTTGATTGGCTCCTTCGAAGTGGGAAAGATCTACCAAGAGGGAGTCTCTGTTGTTCTTGCTGGTCGAACCAATGCAGGGAAATCTACTCTTTTTAATCTTTTGTTACGGGAGGAACGGGCTATTGTTTCGGAGGTGCACGGGACTACGAGGGACTATATAGAGGGAAGTATTTCTATTTCCGATATACCGGTGAAATTATTTGATACCGCGGGTCTAAGGGAAAGTTTGGATCCTGTTGAGGCGGAAGGTATAAAGCGAACTACAAGGGTGATAGAGAATGCCGATCTCGTTCTTTACGTAGTTGATGCTGTAGATGGAGTTACAGATGAGGATAGAGAACGATTGAGAGAGTTTAGTTCTAGAAAAACCTCTGAGAGAATCATAGGGGTATGGAACAAGGTTGATATAGCCCGAAAGAAAGTCCCTTCGGGTTTTGTGGCGATTAGTGCTGTAACCGGAGAGGGTTTGTCCGATTTAATTGATAGGATGAAAGAGTGTATCTTGAAGGCCGATAGTTTGGGATTCTCTGTTAAAAGTGGAGCTCCTGTTATAGATTCAATTCGTCAAAGGGAACTTTTGGAATCCTCTCTTGAATCCATTGAAAGGTTTGAAGTTGGTATAAGAGAGAATGATCCGCTTGATGTTGTGGCGGTTTATCTCCAGGAGGCGGTTTCGGCTCTTGGAGAGATTACGGGTGAAGTAACCTCTGCGGATATACTGAACAACATTTTCTCGAAATTTTGTGTAGGTAAATAGTTTTAGAGATTTGTAATTAGGAGAGCATAGAAAAGAGGTGATCGATATGGATTTTGATGCGATTGTTATAGGTGGGGGGCATACGGGAATAGAGGCATCTCTTGCCCTTGCCCGGATGGGTTTTGATACCCTTTTGATTACCCAGAATCTTGATGTCATTGGCAAGATGTCCTGTAATCCTGCTATAGGGGGACTTGCCAAGGGTAACCTTGTACGGGAGATAGATGCCCTCGGTGGAGAAATGGCAAAGCTTATAGATGCAACTATGATACAGTTTAGAATTCTAAATAGGAGTAAGGGTCCGGCCGTACAGGCCTATAGAGCACAGGCTGATAAAGCCGCCTACTCTATGCTTGCAAAGTGGACGCTGGAGAGACAGGAGAATCTTCACATATTCATGGATACCGTTGTTGATTTGATGCTTGATACCCCGGGTAGAGAGATTAGGGGGGTGATTACGGAAAGGGGCAAAAAATTCACGGCAAAGACTGTGGTGCTTACGACAGGGACTTTTATGGAGGGTAAAATTTTTATAGGCGAGTACGAGAGTCCCTCAGGTAGATTGGGAGAGCCCGCTGCTATAGGTCTTGGTAAAAATCTCCGGCGTATTGGTTTCTCCGTTGGAAGGCTGAAGACGGGTACGCCGGCAAGGGCATTGAGGGATTCTCTTATATTTGAGAGAATGGAGGAGCAACCCGGTGATCCTGAGATGTTCCCCTTTTCTTTTTCCAATGAAAGTGTTAATAGACCCAATGTCTCGTGTTATATAACCTATACCAATGAAAGAACACACAGGATAATAGAAGAAAATATGCATCGCTCTCCTCTGTATGGGGGTAAGATTGTGGGTATTGGCCCCCGATATTGCCCCTCTATTGAGGATAAGGTGGTTAGGTTTCCCGATAGAAAGCGCCATCAAATATTTGTTGAACCTGAGGGTTTGAGTACGGAGGAGGTTTACCTTAACGGTATATCATCTTCTCTGCCCGAGGATGTTCAGGAAAAATTTTTAAAAACAGTTCCAGGATTTGAAAAGATAGAGATTATGAGGCCGGGTTATGCTGTGGAGTACGATTATCTAAATCCCACGCAGCTCTACCCCAGTTTGGAGACTAAGAGAATCAGAGGTCTGTTTGTGGCTGGCCAGACTAATGGTACCTCCGGTTATGAGGAGGCAGCGGCACAGGGGCTCATGGCAGGTATAAACGCCGGTTTGTTTCTCCAGGGTAAGGAGCCCCTTGTTTTATCCCGGGCTGAGGCGTATATAGGTGTATTGATAGATGATCTTGTAACCCTTGGAACTGACGAACCCTATAGGCTTTTTACCTCAAGAGCAGAGTATAGGCTTGCTCTTAGACACGATACGGCGGAGGATAGATTGTTTGAAAAGGGTGTATACGCCGGGCTTAAGAGTGAGGAGGAAAAAAATAGATTTATGGAAAAACGCCGGAACATAGAGGAGATAAGGGAATTGCTTCGAAAGCGAAAGGTAAAGCAAGAGGACCTTGCCCGTCTTGTTTCGGTTCAGTTGCAGTTGGGTAAGAGTTTTGAGCAGGTATTAAAGGATCCAAAGATTAAGATAGCCGATCTTGCGAAGTTGGATGAGGATTTGGCTAAGCGAAAGCCGGAGTATCTGAAGAGAGTGGAGTTGGATGTCAAGTATGAGGGGTATCTTAAGCGTCAGGAAGAGCAGGTTCAGAAATTCCTAAGGATGGAGAGTAAAAAGATTCCCCCCGACTTTGATTACGATACCGCTGTGGGTCTATCCAAGGAGGCTAGGGAGAAACTTAAAAAGATACGACCTGTCTCTGTAGGACAGGCTTCCAGGATTCAGGGTGTGCGTTCCTCGGATATTGCGGTGTTGCTCGTTTATCTAAAGAGAGGGGCATAATTTCTGTGTCTGGTGTTGGTTCGGCAATCTCTAGAGAACTTCTCGAGCTTGGATTGATTCGTCTGGGTATCTCTACTTCCGAAAGCGGGTGTGAGAAAGATAAAGTTTGTGATAAGTTGTATAGGTATCTTAGGGAGGTGGAGAGGTGGAATAGAAGGTTTAACCTGGTAAGGGCAGATGGGAAAGATTTGGTAGTAAGGCATTTGTTGGATTCCCTCAGCGTGTACAGGTTTTTAGCCGATAAGCGGAAAAATCTAGATCTGTTGGATATTGGCTCCGGTGCCGGGTTTCCTGGTATCCCTCTCTCAGTTGTGTTTCCTGATTTTAGGTTTGTTCTACTCGAGCGGATGGAAAAGAAGGCTGCTTTTCTTAAAAATATTGTTTTTGAGTTCGGATTGTTGAACGTAAAAGTTGTGTGTGACGACTTGAAAAATTTATCGAGTCGAAAGTCGTTCTATGATGTTGTAACATTCAGGGCATTTTCGAAACTTGAGAAAATTTTGGGATTTGTAATTCCCCTTCTCAATGATAACGGATTTATTATGGCTTATAAGGGGAAACTTGATACTCTTAAAGAGGAGATATCGGCTCTGAGTGTTTTTTTTAAACATATGGAGATAAACAGGGTAAGTGTTCCCTTTATGGAGGCCGAACGGCATATATTGGTTGCTAAAAAGAAGGATTATTTTGGGAGGAGTTAGGGATTATGGAAGATATAAAAAAGAGTGGTATTGGAGAGGAAGAGAGTAAACTTGACTCGAAAATTGTTATATTTCACGGTCTTTCGGACAAGGAGGCCGCACTTCTAATGAGATTAATAAAGCAGAATGTAGAGAGGCCGGAGGATTTTATCTTTGCCGTTACCACGGAACACTCGCTAAATTGGAAAGTCAAAGATCTTATCCATGAACTGAAAGAAGAGCATGCCTACTTTCGGAAAAACGAAAGAGAAAAGCAGTAATTGTATTATTCAATCCAAACCTCTATGCGATGTCCGTTCGCTTTATCCTCTATATCAACTATCTTACCCTCGGTAACGGACCCGATTGAATCCAGAATCTCTTCCAGATTGATACCTTCCTTTTCTAATCTTAGTTTCTCCATATGGGGAATCATTGCCTTTGCAAAGCGGGCAAATTTTAGAGGGAAAGAAAGATTAATCTTTACTTCATCCGTTTCTATATCTGTAATCCTTATTTTAAGAAGTTTCCCCTTAAGCTCCTTTTGAAAATTTGGAACTTCCTCCACTACTGTTCCCTCTACAGTTTCCTCTCTTTCTCTATCTTCAATAGCCTCTATCAATTTTACCCCCTCTTCTGCAGTAATTTTTCCGTTCTCTACCATTTTTAAAATACGAAGTTTTTCATTATTGATATCCATACGTTCCTCCTTATTTTTCTCCCCTCAGTAAATTCTCTGCCTCCTCAACAGAGATTTCACCCTTCTCGAGTTTGTCTAGTACCTCTGCGCTATCGATATGGGGAGTTTCTCCTTTTACCTTATAGCCCATTCGTTCTATAATCCTATCCAGAATTCCCCTTACTGTGGGATAGGAAACCCCCATGGCTTTTTCTACCTCTTTTATGTTGCCTCTTACCTTTAGAAAGAGTTCCACGAATTGTAGGTCTTTCTCCGAGAGGTTAAAGAGTTTTGATTTTGATTCGTAAAAATGTCCCTCAATTTTTGTATGACAGGTAGGACATTCCAGTGTTGTTACGATTAAATTGCTACCGCATACAGGACACTTGTGTAAGATGTTTTTTTTCATAGGATCCCCCTGATACCTTTCGATAAATAAATTAAATCTGGATATTTAAAATGTCAAGATAAATATTGAATTATTTAATTATATTTGGGCACTTGATTAATAATTTAAATATTGTATATTAATGATATGTTAGAAGACAGAATTAGAGTTTCGATAGTTTTGTTGTTGCTTTCTTCGGTTCTCATTGGGTGTGTTGGAATGGACCAAAAAACAAGGTCTGCTTTTGAATCCGCTGTTAAAACTCGATATTCTAGATTTCTGCAGGTTGACGGGACTAGAATCCATTACTATGAGCGATTTTCGTATGGTGTTGACACTTCCACTGTTGTTTTGGTTCATGGATGGATGGGGTCTGCCTACGATTTTATTAATATTTTAGGACTTTTCCCTCCCGGTTTCCGAGTAATTGCGGTTGATCTTCCTGGTTGTGGTTTGTCGGAAGCAAGGGATAATTTTGGATATACTGTTGAATCATTTGTTAGTTTCTTAAAAGAGTTTATTGGTGTTCTGGGGGTTAGGGAATTTGTGCTTGTAGGTCATTCTATGGGTGGGATAATTGCCATTAATTTTGCTCTTGCCTATCCTGAACTTGTGGAGAGGTTAGTTCTTATTTCACCGGATGGTCTTAAGGGGGAGGAGGGGATATGGTTATTTTTTGGGCGCCTTGGTCCTATTACTGATTTGCTTGGAATGATGAATAATCGTTTCTTTGTGAAAATGGGGATGAGATTAAATGTCTTTTATGATGACTCAAAAATTACGGAGGAACTTTTGGATTCCGTAGCTCTCAGTGCTTTAACGGAGAGGGGACGGGGGGCGCAGTTGAAAATTACCCGGAATATTGTAGGCGAAGCCCATGTAGATGCTCTTTTAGCGAGAATTGATAAACCCACCTTAATAATATGGGGGAAAAACGATGGTGTGCTTTCCGTTAAATGGGCCAAGAAATTTAAGGAGGGAATAAAAAACTCCAGGCTTGTAGTGCTGGATAAATGTGGGCATATGCCTATGTTTGAAAAGCCCTATACAACGATAAGGTACATTAACAGTTTCTTGGAGCGTAGAAAAATAGGTTTATGAATTCGAGGAACTAGAGGGAGGAAAGTAGAGAACAAATTTAGTTCCGTTGTTATAGTTTTTATCGATATGTATTGATCCGTTGTGAAACTTTACCGCATGTTTTACTATTGAGAGTCCAAGCCCTGTTCCGCCTGTTTTTCTCGATCGTCCAGCGTCTAGACGGAAGAATCTTTCAAATACCTTTAGGTGGTACTCTTCGGGTATCCCGGGACCCGTGTCGTATACTGCTATGGTATGTCCGGTGTCACTGTTGTTCATATATTCAACGGTTATAGTATCACCTGGTCTTGAGTATTTTACACCGTTCTCTATTAGGTTGAGGAATATGGCTTCTAACAATAGGGGATGTCCTACTATAGGAATTTCTTCCGGTATGTTTTTTAGTATGATCTCCACCCCGTGTTTTTCCGCTTTGAACTCGAGATTTTTCTTGGAGTTGAATATTATCTGTGAAAGATTTACCTCTTTTTTGTTGAGGAATTTAGAACCATCAGAAGCCATGTCAAGGAGGGTTAAATCTCTTATCAAATTCTCTAATCTTTCGACATTTTTTAAAGCTCTATCTAGAAAGTATCTCCTGTTTTCTACATCCATTAAGGGATTCCCCATAATGGTTTCTATGTAGCCCCTTATGGATGTGAGAGGAGTTTTTAGTTCGTGGCTTATATTTCTTGTAATTTCCTGTTTAAAGAGAGAATCTTTTTTCCCCTCGTGGTGAATTAGAGCTATTATTACTCTCGGAAACCTGACTCTTGAGTATACAACTCTGAAATTTTCACCCCCAAGGGAGAAATTAAAGGATATCGGGAACTCTCGTTTCTGAAACAGGATGAACTCTTTTAGATATCTCTCGATGAATGCCTCGATTGATAGTTTGGAATTGTGAGTTTGGTATAAGTTTTTAACGTATCTGTTTCTATAGACTGTATCTCCTCTGCGATTTAGCAAAACAACGGGTATTTTGAATGTTTTTACGGTCAATAGTGAAACCAATATTTTATAGAAGAAATTCATCTTTTATAGCTTTTGTTGCCTGTAGTTGAAACTGTATCCGAAACCGGAATGGGTTTTGAGATAGGTTCTGTAATCACCTAATTTCTTTCTAACCCTCCTTACCAGCGCGTCAACGAGTCGAGGATCTTTGTCTCTGTTGTCCTCCCATATCAAGCTTAACAGTTCCTCTCTGGAAAAAACTTTTCCCATGGATTTTGTCAAAATTGTTAAAAACATGTACTCCTTGCGCGTTAGGGGGATATTTTCTCCCTCTATTACCAGTGATTTGGTTTCGTTGTCTATCGCAAATTTGTGTGTCGCCGGTTTAATGTTCTCTCTTTCTGACGTTTTTGTTGACTCTGTAGTAGACTCAGTCTTGTCGGTTGAGACAATTTGGTTTTCCCTGTAGCGTCGCAGTACGGCTTTAATTCGTGCTACAAGTTCCCTTGGGGAGAAGGGTTTTGTTATATAATCGTCTGCTCCTGTTTCAAGACCGATTATTTTATCCATCTCATCATTCTTTGCCGTTAACAGCATTACTGGGATTTTTCTTTTTTGGGGATCTGTTTTCAAGATGTGTAATAGTTCCATTCCGTCGAGTCCATCCATCATTATATCCAAGAGGATTAATGAAAAATCATTGAGATTCATATTTAGAGCTTCTTCCGCTGAGTAGGCGGATTCCATCTGAAATCCCGAGGCTTGTAGGTTGTATCGTACAATATTATGCAAGTCGGGTTCGTCATCAATTAACAGTATTCTTTTATTGATCTTCATAGTTCCGTTCTTCTGTGCCGTATATCTTTCCCCTTTATTGAATATATGGCATTCTCGGCTATGTTTGTGGCAAGATCTGCGATTCTTTCAAAGTTACTTGCCATGAATATTATATCTATATATGCCCGTATTTTTTCGGGGAGTTCCATCATTCTGCTGGTAGAGTAAGTATAAAACTCCCTCTTCATTTCATCAATCACATCGTCATGACCCAAAACCCATGTCGCCTCTTTTTCATCCTTGTTTAGGAGAGCGGAACTGGCGCTTTCGATCATTCTTATACTCTCTTCTCCCATTGCCGTTAGGTTCTTTATTGCCTCTTCGTCGTTTAGTCTGGATAGTTGTATTCTGGAGAAATGATCGTGAATATTAACTACTTGATCCCCTATCCGTTCGAGCTCGGCAGTTGTTTTCATTATTGCGACGACAAACCGAAGTGATTCCAGATTTAGATCATTCTTCGATAGCATTTCAAAACAGGTATCATCGATTTCTATCTGGTGTTTATTTATTTTTTTTTCAAGTTCGTATATGGGGTTTATGTTGTGTGGCTTATTAGTACTTATTGCCTCTGTTATCTGTTTAACCATGTCTATGGCAAGGGTACACATTTTGAGTATTTCTTTGGAGAGGTCTTCTAATTGTCTTTGAGTATTTGAATCTATTGCCATATTTTGTTTATTATAACCGCCATTTTGCCTTTTTACAACAGAAAAGAGAAGAGGTATTTGTCTCTGTGGTAATATTTATCATATGGAGTTTATAAATACTGAAAATATTTTTTGACATGTGGAATGAGTTGTGATAGTATCAATATTGTATTATGAAAAGTTATACTGTGATCGGTGTAATGTCCGGTACCTCGGTGGATGCGGTTGATGTTTCTGCTATCCGTGTTAGTCTTGATGATGCCCTCGGGGGTACAAGGATATGGAGATCCGGTGTGAAATTGGAATCTGTAGGGAGTTTATCCTATCCTATTTCTCCGTGCCTGCGAGAAGATATTTTCAAACTTTTCGGTGATTCCCACGGTTCGCTTAAAAGATTGGCTACCCTTAATATTCGTCTTGGTTTTTTGTTTGCCGAGGCGGTGAATAGTCTTTTAGAGAAAATAGGGTTGAAACCCGAAGAGGTTACCGTTGTAGGGTCTCACGGACAAACGATTTATCATGTGGCAGATCCCGTTGATCTCTGTAATATGAAGGTAAGGGGTAGTATCCAGATAGGAGAGGGTGCTGTGATAGCCCAGAGAACGGGGATCCCTGTGGTCTCTGATTTTAGGGTTGCAGATATTGCAGCCGGTGGAAGCGGAGCACCCCTTGTGCCCTTTCTTGATTTGCTTCTATTTGGGGAGCTAAAAAAGAATGTCGCGGTCCAGAACATCGGTGGTATAGGAAACGTTACCTGGATAGCAGAGGATGGTGAGTCTGTGATGGCTTTTGATACGGGTCCCGGAAATATGATAATCGATTCGCTGGTTAGAACCTATACAGGTGGAGAGATCGAGTATGACATGGATGGGCATATAGGTCTCAAGGGAATGGTGATTCCCGAATTGTTGGCGAGATGGATGGAGAAACCTTACTTTAAGAAAAGGCCCCCAAAAACTACGGGACGTGAGGAGTTTGGTGAAAGGTTTATAGTGGAGGAGCTTGCCGGTGTTAGAGTTACGCCCGATGTGATAAGAACAGCGGAGGAGTATACTGCCTATTCCATAGCGTATTCCTATGAAAAGTATCTCCCTGAGAGGCCTGAGATTGTAATAGTGACTGGGGGTGGGATACACAATCCTGTAATTATGGAGTCGCTCAGGAGTTATTTAAAAGATTCAAGGGTTGTTACAGGTGAGGTTTACGGAATTAATTCTGATTTTAAGGAATCTATAGCCTTTGGACTTATGGGATTGTGGGCTTTTCTAGGGATGAAAAACAATCTTCCCGCCGCTACCGGTGCTGAGTATGGAGTGGTTATGGGAAAAATTTCGTATCCGTAAAATATTTTCGTTTCTTTTAGCATATTACTGTAAATTATTATTGACATAAAAATAGTCTAAAAAGTATAGTGAGTAATTAGAGGAGGATAGAGGTATGAAAAGATTTGGTGTTATTCTAGGTGTCGTTGTTTTGATGATTGGCATGTTAAGTGTTGGGACTCTTTTTGCAAAGGGTCAACAGGAAGAGGGAAAACCTGAAAAATTGGTTTATATTACACCCTCATGGGGTGCTCCCTCCGAGGAGTTACTGGCTAAGTTTAAGGCACAGACGGGGATTACAGTGGAGGTGTCAACTCTCTCCGCTACGGATCTTAAGAACAAGGTAATGACCGCCGCTGCAGGTAAGGTTAACCCCGCGGACGTTATCTTTGTTGGAATAAGTAATTTCGGAACCTTCGGAAGTGCGGGGATTCTAAGATCCCTTGACGGACTTGTCAGTGATGAGGTCTTTAATAAGGTATACGGTAGAGAGTCTTTTAAGATTGGCGGTAGAACTTACTGTGTTCCGCTATACCAACAAATGGTAATGGTAGATTACGATAAGAAGAAATTAGGGATGATAGGCTTAAAGGGTGAGGATATTAAAACCTGGGACGATTTCGAGAATGCCGCTATAAAGTGTAAAAAAGAGGGAGTTGTTACCTATCCGTTGGCGTTTGCCGTTCGCCATTGGTCATGGTATCTCATTGCACTCTCTTCGGGTTCTAACCTCTTTGATAGTAATATGAACCCAACCTTTGGGAGTCCTGACAGTATAGGATATAAGGCGTATGCGAGGTTGATAAGGTGGTACAGAGAGGGATTAATCTCTCCCGAGCGATTAACATCGCCCAATCCTCATCCCTCCTTCTGGGCAGGTCAGGCTGTTTTCCATCAGGCGTGGCAGGGATCGCTTGCCATAGCCAACAATCCCAAAAAATCAAAGGTTGCACCTAACGCAGCTTATCTTTTGCTACCGGAAAAACATTACACATGGGGATTGCCGGCCGGTCTTGCGATTTCCAGGTATACCAAGTATCCCAAGGCTTCGCTCAAGTTTATCAATTTTATGATTTCCGAAGAGGCCCAGAAGTTTATGTACTTTACCAATGGAATGTTCCCGGCTTTGAAATCTCTCTTTAGAGAGCTTGGGGAACAGGGTAAGATTGATGGGTATAAGGTGATGGCAGAGCAGGCTAAGTATGTTAAGACGCTTCCTTACTCTACACCATGGTTTTCAGAGTTTGAGACTGAACTTAAAAATGGTCTTATAAGGGTTGCCAGAAAAGAACAAACGGTAGACGAGGCGATTAGGGCACTTGTTGCGTATCAACAGAAACTTAAGAAAGAGTACGAATAAATCAGATAGGTTGTATGAAGACTAGCTTTTCGAAGTGGCTGGATAATAAGCAGCATCTTGCTATTACCATAATTGTGCCTGCTATGCTTTTACTCGTTGTGTTTGCCTATTATCCAGCCCTTCAATCATTTAGATTTAGTTTTTTAAAATACAATATAAAACAACTTGGAAATATAAGATTCTACGGCTTAAAAAATTACAGAAATGTTCTAGCCGATCCTGTTTTCCTCTTTTCGGTTCTCAGGGTCCTCTACTTTATGGTTGTGGCGACAGTTTCGGTTCTCCTTATATCTCTCGGAATGGCTCTGGTGTTAAACGAAAAGTTTCCGGGGAGGGGAATACTAAGAGCTGCCGTTATAATACCCTGGGCGATTCCTCCGGTTGTAAACGGACAGTTATGGAAATGGATATTCAACGGGGATTACGGGGCGCTTAACGGGCTTCTCTTTCAGCTTGGGATAATAAAGAGTTATCACTTCTGGCTAAAGCAACCCTTTATTGCGCTTAATTTTGCCGTTTTTATATTCGTGTGGAGGTATACCCCCTTTGTTACGATACTGTTTCTCGGTGTACTTCAATCGATACCGGAACAGTTATACGAGGCGGCAAGGGTTGATGGTGCCGGAGTGTTTATGCGCTTTTACCATGTTACCCTTGCATCACTTAGGAAGATAGGGGGAATTGCCGTAATACTTACGCTTATTGCCTCTTTTAGTGTCTTTGACGGTATATACGCGCTTACCGGTTTTGACGAGGCAACCAAGACACCAATGATATACAACTATGAAGTTACCTTTGACATGGGTAGGTTTGGTAAGGGTTCGGCAATGGCCTATCTGGTTGGGATATTCTTGATGGCTCTCACCTTTGTCTATATAAGAATGGGCTTTAAAAGGGAGAGGGAATGAAAAAGAGATCCGTTGCATTTTCTGTCTTTCTTGGTGTAATGATTTTTTTTATATTTGTGTGGTCTATCGGGCCCCCCATCTGGATTTTTATTTCTTCGATATCCACACGGACCGAACTATACTCCAAGCCCCCTCATTGGATTCCCCATCGTCCGACACTGGAGGCATATAAAAATGTTCTTATAAAGGGTGAAGGCTTTAGAGGTGGCGGAGGGGTAAGTGCATCATATCTATTTAGAAAGGGAATCCTGAACTCCCTTATTATCTCAATCTGCACAACGGCACTTGTTATGTCATTTGCCCCACTGCTGGGGTACGCATTTTCCAGATTGGAGTTTAAGGGAAGGGAGGTATTCTTTTACCTCATTATAGGGATAATCGCTCTTCCGGGATGGCCTGTACTTATAGGATTATTTTCGGAGTTTAGTTTTTTGGGTCTCCTTGACACCAAGATAGGTTTGATTCTCCTCTCCTTTACATTTCGGCTCCCCTTTGAGACGTGGTTTATGAAAGGCTACTTTGAGGCAATACCCTCGGAGGTGGAAGATGCTGCAAGGATTGATGGATGCACCTATGTTCAGGCACTCTTTAAGATAAGCCTTCGTATGGTTATGCCCGGCTTGATCGCCGTTTCTATAATCTCTTTTTTGAGTACCTGGAATATGTTTGCCGCTCCCCTTGTGTTGACGTATACTCTTCGTTCAAAACCTCTTACGGTAACTATGACAGAGTTCATAGGGCAGTACTATGTAAATTGGGATTTAATGTCTGCTGCTACCGTAATAGCGATCATACCCCCTGTGATTATGGTTATTTTCTTCCAGAAGTACATAATCAGAGGACTCTCCAGAGGATCAATAAAGTAAGGATTTCCTGTATCGCCAAAAAACACGCTCGACTACGGCATTTACATAGTAGGAGTAAAAGCGTATCGGACCCACCCACGGGATGGTGGCATGTTTTAGTCCCTCTTTTTTCATATCGCCAAGGCACCGTTTTAACAAAATGCTTCCCACGCCCTTACCCCTTAAAGTTACGTGGGTTCCCATCGGACCAAACCAACCGGTGTTAAAATTGTTGCAGTTATGAGCTGCAAATGCCTTTATTTTTCCCCTGTAGCGGGCTATATGCAGGGTGATAGGAGAGAATCTAAAGGCATTGCTGACTTCGAATACCCAGTTGGGAAAGTTGTCTTCTATAAATTGGAGTACTTCATCTCTCTCTTTGGATTCTGCCCTTGATATGACTATTCCCTCGTTTGCAAGTTTCTTCTCGTGAGACTCTGTGTTTAGGTTCTGGTTTTCAAGCTCAACTATCATATTGGCGGTGTCCGAAAAGCGTTTAAATCCCATAGTCTCAAAAAAGGAAATGGCAGGTGTGTATCTGGGATCAATCCCTGGCATAAAGTAGTTAAAGGGTACGTCGTACACCCTTACTTCGCGTACACCCTGTTTTAAGAAGAACTCTTCTACTCTTTTGTAGAGTTCTCTCCCGATACCCTTGCGTCTGTAGCTACTGTGTACGACCATTAGTTTAATATAGCCTATTGTTCCCTCCTGTAGTTCTCTTATAACCCCGGAGAGAAATCCGAGTATCTCGTTTCTCTTTTCGGATACAAGATTTAAGGAGTAACCTGAGGTATGTGCCGGATCATCAAATATCTTTTCCTTGAATAACTCTTTGCTAAGAGAGTCGTACTCCATATGGTGGTTACAGAGTGCAAGGACTTCTTCTAAATCTCTCTTTTCAAATTCTCTAATTTCCATAACTCTCTACCCCTGTAGTTTTTATTCTCTAAGCCAGTTGACTATCTCTTTTGCCCAATTCTCTTTGATAGGGGAAATCTCATTTAGCATTTCTTGTCTCAACGAGAAGGGAATTGTATCTCTTCCTTTTAGTAGGTACTCTCTGTATTTCTCTACCATCGGGGCGTGTTTTGGTCCGCAAATCTTTTCGATAGCTCTTCTGAGAGAAAGTTCCGGGTGATATTTACCCTTTGCATTAAATCTTTCCACTGCGGTTAGTATGGGGATTTTCGATAGTTCAGCCTGGTTCATGGGATTTATCATGTATCCGGAGATAAACTCTATAATTTCCGGTTTTCTTCCGGTAATAGGTTTTAAATATATGTGGTTTTCATGTTTTTCGCCGTCATTTGCTATGTAATTGTCCCATATAAAGGGTTTCCGTCTGAGAATTTTACCTACCTCTCTTAAGTGTTCCATAGTTATGAAATTGGAACGTACCATCGGACCTGTCCATATTATATCTATCCTTTGGTCCAGGTTATCCCCCATGTATTTAAGGTAGCCCTCTGGTGCTTTACCGAATATCTTTTCGAGTATAGGGTCGAATGTGTAGTATGTAGGGCAAAAGAGAAATCTTTTAATGGAACTACGGTTAAGAACCATAGAGGCTACGAAGTGTGTAATCTTCACCTGTGTTTCTGCAATTTCCTCTATATCTCCCCTCATATCGTCAAAAAGTAGGGCAAGAATCTCGGGGTTTAGTTTGGATATCTCTTCAAGTTTTTTCTGCAATTTGTTCTTGGTATCCTCATTAAATGACTTATATGCATTGAAGGGTGAGAAGCCTATTCCCCAGTTAATCCCTTTTTCGTGAAGGGCGTTACCCAGTGTGATTAATTTTGACAGTCTCTCGCGTGGGAAGGGTGTTTCCCAATTTTCACGGAGGTACCTATCCCCTTTCGGAGCGTATATATAGAAGTCCAGTTTGTTCTCTCTTAAAAATTTTGCATATCCAAGGCGATCTTCCCAACTCCATGGCTTACCGTAGAATCCTTCGATGATGCCGAAAACTATAGACATAGTGCTATACTAACTCGTTAGTATTTGGTAATTCAAGATATTTTCAATAAAATTTTTTGTGTCGGTATAGTTTAATTCAATCTGGCGTGTTATTATTTATTTAAATGAATAGTGAAATAAAGAACGACAAAAGAGGTGAGCTAGATGAAAAGTACAAAACGTCTCAAGGTGTTTTTGCTGTCTGTGTCTTTTTTCCTATTACAGTTACCCCTTTTCTCCCAATCAAATGAGTTAATTGACAAGCTGTTAGGCGAAAGACATGCAGACTTTGGAGATGCTGTTTATCTGGTATTGGCGGGGGCTAATCTTGTGGATAAAGACGCGACGGTGACTGATGCCGGAGAGGTGGCTATTAATTATTTGAAGAAATCCGGGTGGAAGGTCAGAATTAAAAAGCCGGATGAAGAGATAACATTGGGTGAGTATTCTCTTGTTATAATGAAAGCCTTTAAGATAACCGGAGGAATAATGTATACGATTTTTCCGTGTCCTCGCTATGCCTCACGAGAACTCTACTATCTTGGATTTGTAACTGGTAGTAAGGATCCTTTTAGAAGGATATCGGGCATGGAGGCTGTTTCTATTCTGCAGAGTGTAATGGAGTGGAAGGAGGCAAGTAAATGAAAAAAGTAGTTGTATCTATTCTTCTAGTGACTTTTGTTTTGACGGCTTTTGCTGCTTTTGGTGTGGATTTTGGTGCTAGTGTCTATAATAACACTGGTTTGGATTATACCAATTTGGACGGGAAGCTTGATTTTACGCAGCTCGACATTGCCGGGTTATGGGTCTCGTTGGATATTAAGGAAAGGCTAAATTTCTATATTAAGGGAAGTTATGCATTTAATTATTCGTCTGAAAATCCTCCTAAAAAGCCGCACTTTTTTGACCTTGATGCTTTGACAATTAAGAACGTCGGAGATAATCCTCTTGTGGTTACGATAGGACGCTTTTCTGCTTCAGATTTTACCCGTTATGTTTTTGATAACAAGATAGACGGAATTTCTGCGGCCTTTAATGTCCCCATGTTCAGTCTGAATGCTATTGTCGGTTACAATGGGTTGCTCTTTAAAGAGCGCTCTTCGGTTATTATGACGAGGGCCGATCTATTGGATTTAAGCGATAATAACAGGTTATTCGCCGCTCCACGCCTGGTGGGTGGTTTTAATATCGTCATTCCGGATCTGTTTTTGCGGCAGGATGTAAAACTTGGGGTGTGGACCCAGCTTGATCTTCGACAGGCTTCGGAGCTTAGTGTGGGTGAAGGAAGATTGTCCAGTCAGTATTACGGTGTTGGTCTGGAGGGGCCAATAGTAAGCTCTCTGTACTATACCGGCTCTTTCTACTTTGAGACGGGAAAGGCTTACTCGTTAAGTCTTAACAAAGACAGTACAATTCTTTCCTATATGGGGAGTGTAGGTTTTAGTTACTATATGGATAAGCTTCTGTTTTCTAAGGCGGCTATTGATGCTATTTATTCCAGTGGGGATGGAGATTATAAGTCCCTCTTCTACGATGGAAATACCGAGGGTTACTCCACGATGTTTTTGCCAATTTCTCGGTTTGTATTTGGCAAAGTTTTTTCACCGGAACTGGGAAATATCTTTCTCGTCAAGGCGTCCTATTCAATAAAACCCCTCTCCTTTCTTAAGGGTGAGGGGCTTAGGGGGGTGCGTAATATCCAGACAGAGGTAACTGCCTTTACGTATTTTCGTTCCACCTTAGGAACAATATCTGAGGCCGGTGTAAATGCAGGTTCTTCTTCTTTGTATCTTGGAACGGAGGTTGACGGTAGTATTAACGGGATGCTCCTTTCCGATCTGGGTGTATTTGTTTCCGGTGGGGTATTTTTCCCGAATAACTACTCGGGCGGTGTCTTTGTGGGAAGTAAGGATATAGAGGCTAAAGGCAGTCTTGGGATATATTTTGAGTTTTAATTTGATAGGAGAGTATGGCAATGAAAAGAATGGTTTTTATGGGAATGTTTTTAATAATAGGTGTCATGTTGTTTGCCGGTGTACCTGCTGTTGTCAAAGAGGTGCATGGTAAGGTTGCAATAAAGGCACCGGGTGGGCGGTGGATAGCTGCAAAACCAGGAATGAAACTTGCCAAGAGTTATAAGGTTTCAACCGGGTTTAATTCCCGTGCCGTATTGCAGTTGGGAGAATCATTGTTGGTTGTAAAGCAGTTGACAAGGATGGAGCTCTCCGAGCTTATAAAGCGTAACGGGGTTATTCACACCAGTTTATACCTGCGGGTTGGTAAGATAAAGGCTACTGTTAAGAGCGCTAAGGGGTTGAGGCAGGATTTTAGAGTGCGTTCTCCAATCTCTACCGCTGCCGTAAGAGGGACCTCCTTCGAGTTTGACGGTGTGCATCTTAAGGTTCTTCACGGTACGGTTAGTTTCTTAAATAATCTAGGGCAAAGGCGGTTTGTTGGTGCTGGGGAAATGAGCATGTTAACAGGTATTGGACTTCCGAAATCGGGGCAGGAGGTGAAACAATTGATCAGTTCTTTTATTTCCAGCGGAGCAAATGCGGCTGCTATTGGTTCCATGTTGCAGAATATAAACCTTTCAAATTTACAGAGTACAATGCAGAATTTGATGGAACAGTATTCAAATATAGAGGTTGGGAACATCGACGTTACTGTAAATATTCACTGGGAATGAGGGGGAAGAAGATGAAGAGAAGAGATGTTAAGATATATCATTTTTTAATGTTAGCTATTATGTTGTTACTTGTGGTTGTTGGGTTTAGCGGTTGCAATGTGAGTGGGATTTCTCCGGGAAGAGCTAGTGTGCTTTTAAGTTTGGGTAATTTAAAGGCTGTGGGGGTGTCATCTGTAACTGTCACAGTGACGGGGCCTGATATGGAGGATATAACAACAACCTATACCTCCTCTACCCCCTCTAACTCTACCTGGACACTTACTCTGGAGGTTCCCTCGGGAGCGGATAGAAAATTTGAGGTGTCTGCAGATGTTACCGATAGCGTTAATGCAATTCTCAGTTATTACGGTTCTGCTGAGGAACCGGTGATAGATGAGAATCATACCACGGTGGATATTTACATGGGTATTAGTAGGATGAAGATAATAACAACTAACCCCTATGTACCTTTTAGCCCTGGCCCTGGTGAGGTGCCCAGTATAACCGTTATGGATGATATGAAGGGTACTAACTGGAAGCGGATAACAAACACTGATTTGGGATGGACGGTGGGGGTTTTTCAGCCCTGGGATGTGGATGTTGATCAGTACGGAAATATTATACTGGTGAGTAATGACGGGGGAACACCGAGTGGGGCTTTGGGGCGTATAGCCTCTCTTAGCGTACCTGTTTATACCCCTCTACAATCCGGTGCTATTCCCTTTGTTTCTGTGGCTGTGGATAGGGAGAATAGTAAAATATACTATGCCTCTGCAAGTGGTCTGTACAGGTGTGATTATGACGGTTCGAACGTAGAGACCCTGAGTGGAACATTCGGTGACATTAAAGGAATTGCCCTTGACGATGATGGGATGCTCTATCTGGTAGATAACGAAGCAACAGATAAGATAGAGAAGTACGATCCTGAAACAGAGAGTGTTGTTAAGACAGGTAGTATAACGAGCAACCTTCTCGAGGATATAATGGTGAAGGGTGATTATGTTTACGTGGCAGATGGGTATAATAAACAGATAGTAAAGCTAAATAAGAGCGATCTCAGTATTGTTGCAACCTATAATGATGGTGGAAATCTATATGGTCCAAGACGTTTTGTGGCAACCCTTAATTCCGGAATCTATTTTGCAGACGAATCCGATATTAGTGCGAATGCTAGGCTTGTATATATAGATGATATTAACGGAAACGGTTATACGGAGTTCGGTTCCTACGGTTACGGTATTAATCAATTTGTCTTTTATTATCCGTAAGGTATAGCTCCATAGAGTGTATGAACATAGGGTTTTCTCTCTCGCATGCATCGGAGAGAGAAAACCCTTTTTAGTGTTACCTATTCGTAATTTAGTATTCGTCTCTCTCCTGTAAGCGAGCGTTTCTCTGTGATGTCCTCTGTAACCTCAAGTGTTCCCAGGTATTCCCCCTTATCATTTCTTACCGCGTAGTAGGCTATGTGGACAAACTTTCCCTTAATGCTTATCCAGAATGTTGCCCTGTCCTGTCTGCCGCTTTTAAAATCGTCTAAGATCTTCTCTACTATGTGTACACTTGAGGGCGGATGGCACATCTGCACCTTTCTTCCCAGTATTGCCCTTGTCCTCGGGAATATTCTTTCCTTCCCCTGTGAGAAGAAACGCACATAATCGTCTCTGTCCACAAATGTTATGTCGAATGGGATTGTATTAAAGATCGCCTCCAGTTCGTTTATATTGAGGACCCCTGATGAAAGGTGTATTTTCCCCTCTCCCTCGTAGAGATTTTTTGCTGTTTTATCCTTCTCATCTGTTTTCCCGTTGTTGTAGCTGCTATGTAGTCCGGAGAGTGCCTCTGTGAGCTTGGTTTTATCAAGGTTTTCGGGTTCCCACTTTGTCTCTGGATCGTAGAGGCAAAAGCCTATTTCCGGGCTTTGTACGTAGATTGAGTACCACTCCTCCTCTGTAAGTGCATCCATCGTTGTCGGAAAGAGAATTTGTTCCTCCTTATAAATCATTTCATCAATGGCCTGAAGGGTTTTCTCCAGATCATTTAGGAGAAATTCCTTTGTCTCCTTTGTCAGTTCGTTAGAGTTGTTAGCCGGATTTTGGAGTAGATTTTCTATTCTGGTAAGTCTTTCGATAAGTTGTTTTAGATACCCTCGTATCTCGTCGTGTTTACCCCACATGACCGTCGGTGGACCCGTAATGCCCTTCTTTTCTAGGAATGGAAAGAGAAGATTCTCTTTTCTAAGGTAGTGTTTTTCTATGTCGGTAAGGCTGTTTATCATCAGTCTTAACTCTCTGAAGCGTTTATCGAGCTCTTCAATAGTTCCGGAGGGTGGGGTAGCTTTACTATCTTTAGCGAGGGCATTTACAAATTGAGGGAGTTCTATACTTATTTTTCTTATTGAAGAGATAAGTTTGTTTATTTCGATATTTTCTTGTTTGAATGTTTCTAAGGGGTGTCCCGATGGGGCCGTTTTCGCGTCATCCAGATCGATAAGCCCCTTTAGTGCCTTACCATGGATGTCACACAGTTTTAAAACCTCTTCGGTTGGTAATCCCTCTCTTATTAGCTCCTGCTCTATATCTACAACCATCCCGTACGGGACTTCTCCCAGCAGTCTGGCAAGCTCCTTTTGTACAGATTCGGCGTTTTCCCCTCGATGGAGCCGCAGAATCATCTCTTTTAACAGTTCCCTTTTTTGGGGCATAGTTGTAATTAGTTCACTCATCTTAATTCTCCTCTGTATTTATGGTGACTTTGTCGCTTATAGAGTAATAAATATTACTAAAATAGTCAAGTATTTTAATAAAGGTGAAACCAAATGGTGTCTTGTTTTTGGATTTAGTTTGTCTATCCTTCGTACAGTGAGGGCCTTAGGGAGTAGCGCTACTATTGAGCCATCATTTATTCATCCATAATGGCAAATAGTATTTCCACTCGTCTGTTGAGATTTTGCTTCTTAGGATCGCGGGTTACAGGGTTGGTCCCGCCCCATCCCTTTATCTCAGGTTTTACCTTGGGTCGCCAACCCTCTTTTAGCAGGTATTTATACACGGCAAGGGCTCTCTGGTATGAAAGTTTGTACCTGCCCCTCTCCGTACCGTACAGGGCGCAGTGACCGTATATCTTTATCCGCCTGATTCCACTATTCTTTAGGTCATTTACACTGTTCAGGGTAGGGATAAGTTTTTTTAAGCCCTCTCGTGCTTTCTCTGTGAGATGATAACTGTCAGGTAGAAAATAAAAGATTTTTTTGGTTATTTTTATTGTGTTTGTCTGCTGGGATTTATAGGTTTGATTGTTGTTGAGTTTTTTGTGCCGGGATGTTAAGGATGGGGGAGAAAGTAAGGATGATGTAGAGGCTATTTCTCTATGCCGGGTTTTCGTGGCAGAGGTTCCCTCGGTAGAGGTTTTCCCGGCAGAGATTTTTTTCAGGGGGAGAGACCCCTCGGGCTCCTCTGTGTTGGGAAGTAGTGCTATCGCTACAAGAAGGCCGACAAGGGATATGAAGAGGTATGGGTATAACTTTTCTATTGCTATGGATTTTTTTAGATGTCTGTGTAAATCAAATGTTTGTTGGATATTTTTCTCATTCTCAACGGTTATTTCTATTGAGAGATAGCGGTGTTTCTGTATTTTAGCCGAGACTGTTATTACAGGCTCGCCGGCTTTGGTGGGAGGAATATTCTCTATTCTTATTTCTCCCAGTTTTACCAGTCTAGCCCCTCTGGTTTTTTCTACGTACACAGATAAATATCCGCTGGTTTGATAATCTCTTACGGTGGTTATTTCTACGGTGTTCTTTGAGTCCGCGAGTCTGTCCGAAATCTCTATGAGAGGGTAATATTTGTTGTTGTCGAGTTGTATTACTATCCGATCCGTGTGTTTTGGGTTTTTCATATTATCCATGTTATCCCGGCTTCCCATATATTGAATAATATTTTAACATTGTGGTGTGATCAATGAAACAAAATATGGGGATTTAAGAGAGGAAAAAAGACTTTTAAGGGAGAAAATGAGAAGGGTGCTCGCCGGGTATTCGGTGAGTGAACTGAAAAGAAAAAGCAGAGTAATTAATGAGATGTTACTCAGTAGCCCCTTCTGGAGGAGTGCCGATGTTGTTTTTCTTTATCTTTCAATCGAGGGTGAGGTTGATACCTGGTCCCTGGTTGAAGCGGCTCTGAGAGCGGGTAAGAGAGTAGCTCTTCCAAGAGTGGAGGTTAAGAATATGGTTTTCCATGAGCTTTTCTGGGAGGGGGATGATTTTACTCGAGAGGTGCTGGAGAGAGAATCCGAGCTTTTTAAGATGGGAAGATTTAAGGGAATATATGAACCTACGGAGAAACTTCCTCGCATTGATATATGTGGTGTTTCTTCGGAAAGAGTCCTTGTAATAGTCCCTGGTGTGGCTTTCGATAGAGAAAAAAATAGACTTGGTAGAGGAGGAGGCTATTACGATAGATTTGTTCAACATGGGCGTGAGTGTTGTAAAAAAAACCGATCACCTGTTTTTGTAGCCCTTGCCTTCCATTTTCAGGTGGTAAATAGCCTTCCTGTCGCGATGTTTGATCAGCGAGTTGATACTATTATAACGGAGAGGGAGGTTATTGGGTAGCTTACCCTATAGGGTGCTCTATAGGGTGTGTTCATAATAGTGGATTGATGAATCAGCTTGATAATTGAGGTGTGTATTATTAAATTATAATGAAACTTTAATAGAGAGGTATAGGCAATGGGAGAGATAAAATCCGCTTTCGAAATCGCAATGGAAAATGTGAGGGATGTTGTTGGGAATAAGGAGGCTCTGGAGGCTAATAGGTTTAAGACCGAAGGTAAAAAGATTATCTCAAAGTTTTTGGATGATTCTCTTGAGGATGTGAAGGAAGAGCTAAAAAAATATAAAGGGAAAGAGTTGAAATGGGTGAAAGAGGGTATGTTGGAGGCTCTGCTTTCCAATCTTGTTCTTCCGCTGGATGAATTTGGTCTTTCTCGAAATAGAAAGGTAGGGGAGGCTCTTTTTATCGTTGTTGATGAGGCAGGTCGTCTGGGGAAAATAATGAGTGAACTTGAACATTTTTTTAAAGAGTATATTGAAGAACGCAAGAGACTTACCGAGGCTGTCACACAGCAATTTGCTCCTAAGCTAAGACAGAAAGAGGAGGAGTTATCTAAACAGCTTGGGGCTCCGGTTAAAATAGATCCGACGAGCGATCCCGAATACAATGCCTTTCTAAGACAACACCTCGGTCAATTGGAGGAGAGGTATAAGGATGTTCTTAATCGGGTTAAGGACGAGATACGCTCTTACCTGCACTAATCTCTCTCTTTGTTTGCTTTCATGAAGTATAGAGCGGATCTTCACGTTCATTCGAGATTTTCTATTGCAACGAGTAGATATTCTACATTGGAGGAATATTCCAGATGGGCAGGGATTAAGGGGATCGAGGTAATAGGTACGGGGGATTTTACTCATCCGGGGTGGATGAGTGAAATTAGGAACAAGTTAATTCCGGATGAACGGATTGGCTTTTTTAGGTTAAAAGAGGAAGTTGGTGCTAGGACGGCGCGGGTAGCTTTCTGTCTCAGTAGTGAAATAAGTTGTATATACAAACCGCCGGATGAGGCTGACCGTAGGGAGGATGAGAAAACATATAAGGTTCATCTCCTGATTTTTGTTAGAAAATTGGAGTCTGCGGAATATCTTTCTAAAAAACTTGCTGAACTTGGTAATATCAATGCAGACGGAAGACCCATTCTTAAGTTAGCTCCTAGAGACCTTTTAGAAATAGTTCTTGAATCAGGAGATGGTTCCTTTCTTATTCCCGCTCATATCTGGACACCATGGTTTTCCGTTCTGGGTGAGAAATCCGGGTTTGACTCTATCGAGGAAGCATTCGGAGATCTCTCGAATCATATCTTCGCTGTTGAGACTGGTTTGTCCTCTGATCCAAAGATGAATTGGCTGGTTAGTGCCCTGGATAAATATACTCTGGTTTCCAATTCCGATGCTCATTCCCCGGAGAAACTGGGACGTGAGGTAAATCTCTTTGATACTGAGTTTAGCTATGATGGGATGTTTGATGCGATAAAAACGAAAGATGGTTTCAAAGGGACCGTGGAGTACTTCCCTGAGGAGGGGAAATATTTTTATGATGGTCATAGGAGGTGTGGCATTTCGATGTCGCCGGAGGAGGCTGAGAAAAGCGGAGGGATATGTCCGGTATGTGGGAAAAGACTCACATTTGGGGTTATGCATAGGGTAAAAACTCTTGCTGATAGAAGTGAGCCTGTTAGGCCTGCCGGATCACCCGAGTTTTTTCATGCCTTCCCGTTGAAAGAAATGATTTCCCTTCTTGTGGGAAGGGGAATTAATACAAAGGTGGTAGCTTCCGAGTACAAGCGAATTATCGATAGGTTTGGTAATGAGTTAGATTTTTTGCTGGAGACACCCCTTATGGATATAAGAAGGTATGCCGGGATGGATTACGCAAATCTTATTGAAAAAATGAGAAATGATGACTTAAGGCTCGTGCCCGGGTTCGACGGACGGTTTGGGCAGGTTGTTTTGGAGTAGTTGGGGAATGCCTATGGAGACGGATAAGGATAATGTTATTGTGGTGGCGATGAGTGGTGGGGTGGATTCGGCTGTTGCTGCGTATCTCTTGAAGGAAAAAATGGGATGGAAACATGTGGTAGGCGCCACCCATTATATATGGCCAAACTCGAAGTGTTGTTCTGTAGATGTGTTAACAAGGGCCGAAGCCCTCTGTAATGAATTGGGAATTCCCTATTTTGTAGTTGATCTTCATGAGGAGTTTAAGAGGTATGTTGTTGGTAATTTTATAGATACCTATCTTGCGGGGAAAACTCCCAATCCGTGTGTTATGTGCAACGAAAGAATACGTTTTGATCTTTTTTACGGCACTATGAAGAAACTTTTGATGGACAGGGGGTTACTTAAAGAGGGTGCTACCCTCTATATGGCAACCGGACACTACGTGCGAATCGAAAATGTGGGGGGAAGATTCTTTTTGAGGAGAGCTAGGGATCTCTCTAAAGATCAGAGCTATATGCTTTACAGGGTGGTTCAGTCTAGTTTAGGACACCTGGTATTTCCCCTTGGAGGCTGTCTTAAGTCCGAGGTTTATGGAATTTCCGAGAAGCTGGGTATAAATTTTTCCAACATTGGCGAGAGTCAGGATGTCTGTTTTGTGAACGGGAGTTATGTTGATTTTATTAGAGAACATACAGGTAAAGATGGACCCGGGGAGGGTTTGATTAAAGGGATAGACGGACGGATACTTGGAAAGCACAGGGGTTATTTAAACTACACTATAGGACAACGGAGGGGACTGGGATTGGGTAATGGTCCCTGGTATGTTAAAGAGATAGATAGTGAGAGTAATACCATTATCGTTGCTAAGAGGGATGAAGCGGATAGTAGATGTTTTTATGTTGTGAATACGAATTGGTTTGTAGAACCTCCCGTTAATGCTCCTCTCGAATGTGAGGTGAAGATCAGATACCAATCCACAGCGATACCTTGCTCTGTAATTTCTTGTGGTAGCAATACTTATAGAGTCAACATGAAAAAGGCGGAGTTTGTAACCCCTGGTCAGTCGGCCGTTTTTTACAGAGATGATCTGGTATTGGGTGGTGGTATAATAGATTCCATTTGTTGATTTAGAAACGGAGCGACAAGGAATTGGAGGTGTGTATTGAATGACAGAATCCCCAGACAGAATCCCTAAGTGGTCAAATCCGTTTTGGGGAGCGGATCTTGTTTACTTTGATACGATAGATTCTACGATGTTGGAAGCTAAGCGAGTTATAGGACGAGCTGACGAGATTATTAATGGTACTACGATTGTTGCTGAGTACCAAACTGCTGGCCGGGGTCGCTTTGTCTCTAGAAAGTGGTATTCTAGTAGGAGTAAAAATCTTCTCTTTACCACTATCTTTCTATTGGAGAAGATTCCCTTCCCCTATATTAAGATGCCCCTATTGTTGGGTGGGGTGGTGTCTGTTGTTTTGAGAGAGCTGTATGGTTTAAAAACCCGTGTAAAATGGCCCAATGATATTGTGGTGGTCTGTAACGGTGGGAAAGCTAGTAATTCAAAGATCAGAAAACTTGGGGGTGTTCTCTGTGAGCTTAAGGGTAAGTACCTGCTTGCAGGAATTGGGATTAACTGTAATGAGGAGTTTTTGCCTGACTCTTCTGAGTTATCAAGAGCCGTCTCAATAAAAATGCTTACAGGTAAATCTATTGAAATAAAGGATCTTTTATACGCCCTGTTGAGAAGGATGAGGGAGGAGCTTTTCGTAAGGTACGATGATAAATTTTGGAAGGGTAGGTTTAAAGATCTACTCTATGGGGTGGGAAGAGAGGTTAGGGTTATTCATGTTCCGGAGAACGGGGAGGTTGATAGTGGTGGAGAGATGGGAAGGATAGTAGGAATTGACGACGATGGTGGTCTTATCTTGAAGAATGATAAGGGTGAAAGTATAAAGGTAATTTCAGGTGAGCTTGTCGGATTGTACTAATTTAACTGAATTTTAGTATTTCCCAGTTTCTCTGTTTGGCAATGGATTTTAAACGCGGATCCGGATTTACAACAACCGGTTTTCCTACGGCCTCCAATAGCGGAAGATCGTGGATACTATCCGAATAGAATGAGCACTCTTTAGGTGATACTCCGCGTTTTTCTATAAAATCCAAAACCTTTCTCTTCTTCTCGTCCGCAAAAATGGGAGCCTCTACCAGAGCACCGGTGCATATTCCATTGGAATACTCAAGCTCGGTTGCAATTATGTGTTTTATGTTTAGATAGTCAGCGAGTGGCTTAACAATGACATCAACGGATGATGTGGCTAATACAACTTCTCTTCCGGATTTCAAAAGTTCTTCTATAATCCTCTTTGCCTCTGGGTATATATCGTGTATTAATTTTTTTTCAAAGGTCTCTTGTGATAACTCTTCGAGTTCAGATTTTTTTATTCCCTTTAATTCTGGGAATCCTCTCTTTATTGAATCCAATTTGAGATTACCGAATCGGTAGTAAATATAGTAGTACGGGATAGACACCAGAACCTTTATCGGGAAAATCCCCTTTCGCACACCGAGTACAATAAAGTGTCTCCCCGAGGATTTTTTTGTTAGTGTATGATCAACATCGAAAAAATCAATACCCTGTGATTGCATTGCAGTATAGATTATTTTAAATACTCGATTTAGTCAAATGTATAAAATTGTATTTGGTAGCCTATTCGGTGTTATATCTATGGGGTAAAAAATAAAAAATTTTTGTTGATGATTAAAAAAAGTATTTGTATCTTTTTTTGTGTAGCGTAGAACGCTAATTCCATTCTAATACAAAATAAAAAAATCTAAAACGAAGGAAGGGTAGGAGTATGGCAAAGCAATTACAGTTTAACGAAGAGGCCAGACAGGCTCTACTAAAAGGTGTCGAGAAAATGTCTAACGCAGTTAAGGTAACCCTGGGACCAAAGGGACGCAACGTTGTTCTGGACAAGAAATTCGGAGCACCGACAGTAACAAATGATGGTGTAACAATCGCAAAAGAGATTGAATTGGAAGACCCATATGAGAATATGGGGGCACAGCTTCTTAAGGAGGTTGCAACAAAGACTAACGATGTGGCAGGAGACGGTACTACAACGGCTACGGTTCTTGCATACTCCATCATTAAAGAAGGTTTAAGAAGGGTGGCAGCAGGCATCAACCCAATGGAGATTAAAAGAGGTATAGCAAAAGCGGTTGACGTGGCTGTTGCCGAGATAAAGAAAACCGCAAAAACCATCAAAGAGAAAGAAGAAATTGCACAGGTTGCATCTATCTCTGCAAACAACGACAGGGAAATTGGTGAGTTGATTGCCGATGCAATGGAAAAGGTGGGAAAAGATGGTGTAATTACAGTTGAGGAATCAAAATCTATGGAGACCCACCTCGAGGTTGTAGAAGGGATGCAGTTTGACCGTGGATATCTCTCCCCCTATTTTGTTACGAATAGGGATACAATGACCACGGTTTTGGAGAATCCATATATTCTGATCCACGACAAGAAAATTTCTAATATGAAAGATCTTCTCCCGATTTTAGAGAAGGTAGCTCAGGCTGGTAAACCATTACTTCTTATTGCCGAGGATGTAGAGGGAGAGGCGCTTGCTACCCTGGTAGTTAATAATTTGAGGGGTACGCTTAATGTGTGTGCCGTAAAGGCTCCGGGTTTTGGTGACAGAAGAAAGGCAATGCTTGAAGATATTGCTATTCTTACCGGTGGTCAGGTAATCTCTGAAGAACTTGGTCTTAAGCTTGAAAATACAGAGATTAAACAGCTTGGAAGAGCTAAGATGGTAAAGGTTGATAAGGAGAATACAACTATTATTGAGGGAGCCGGTAAGGAAAAGGATATTAAAGATAGAATCGCACAGATTAAGGTGCAGATTGAAGAGACCACATCCGACTACGATCGAGAGAAACTTCAGGAAAGACTCGCAAAACTTGCGGGTGGTGTTGCAGTAATTAATGTTGGTGCTGCAACAGAGGTGGAGCTTAAAGAGAAAAAACACAGGGTAGAGGATGCTCTCTCTGCAACAAGAGCTGCCATAGAAGAGGGAATTATTCCCGGTGGCGGAGTTACGTTGATCCAGGCTGTGAAGGCAATGGAAAAGACCGATGTTTCTGATCTTACACCGGATGAGAAGGTGGGTTACGATATAGTTACAAGAGCACTTGAAGAACCGATTCGCCAGATAGCGGAGAATGCAGGACTTGACGGTGCTATAATTGCCGAAAAGGCTAAAAATGAAAAGAAGGGTGTGGGCTTTAATGCTCAGAAGATGGAGTGGGTTGATATGATCAAGGACGGGATTATCGATCCAGCTAAGGTTACAAGGTCCGCACTCCAGAATGCAGCATCTATTGCAAGTTTGCTTCTTACAACGGAGTGTACAATAACTGATATTCCGGAGAAGGAACCACCTGCTCCGGCGGCGGCTGGTGGTGGAATGCCTCCTTACTAAAAAATATCCCGTTTAAAATATTTAAAAAGGGGTGGGTAGGATTATCCACCCCTTTTTTGATGTGTTCTGTTTCTCTGTGATGTTTCCTTTAATGGTGCTTTCTTCCGAGTCCTTCGAGGAATTGAGGATACCTGTAGTAGAGATTGGTAAATTCTTTTATCTCTTCGCAGAAAAGTATCCTTTTAAGTTTCTCTATAACGGCCTCTGGATTTCCTGCGTTTTCGAGGTAGATCTCTCTCATTTCTTCGAAGTGAGGTGCTAGATATATATTTGTATTTTTCCATAGGTTAAACCATTTCCCTGTAGAGGATTTATTATAGACTTGAGTTTTGACATCTTCTAAAAGGTGAAGGAAGAATAGGGTGCTTAGTGCTGTTTCTGTCTCATCCGGAGTTGCGAAAATATTTCTCTTTTCAATCTTGCTCCTCCTGCTCCACTCTTCGATGTTGTGTTTACTCCCCTGATGGCAGCATATCAGGTACAGTCGAAGACCGGAGCCTTCTGTTTTCTCTTCTGGTGTCTGAGAGAAAATCGCCAAAAACCTTTTTAGGGAATGAGGCGTAAAAAAATTGCCCCTATTATCCCCTATTCTTGCATATTCAGATGATCCATGGCCCGTTACAATTATGCTATCAATTTTTTTATATAAATAGGGGGGATAGATTGAGTAACTCTTTAAGCAATTCCACTCTATCCGCTTGAACTCTCTGGTTTTGTCGAGCAGTTTGATTGTTCTGTTTATTCCGGAAAACTGGGGGTCGTTTTCCGAAAAGCAGGATATAACGATTGAATTAAGCATTTGCCTCTGATTATTTGTTAGCTTTCTGTTGGCTCACCGTTAAGGGTGGTCTTTGGGGTTTTTGAATGTTCCCCTTTAAAACGTAGCCTATAATTTTGTCTCTTGTTGAATCTCTTATAGGACCAAATGCGAGATGTATGATATCCCCGTTTTTCGATACCCTTATTACCTCCCCTATCACTGATACCCTCTCCTCCCTGGAGACGTAGAAGATAAGTTCTACGTCGTCTTTTAGTTTGAAGCGTTTATTGGGGTTTATTACACTTGCCCCTCCTCCCCCGAGGTCCACGAAAATTGTTTTTACGGGTTTTTCCTCTGAGCCTGCAACACGGATTAGAACTGGAGCTGAGAGCTTTCTCCTGTAGTATCTTCGCTTTTGGGAGGTTTTGATTTTTTCTGAGTGAGCAATATGGATGAAGTTTCCCTCTAGTTTTTGAACGTAGGAGTTAAATGCAAAAATCCCATTTTTCCGTTGAAAGAATACCTTTAAACTAGACCCTGTGCCCGGTGGGATTGTTTTTTTGTCAATTTGTACTATCAATGATTGGGGAGTAATCTGTTTTAGTTTGCCGTAAAACTTTCTTATTCCTCCCTGGATTATATAAAAAGTTATTCCCGGAGAGAGTTCTCCTGTCGAATGAATTGGGCTTTCATTATCCTTTGTTGCAAACCCCAATTTTATCCTTAGAGCGGCCAACGTGCTTTCTGGAATACCTTCGTCGGTCAGGAGTTTTGAGGCTGCATAGTTGAAGGTAACCTGATTGGAGAGAAGAAGGGGTTTTTCTATCTCTGGATTTTTTAGGTACTTTGCGAGCCTGTCTATGAGAGCAAGTTCTGACGGATTTAACTTGTATTTCTCCACATATTTTTTTAACTTTAATTTTGCATTGGCAATAAGACGCTGATGTTGTTTCTTCTTTTGAAGTAGGTATATGAATACGAGGGTAGCAAAGAATAGAATGATAAATAGAAGGGCCAGTGCTACTTCGAGGGGACTTTTGGCCAACCCCTCCGAAACATTTCGCAGAAATTGGGATAATCTATCTTCGTCCAATACTAACATTATTGTATGGCCCTTTGCAAAAATTGCATTTATTAATACAATATACGACAATATATTTACAATCAAGGAGTTAAAGTTAATTGATTAGCAGAGAGGATTTTATTTTTACTATAGGTTATAAGGGTAATACCGCAGTAGTTAGTGGTATGTTAAAACGTAAATACTCCAGAGCGAGCATAGATGAATTGGTAAAAAACGGTTTGTTTAAACCTGCTATTTGTTATGCCCTCTATGAAAATGATGAGGATGCCCTTGAGAGAATTTTAAAGATGTACAATGAGATGACGGACTATAAGTTGAGGTCTGTAGAAGAACTAAAGCGAACCTTTGGGGTGACAAAACTCCCGGAGGAGGTTAATAAAGTAATAGTGCTGTAGAGTGATATGGGTTTAACCCTGTTACTTGACTTACTGGAAAGAATTATGATAATTTACCAGAAATCTTTTAGAGAAAAGGAAATGCTATGACGTTAAGAATTTTTAATGAATTGCCATTATTACAGAGTACCGGAAGTGCCGGTGGTCAAATGGTTACAATGTTAATCACCTTTGGTTTGATTATTCTTATCTTTTATTTCCTCGTAATCAGACCGCAGAATAAGAAGCAGAAAGAAACTCAGAAGATGCTCGCCTCTTTGAGAAAGGGGGATAAGGTATCTACTATTGGTGGAATTCGTGGGACTATTACTGCGGTAAAGGATAAAACTGTAACGATAAAGGTGGATGATAATACAAAGATAGAGTTTAACAAGAGTGCTGTTTCCTCTGTGATTGAGAGAAAGGAAGAGCCAGCAGTTAAGGAAAATAAAGAATAAAAAGCCAAAGAGTGAGAATTGTAACCCAATTCGTATAGGGATTCATACTCTTTAATATCATATTTCAATGTGGAGAGGCCTAAATGAGTAAACGAATGAGACTTCTTATTATTCTTATTCTATTAGGAATAGCGTATTGGTTTCTGTATCCTACCATAAAGTGGTATCTATGGATTCCTCAAGAAAAAAAAGAGATAGCAACGGGTTCTGCGGAGCAGATAAAGTTGTATGCGGAACGGAAGGCGAATGAGGCCTTAAAAAAGCTTCTTTCAATGAATCTTAAAGATCCTTTTCCTCAGGAGTACTCGTTTTTGATAGCGAGGGCAAAGGAACGCTACAAGATAGAGAAGAAACCCTACCCTAAAGAGTGGACGGTGGAGGATGTCTTAAGTAGTTACGCCAGCAAACAGGACATCTATGTTGCTCTGGAGGATCACTACAGAAAGGAAATTCAAGAGATAAAGCAGCTGCGTGATAGAACCCTTCAGTTGGGCCTCGATTTAAAAGGTGGAATGTATGTTGTTATTCAGGCAGATATAAAGGCTTTGGAAAAGGCTCAGGGTAAGCCTCTAACCGCGGCTGAGAAAGAGGATGTGATAAAGAGGGCTCTTGAAATTCTAAACAACCGTATAGATCAATTTGGTGTTACGGAGCCGCAGATACGGCGTGAGGGAGCTGACAGAATAGTGGTAGAGCTTCCCGGTGCCGCTGATAGAGATAGAATGAATAAGTTTATCCTTGGAAAGGGTAAACTTGATTTTAGACTTGTAGATGATGAGGGTCTTAAAAAATTCAGAGAGTACTATGCGAAACATCCCAATGATTTTTTGGATGCAGAGGGACATTTGAAAGATCCCTCGATTTTGCCAAAGGGCGATGTGCTTTTAAAGGTTGTTAAAAAGGATGCATTCGGCGTTCTTGAAACCAAGGGTTATACCGTTGTAAAGAAAGAGGCTGCTCTTGATGGGAAGTACATAAGGGATGCACGTGTTAGTAGGGATCCTCTTACCAATCAACCTGTTGTAAATTTCTTTCTCACCGGGGAGGGGGGAGATATCTTTTACAAATTTACAAGTGAGAATGTAAACAAGACCTTAGCAGTTGTGCTTGATGATAAGGTTAGAGCACAGGCAAGAATAGCAGAGCCGATACGGGATGCTGTAAGGGTAACGGGGTTTACACTTGATGAGGCAAAGGATTTAGCTCTTGTATTGAGAACAGGTGCTTTGCCGGTGCCTCTCGTTATTATCAATTCTACTGCAATTGGTGCCTCACTGGGTGAAGATGCTATTAAAGAAGGTTTAAGGGCTATCTTTGTAGGATTCTTGCTTGTTATAGTGTTTATGGCTGTTTACTATCTTGGTGCGGGTCTTATTGCGGATTTTGCCCTTATATTAAACCTGTACTTTATGGTTTCGATACTCTCTGTGTTTAATTTTACGCTGACCTTGACCAGTATTGCGGGTGTAATTCTTACGGTAGGTATGGCTGTGGATGCTAATGTGATTGTTTTTGAAAGGATAAAGGAGGAGTACAGAATAGGGAAACAGAGACAGGCTGCTATTAAAGCGGGGTTTGCCAAGGCCTTTTGGACCATTATGGATGCTAATATTACTACCTTTATTGCGGCAATAGCCTTAACCCAATTGGCAAAGGGTCCGATTCAGGGTTTTGCGGTTACTCTCGCTGTAGGAATTGTCTCGTCTATGTTCACCGCCCTGTTTGTCTCCAGGTTAATATTTGACTTCTTTACCGATGTAGTGAAGAGAAAAGGTATCAGCATAAGTTGGAGGACACCTATATGAGAAAGGTAATCAGGTTCACAAAGATTCGATATATTATGATTACAATGTCCCTTCTTGTTATCACGGCGGGTTATATCGGACTGATTGTAAATGGGGGGTTTAATCTCGGAATAGATTTTAAGGGCGGATTGGTGGAGCAGGTGCAGATTGTTCCTGTTGCGTTTAAAATCACTTATACTGGACCGGGGAAGGCCTCTGTCCGTATTGCCAAGGGAGAAACGATAGGTCAGGCACAGGGACGTTTGGATTTAATCCTGATAAGGAATGATAAACGGGAGAGTTTTAGCTATTCTTTTAAGCAGTATAAAACCTTGGGCGAGCTTATAAACGCTCTTAAGCGAATAGAGGGAATTAAGATAGAAAGTATAGCACCTCCGGATACTCCTACGAGTGCCCTTATCTCTTTGGATCATACAGTTGATATCACCAAAAAAACAGCGGTTGTTAATAGGGTTTTGCTAAGTGAGAGGGAGATATTTGTTGATATTGCAGAAATCCGAAATGTTTTGAGCTCTCTTGGAAAGTATAGCCTCCAACGGGTTGGTAACCCCAGGAATCAGGAGTTTATAATCAGGGTAGAGATAAAGGGCCACAATGCAAAGTTTAGAACGGATACGGAGAATAAGATTTACGATCTGTTAAGTGCTAAGTATGGCAGGGATAAAGTTATTGTTAAAATGACCGATTTTGTTGGTCCGAGATTTTCTAAAGACCTTGCCTCGCAGGCCGTTTCTCTTATTGCTGTGGCACTTGTACTGATTCTTATCTATGTGAGTTTCCGATTTAAGATGATATATGCGGTTGCCGCTATTCTGGCTCTTGTTCATGATGTTTCCGTTATGCTTGGGGTAATCGGTACGTTTAGATTGGAGGTTACCAGTGGGACAATAGCGGCGGTTTTAACCATTATTGGTTACTCGTTGAACGATACGATAGTTATCTTTGACAGGATAAGAGAGAACGTTCGACTAATGCGCGACAGTGATCTCGAAGATATTATCAATACCAGTATTACCCAATCTCTAAGTCGAACGATAATGACATCTTTGACAACGTTGCTTGCCGTTTTGGCTATCTATATATTTGGCACCGGTTCTATCAAACTCTTTGCGTTAAATCTCATAGTTGGTATTGTTGTTGGTACCTATTCTTCTATCTTTATTGCTTCTCCGATTGTTCTTGGCTGGCAACGCGCCCTTGATAAGCGTAGAGCAAAGAAGGAGGCCCTTAAATACGGAAAACGCACCAATGTTATTCAAATGGCGGCTACGGCTAAGGGAGTAGGGGCGCGTGAGAGTGCCAATTCCGGGGGTGAAACTACCTCTCAAGGTTCTGTCCAGGGTGCGGCTGGTTCTGGGAGTAAAAAGGATAATGTAGTCAGGATGCCCGTAATTCGGGAGAGAAGACCGCCTAAACGGAAGAAAAAGAAAAAGAAAAAATAAAAGAATTTGGAAGATGCGTCTTTTATGTGTATCCGATATTCATGGAAAGTACGGTAGGGTTGTAGAGCTACTCCGCAATATCGAGGTTTACGATGTGTTACTTATTTCGGGGGATATTACCCATTTGGGAGGTTATGAGGAATGTGAGGAGGTAGTATCTCCCTTTCTTAGCGTAGGAGCTGAGTATAGGGCAACTACCCTGGCTGTTCCGGGTAATATGGATAGACCTGAGGTTTTAGATTGTCTGAGAAATATCGGGATAAATTTAAATGGAGATGGTGTCGTTGTCGGAGATGTAGGTTTTATGGGAGTGGGGGGGAGTAACAAAACCCCATTTTCTACTCCAAATGAGTTATCCGATTCCGAGATGGTTGAGCTTTTGAATAGCGGGTACAGGAAAATTTTAGAGGCAAAGAAGAAGGTACTTGTATCCCATGCCCCTCCTAAAGGCACAAAACTGGATAGGAGTTTCATTGGGTTTCATGCCGGTTCGAGGGTGGTAAGAAATTTTATCGAAGAGCGTGATATCGATCTATGTCTCTGTGGGCATATCCATGAATCCAGGGGTGAAGAGCTCTTGGGAAAATGTATTTGTGTCAATCCTGGCCCCCTTAAAGAGGGATACTATGTCATTATTGATATTGAAGAAAAAATTAAAGTAACATGGAGGAAGTTATGAACAAAAAAGCTCTTGAATCAATAGCGCTTTCGGTTAGAACCCTTACGATAGATGCTATACAGAAGGCAAACTCTGGGCATCCGGGATTGCCGATGGGATGTGCGGAGTTGGGCTCATTAATATATGCGGAACTCCTAAAACATGATCCTGCAGACCCGAAATGGATTGATAGAGATAGATTTATTCTCTCTGCAGGACATGGTGTCATGCTTCAGTACGCTCTCCTCTATATGTCCGGGTATAATCTCTCTCTTGATGATATTAAAGAGTTTAGACAGCTTGGTTCAAAAACTCCCGGGCATCCTGAGTATGGAGTAACTGAGGGGTTGGAAACCACAACAGGCCCTCTAGGGCAGGGGTTTGGTAACGCGGTTGGTATGGCTATTGCGGAGAGTATGCTTGCCGCTAAGTTTAATACAGAGAAACATAAGATTATAGATCATTATACGTACGTACTGGCCGGAGATGGGGATTTGATGGAGGGGGTTAGTGCGGAAGCAGCCTCTCTAGCGGGTCATCTTGGTTTGGGAAAACTTATTGTATTTTACGATTCCAATAGAGTAACGATAGAGGGAGCTACAGATATTGCTTTTAGTGAGGATGTATTAAAAAGGTTTGAGGCATACGGTTGGCAAACGCTCTCCGGTGATGCCTATGATTTTGATGGAATAGTGAGGTTGGTAGAACAGGCCAAATCTGACACCAAGAGGCCCTCAATTATCCTTTTAAAATCGGTTATTGCAAAGGGCTCTCCTAATCTGGAGGGAAATCCCAAATCTCATGGTGCCCCTCTTGGCGAGGAAGAGGTAAGAGCTGTAAAAAAGGCTCTTGGTGTACCAGAAGATGCCAGTTTCTATGTGGCGAGGGAGGCTCTTGATTACTTTGCAGAAAAGAGAGAAGAGTGGAAGAGAACTCATGAGGAATGGAATGAAACCTTTGAGGAGTGGAGGAGAGAAAATCCAGATCTCTATGAGGAGTGGAAGAGTTATTTTTCCGGGAAGGTAGACCTCTCTGGGATAGAACTCCCTAAGTTTGATATAGGAGATAAGATAGCAACCCGTGTTGCCGGTGGAAAAGTGTTAAACGCAGTTGCTAAAGCAGTTCCCAACCTTGTTGGAGGCTCCGCGGATCTTGGTCCCTCGAATAAGACGGTTTTGGAGGGCATGGGGGATTTTACAGCTGAGAATAGAGTAGGTCGGAACCTGCATTTTGGGGTGAGAGAGCACGCCATGGGAGCTATTACAAATGGTATTGCGCTCCACGGTGGCTTTAAACCCTTCTGTGCTACCTTCCTTGTGTTTTCCGATTATATGCGACCTACAATTAGATTGGCCAGTATGATGAAGCTCCCGGTTGTGTATGTTTTTACTCATGATTCTATCTTTGTTGGGGAGGATGGACCTACCCATCAACCTGTGGAGCATTTGGCTGCTCTAAGGACTATCCCTAATCTAATTACATTGAGACCGGGAGATGCGGAAGAAACAGGGGCGGCATGGTTGTATGCAATGGAAAGGGAAGATGGACCTGTTGCTCTGGCACTTTCCAGACAGGGGCTAAGAGTTTATGAGAAGTATGATAAGAACTGGTTGGAGAATATTAAGAAAGGGGCTTATATTGTCTATGAGCCAGATGGAGAACCAGAGGTGGTAATTATTGCAACAGGCTCTGAGGTCTCTCTTGCTGTAGAGGTTGTAAAACGGGTGACTGAGAAGAGGGTTAGGGTTGTTTCGATGATTTCCCCAGAATTGTTTTTAATGCAGGATAAGGAATATTTTGATAATATATTACCCCAAAATTCCCGAAAAATAGTAATAGAGGCAGGTGTTTCCTTCGGCTGGGATAGGTTTGTGGAGAGACACGAGGACATTATTTCGATAGATCGATTCGGAGCCTCCGGGCCAGGGAGCAAAGTGGCTGAATATTTGGGGATTAATATTGATACCCTTACTAATATAATAAGTTAGGTACCTTTAGTGGGAGGAAAAAATTAAACAGGAAAATACTATTGATGAGGTTGCAAAACTAAATTTTTTCTCCGATCTGGTTAAAGACATAGCCTCGGCGAAGAGCATAAAAGAGATAATGTACTATGTTATGGATAAAATAGGGGCAATTTTTGCCCCTTTAAATTGGTCTTTGCTTCTTAAAGATAAACGAACGGGGCAACTCTACTTTAAGATAGTGGTGGGTGTTAGTGCTGATAAATTGAAGGGAAAGAGAGTTCCTAAGGGTAGAGGAATTGCCAATTGGATTGCAGAGAGCGGACAATCCGTTATTATAGAGGATGTTAAAAAGGATAGCAGATTCAATGATTACTTTGATAAGTTAACGGGTTTTGAAACAAAATCGATAATAGGAGTTCCTCTTAAAACGGAAAACACTGTTTTTGGGGTGATAGAGCTTGTCAATAAACTGAACGGCAATAATTTTACCCCCTATGAGCTAAATATTCTTAGAACGATTGCGGATTTTACTGCCATTGCGATAGGAAGAGTTTACTATTACAGAGCTCTAAAGAGAATGGCTACAATTGATCCTCTTACTAGAATAGGTAATAGAAGGGTTTTCGAAAGGGTGTTTAATAGGGAGGCCGCTCGTTGCAAGAGATATGGGGGTGAGGTTTCTCTTTTGATGATTGATATTAATGATTTCAAGGATATTAATGATCAGTTTGGTCATTCCGCAGGTGATATAGTTCTTAAAAATTTTGCGAAGATACTGCGGCAGAGTGTAAGGAAGGTGGATGTCATAGCAAGGTACGGTGGAGACGAATTTGTTGTTCTGATGCCCAACACCCCGGAGAAAAAAGCGGAGAAGGTAAAGCAGAGAATCTTAACTAAAATTGAAAGGTACAACAAGAGTGGTGAGGTTCTACCATTTACTGTTAGCATAGGGCTGCACTCTGCCGGCCCGGAGAACGTTGACGATTTACTACTTGATGCGGATATGGATCTGTATAGGCAAAAGATTAAGAAAGAAGAGATCAATTACGAGGATATTTCGGAATATATAGAAGATTTTATAGCTGAAGAGGGAGATTAACATTCCGTTTGGGAGGGATTTTTTAAAATTCTCTTCCGTGGACTTTTAGCAGATTAAACTTTCCTACATTACTTATTAGCATAACAGCCATTACACCGGCTTCCAAGGGATCTGATACGACGATATCAGAAACTTTATTTACAGAACCTGCCATTTTTAACGACATTACAGGGATCCCATAGTCTTCTTTAAGTTCGATAACGGCTCTACTTATTTCTCCTCCCATTAAGGCTCCGGCAAGTACAAGTATAGCCGCCCTATGGAGTCTTCCAACGGCTCTTACCGCTCCTGCCAATTCTTCTTCGCCGACTATGGCGATTGTGTCTACAGATATTCTCTCACCCCGTATGTTGTGTCTGTCAGCTTCCGCTATCGCCCCTGCTGCTACCTGAGCTACCTGAGCTCCTCCACCCATTATTATTACCCTCTTACCGTAGGTTTTACTGTAGGTGGGGCGGGGTTTTACATATTTTATTGAGTCTATAGTTTTTAGTTTCTCGATTAATTTTTGACTTTCGGTTAGGTTATCAATTTGGATCAGTACGTGTGTTTCACCGTTGTATTCGATCCATGATTGAACGAAGGATAGGTTTCCATTTAATGAGGATATAAGACTTGCTATGTCGGCTATTAGTCCCTTTCTGTCTATGGCTTTTATCTCTATGGCAAGACCCTTGGACTCATCGGAGGCAGAGTGTTTTTTTATCCAGGTGTACCTGTTTATTAGTTTTTGCGGGACTCCTTTGGATAGGAGTTTTTCTGCTTGTAAATCCTTTTCCTTCATGGTATTAGTATTTTGAAAATCAGTAACAATGTCAATTGAACACGAGGGTGGGTTTGGGATTTGTTAAGGATTTTTATTGTGTTTTTTTATTGAGTTTGATTTACGAGGTTTGGTGTGACTGAGACGGTTAGGAAAAATAAATTGTTTGGTACTTTTTCGGGGGTGTTTGTTCCCTCCTTCGAGGCTATTCTGGGAGCTGTTCTGTTTCTTATTCTTCCCATGCTAACCGGAGCGATGGGTTTATGGAGAATGGCTTTGATAATAGTTATTTCTAATACCGTAACAATTGCCACCGCTTTTTCAATCTCTGACTGTGTTACTAATATAGAAAGGGTGGGAGCTGGGGGAATGTATGCCGTTTCAAGGCGTTCGTTGGGAAGGGCGTTCGGGGGATCCATCGGTATTCAACTCTTTCTCGCCCAGTCCGCCTCTATCGGTTTTTACTCTATCGGTTTTGCACAACCCCTTCAGGGGATACTCTTGCATATTCCGTTTTTTAACCACTTCCTTGCCGGTTACGATGTGCTTACCCAGAAACAGTTGATAGCTACTGTAGTGGCCTTGATAGCCTTTGTATTTGGTATAATAGGAGCAAATTTTATTGTCAAAATACAGATGTTTATATTTATTATTCTTATCCTATCCGTAGTTTCCATACTGATTACACCCTTTATTAAGATTCCAGGAGTTAGGATATTTTCCGGTAGTATAAACTGGGAAGGTATCAGCGGTGTTATGGGGTTCTGGGCAGCCTTTACGGCATTTTTCCCTGCAGTTACCGGTATAGATGCCGGGGTTGGTATGAGTGGTAACCTGGCAAATCCTAGGCGCTCTCTGTCGAAGGGGACATTTTTATCTATACTGGTAACTTTTTTGGTATATCTTTCGGTAACATTTGTCTATTCCCTGATAAACCCTGATTTTTTGCGGGTTTCCCCCGATGGGCAGGTTCCCTCTGTGGTTAACATATTTGCGAAAATTCCTGTTATTCCATATTTGCTATTAACCGGGATACTTGTTGCTACAAGTTCCTCGGCTCTTTCGTATTTTATGACGGCTCCCAGAACGGCACAGGCACTTGCACGTGATAAAATTCTTCCGAAGCTCTTCTACTTTCTGGAGAGGGATTTTACGAGGAACGGAAAGGAACCCAGACTTGCTACTCTCTTTGCATTATTGGTTATTCTACCGATTATATGGTCCGGGGATGTAACCCATGCCTCTACCGTTGTCGGTATCCTTTTTTTGATTGTCTACGGGTGGGTCAACTTTGCCGCGTTTCTTGAGCGCATAAGTGGTAATCCCAGTTTCAGACCTACATCTCATGGCCACTGGGCTATTTCGCTCTATGGGTTTTTGCTCTGTATGATAATCATAGCTCTGTTTAACGTATGGGTAGGTATAGTCGTTTTTATATCTCAAACCCTTATCTTCGTGTTACTCCTTAAGTACAAATCTCATAATAGGCTGGAGGGGGTATGGTGGGGAGTTGTTTTTAGTGCTCTAACTCACGCCTTTAAGCAGATGAAAATTATAGTACAGGGGACGAAAAATTGGCGTCCGATTGTTTCCGTGTTTGGATTTGTTGATAAGCCGGAGGAGGTTGCCTCCACTGTGGAAATGGGAAATCGGATAGCTGACTATCAGGGCCTTATAATGTATAATCTTCTTAAGCCTGAGAAAACAGATGATGTAAAGCTTGATCTTCCCCTTGATTACAGGATTATAGAGGTTATGAATGATAATTACAGCGAGGCCATTCTTTCGGTAGTGCAGAGTGCGCTCCCCGGGGGGCTTCACGTTAATACAGCACTCTTTCCGATTGATAACAGGTTGAATTATATCGAGATTATTGAGAGAATGATTCGAGCCGAGATTAACGTTCTTTTATATAAGCATGGAACCGGTTACAGTGTTAAAGTGGTGGGAGAAGATATAGAGCGGGTTGATAGGATAGATGTATGGTGGAAGGGAGAGGAAAATGGAAACTTAATGGCTCTTCTCTCCTATATCATAAGTGTGAGTGATGAAAGAACAGGGAAGGGTTCGAAGGTAATCCGTCTCATAAGAAAGCTAAAGGGTGACGAGGAAGAGAGGGTCGCTCAGGAAGAAATGGAAACGCTTTTACAACGTGCTAGATTGAAGGGAGAGATACTGATTATTCCGGAGGATGAAAAACCAATTCATGAGAGTATCCGGGAGTTTTCCAGCGATGCGGTATTGATACTAATGGGAATGCCCGGAGAGAAGAGAGAGGGAATTGCCAAGATATTTTCTCTGGATAGGCTGTTTTTCACTAAAGAACTTGAAAGATTTGATCACCTTCCACCTATGCTCTTTGTAAAGGCTTCGAAGATTATTGATCTGTTTGAGGAGTAAGTTTTGGATAGAGATGATGATTTTAGAATGGACGATGAAGAGATAAGAGAGTTCCTTAGGGAAAAAGAGAGAATAAGAAAAGTCGTAGGCAGAATCGGAGGAAAACCCACGAGAGGTGAAAAAACCGCCAATGTTCTCTTTATGCTTTTTGTTATAGCGGCTTTTGTTGTAGCGGTGATTTATGAGGGGTTTCCTCGTCTCGTTTCCATTGAAGTGGGGATCTTACTTGTTTCGCTAAAAATTGCTTACTTTCTAAATAACGAAGCCAAGATAAATCATTTCGAGTTTTGGGTGTTATCCTCTCTCGAATGGAGAATGAACAGTCTCGTTAAACGAATGGATGAGATGGAGAGGATGTTAAAAGATATAAAAGAGAAGCTGGAGTGAATGGTTGTCGGGGGTATTTTCTTGATATTTGTCAACTGTTTTAAGGAAGTGTTATGCCGCGTGTAGTTCTTTTAAGATGTGAATCTTACAATCGTGAAGAGGTTTATTCTACTGTCAAACGTGGTATAGAGTTGCTTGGGGGGATAGAAAAATTCCTTCCCCGCTTACCTGAAGAGAGTAAGAACAAGGAAACCGAGGTGCTTATAAAACCGAATCTCCTTGCCCCGGATCCTCCAGAGAAAGCCTCTACCACCCATCCATCCGTTTTTTACGCGGTTGCAAAGCACCTTGTAGAGTCAAATTATACACCTGTATATGGGGATTCTTCTATTGTGGGGATCGGTCGTATTGCTGCAAAGGCTAATGGGATAAAAAAGATAGCCGAAGAACTCGGGATTGGGTATGTGCCTTTTAGACATGGTGTCGATCTTGAAGTTCCCGGGGCAATACAGATGAAAAGATTTACCATAGCGGAGGATGTTGTTAGAACAAACGCTATTGTGAATATGCCAAAGCTTAAGACCCATGGGCTTATGATAATTACCGGTGCATTAAAAAATCTCTTTGGCGTTATCCCCGGGGTATTAAAACCGGAATTACATGTTCAGCTTTCCGATCCGGTACTCTTTGCAAGGATGATAGTTGATCTAAATATCGCGATAAAAAGTGTGGTAAACGGGAATCTAATCGTTATGGATGCTGTCTACTCAATGGAGGGAAACGGCCCAAGGAATGGGAATCCGGTAAAGACGGGTCTTTTAATGTTTTCGGATGATGCCGTAGCTATAGATGCTGTGGCCTCTCGTATAATGGGAATGAAACCGGAGGAGGTACCCCTGCTTAGAGAGGCCAAAGATTTCGGATTTGGTGAGATTGATCTTAATAAAATCGAAATACTCGGCGATCCTCTTTCCGAGTTTACCGGTTACACTTTTAAACTTCCTCCAGAGACGAGGGGCTCCAATGAGCTCTCTTCGACTTATAGGTTTGCGAGGAATAGTGTGATTCCGAAACCTGTAATAGATTCCAGAAAGTGTACTGGGTGTGGGATATGTGTAAGTGTATGTCCAGTTAAACCCAAAGCCCTATCACAGGAGAGAAAAGGCCGAAAGGGGACTGTCCCTCATTATGATTATTCTCTCTGTATTCGATGTTACTGTTGCCAGGAGAGTTGTCCAGAGGGAGCTATTAGTATAAAGGTTCCCCTTCTTGGAAGGATAATACATGGGGTTAGTTCACGGATAAATCTCTGACCCCTTTTGTTTGTTTTATTATTTTTAACTAAGGAGGAGGTCTCTATGTCTTTGAAAATAGATTATTCTTTGATGTTTAGAACAATTGAGGAAGAGGTTATTAAATCTTACGGTTCTTTTGTTAAAAAAGCCCATAAGAGATTCTTGGAAAAAAGAGAGTCGGGGGAGCTTCCCTTCTACAATCTTCCCTACGAGGATGTGGGAGAGATACTCGATTTTGCCGATAGCAAGAGAGGGAACTTTAAAAATCTTGTAGTTTTAGGCATTGGGGGTTCTGCACTGGGCTTGATTTCCCTTAATAGCGCGGTGAGGACTCCGTATCAGAGAGATGAAGAATCCCCTTATCTATATGTACTTGATAATATCGATCCAGAGAGGGTCCACTACTTTCTGACGAAACTGGATCCATCCGAGACTCTTATTAATGTGATTACGAAGTCCGGATCAACCGCCGAAACAATGACATCCTTTTTGGTTTTTAAAGAGTGGTTGGAGAAGACATTGGGGAGCAAGGAGGCAAAGGAGAGGATAATTGTCACTACGGATGCTAAGAGGGGAACGTTGAGGAAAATTGCGGATTCCGAGGGGTATAAAAGTTTTGTTGTTCCGGACGGGGTTGGAGGAAGGTTTTCTGTACTAACCCCTGTAGGTTTGGTACCTGCTGCCCTGTTGGGGATTAATGTGAAGGCCCTCTTGAGGGGGGCAGCTCTGATGGATGAGAGATTAAAGTCGGAGGAGGTATTGGAAAATCCAGCCTACCTTATGGCTGCTTTTCATCATGCGGGATACCTTGAGGGAAGGAAGATATCTGTTATGTTTGCCTATTCGGACAGGTTGTTGGGTCTTGCGGATTGGTATAGACAGTTGTGGGCTGAAAGCCTGGGGAAAAAGTTTGATCTGGATGGGGTTAAGGTCTCTGTCGGCCCTACGCCTGTCAAAGCTCTGGGTGTGACGGATCAGCATTCGCAGGTTCAACTATACAAGGAGGGCCCGGATGATAAGATATACACATTTTTGAGAGTAGAAAAATTTAGAAGTGAGGTTGAAATTCCCTCTATGTATGAAAATGAAGATGCTCTGGGTTATCTCGGTGGGCATACGATAAATGAATTGTTTGCTGCGGAGGAATTAGCCACAGAGGTGGCTCTGGCTAAAGAGGGGCGGCCAGTTACCTCCATTACCTTTCCTGTGGTCGACGAATCCCATATTGGCGAGTTTTTCTACCTTATGGAGGTAGCTACTCTCATGGCCGGTGAAATGTTCTATATAAATCCTCTTGATCAGCCGGGGGTTGAGGCAGGTAAGCAGTTTACCTATGGTCTCCTTGGTAGGAAAGGGTATGAGGATAAGAGGAGTGAAATCCTTGAGTTCAGGAAGGAATAATTATTATGGGAATTATTCCTTCCAACATATTCGCCAATGTCGTAGTTGCGCTTTTGAGTTTTATTGTGCTTACCAGGAGTGCAAATTATCTGGTTGATGGTTCTGTGGGAATTGCCTACAACCTGAAGGTTCCCAAAATAATAATAGGTATTGTTCTTGTAAGTCTTGCGACTACCGCCCCGGAGTTTACAGTGTCTGTTCTATCCTCTTTAAGGGGGAAACCAGAGATAGCTCTGGGAAATGCCCTTGGATCCGTCATAGCAGACGATGCCCTTGCCCTTGCCCTTGGAGTTATTGTAGCACCGGTTGCTATAAAGATTCACTCACGTGTTCTGAAAAGTGCCGGTTTTTTCCTGATCGGTATAGACCTTCTTGCTTTTTTTATGAGTCTGAGTGGTACTATCTCTAGACTGGAGGGTGGAATCCTTATTAGTGTGTTGGTTGGCTATCTGGTGGTTGTGGTTATTTCTGAAAAGCGGCGGAGAAACGCGCTGGCTCTGAAGAGCGAGAAAGAGGTAGAGGAAGAGGTAAAGGAGCATATAAAACCGGGTCCTATGTGGGTTCAGTTTTTAAGATTTGCCGGTGGAGTGGCCGGGGTTCTTGTTGCAAGCGAGTTTTTGATTGATTCCTCTGTCTTTATTGCTCGTTACATAGGAGTCTCGGAGGCTGTTATAGGTCTTACCATGATTGCAATAGGAACCTCGCTCCCGGAGATAGCTACATGTGTTGTGTCTGCACGGCGTGGTTACGGTGATCTTGCTGTAGGGGATATTATCGGAGCGGATATTTTAAATATTCTATGGATTGTCGGTACTGCCGCACTTGTGAATCCCATTACCGTAGCGAGGAAAATTATATACTTTGCTTTCCCCGCCATGATTGTTACTGTATCTGCTATGCTTTTGCTTATGCGTCTTGGATATAAACTCCAGCGATGGAAGGGATTTGTTCTTCTCTCTCTATATATTGTCTATCTGGGGCTTATGGGTCTCTTTTTCGTGATCTAGAAACGACTTGGAAATATATACTAATTATAAAACAATATATATACGTGAAAGTTACCTTTTATTCAAAAAAACTTGACGGCTACTAAATGTGCTTATTATCTTATTGGCAAAAGAGAAACAAATAATCTGACAGGTGGTGATGATGTCCGCAAAGAGGGAAAAGGGAAAAAAGGAGAGGAATTTTTCTCACGATGTTGAAGAGCGAATTGAGAGTAAAAGAATAGAAGAGAGTGCTCAGGAAGAGAAAGTAGAAAGTTTAAAAGGTAACAATATAAATGAGAAAGATACTCAAGAAAAAAAAGAAGAAATAAAAGCCGAAGAACTAAAAGGTAAAGATGATACACTTGAAAAGTATAAAAAGAGAATCGAGGAGCTAGAGGAAGAAAATAGAACTCTTAAGGATCAGCTTCTCAGGAAACAAGCCGATTTTGAGAATTTTAGAAAGAGGATGTTTAGAGAGAAAGAGGACGCAATTAAATATGCTAATTCTAAGTTACTGCTTGATCTCACAGGCATTATTGATGATTTTGAACGGGCTATTCAATCCGCAGAGAACTCGAAGGATTTTAATTCATTCTTCGAGGGTGTGAGTATGATTGAAAAGCGAATGACCAGCATGCTTGAAAAGCGGTGGGGTTTGAAGCGTTTTTCCTCCATAGGCGAGACTTTCGATCCGGAACGTCATGAGGCTATAGCTATGGAGGAGAGTGATAAGTATGACAAATCTGTCGTTTTAGAGGATTATCAGAAGGGTTATATGTTACACGATAGATTGCTTAGGCCCGCAAGGGTCAAAGTATCAAAACCTGTAGCTGTTTTGGAAAATAGCGAGGGTGATGAAGAAAACAATAAGTCTAATTAAGGAGTTGGAAGATGAGCAAAATAATAGGAATTGATCTGGGAACAACAAACTCGTGTGTTGCCGTTATGGAGGGAGGAGAACCTGTAGTTATTCAGAACTCAGAGGGACAGAGAACTACTCCTTCTATTGTGGCATTTACCGCAAAGGGAGAGAGACTTGTCGGTCAGCCGGCGAAAAACCAGATGATAACAAATCCTGAAAACACTATATATTCAATCAAACGATTCATGGGAAGAAGGTACAATGAGGTACCGGAAGAGATAAAAATGGTTCCTTATAAGATCGTCGATGCGGGAAATGATGTTAGGGTCGAGGTGATGGGAAAACTTTATTCTCCTCCTGAAATTTCCGCCGCAATCCTGCAGAAGATGAAAAAGACAGCAGAGGATTATCTGGGAGAAACCGTTACCGATGCGGTTATAACGGTACCTGCGTATTTCAATGACTCTCAGAGGCAGGCAACAAAGGACGCGGGAAGAATAGCGGGGCTTAATGTAAAACGAATTGTTAACGAACCGACGGCTGCTGCTCTAGCGTACGGTCTTGGAAAAAATGGTAAGGATGAAAAGATTGCGGTTTATGATCTGGGTGGTGGTACCTTTGATATTTCGATTCTTGAACTTGGTGATGGTGTGTTCGAAGTAAAATCAACCAATGGTGATACCCATCTTGGAGGGGATAATTTTGATCAGAGGATTATAGATTGGTTAATTGATAGTTTTAAGAAGGACTATGGCATTGATCTTTCTCAGGACAGAATGGCGCTTCAGAGGTTAAAAGAGGCTGCTGAGAAGGCAAAGATTGAGCTTTCCAGTACTCAGGCAACGGATATAAACTTACCCTTTATAACGGCGGATGCTTCTGGACCTAAACATTTAAATTACTCTTTAACGAGGGCTAAGTTTGAGCAGATGATAAGTGATCTGCTTGAGAAGACGAAAGAACCATGTTTCCAGGCATTAAAGGACGCAGGTCTTCAAGCTTCGGACATTGATCAGGTAATACTTGTAGGTGGTTCTACAAGAATTCCGGCGGTTCAGAAACTGGTGAAAGAGATTTTTGGAAAAGAACCGAGCAAGGGGGTAAATCCCGATGAAGTAGTGGCAATGGGTGCTGCTATTCAGGGAGGTATTCTTGGTGGTGATGTTAAGGATGTACTTCTCCTTGATGTTACTCCGCTCTCCCTTGGAATTGAAACTTTGGGTGGAGTGTTTACCAAACTTATAGAGAGAAATACCACAATTCCGACGAGGAAGAGTCAGATCTTTTCTACCGCTACGGACAATCAAACTGCGGTGTCTATTCATGTATTACAGGGTGAGAGAGAACTTGCAAGTCAGAACAGAACGCTCGGAAGGTTTGATCTTGTGGGTATTCCGCCTGCTCCGAGGGGTGTTCCTCAGATTGAGGTAACCTTTGATATAGATGCCAACGGTATCGTGCATGTTTCTGCTAAGGATCTTGGTACGGGTAAGGAGCAGAAGATAAGAATAGAGTCTTCCTCCGGTCTCTCCGAGGAAGAGATTCAGAGGATGATAAAGGACGCTGAGCTCCATGCAGAGGAGGATAGGAAAGAACGTGAAAGGGTAGAAACAAGAAATGAAGCGGATAATCTGATATATTCAACTGAGAAGTCGCTGAAAGAGTTTGGCAATAAAATTTCCGAGGCTGATAAGAAGAAAATTCAGGATGCAATAGAGGATCTGCGAAAGGTTATGGATTCTAAGGATGTGAATGAGATTAAAGCTAAGATGGAGGCGTTAAAACAGGCCTCGTATAAGTTGGCTGAGGAGGTTTATAAGAACGCGGGGGCTCAGGCTCAAGCCGCAAGCGGTGCTACAGGAGCAGCGAGTGGCAGTGCCGCAGGTAGTGGTGGAGGCACCAGCACTACTACGGAGGGTTCGTCGGGCCAGGGTGCTTCTGGTAATGTTGAGGATGTGGATTACGAAGTTGTTGATGATGATGAAACGAAAAAATAATGTAAATATAATATGGGCTTAAAAGAGTAAGCATGGCTAAAAGAGATTACTATGAGGTTTTGGGGGTCCCGAGAGGGGCCTCCAAAGAGGAAATAAAAAAAGCGTATAGAAAATTAGCAATAAAATACCATCCTGATAAAAATCCTGGAGATAAAGAAGCAGAGGAAAAGTTTAAAGAAGCCACCGAGGCATACGAGGTGCTGGCGGACGACAAAAAACGTCAGGCCTACGATCAATTTGGTTTTGCCGGTGTAGAGGGAATGACCGGTGGCGGTGGTGGGGGATTCCAGGATTACTCCAGTGTTTTCCGTGATTTTGAGGATATCTTTGGTGATTTTACGGGGTTCTTTGATTCCTTTTTTGGTGGGGGAAGACGCAGACGCTCTACTTCTACACGTTCTTCTGCTACGAGAGGAGCGGATCTGCGTTATGATCTTGAGATTCCCTTTTTGGATGCCGTTTTTGGAACTCAGGTGGAAATATCTTTTACCCGAAATGAAACCTGTCCATCCTGTCACGGGACGGGGGCTGAGTCTGGAAGTGGGAGGAAGATATGCCCTACCTGTGGAGGAACGGGTCAGGTAAGACGAAGCTCCGGATTTTTCTCTATAGCCACGACGTGTCCCACATGTAACGGTGAGGGTGAAATAATTGAGAATCCGTGCAGGATGTGTGGGGGGACAGGACTTGTCAGGAAAAAGAAAAAGTTAAAGGTAAAGATACCTGCGGGTATTGAAAATGGCAAACGAATAAGTATTCCTGGTCAGGGTGATAGTGGACCTAACGGAGGTCCGGCAGGGGATTTGTATGTTTATATTCATGTAAAGCCACACGAGTATTTTGAGCGGGACGGATACGATGTCTACTGTGCAATTCCAATTTCCATAACCCAAGCGACGTTGGGGGGTGAAATTTTTGTTCCAACATTGGATGGGAAGAGAGCGAGGGTAAAGATTCCCCCGGGAATTCAAAATGGTAAGATGCTGCGATTGAAAAATGAAGGGATTCCATATTTACATAGTAACAGTAGGCGGGGGGATATGTATATCAAACTCGTAATTCAAACCCCTACCAAGCTCTCCTCGCGTGCGAGGGAATTGCTCAAAGAATTTTCCCAGTTAGTTGGAGAGAATAATTCTCCAAATCCGATAAAACTTTCAGAGTTAAGACACTAAAAATCTTGGAATGGTTTAAGGAAAATTTACAGTTCGGTTTTTTACTCCTCTCGATTGTTTTAATTCTTATTGTATTAATACGGTTCAGGGAAAGCAGGGCAAAAAAAGAGCACTTCTTGTTTTTTCTTTTATTGATTTTCTTTACTCTAAGAGCCGTATTCTATAGTAGTTGCCCTTTGAGAGTATCTTTTTCATTTCTGTTTCTCTGGTCCGTTGGAACATATCTTCAATACATACAGAGAATAAAGAGAATAACCCTATGGACAGGGGCACTTGCCACGTTTGTAGCTGTAAACTTTATTCTTATCTCTTTGGGCTATCATTCTACCCTGCTGTTCAAGTTGTTTTTTATCGTTGTTTTTGGCGGACTCTCCCTTTTCCCTTTTTTCTTGTTGATACGTTATTTTAATCAGACAAGAGAGTATTTATTTCTCTACTTTTTAATTGTTGGATTTGTGTGGGTGATGAGCACTCTCTTTGAGATTCCTGTTTTTCGCTTTGCAACTACCGTAAAGTATATCTTTTTTGCAAGTTCTATTTTGTTGCTCGGAGGATTTTATTACCTGGTTGTGGAAACTGATTACCTTAGAGGTAGGATGAGTGGATATCCCGTTAGGGCTGCAGAGGAAATGGATAGGGCAGGCGAGGTGTATTCGCGCTTAATTCAGACGGAGAATACCCTTCTCCTTCAGGATCGATTGATTACAGCGGGGATTCTTGCCGCCGGAGCGGTGCATGAGTTTAAAAATATTCTTGCGTTAATAGAAAGTTCTGCGGAGTATGGGCTTGATGTGAGAGAGATTCAAGAAAAGAATAGGGCACTAAGAATAGTGTTAGATCATGTTAAGACTGGTTTGGAATCCTCTTCTGCGGTTCTCGAAAAACTTGCCTTGGGTGGGAGGGAAGAGGCGGGATTGATTAGCCTTAGGGATGATTTAAAACTTCTCTACAAGATGATACGGGTTACCTATAGGACAGAGGGAATTCACTTTACTGTTGATTTTGATTCCGATGTTAGAATTTTTGCAAGACGAGGAGAGATTGAACAGGCCTTGTTAAATCTTGTTCGTAACTCTGTGGCAGCCTTTAGGGGAGTGGAGCGGAAGGAAAAGTGGATAAAATTAAGTGGGCGAAGGGAGAATGGTAGCGTGATAGTCGATATTAGAGACAATGCAGGAGGGCTTGAGGATGAAACGCTACTAAATATATTTGGGCCAGGGGGCTTGAAAGGAAAGCCTGAGAGTGGGTTGGGGCTTTTCTTTACAAGAGAATTATTGCAGAGAAATGGAGGAGAGATAGAATACATAAAGTTAGAGGATGGAAGTCACTTTAGAATTACATTTTTGCAAGCGGAAGAGAGGTACCGGTAACTAGTGGTTGTTTTTGGAAAAGAAGATTTGAAAAATAAGAAAATTGTAATATAATTTTGTATAGGTAATATATTTTGTTATTCTATGTCAGGCACATTTATTGTTGAGTACTATTAAGAAAGTTATTTATTATTCATTGTAACATAAACTAAGGAGGTTGCTTTCATGAAAAGAATACTGATTGTATTGCTGATAGGAATAGTTATGTTCCTTGTAGCGGCACCGGCGTTTAGCGAACAGTGGGAGCTTGGAATCTCTGTGACACCTGTTCCTGGTAAAGAAGAGGATAACATGTTAGCAGGGTTTCACTTTGGGTATAAGTGGTGGTACATATGGTATGCTACCTGGGATTCCATCGTTTTGCCACCGTGGATAATTCAGGATTGGACTGGTTATGTACGCCCTGGATTTCTCAATATGTTCGATGCCGGGGTTCATTTAAATCTGGGACCTTTTATCGGTTATACGGAGCTTGGTGTTAACTATCTATACCTGTATAAGCAGGCCGAGGATAATATTAAAGCCGGGGGAGGGGGAGTTAACCTCCGTGTAGGTGCCGGTTTAAAGTTTAACTGGTGGGGTTTAAATCTCTCCGGTACTGCTGTTTTCCCCAGTTTTAGTGATTTGGGTAGGGTACTTAAGGGGCTTGTGAGTGAAAAAACGAGAGAGCTTGCATTTGATGCCCTGCTGCGACAGCTTGTACCCTCTATCAACCTTGTGTTGTATCTGTAAAGGAGGTTGTTATGAAGAGTAAGAGTATTTTAATAGTAGGGATATTGGCTATATTTTCATTTATATTTGTCCTCTCCGGGTGTGACGAGATACTGGAGGCGTTTTATCCTGATTTCGGTAAAAACGCGGGGGGTAATGAGATACGGGTGGATGTGGATATTAGCCCAGAATTAGCTAACTGGGATGTCAGAGTGTATGGTAGGGTGGAGAGTGCCAATTTGGATCCAGGTGATCCTGATTATTTTCACATGGATATAAATGTACCCATTGACTTTAGTCAGTATGATGAGCAGGGAAATCCTATTCCCAAGGCTTTTCTGGATTTTTGGGGAATCCCCAATGGTGAGTATAAGGTTTTAGTGTGGTTGGATAACAACGGGAATCAGGTACCTGATCCTAGTGATGAGCCTGTAACATTTGCCAAGTGGAATGATTCGGAAGATCCGAATACTGAAAATTTTACGGATATCTTTTACTTCCCAAATCATTTTGATTGGTCTACTATTTCCGGGAATGCTTTTCTTGGTAAGGGAGCAGATAATCTAAATTTTTATTTTAACGGTTGTTTTGCATTGGGGACGACCCCTGGAACAGTATCATACAGTTTTTGGCCCTATAGCGATGAAAGAAGAATTACGGATGTTAGTTGGGAGGTGAAAGATAGCAACAACAATTATGTGAGTGATGGGAGTGCTGTTTTTGACGGTGTGGATGCCGGTAATGTCAATATAGATTATTCGGCAATAGATCCGGCATATCCTGGGTGGTACAGACTTTGGGTGAATATTACTTATACTGACGGTGCTTCTTTTTCCAGGAATTTCCCTCTGTTAGTAGGAGAAGAAGAACTTGATGGTACTCCCTATTCCTTGAATTTAATATTGGAGGCTCTTAATGATGATCCGTTAAGGTTAAATTCGGATACAGCCTACACTTATTGGGTTGACATTCTTGATTATAATTTCGATGTGGTAAATAGTGAGATACTTAAAACGAGTGAGATAACGGATCCCAATGGTGATGTGATCCTTTTGGTATCGGGATTATATTATCATAATACCAGCAGTACAGGTGGGAATTATTGGGTGAGAGTCACTGTTGATGTAAATAATGACGGAAATATCGATCCTGGTGATTTTTCTGCTTCTATGCCGATAAGTCTGGCAGATGGGGATGGTCAGGTGGATATAACTATGGATGCCTGGGATTTTTATCCGATATTTGAATAAGAATAATGGGTGTATGATTACAGGGCCTCCTGTGAGGGGAGGCCCTTTTTTTTGGTTTGTAGATAGCTCTCTTAATTAATTTCTTGAAAAGCTCCCGAATTAATTCTATTATTTTAATTAATACCGTTTAACTAGTAAAAGAGATAGCCTTGCAAAGGGGGTGTTTTTGTCAAAGTATAAAGTTCTTGCGATCAATCCTGGTTCTACCTCGACAAAAATTGCTATTTATAGTGAAGAGGGAGAGCTCTGGCGTAAATCCCTTACACATGATACAGCGGTTCTCTCTAGGTTTAAAGATATTGCAGATCAATTGGATTTGAGAAAGAGAGCAATTTTTGAGAGTTTAAAAGAGGTAGAAGGATTTTCCATCGAACAGTTAAGTGCCGTGGTTGCTAGAGGTGGTTTATTAAAACCTTTAAAGGGTGGGGTTTATCGTGTGAATGAGGATATGAAAAATGATCTTAGAACAGCAAAGTATGGTAGCCATGCATCTAACCTTGGGGCGTTAATAGCGGATGAAATTGCGAAATCCGTTGGTGTGTCGGCTTATATTGTTGATCCTGTAGTTGTTGATGAACTTTCGCCCCTTGCCAGGTATTCAGGGGTCCCTGAAATTCCAAGGAAGTCCATATTTCATGCATTGAATCAGAAGGCTACTGCGAAGAAGGCAGCTAAGGATTTGGGGAAAAGCTATAGTGATTGTAATTTAATAGTGGCACATATGGGTGGTGGTACGTCTATTGGTATCCATGAGAGGGGTAGAGTTGTGGATGTAAATAATGCTTTGGACGGAGATGGTCCCTTTTCCATAGAACGAGCAGGAACGGTTCCTGCAGGTGATTGGATGAGGTACGTACTTTCACATTCTCACGATCCCTCGGGTTTACAAAAAAAATTAACGGGTAGAGGTGGGGTTGTGGCGTATCTGGGTACTAATAATGCCAGAGAGATTGAGGAGGCGATTGAGAGGTATAAAAAGGGGTTACCCGATGATCCGAGCGGACTAAACGGGAAAAGGTGTTTGGAGGTAATGCGAGCGCTTTGCTATCAGATATCGAGGGAGATTGCCTCTTTGGCTGCCGTGGTAAATGGGAAGATAGACGCAGTTGTTTTAACTGGGGGTCTTGCGCACTCTAAGTTTGTAGTTTCGGAGATAACAGAGAGGGTATCCTTTCTCGGTAGAGTGATGGTTTACCCGGGGGAAAATGAACTTGAGGCCCTGTCTAGTGCGGTTATAGAGGTTTTAAAAGGAAACGAAACAGTCTTAACGTACGAATAGTATTACCTATAGGAGAACAGTATGACTACCAGTGGCAAAGTAGAACCGCAAGGAAAGGTTTATAAGGTAAGCTTGAGACGTAGAAAACGAAACGTTATCGATAGAGCCTTTCAGTACAGGGTAATTTCGCTTGTGCTTTTTACGATACTTGGCACTCTTATGGTATATGTGGTACTTCTATTGCTCTATTTCAAACTTTTTAGTCCTGAAAGATTGGAAGAGATACGAAATATACTCTCCTATATACTGTTGAATAACCTGTTTTTGATGGTTAGTATGTCTGTTATTGGTATCCGTTACACCAATAGAATAGCGGGTCCAGTGTTTAGGGTAAGAAGTGATATACGTAGAGTGCTTGATGGAGAAGAGGGTGTACGGGTGAGTTTTCGTGAAAAAGATCACTTTGCAGGCCTGTCCGAGAGTGTTAACCTTCTTCTGGAAAAGTATTACGAGATTAAAAACAGAGCAGAGAGGAGTTAATTTTTCTGCAATTTATTCTCATTCCTGTCGATTAATGAAGTATAGATATAGATCAATTTTTGAGCGAGGAGTCTATGAGGTACAGGTTTTTATTTGTTGCTGTCTTTTCCGTAATTTTTGTGTTTGGTCTCTGGGCGGGTGATAGAAAATTTATGTATACGACCGATTCCAACGATGACGGTAAACCGGATCAGTGGTATAACATGCAGGATGGAAAGATAACATATATCGAGATGGATAGGAACTACGATGGGAAGGTAGATTACAAGGCTGAGTACAATAAGGATGGAAAGATGGAAACCGAAGAGATGGATTATAATTACGACGGTAAAATGGATGATTTCTATTACTACGATGATGATGGTATTCTTGCTAGGGAAGAGATTGACTCGAACTTTGATGGTAAGATTGATATATGGATATATCTGTACAAGGGAATCTACATAAAGAAGTACGAGAAAGACACAAACTTTGATGGCAAAATTGACGTGGTAAAGGATTACGATAAAGATTAGTATGGAAACGTGCTTCTACGGTTTTCACGCTATCGAGGAGCTTTTAAAGCGGACAGATGTTAGGGGAGTATTAAAATATTCAAAGAATAATTCGAGGATCAGAACTTTAATAGAACTCGCCAAAAACCGAGATGTAAAATTGGAGAGAGCCTCGGATAGAGAGTTAGATGTGATTAGCGGTAGCGTGAAACATAGAGGGGTTATTCTGATTGTTCAGGATCTTGGCGATAGAAAGAATCTCTCCTTTAGAACTACTCTTCAGTTGCTTAAACAAAAGAGTGATGCTCTTGTCCTTATACTGGATGGTATAACTGATCCTCATAATCTGGGTGCCATTCTGCGTTCTGCCGATCAGTTTGGAGTGGATCTTGTGGTTATTCCCTCGAGAAGAAGTGTAAAGGATACACCTACCGTTTCCAGGATTTCTGCAGGAGCAGATGTGTATGTAAGTATATCTGTTGTTCAAAATATTCCCAATGCAATAGAGGAATTGAAGGAAAATAATTTCTGGGTTTATGGAGCGGATATGAGCGGGGAGGAACTGTTTAGGGTTGATCTTAAAGGAAGGTGTGCGATTGTTATGGGGAGAGAGGGAGAGGGATTACATAGGCTTGTCCGTAATAGATGCGACAGGATACTTTCTATCCCCAACATGGGACATATTGATTCTTTGAATGTGTCGGTCGCCACGGGAATTTTTTTGTACGAGATAAGACGGCAGCAGCTAACTTTGAATTAATAATTAATTTAATCTTACAATTTCAGATCTTTGTTAAATTAATAATTCTTTGGGCTAATAAAACAGCGTTAATAATTCCCTGTTTTCCTATACCCATTGTGGCGAGTGGTATACCCTTGGGCATCTGGAGGATGGAAAGAAGAGCATCTATTCCGTTTAAGGAGCCGGCTAGAAGCGGTACTCCGATTACCGGGAGGGTGGTTTTTGAAGCGACGATTCCAGGTAATGCGGCGGATAAACCTGCGGCGGCAATTATTACCCTGAAATATCTGGCATTGTGCTCGAGGTAGTCTAGAAGCTCATCCAGTTGTCTGTGGGCGGAGTAGACCTTTACGGTATATGAGAGTCCCAATTCCTCTGCTTTGTCTATTCCTGGTTGAATTTGCCCTCGATCGGATTCCGAACCTATTATAATGAGGATGTCTCTCTCAATTGATTCTTTCATGCCGTATCTCCTCAATTACATCTGTATGATTTTTATAGGAGCTTGGTTACCATTCTTTTTTTAGTTTTTAAGTTCGCAAATTTCAGTCTGCGAAAAATTTTTTCCCTATATCGCCTCTATACCAGGAGCCCTGGAACCTTACATTCTTTACCGCATCGTAAGCTATGGAGGCGGCATTTATTATATCTTTACCTAACCCCACCACGGTGAAACATCTCCCTCCACCTGTAACTATTTGTCCCTTGTTATTTCTTCGTGTGGAGGAGTGAAAAATCAACACCCTGTCTTCTGGGAATTGAGGTATAGGCTCTACAATCACTCCCTTTTTGTAATTTCCGGGATAGCCAGCGCTTGCGACAACTACCCCAAGGGCAGATTTGTCGCTTACCTCTATTTGAAGGTGGGTGAGTTTTTCATTTAGAATAGCATCAGCGATGTTGCCAAAGTCATTACGGATTAGTGGAAGCAATACCTGGGTTTCTGGATCACCAAGCCGAACATTGAACTCTAGCACCTTGGGTCCCTCTCTAGTTATCATTAGCCCAAAGTATAGAATTCCCCTGTATAAGAGACCCTCTTCTTCCATACCCTCAATTACAGGTTTTACAATTGTATTCTCGATTGTTCCGATAAGATTGGAATCAACGAACGGAACAGGGCATATTGAACCCATTCCTCCTGTATTAGGTCCCTCGTCGTTTTCATATGCCTTTTTAAAGTCGGAACAGGTCGGAAGGAGAGTATAGGTCTTTTTGTCCAGCAGGACAAAGAGAGACACCTCGTATCCCTCTAGAAATTCTTCCAGTAAGAGTGTATCGGAGGGGAGAATGTTTTTGCCGAATTCCAAAGCTTCCTCGCTACTCTCTGTAACAAGGACCCCTTTCCCTCCGGCGAGGCCGCTTTTTTTTATAACATATTTTTTATTGGCCTGGTCTTTTGATTCCAGAATGAAGCTTTTGAATTCGTTGAAATCATCAAATTGAAGCGCTCCGGCAGTTGGTATGTTGTGTCTTCCCATAAACTCTTTGGCAAAACTCTTGCTAGCTTCAAGTTTCGCAGATTCTTTTGTTGCTCCTATTGTTGGTATGCCATTTTCCGTTAAAAAATCTACGAGTCCATCGGCTAGGGGGGCCTCTGGGCCTATAAATACTGTGTTGATTCTGTTCTGTTTACAGATTTGTAAAATTTGTTCGAAATTTTTTGGATCCGTGTCAGGAATGTTTGTACCTATCTCTTCCGTTCCTGCGTTCCCGGGTGCTATAAAGAGATCGGCAAGACGTTTGCTTTTGGAGAACTTCCATGCAATTGCGTGTTCTCTCGCTCCCGAACCGATTACTAATACTCTCAATGTAGTCCTCCTTTAACACACATAACGATAAACAGGTATGGTGTCAACTACCGATTTAATGTTTAAAGTGCCTTATTCCTGTAAATACCATTGCTATATTGTATTTGTTTGCCTCTTCTATGCTTTCGTCATCGCGTATCGAACCCCCGGGTTGGATAATAGCAGTGCATCCGTTTTTTGCCGCTAGAGTTACGGAGTCGGAGAAGGGGAAGAAACCATCCGAGGCCATTACAAAACTGTTTGGTGGATTTTCCATATTGCTTTGATAGTGAAGGGCAAGTTCCAGCGCCCCCACTCTGTTGGGTTGTCCGGAGCCTATTCCTACAGTTGCAAGTTCATTAACAAGAACGATTCCGTTGGATTTTATCATTCTAGAGACGTTATAGGCAAATAGCAAGTCTTTCATTTCACTGGCAGTTGGTTTTCGCTTTGTAACAACGTTAGCTTTAATTTGCTCTTCCAATTTATCCGCCTCTTGAATGAGGATTATTGGACCTGCATTTTTTATATCCCAGTGAGTCGCAAGTGTTTGCAAATTCCCTATTAGAATCCTTAGGTTTTTCTTTTTGGAAAGTATCTGAAGGGCCTCCGGCTCTATAGCCGGGGCTATAAGAACTTCGAGGAAATAATTGACTAATTCTTTTGCTAGCTCTGAATCTACTCGCGTGTTGAAGGCGAAGATTCCTCCGAATGGGGAAACAGGGTCTCCGGCAAAGGCTTTCTTAAATGCGCCTTTAGGGGTATCTCCTATGGCGACCCCGCAGGGGATCTGGTGTTTTAGAAGTACAGCAGCAGGTTTTCCTGGTATGGTTTTAGAGAGGGAGGCGGCAAGCTCGGCGGCTACCTGGGTGTCTAATATGTTGTTATAGGAGAGTTGTTTCCCCTGAAGTTGCTCAAAGCCAAGAAGCCCTAGAAACTCATTGGGTCGTTTTACCGGTTCTAAACTTGAGTATTTCGAGTATACGTAGGCGTGCTGATGGGGATTTTCTCCGTATCTCGGGGTGAATACCTGGTTTAGAAATATTACGTTGTCCTCCAGACCTATTTGAGTTTGAAGTATGTTTCCTTGAGTTGAGTCTGATATGGCGCTTACATCCGATAGTGTGAGGGTATTTAGAGCTGTCGATATAATTGTGTCATACGCGGCTGTTGTTTTAAAGGCTTTAACGGCGAGTATTAGCCTCTCTCTAAGGGTTATTTCTTGATTGTTTTCTATTCTCTCTGTAATCCAATCGTAGTCCTTAGGATCACATATCACTGTGACAGATTTGAAATTTTTTGCTCCTGCTCTTAGGAGTGCCACTCCACCTATGTCGATATTTTCCACAAGCTCATTGACAAGTTGTGTGTTTTCCATGGAGAAGCTGTCTACTCTGTTAAGCTCCTCGTCCAATACACGCTTGAATGGGTAGAGGTTGCAAATTATAAAATCGATTGGGGTGATTCCTTTGCTGGCAATATCGTTCATATGCTCTTTTTTTGTTCTGTCGGCGAGGATGCCCCCGTGGATTGCAGGGTGAAGTGTTTTTACCCGACCGTTTAATATTTCCGGGAAACTTGTTACATCCTCCACCGGGGTTACGGATATCCCCTTTGATTTCAGGAACTTTTGTGTACCACCTGTTGATAGTATCGTATAATTTGCCTTCTCCAGTGTAGAGGCAAGTTTCCCCAATCCCTCTTTATCCCATACACTTATCAAAACATATTTTTTACTCAATTTTTTCTCCTATCCTGTCTAAAAGTTCTACCACAACTTGAGGATAGTATAAATGCTCAAGTCTGTGAATACGTTTTTCAATTTCCTCTAAAGATTCGTTTCCATCTCTTATAAATGACTTTTGGAGTATAATAGGACCGGTATCTACGCCGGTGTCAACGTAGTGTATTGTAATTCCAAGTTCTCTGTCCTTAGAGGCGTAACTGCGTTCTATAGCGTTTGTTCCTGGATACTTGGGAAGAAGAGCTGGATGAATGTTGATGATTTTTTTCCAGTATGGCTCTATGAGTTTCTCGGTTATTATTTTCATGTACCCCGCAAGAGCAATAAGATCCACTCTGTGCTTTGAAAGGTAGTTGAGTATTACCTCTTCTACATTTTCCCTTTTTTCTCCTCGATAGTTTACTAAGTAATACGGTATGCCCAATTTTTTGGCTCGTTCGATTGCTCTTGCGTTTTTGTTGTTGCAGAGCAGGAATTCTACCGTATGCCTTGTAGGTAGAATCCTTTCCGCAATGGCTTGAAAATTAGAACCATTACCGGAGGCGAAGATTGCGAGCCTAGCCATTTTCTATCATCCCTATATCTATCAGTTTTATGTTGTGTTTAATGGCCCTCTCTTTGAGTGTTTTTCTATCACTTTCGTGTACAATGATTGCCATTCCTATTCCCATATTGAAGACCCTAAACATCTCCTCTGTCTCAATCTCACCGTATTCCTGAATAATTTTAAAGATTCCGGGAATCTCCCATTTTCTGTTGAGGACTGGTCTTAGATTGGATGGAAGGATGCGTTTTATATTTGCCTCTAATCCTCCCCCTGTGATGTGGGCTGCAGCTAGGATTTTGCCTGTTTTAATGAGGAATTTCATCTCCCGTGTGTATATGCGTGTGGGTTTGAGGAGTTCTTTTAGTGTTTCCGTTTCCCCTTCCGGGATAGCTTTCCTTGCAAGGGATAGTCCGTTTGAATGGATTCCGTTAGATTCAAGCCCCAGTATCGCATCCCCTTTGATAATTTGTTCCTTTTTGGGAAGGAGCTCCCCTCTTTCAGCTATTCCTATTGCGAATCCTGCCAGATCAAAGGCATTTTTTTCATACATATCCGGCATTTCTGCCGTTTCCCCTCCACTTAAGTTGCATTCCGCTATTTCACATCCCCTTACTATCCCCTCTATGGTGTCCTTTAGTATCCCCATGTTTATCTTGCCGCATGCAATATAGTCAAGGAAAGAAACAGGAAATCCGCCAGATGCAAGGAGATCGTTTACACACATTGCAACAAGATCTATTCCTATGGTTTTAAAGTTGTTTAAAGTTCTGGCAACAAGAATTTTCGTACCCACCCCATCTGTTGTGGAGAGTATGACCGGATTTCTATATTTTTTCGTATCAATCGCAAAGATGCTGCTAAAAGCCCCAATTCCCCTGTCTATAACTGGTGAATTGATTGATTTTATAATTTCGACAAATCTCTCTCCTCGTTCAATATCAACTCCTGCCTTTTGATACGTTAATTTTTGTTTTTGCTTCTTCATTGTATGTCCCTTATGCAGTAGGGTTTAAGATTTTTCTTTTCCCTCGGGGTCTTTAACATCTACGGGATAATTTCCGTCGAAACATGCAAAACAAAAGTTCTCAGGATTGGAAACACATCGCTTAAGATCCTCCAGACTGAGAAATTTCACAGAGTCGGCACCTATCTCTTTTGCGATCTCCGGTGGGGTTAACCTGTTTGATATGAGCTCTTCCCGGGTAGGAATATCTATCCCGAAAAAACATGGATATTTAATCTCTGGTGAGGATAATCGAAGGTGAATCTCTTTTGCCCCGGAGTCCCGCAAGAGCTTAACCAGGGTTTTACTGGTTGTTCCCCTAACGAGTGAGTCGTCTACAACGATTAATCTTTTTCCATCTATTGCATCTCTTACAGGATGGAGTTTCATCTTTACTCCAAACTCCCGCATCGATTTGGTTGGTTGGATGAAGGTCCTTCCCGTGTAATGGTTCCTTGTTAGTCCCTGCTCAAAGGGGATGCCTGATATATTTGCATATCCTTGAGCCGCATTGTTACCAGAATCCGGTACCGGAACTACCATGTCCCCAGGTGTATCGTTGGCTCTTTTATCGGCAAAGTAAAGGCATTCACCCATCTTTTTTCTTATTGTATGAACAGTATACCCAAATAGTTTGGAGTCCGGTCTTGCAAAGTATATGAGTTCGAATATGCATTGTTTTCTGGTAGGTGATTCGGCAAAAGTTATCGAGTGAATACCATCCTTGTCTACCGTTACTATCTCTCCCGGTTTTACCTCCCTTATCTCCTCTGGTTCGAACATATCAAGTGCGCATGTTTCCGAAGCAAACAGTACGCTTTGATCTTTCATTCCCGGGTTTTTTATGCCCATAAAGAGAGGGCGGAATCCAAGTGGGTCTCTGATCGCCAAGAGTGCTTCATTGTGAAGCATTGTGATGCTATATGCCCCCTCGATTATGTTTAAAACTTCGACTAACGCTTCGTAAAAATCCTTCTTCCTCGATCTCGCAAGAAGATGGAGAATTAATTCCGTGTCCGTTGTACTCTGAAATATGGAACCCTCTTCCACTAGTTTTTTTTGAAGTTCTCTGGAGTTAGAGATGTTCCCGTTGTGTGCCAGAGCAATTTCTCCCTTGTTACATGTCACAACGATTGGTTGTGCATTTTCTATCTTGCTAGCCCCATGGGTGGAGTAACGTACATGACCTATTCCCAGGTTGGATGGATGATTCTCTTTTAGGTAGTGAGAGAGCACGTTGTACACCATACCTATGTCTTTGTAAGAGGTAAGGCGATTGTGTCTCCTATAAGCTATTCCTGCACTCTCCTGGCCCCGGTGTTGGAGCGCATATAGGATATAAAATAACTTTTCCGGTATATTTACGGGTTCTGTAGAGTATATTCCTGCGATTCCGCAGAAATGTTTTAAATTGCTCATTTTTAATCCCCTGGTGTATGGAGTTATATATCACGGTAGTGATTGCATAGTCAAGTAAAGTTGACCACAATGTAAATTGAGTGTTAAACTTTTTAACAATGAGGAATAGGGAAGAATCTGATATTACCAGGGTACCCCTTGCGGAGAGGATGCGACCGAGAAAATTGGAGGAGTTTGTGGGTCAAAAGCATCTCCTTGGTAAGGGAAAAGCACTGGATTTGATTGTGAAATCACACTTTCTTCCCTCTTTGATTCTCTGGGGGCCCCCGGGATGTGGAAAGACAACTCTGGCTTATATTCTAGCATCTATTTTTAAGTACCCGTTTCATCCATTTTCCGCTGTAACCTCCGGGATAGGGGAGCTTAAGTCCCTCTTTAAGCGTCTCGAGGAGGAGATAAATCGGAGTGTTGAGGATTCTAAGGGGAAGGTAATTGTATTTATAGATGAGATTCACAGGTTTAACAAGGCTCAACAGGATGCTTTTTTGCCCTATGTAGAGAGAGGGGTTATAACTCTAATCGGTACAACTACTTTGAATCCATCCTTCTCGATTGTGTCTCCGCTGTTGTCCAGAATGAAGGTTTTAATACTCAATCCTCTGGAGACACAGGATATTATAGAGTTGTTGAAGCGGGCAATAGGAGATGTGGAGAGAGGGTATGGAGGGTATAATATACGGTGCGAGAGAGAGGTGCTTGGTATAATCGCTTCATATTCCGAGGGAGATGCAAGGACAGCATTGAATGTATTGGAGATGCTGGTGGAATCGGAGAGAGGTAAAACGAAAGAAAGGGTTGGTGAGGATTCCGTAATTGTGCTTTCAAGGGAAACTTTGAATGAACTTTTTCAGGGAAGACTCCCTGATTATGATAGAGATGGAGAGGCTCACTACAACCTGATATCGGCACTCCACAAGAGTATAAGAGGTTCCGATCCTGATGCCTCGCTCTACTGGCTTGCCAGGATGTTAGAGGGGGGTGAGGATCCCCTCTATATAGCTCGTAGGCTGATCAGGATTGCCACTGAGGATATTGGTATGGCCGATCCCGGGGCTTTAAATGTCGCTGTTAGTGCTAAGGAAGCTGTTCATTTTTTGGGTATGCCTGAGGGAGATCTTGCATTGGCTGAGGCTGTTATATATATGGCAACTGCTCCAAAGAGTAACGCCGTGTATGTGGCCTATAGAGAGGCACGAGAGGATGCGCGTGCGCATCCTGTTTCTCCTGTTCCTCTCTACCTTCGCAATCCGGTTACCTCTCTGATGAAGAAAGCTGGATATGGAAGAGGATATCTGTATCCGCACGATTATCCTAATCGTGTTGTTAATCAACGTTACTTTCCGGAGGATGTGGAGGAGAAGGAGTATTACCGTCCCACTGCCTTTGGGTTTGAGAAAAAGGTTATGAAACGGCTTGAGTGGTGGAAAAAGATGAGACGGGGTGAATAGAGGTACCCTCTATTCTTTCTCTCTGATTATTGTGAAGTTTTTCATAATTCTTATCAATTTTACGATGTCGTTGTAATCGTTTACCAGAGAGGCTATAAACTCTCTGTTTTTTATGCCTCCTATCACCTTGATATTGGAGATATAGGTAGGAGAGTTCTGTTTGAAATCGTTTAATATTTCCGTTAGGGTTGTTGCTAATTTATAGTACGAATTTGTACTCTCCTCTATTATGGAAAGAGCCTTTGCATCTATCCCATCTATGAGTCGCTTGACAATTGGTTTGGCCTTTTCTTTTGTTGCCTCGGAAGCTAGATATTTTTTTATCCCGTTTATTGAATATTTTCCCTCTCCCTTCACTTCTTCCTCAAATTTAGAGATATTGGAAAGTATTTCGGAACATGCATGGTAGGCATTTGATAGGGTATTTTGAAACATCTTATTTTCAAAAAATCCCTCAACCAGCAGTTTGTTTACATTTTCACCAATGCTCTTTTCAAATTTTGCAACAGAAAAGCTTTTGATTATTTGTAGAGGTTTTACATATTTGAAACCCTCAAAGCCCTCCCGTTGCAGCATCTCGGATTCATTTTTGCTGTACCCCTCTATTGTTAACAGGTCGGCCTGACCAAATAGAGATTCGATATCTTGCTGGATAGCGTTTTCTCTTCTCTCTCTTAGTATCCTATCACGAATTTGTGTATATTGAGACATAAGTTGCTCTTTATATATAGAGAGGTACTGCTGAAAATCTTTATCGACGTCTGGGCTAAAGAAGGGGTCTTCTTTGATAGCCCGTATTAAGAATAAAATGGTACTCTGGGAAAAGTGTTTTTTTAGAAGTTGCTTCAGTCGGCTGATTATTTTTTTTAATTTTAATGATGCCTCTTCTTTGTCGGTCTTTGTAAGCCTTTTGTACAGAATTGTTAGATTGTCTTCCAGGGCAAGTTCAGGATTGAATCCCCATAGTACGTAATATATGTCCAGAAGGTCGTTCAATATCAACTCACCGGTTGTGGGGGTGAAGTTTGGTTTCCTCTTTAAATCGGTTATCTGGAATTTGGAGTCAAACAGGTTTAAGAGCTTTTGATAATTTAACTTGCATAAAGCCGAGAGTTTTTCCAGTTGATTGTACTGGAGATCAAAACTGTTGAATTGAGGGCTGGAAAGGGTCTTTATAATTTCTTGTATTTCATTGCCTATGATTTTTAATTCATCCTCCGGATGTGCTGTTTTTAGAATTCTCTCTTTTACAGATTCGTAGGTTAGGTTCCTAATTTTTTCCTGCTCATTTTCCGATAACCTGCTCTCAATGAGGTGTTTCCTATAGAGAGAAGCCAGTTTTTCGTTCTGGCTATTGATTGTTTTTGATAATAGATCACAGAGAGGTCTTACTGTTTTTACGAATTCAAGGAGGATATTTGCAAATCCGGGGAGTACAAGAGAATGAGAAGCCTTGTAATATGGTGGTTTTATAGTCTTTAAAAAGTCATAAATCTTCTTTAATTCTTTTCTCTTCTGTAATTCTTTAGGGTCACGGGTTATAATATTAAAAAATATCTCTTTTATTGACTCAAGCAATCCTGCCATTTCTATATTCTATTTAATTTGCGTTGTTATTTCAATAATCTCTAAGAATTAAGTATTGTTACCAATCTGTTCGAGTTGTTTTATATAGCTTTTGATGATTTCTTCATATTCGCTTAAGGTTTCTGCGTGAACAATTTTATTTCTAAAAGAGGCCGAACCCGGCATGCCTTTGGAGTATGCTACCATATGTTTGCGCATGTCTTTGCATGCGAGTTTTTCTCCTTTAAAGGAAATGGCCAGTTTTAAATGTTCTAGGGCTGTCTTTAATCTTTCTTCGAAATCTAATGAGTGGTTTATTTTACCCTTCTTGCGCGTTTCAATGAAATCTCTAAAGATAAATGGATTGCCAAATGCCCCCCGGGCTATCATTACTGCGTCACAGTTTGTTGTGGCAAACATTTTTTGAATATCATCTATGGAGAATAGATCCCCCGAGCCTACTACCGGTATGGTTAGGGCTTGCTTTAATTCTTTAATATGTTCCCAGTTAGCTTTACCTGAGAAGCCCTGAGCCCTGGTTCGAGGATGAAGAGTTATCATTGCTATCCCGGCTTCCTCTCCCACTTTCCCTGTTTCAAGGTAATTTATAGAGTTACTGTCCCAGCCGGAGCGTATCTTGATTGAAATGGGGATGTCTGTTTCGTTTTTCATTGCTCTAAGCATCTTGTAAAGTTTTTCCGGTTCTCTAAGGAGTGCAGCCCCGGCGCCGGTCTTTAATACCTTTGGCACAGAACATCCGCAGTTTAGATCGATTATAGTGGGGCTATAGCTGTTAACAATATTTACCGATTTGGAGAGAGAATCAATCTCCCCTGCGAAGAGTTGCACTCCCCAAAACTTTTCTTCTTCTCCCCGCTTTAATAAGTCGAATGTCTTTAGATTCCCTCTGGAAAGGGCCTCACATGATATCATCTCCGTAAAGACAAGAGCCGCTCCGAAGCGTATGCAAATTGTACGAAACGCCGCATCGCTGTAGCCGGCAATAGGAGCTAGGAATAGATTGTTTTGTAGTAGAGTTCTTCCGATTTTCACCTGTTTGTACGTTTATGCATTGGCTATGCGAGGGAAAATGTCCTAGCCAAGTTTGGTCGGATCCAATCCGAACAATTTTGCTCCGTTCTGGAAGAGAATCTCTGTAAGTTCCTCCAGATCCATGTCCCGTAACTTAGCAATAAACTTGGCTGTTTCTACAATATAGGAGGGTTTGTTCCTCTTTCCTCGATATACAGATGGGACCATAAAGGGAGCCTCCGATTCTATCACCATGCGATCGATGGGAATGTTTTTTGCAGTGTCGTGAAGGTTTCTGGCATTCCTGTATGTTACATTTCCCGCAAAGGAGATGTATAGGTTGAGTTCGAGTGCCTTTTTGGCATATTCGTAATCCTCCGAGTAACAGTGTAGTACGCCCCCCCTTGAGGGAAGTTTATCCCTCAGTATATCAAGTACATCCTGTCCCGCCTCTCTGTTATGTATAACTACTGGAAGATCAAGTTTCTCTGCCAGTTCTAACTGTCGAATAAAAAGCTCAATCTGTGAGTCTCTGTCTCCGTACTTTCTATAATAATCCAGGCCTATCTCACCTATAGCGATGACACGCTCCAGTTTTGAGCCCTCTTCTATCTGAGTTTCCCAATCTTTTCCTGGATGCATAACTTCTGAGGGAGAAACGCCGATACTATGATAGACATGTGTTGCGGTTTTAAGATTATCGTAGATTTGAAAAAAGTCCCTCAAATTGTTAGAAATGGAGACAATTACATCAACATTGTCCTGTTTTGCTTCTTTTACTATAAGAAGTTGCTCAATTGGGTCTTCGTTAATAAGACCTATATGTGCGTGCGTGTCAAAAAATCTCATAATTTCCCTTTTGTTTTGACTAAAGAGTATGGTAAGTATCCAGAAATACTTTTAGTAGTTAAAAGAATAACATCAGATAGGTTTATAGTCAACAATTTATTTGACAAATATTTTAACTCATGGTACATTCAAAAGAAAAGTTGTATTTTTAATCTCAATCAGAGATAGCAAGAGGTTTGATCTAAAGTGTCACCCGTTAATAAGTATAAAGAAATTGAAACGGAATTTGTAGTTAAGATAGAAAAGAAGGCTCATAGTTTTAGGAGTAAGATATTTGCCTTTTTTCAGAAGATATATCAAAAGGGGAAACAAAAATTTACCGTTATGTTTATTCCCCATTCGGAAAAGAATATATTTAACTTTCAAATATCGGTTTTTACATTGGTTTTCTTTGTTTTTCTTCTATTTGTGCTGATTATTGCCTTTTTTGGATTAACCGCCAGTTTTACGGGTACCAATAAAGAAATAATACGTATGAATACGGATCTTCATCAGAACGAGGTAACCTTGGAGGAGTTTAAGGAGGAAATAGCGGCTTTACGTAAATCTATTAGAGAGTTTAAATCTAGTTTGGATGGAGTGCTTCAGGTTGTTAATCCAAAGGAGGCAAAGAACTATTTTAATAGTGGAGCGGAGGGGGATCTTTCATCCTTTATAAGTTTGAGTAATGTCTCTGAGAATAGTTTAAGGGAACTTGGCGAGCTTAAGAGTCTTAAGTCTTACCTCGATAATGCAATAAAACCCCTTACTGAGATAAACAAGGTGCTCTTGTCACAGAAGGAACTTCTGGTTGATATTCCGACGCTCTGGCCGTTAAAGGGTGTTAGGGGAAATATTACCCAGTATTTTGGGCCCAATATTCATCCCTTCACTGGAAGATGGTATCTTCATAAGGGTATTGATATTGCGTGGGGATATGGGGTTCCCATTGTTTCAACAGCGAACGGGACTGTTCAGTCTATTGTTAATGACCCGAGGGGATTTGGGCTCTTTATTATAATTAAGCATAAGTATGGGTTTTATACTCGCTACGCTCACCTTCAGAGGGTTGTGGTGCAAAAGGGCCAGTATGTGAGACGTGGACAGGTTATTGGATATATGGGTAATTCTGGTTTGTCTACAGGTCCACATCTTCATTATGAGGTAAGGATAGGAACACAGGTTGTGGATCCTATACAGTTTTTAAATATTGAAAGTCCTCTTGTAGCCAAATATGTAAAGAAAAACAGGTAGACAATGTCGGGTGGCAATTTTCAAGAAGACACGTATATCAACTCAATTATTGGAGAGGGTACTCGTCTTAAGGGCGAATTTGAGCTTAATGGATTATTGAGAATTGATGGTGACTTTGTAGGAGTGGTAAAGACCACCGGTAAAGTATTGGTAGGGAGTAATGGAAGAGCAGAGTGCACAATTTATGGAGGAACTGTTGTTATTGGCGGTGCTGTTAAGGGAAACATTTTTGCTACGGAGAAGGTAATTATTTTGTCTACCGGGATTATGATTGGAAATATAAAGGCACCGCGATTAATAATGGAGGAGGGCGTCCTCTTCAATGGAACGTGTAGAATTGAGCCTGTAGTTAGTAAGGAAAAAGCTAACAAGTTTCATAATAATGATTTAAAGAGTGGTAAAGCCGAGGAAGAAAACACTCCTTTGATTGTTAGAGATGATGAGAAAATTGTGAGAAAATCTGCACGTGTGGCGGAAAAACGCGCCTTCTAATTGTTATGGATAAAATAGAATCTGTCGGTGATTCCCCCCTATTTAAGAGATCGGAAAAGAGAAAGAAGAGCGGTAAGCCTCTAAAGGCTATAGGTGATTTCTCTGGGGTGGTCAAAAGGGTTGAAAAGAAGGATAAAATATCTTATAAGGAACGTCGAAGAAAGAGGGATAGGGGAGAGTTAGAGCAACTTTTGGATAATGTCTATGAGTTAGGTGAAGAGTTGAAAAACGCACCGACGGTAGAAAATATTCGTAAGTATAAAGAGGCTATAGCTGATTTTATAGATTTCATAATTGATGAGTCAATAGTTTTGGAAGAGAAAGTCTCCGGAATGAAGATTTTGAAACGTAAGAGATTTACGCTTATAAAAGTAATCAATACCAAATTAGAAAGCCTTGCAGCGGAGGTTTTAAGAACTCAGAGAGATCAGTTGAGGATTCTCTCTCAGGTGGAAGAGATTAACGGTTTACTTGTGGATTTAATATCCTGATTGGATGGTGAGGTAGAAGAATGAATGAGAATTTGGCAGGGGTAAGAGAGAAAGTTAAGGGTAACAGGCCTATAGAGGTTGGTAAAATAGTTCGAGTTAAAATTTTGTACTCTAACGAAACGGAACTGGCCAGGGTAGAAAAGGGGTTTCATCTGCATCGCGGTGATAAGGTTATTGTTACAACTAAGTATGGCAATGACCTTGGAAGGGTTCTTGGAATGGTGGAGAAATATCAATCTCCAGATCAAGTGGAGGAATTAGCCAGGATAATCCGGGTTGCAACGGATGAGGACCTCATGCGGTATGAGGAAAATAAGAAGAAGGAGCTTAAAGCGTTTAATATATGTCGAGAGAAAATTAGAGAACAGAATCTTGATATGAAACTCATTCAAGCGCACTATCTTATAGATGAGCCGAAGATACTTTTTTTCTTTACGGCAGAGGCTCGTGTAGACTTTAGGGAGCTTGTCAAGGTTCTTGTATCGGTATTTAAGATGAGAATAGAGCTTAGACAGATAGGGGTGAGAGATGAAGCACGGGTTGTTGGGGGAGTGGGGGTTTGTGGAAGACCCTTTTGTTGTAGTGCTGTTACAGATCAGCTTGTGCCTGTTTCTATTAAAATGGCGAAGGAACAAAACCTTACACTTAATTCTATGAAGATTTCTGGACCCTGTGGGCGTCTGTTGTGTTGCCTTGCATATGAGTATGAGACCTATTGTGAGTTGAGAAAAAATTTCCCTGTTGAGGGTACAATCGTTTATTCAGGGGAAGAGGGTTTCAAAATTAATGAGATAAATGTTTTGGCCGGAAAAATGAAAATTACGGGTGATGAGGGGCAGACGGTTGAGATTATGAGTAAGGAAGTTGTATTTAATGAAAATAAGAATAGGTGGGAGCTAACGAGGCGATTGGAATTTTAATTGTCTATTCCATTTTATCTTCAATTTCCCTTTTGGTTCCTTTAAATGCGCCAGGGGTTTCCATTTTTACGCTTGTTAAAACTGCCGTATATCTAAGAGAATCTTCCGCACTGTGTGTGAGCCTGTAAGCTAAATATGAGGCAAAACAGGTATCCCCTCTTCCTGTTCTTCCTGAGAGATTCTTTGGTGTAAAGGGTTGTCTGTAAATTTGGATTCCGTTGTATAGGATAACCTCGGAGGAATGGGTTATCATTACCTCCTTTGCACCCCACTCGTGAAGAATGCGAGCCGATTTTTCCCTATCAGTGATACCTGTAATTATCTCTGCCTCCGCTGCATCGGTTTTGAGGTATGTGACGTAGGGCAAAATTTCTTTTTTATTTTCCCAATCTTTGAAGAGCATTTTCCCATTTTCGCTTCGTCGTAATATTCCCTGAACGTCCAGTGCTATGGGAGCTCGTTCTGAGAGGGGTTTTATTATTGAATCTGGTATCTCGCCGTAAAATAAACCTGCCAGATGTATGATGCTTGATTCTATATCTTCTGGGATTTCTTCAATTTTGAAGGGTTCTGCCTGAGAGATTAGAGTTACTTTCCGCCTATCCATATCCTCCGTATAATAGATGTTTTCTATGGAGGTAGTGTTTTTGGAGGGAATAACCAGTATCTCAATTCCCTCCTCTTCGAATACACTTAGTAAGGCTCTGTCCCTGTCCGCTATTTTCGTTATAACCAGCACATTTGCGCCACTTCTTTGAGCGGCTATAGAGGAGTAGTAAACCGCTCCCCCAAGACCTTCGGAAGATTTATTCTTTACAATTATTATGTCCTTTGATACGTGACCTATGTGTATTATGTCGTATTTTTTCTTTTTCTTGGGCATATTGGTTGTATCGTTCATAATATGGGGAGTTTAACGTTTTCGGAGGAGTTTTACAAGATTGAATCGTAAAAAAATGCAAACGTTTGCGTAATTGTGTACGAGTGTAATGCAGGGAGAATTGTGCTGGTTAGGATTTAGAATAGGGGAGGGGCGAAATCTTTTAATTCCCTTATATCCTCAATTGTGTAATCGTAGGTTTCGTTTGTCTCTGGGGTGTTTAATATACTGTGGTTAGTATCCTTAAGGAAGAGACATGTAGATAGTCCTGCTTTTGAGCCCCCGATTATATCGGATGTTATGCTATCACCAACGCAAAGAATTTCACTTTTGGGAAGATCAAGCTTTTTTATAGCCAGATTAAAAAAGCCAGGATTGGGTTTGGAAACACCTATCTCTTCCGAAATAATTATCTCCTTAAAAAATATTTCTATCCCTGCCTTTGCAATTCTATTCCTCTGTACCTTTGCTATTCCATTTGTTCCGAGTATAAGGTCTGCTCTGCTGGATAGGTAGGCCAGGGTTTCGACGGCGTGTGGAATTGTGTAGGCTTTCTGGGATAGAATATCTATGTAATTCTCTGCCATTGTATTTATGATTGTCGCCTTTGAATGTGGAATTTTATCAGGAAGATTCTCTATTGTTTCCAATGCAATTTGCAAAAAATCTTCAAAGCGTTTAACATTGAGTCTTTCCCATCCTATTTCCCCCCTCTCTAAACTCTTCCATATCTTATCATTAATTTTAATGTAGATACTGTGTAGCTTTTCTATCAGTTTAGTATCGCTTATGCCAATTAGGTTTAGGGTTTCGTAAAAAGCTTCTCTTTCTGCCCTGTCAAAATCAAATATGGTATTGTCGGCATCGATTAGAAAACCGTAGAATTTTCTTTTATGTTTCATTCTTTTATTATATTTGTTTTTCTCGCATGTTAGAAGTGTCAATATGTTTTGTTGATAGCAGATTTATAGAAATATTTCATAAATATTTTGTTTCGTATATATTGACATTTTCCGGGTGATAAGTATATTTAACCGATCACTTAAAGTATTATTAATGACCCATTCCAGAGAGTTTTGGGAGGATTCTTTTATCTTATGAGAAAGGAGATTTGTTATGGCTGAACTTAGTAAGAATGCGAGAGCAGGATCTGGAACTCAAAAGTTTTACTGCACCTGTGGGGGTGAAATTAAGATGAAGACCGTTTTCACAAATGGCAAATTAAGAACGATTGCTGAGTGTGAAAAGTGCCATCGAGTAGAGAGACGCCCAAGTGATTTTCGTTAGAAAAATTAATGGAAAATTAAGACCCGGTAAAGTCTTATACTTTATATACTTTACCGGGTTTTTAGAATATGCTTAGATTGATTTTTTACTTTACTGTCCAAAAGTTATGTTAGAGAGGATATGTGTTCTTTTAGAACTTTGACCCATTGTTTATCCTCTGGAGTTTGAAATACGTAATACTTATCATTGGTTACGATACATAGAGAGGTACCGAAGATAATTCTGTCTAACAGTTTGGATTTTCTGTCGCCTATGTATTCCTTTAGCTCTTTTGAGGTTTTTCCCCATTTTTTTATAAATGATTTTGCCGCTCTGGTTGATATAATCCCGACGTTGATTATTTCCCTATTAGGTATCGAAATGACTCTCTGTTCCTTTTTTTTCTCCTCTCTAAATTTATTTACAAGCATATCAAGTATTGATTTTCGTCCACCTGTTGTATATTCGAAGTAGAGATGTTCCTCCATGAGAAAGAGAAGTCCTATATATGAGGGTTCTCTCCTGCTTAGTGTTTGTGCAATAGACCTGTGGAGGAGTTTTTCACCGTAAAATTGTTCTTTATTTTTCCAAAATTCCTCTATTTTATCCCTGTCATATGCCATTTTTCTACCTGCCGTGATAGTTCGTTATAAATTCTGTCCAGCAAAACTTTTGTCTCTCTTCTTGTTTTGGGATGTTCGTGGATGTTTAATATTTTTACTCTGTAGGTTGCCCCTTTGATATTTCGGATTAACTCTTTAAGAGTTGTTAGAGGTTTACTTGTACCTAATGCGACAGAAAGAACGGGTACATCGGAGTTTTCTACTACTAATCTCACCCCCGCAGTGAAAAATTTCCCTACTTTTCCCGTTTTGGATCTTGTCCCCTCTGGGAAAATTACAGGGCATAGCCCATCTTTCGTTGATTTTCCCAGACGTGTCAATTCTCGATAGGTGGTTGCAAAATCTCCCCTTCTATCTATAAAAGCATTTTTTGAGATTCTTGCTCCGAATGATATAGTGGGAATCCATTTTTTGAGTTGTTTCTTCGCTACGAATCGTATTCTATGATTGCTGAATACGTAAAACATGGCAACGATATCGACAAGACTTATGTGGTTTGCAATTACTATAAATGTTTTAGGTAGGGTATTTTTGACCTGAGATTCTACCTCGATTTTGAATCCCGTATAGATCCTCGCGTAGGCGTAGAGAGCTCTTACACGTTTTTTTTGAAATTTTTGAAAGAACTCATGAACATCTCCATTAAAAAAGATGTACTTAATTCTCAATACAAGGTCGTGAACTATGAGATCGAAGGCAAAGCATAAGAGAAAAATAATAGGGCGTATCATTTGTCCTCGTTAGATTTTTGATTGAAATTGTCTACAATTTTTTTTATCTCACGTATAAACTCGGGAGTTGTTCCGCAACATCCTCCGATAACGTTAACTCCGATCTCTAAGAGTTTAGGAACATAAGAGGCATACTCTTGCGGAGTCATCTTATAAACGGTTTTACCGTTTACCAACTGAGGAATACCGGCGTTTGCCTTAATCCATACCGGTTTGTCTGTATATTTTACAATCTCTTCTGCCACAGGGATATAATTCTCTATTCCCGTACCGCAGTTTGCTCCTATTATTGTTGCTCCCTCCTTCTCCGCTCTCTCTACACATTCTTTAACGGTGTTACCCATCATCGTTCTGGGGCCCTTCGGGGTAGGATCGTAGGTCATTGAGGCTATAACGGGCAGCCCTGTTGTTTCTATTGCTGCTCTTACCGCTATTCCCATCTCATTGACATCACTCATCGTTTCTACGACGATCCACTGTGCCCCTCCCTCTTTAAGTGCCTCTGCCTGAAGGGCGTAGGAATCGTAAACCTCTGCTTCCGTGACCTCGCCCATAACAAGCATTTTCCCTGTGGGACCCATGTCTCCTACGAGTATGGCATTTCCGTTAATTGCCTCCCCGGTGAGTTGAGCACCGGCTCTGTTTAATTCTCTTGCCCTTTCCTTTAGACCGTGCCTTTCCAATGTCAAAGGGTTTCCACCAAATGTATTTGTCAGAATAAAGAGACTCCCTGCTTCGAGGTAACCCTTTGCTATACTCTTAACCTTCTCTGGGTGATTTATATTCCATAGTTCTGGACAGTCCCCCTGAACCAGTCCCATCTTTAGAAGTTCTGTTCCCCACGCCCCATCCGCTAACAGTACGGTTTCTTTGTTCCACTCTTTGCCTAAGATTTTCATCCCTTATCCAATCCTGAAATATTTTAATTTTTCAATATTTTATATGCAAAACAAGATTGTGAAAAGATGATTTTTAAATTATATTTCTATCATGCTTGAGATGGTAATTTTTTACCTATGTGTAGTAATTACACTTTTGATAGTAGTTATTCACCTCGCGCTATTAGTTGGAGTATTGGCGAATAGGGTAAGGGATGTGCTGTTTAGAAGATTTGTCAGAAAAGTTAGGGAGGAAAAACTACGGGAAGTTCTCGTTGATGGTAAGAGGGTGGTTGATAAATTGAAGGTATCGGTAATTATTGCGGCAAGGGACGAAGAGGCAAATCTCCCTAAATTGATTGATTCTTTAAAAGATCAGACGGATAAAGATTTTGAGATTGTGTTTGTAAACGATAGATCGACTGATAGAACGGGAGAGATACTAAAGAGATTTGCCGATGAGATGCCTGAGAGGGTAAAGGTTGTTAATAATACAAGAGAGCCGGTTAATTGTAATCCCAAGCAATTTGCACTTGATTTGGGAATAGAGGTTGCTACCGGTGATATTTTTCTCTTTAGCGATGCTGATTGTGAGTTCCCGGAAACCTGGGTTGAATATTACAGATACTATTTCATGGAGGAAAGTGTTAAACTTGTTTTCGGACAGGTAATGGTGCGAAATGATGGCTCTTTTTTACAGAGGTATCAGGCCTTTGATCAGATGTTGATTCATCAGTACAACTCCGGGTCTGCCGGGCTTGGTATTCCTACTGGGTGTTTTGGGAACAATCTCGCTGTGCGAAGAGAGGTTATGGAGAGTATAGGTGGTTTTAAAGCCCTGGGGTATACCCTGACAGAGGATGCGGCTCTGCTTGAACGCGTTGGAAGGGAAAGAAAGTGGAAGATACGGGTTTCTACGATGAAAGAAACTATTGTTAAACCGGCACCGCAGAGAGATTGGAAAAGTTTTTTAAATCAACATGTTAGATGGAATAGGGGGGGGTTTTATTCGACGGACTTAATGTCCGGTATTTCCTACGGTTTTATAGTTCTGTATCTTGTGCTAAGCGTTTTGGTTGTACCGGCAGGATTTTTTTGGGGATTTTTGTTAATGTTACCTGCCACCTCTTTTATTTTCCCCGGGCTCCTTGCATTTGTTGCGGGATTGATGTACGAGAGAGATAGAAAAAGTTTTCTTTTGTGGTTTCTTCCGGATATGTTAACCTTTATGCTTTTCTATTCTGTGGCGACCGTTCTTGCGTTGTTCAAAATCTCTGTAAAGTGGAAAGGGTCCAAGCTGTAAAAGGTTTTGTTTTAGACAGAGATATAATTTTAAGTCTAAGGGGGAAAAAATGATCACTGTGTACAGAAAGGTGGAAGCTAATCTTGAAATTCTTGGTAGTAGTTTGAGTAACATGGAGGAAAACAGTTGGGTTAATGTTGAGAATCCGACTCCTGAAGAAATAGAACGTCTTAGCAAGGAGCTTAATGTCCCGTCTGATTTTTTTACAGATCCTTTAGACCCTGATGAGCGCTCTAGAATAGAAAAAGAGGACGGATCGGCCCTTATCATATTACGAATCCCCCAGTTTGTAGGAATTGACGCTGAGGTTCCTTTTATTACACTTCCTGTAGGTATAATTCTTACGAATAGAGTGGTTATTACTCTTTCTAAGCAACGAAATAAAATTATTGAGGATTTTGTAAACGGTCGAGTTAGGAATTTTACAACCCAGAGAAAGAGCAGATTTGTTTTGCACATTTTTTTAAGAACGGCAATTCTTTATTTGAACTATCTAAAGGAGATTAATAAGAGAACAAATGAGGTTGAGAACGAACTACATAGGTCAATGAAAAATGAAGAACTTATTAAGCTTCTCAATGTGGAAAAGTGCCTTGTGTATTTTATAACCTCTCTAAGGTCTAACGAGTTGATGATGGAGAGGTTGCAGAAAACCACCATCCTTAACCTTACCGATGAGGATGTTGATTTTCTCGATGACGTGATAATAGAGAATAAACAGGCAATTGAGATGGCAAATATCTACAGTAATATATTGAGTGGTATGATGGACGCCTTTGCGTCTGTAATATCTAACAACCTGAATGTTGTTATGAAATTCTTAACCTCTGTAACGATTATCTTGATGATTCCGACTCTAATAGCGAGTTTTTATGGAATGAATGTTAAGCTTCCGTTTCAGAACTCTCCACATGCGTTTTTAATAACGCTCGGAATTTCTACTGTTCTATCGGCTCTTGGTGTGTTTATTTTTATCCGGCGCAAGTGGTTCTGAGTCTTAATGGTTTTTAAACTTTTACCATATGACGTTTGATTTTCTTTGTTGTTGTCATTTCCATAGGTTCTTTTAATACGATAACTCTATCTATTCTTTGGTAGGGTAGAAGTTCTCCGTTTACCTTAAAGACGATGTTTTTTATTCTTTTTTCTATCTCTTCCTCTGTTATTGTCTTGCCCTCTGTTCTGGAGAGTTCGTCAAAGTAGTCATGTGAGGGATATATGAGTACCTCTATTCCCTCTACTCTCATTGCCTCATCCTTCACGTACCCTCTAACGAGTACCTGTTCTACCTCGTCATACAACTGGAAATGATCCTCTATCTCCTCTGGATAAACATTTTTTCCACCCTCGGTTACTATCATGTGTTTCTTCCTACCGGAAAGGTATACGTAGTTATCTCTGTCTATGTAGCCTAAGTCCCCGGTTTTGAAGTATCCGTCCTCTGTAAAAGCCTCTCTCGTTGCCTCTTCGTTGTTGTAGTAACCCTTTGTTACAACTGGACCCTTTACTATTAGTTCTCCTACACCGTTTGAATCCGGGTTTAACACTTTCATTTCTACCTGGGGGATTATTTTGCCTACCGATTTCTCTCTGTAACCTACGATTGGATTGAGTGTGATAATAGGGGCTGTTTCCGTTAATCCGTAACCCTGTACGAAGTTAATCCCAAGTTGGTTGTACATTTTGAATGTGGAGGGTGCGAGAGGACCTCCTCCTGATATACATATTCTTATATTTTCCAGAGAAACTTTTTTCAGAATAAAACCGAACATCTTTTTGCCGGGGTTTATACCCGTTAGTTTTTTTATTAACCCGCTTATGTTCATCATACCTCTTATCAAAAGGTAGACAACAATCCCCTTTTCCCTTATCCCCTTTAGGATACCCTTTAAGAGTTTGTTAAACAGAAGGGGGATTCCCAAAAACATTGTAACTCTTCCTCGTTTAAGGTCGGATAGTATCTGTTTTGTTACGAGTCGCTTTGCGAATACTATGGATGCTCCGACAGACATAGCCTGAAAAAATACGGCATTCATCGAATAGGAGTGATGTAGGGGAAGTAAGGCATAGAAAACATCCGTAGGTCCTATATTCAGGAGGGACTGAGAGAGAAATATATCGCTTACAAAGTTTTTATGGGTTAGTATGACTCCTTTTTCGTTTCCCGTTGTACCGGAGGTAAACAGAATAGCGGCAGTGTCCTCTTCTGTCGCGAGTTCGGATTCCGAAGATTCCGTTTTGGTTTCTCCCCTTAAGGGGGTTAGATCTATTTTGTCAGTTAGGGATAAAATATAGTTGGGTTTGTTTGGTGAGAGCGAGAGTTTTCCCTGAAAACTTACCTCGTCGTACTTTTCTTCGTCTATTATAAGGAGTTTGGAACCTGAAAACTCAAGAAGATGAGATATCTTCTCAGGGTTAAGCTGATAATCTATGGGAACCACTATAGCATTACTTGATAGTATGGCAAGGTATGCAATTACCCATTCCGGAGAATTTTTTCCGGTAAGGCCTATTCTGTCGCCTTTTTTTATGCCCCTGCTTACGAGATATTTTGTGAGTTGTTTTATATATTTCGCCGTTTCTCTATAGGAAAGCCTAACCTCTTTCGGGTCGAAGGTGATAAGAAAATTGTTGTCCGGATAACGTGTGAGTGTTATATTGAATAACTCTGCGAGTGTGGGCCATTCACCATTGAATAGTTTTCCTCTATATTCGTTTAGAAAATCCCATGGATTTCCTGATTTGTGATTCATTTTCTTCTCCCTGCTCGTTTTGTGTAAAGATCCTGAAAGTATGAATCTAGTATAGACCAAAATACCGGACATGACAACGCCACGATGGAAGGGGGGCATTATGATTCTTAAATGGGATCTGTAATTTTTTGCCCTTAGATAAAGCAGTTAGATAAAACAAAATGTGGTTAATGTGCCTTTATTAATAATGTAAAACAATTTATGATATTAAAAAGAAGTATGACTATGGGAGTTAAAGAAGATGATCTAATAAAAAAGGTAGTTGAGTATGTTAAGGAGCGTTTTCCGGAGTGGTTGGTTGAGGCTGTTAATAGCGTTGGGGGAGGTTTAAATTTACCTATTGTCATGAGGAGTAATGTTTACGATGTAGAATTGCGGGAAAGAATGGTAAGGGTGGAGGAAGAGTTAAAAAATCAAAGAGAGTTGATCCGGCAGGGATTTGAGCTTATGGAAAAACGTTTTGAACAGATTGATAAGCGGTTTGAGGAGGTTGATAAGCGTTTCGAACAGGTTGATAAACGCTTCGAGGTTATAAATGAGCGTGTATCTGAACTCTCCAAACGCATGTTCCAGTTTATGATATGGTCTTTTGGGTTTACGGCTACTATTGCGGGAGTTGCTATAGTGGTGCTTAAATTCTCGTAGGTTTCTATTTTATCATTTTATCAAATATCTGTTCCGCTTTTACAAGAGCACCTCTCATCATATCCTCTGCCCGTGCAGTATCCCTGTTTGCCAGGTATTTTAATAATTCCTCTGTATTTAGTTGCTTAGCAGCCTCTGCGCATGCCTCCCAGCTAAGTATACTTCTTACAACTCTCTCTATTCCCTGTTCTTCGTTATCGTAGGGTCTCGTTTGCATATCGTGACCCTTCCAACGTATGAAATTTGCCTGTTGAATGAGAGAGGCTATGACTATGTTCATTCCGTTTATTCTTGTTCCGTGATCTATGTCGTATTTTCCGGGACCACCCAGGATTATTCCATCGTTGTAGCCCTGGCTGTTTAGGTGCATATGTATCAACATTCCATTATCTATTTCCTCTACGGTGTCGTAAATATGATCAAGACCTATCATTTCTGAGTGGCCGAATTCCTTATTTATGCCCTTTTTTGTCCTGGCAACTCCAAACTCTTCCTCGAGTCTGTACCAAAAAACAATTGCACTCGCCACTGTCGGGAGAAGCATAGCGGGATGGCCCTCATTGGGTTTGGGTTCTATTGCAAAGTACATCAACCCCCCCTTTTTTTTCTCGTACTTGCAGAGGGAGGCTATGCTCTCCTTAAGGTTCTGGTACATCTGTTTTATTCCTACGGTTGCTATGTCGTAACCAAAGGAACCATTCCACAGTATGAAAGAGGGGTATAATTTTTCATCCGGGTGCCATGCTTTTCTTAGGGGACCGTATGCAAGTTCTACCGTTCTAATCCCAAACTCCTCTGCCTTTTTCCTTTCATTTGGGTCTAGAGATGCAATTCCACCGTAGGCAAAGTGGCTATGGGCCCCTGGCGTTATCATTGCAAGGTACAACTCGGCATCTATAAGGGCATCTGCAATTTCCGGTGCCGTTTTTTCGTCCACTTCGGTATCGTAATGTATCTCTATCCCCAGTTGAATGTTGTCTGGCAACCTTGGGACGATTCTCTCTTTTACCAGACGTATCATATCGACGGTGTTGAATTTATCAGAAGCCCAGGCTGGACGTATATCTGCAGGTACAAAACCCCCCTTGCCCGCGTTAAATGTCCATCTGCAGATACT
>CAZQTC010000029.1:0-187730 GCA_964596425.1 uncultured Spirochaetales bacterium | reverse complement strand
AGATGCCCTCTCCATAGTAGAGAGCTAGAGCTATAATTCCTGCGTTAGGTATTATATGACATGCACCTGGATATTTATCGTAGCCATAATTTTGGGTGAGAAACTCTCTGGCTAATTGCCAATCATCTGGGTGTAATTCATGAAAATTTCGAATAGCTCTGACAACTTTAGAATACTCGCTCGTAGGGGGTATAAACTTTAATGCTTCTTCGATCATTGATTTTATGTCGTTCATAGAAAAGGCCATCGAAACAAGTGATGCAATAAAAGAGGCACCGTACAAACCATTTCGGTCGTGGCTAACACTTGCTGCCATTTTTGCATATTCTGAGGCTTTTGATGGATTGTCAGGAAAAACAAGTCCCCAGGTGTCAATAAAGATTTGTCCCCCTATCTGTTCAGCGATTGTCATCCCGTTGAGTTGTGCGCTTCCGGATAAAGGGGCGTTAATGCCGTTTTTGAGGTTTAAATATGCGGTGTGTTCGGTGCTTATTCCTTTTCCTCCCCACCAGAAAAAACCTATGCCCTCTCTTATATAATTGAGCCATGTTTGCCCTACTTTGGTTGGTGTTAACGGTTTATCATGATCAAGAAGAGCACGAATAAAAAATAGAGGACCGTTTATATCATCGTCAGCAGCGAAATTTTTATACTCCTTTGTGTAGGCGTGAATCTGTCCATAGATTTCCTGTATCCTTTCAGGAGTCCATATTGAAGCCTCTAGAGGAGCTCCAAGACGGACCCCTATACATTTACCAAGCAACCCGCCATAGACCTTTTCAAGGTATGTGCTTTTATCTATTTTCATTGTTATGTCCCCCACAAAGTGGTTTTTTAGAGGAGCAGTGAGCTCCGCTTGAGATTTATGTCTCACTTCAATGTAATACTTTTTTAGTCTTAATATCAACCTTTTGCTTCTAAGAAACTTTTGCGTTATCTGTGGTAGGTTTTTACAGTAATAAGTGGTAATTGTAACCATTAGATCTATGGAGAGTGCCGAGCGTTGTTTTTCCTTGTGATTTCTTGGGTCTCCTGTGTATACTCTAGTATATGTATGTCTTAATGAAGATACTGGAGTCCTCCCCAGAGCGTTATGATAGATGGATTTCGCTGGTTACCCTTGGTAGGTTGGATAGCGTGTATGCTCGTATGGCATCTTACATTGAAAGGGGGATGAAAGTTCTTGAGATAGGTTGTGGCACCGGTCTTTTGACAGTTAAGCTTCTTAAAAGAGGAGCGCATGTAAAGGCGGTTGATTCCAATCCTTCTATGCTTAAGATTGCCCGGGAAAGGTTTATGGCTCTGGGTGGAAATTTTGCCAAGAGTGTGGAGTTGTGTGAAATGGGAGTTACCGGGTTGGATAAAGAAAAGGTGAATAGTTATGATGCTGTTGTGAGTGGATTATGTTTTTCCGAATTAAGCGATGATGAGATAAGCTTTGCGCTTAGAGAAATAGGGAGAATTCTAAAATCTAACGGTCTTTTATTGATAGCGGATGAATCGGTTCCTCCCTTTGTGCCTGCGAGGATGGTATATTGGTTCGTAAAGGTTCCCTTTCTTATAATCACTTATTTTGTTACCGGAACCGTGACGAGGGGCTTGAAGAATTTTAATCAGGTTCTAGCGGAAAAGAACTTCAGAGTCAGAGAGGTAAGATACAGCAGGTTGGGTAGTTTTATAGAGATCGTGGCGAAGAAATTGTCAACTGATTCGTGAGTTGTTCTATCAAATTAAATATCGAATACTCTTTCTGGGGGTGAATATGTTTTCCCTGCGCTATATTGTCATAAACATTATTGGCACTCTTCTTAGAGGATTTCCTCTCCCTACAAGGGTGGGGTTGATAAAGATAGGAAATCCGGACAGGTCTTCACCGGTTTTCCTTACCTGTAACTATTCTGTTACTGTGGAGAGAGTAAAGAAGGCTCTGAGGGGATTAGATTGTTATCTTCTCGTTTCAAACACTCATGGAATAAACGTGTGGTGTGCTTCTACGGGTGGACATCTTTCCAATCATTCAGTGATCTCTAGTATTAAGGCCAGTGGTGTTGAAAATCTTGTAGATCACAGGGAGATAATTCTTCCCCAGTTGGCAGCCTCTGGTGTGGAGGCGCTAGAGGTGAAGAGAGAAACCGGCTGGAGTGTAAAGTGGGGGCCGGTTTATGCTAAAGATATTATTCGATTTGTGGCTGGGGGTTATAAGAAGGACCGTTCGATGCGAATTGTTGGTTTTCCCGTTCTGCAGCGGTTTGAAATGGCAGTCATGTGGGCCTTTCCGTTTTCTATTATACTTGCCGTTTTGACTACTCTCATCTGGAGGTCAATGTTCGTTTTTACAGTAGTAGCCTCGTGGGTTGTTCCGCTGATCACTTTTCTCTCTTTTCCTCTCTATTCGAGGTTTCTTGGAAGAGGGACTAAGAAACCGAATCTTAGCAAATATACCGTTATTTTCAATATAGGTTGGATTTCTGTTGCTCTATGGGTAATTTTTATGGTGGTTGTTTACCTTTACGCAGTGTTATCAGGGGTATTTACGATAGGTGACTTTGTTAAGTGGGGTGTTATTTCGTTTGCTATGATGCTCCTCGTAAACATTGATCTTATGGGGAGTACCCCTGTTTATAAGAGTGGACTCCATGAGGAACGTTTGCTTAGGGTCAGGTTGGATGAAAAAAAATGTACGGGTTGCGGTGTCTGTGTTCTTGTGTGTCCGCGCGATTGTTTTGGGATAGGAGAAAATAGGGTGGTTTTGTTGCGGGGTAAAGAGAGATGTGTTCAGTGTGGAGGGTGTATCGTTCAATGTCCCGCTGATGCTCTCTGTTTTTCTTCGGAAACGGGAAAGATTATCCCTCCGTATGTAATCAGGAGGTATAAGTTGAATATGATGGGAACTCGTTTGGGTAGTTAGTGTGATTATCGTGAGTACTTTTAAAGAGGGAGGGCCCGGGCACCGGTGAATTTTGAAATGCGAGAGGGAGTGTGATAAATTATAAGACAAAGGGGAGGTTGTCATGCGAAAAAGTTCTATATTTCTCTTGGCCTTAGGATTGAGTGTCTTTGTTGTTTTTAGTGTGTATACGGAGAGTGTGACGGTCAGTTATGTTGATGGCACCCTGGAGGTAAAAACGGGTGATGGTTGGAATGAGGTTTATATAGGTGATTCCATCCCAACCGATGCCGTAGTAAGGCTTGGCAACGATAGTATTGCTCAGTTGGAGGGTGCCAATGTGTCTTTAACCCTGTCTCGTCCAGGGAGCTATGTTTTGGGTCGGCTTTTGAAGGAAAAGCAGGAGATGGAATCGTGGGGGGTAGCTTCGCTCGTTGGAAATAAAATTTCAAATATGTTGAATTCTCAAAGGTCAAGAGCGTCTGCTGTTATGGGCGTGAGAGGTGCAAAGGCTGAGGATAGTACGGATGTTGAATGGGTAGAGGATGAGGATAATTATCTAGCTGAGGGTAAGAGCTTTATAGAAAAAGCTCGCTATGATGAAGCCATCCAGATATTACAGGAAGGTCTTAGGGATGCGGATGAAGAGATGAAACCTCAGTACTTCTACTTTTTGGGAGTCGCGAATATGGGCAATGGTAGACCCTATATTGCCCTAAAATATTTTAACAGGATAAAACCGGATCCCTACTTTGAGTACTTTGATGGATATGTTGTTTTAAAGGGGAAATTACTTATAGAGAGTTTTGCATTTAAAGAGGCTAAGAGACTTTTTGATCTTTATCTCAGAGAAGCTCCTGAGGGAAATGCGGCTCAAAGTATCTATTTCTTGAAAGGCATCGCTCTTAAGGGTATGGGTGATATCTCTGCTGCCAAGGTTGCCTTTGAAAGGGCATATACTATGAATCCCTCAACAGGGATAGGGAAAAAAGCAAAAGAAATGTTAGCATCAAACCTCTAATTTTTATGATCATGCGTTTTTCTGCTCAGCCTATCCTGTTCGTCTATATCTAACGCATCCCAGGGATAGGCTATCCACATATCTTCAATCTCTTGTCCAACATAGTATCTTTTTACCTGGGGGGGAATTTTACCTTTCTTTGTTTTTCGCTTATTATGAAGTACCATTACGGCTAGTTCTTCTGGGTTATGTTTTAACAGTTCTTTGAGGCAGTATTCCAGCGTAGTTCTTGAATCATCTACTTCGTCTACCAGAAGTATCTTTTTTCCTGTGAGCTTTTTTTCAACCTCGTCTATCCACTGAATTGTCTCGGGAAACTCCTTTGGTTGATTGTTTTCATCGTAATATTTTATCCCGACTGTAAGGATTGTTCTGTTTAAAAATGTTTTTAGAATTCGTGCCGGGATGAACCCGCCTGTCCCTATTGCAACTATTAGGTCCGGGTTATAGTTGTCTTTTATGATCTTCTCTGCAACGGATTTAACAAGCTTGTGCACATCGTTGTATGTCAGGTAGTATTTCATTGTACTAGGTTATAACTCCCTTTTTTAGAATTATGTTTGCATATAGTGCTGTATCACTGGTGGCTACTATTGCATATGCTTCCTTTGCCCTTTCGTAAAAGGTAAATCTATCGATAAACTCAAAATCTTTGAATGAGGAATGAGCCTTCTTTACTATCTGTCTAAACTTTTCCCATCTCTCCGGTTTTGTGGTATCACCGGGGACAACTGACATCAGAATAACTGGAAAATCTACGTAGGTATCCAGGGGAAAGAGTTTGAGAATAGCCTCTAATAATTCTGGTACGTTGTGGCCGTCACTTCTTACAAGCCGTTTGGCATAGGCGGCTGCAGGAAAGTTTCCATCTGCAATAACTATTTCGTTTCCGTGCCCCATTTCCATTAGAATTTTAAGAAGTTCCGGTGATATTATATTGGGAATCCCTTTTAGCATTCTTTTTATCCTCCTCTATGTAATCTTTGTGTATGGAAGAATATTAACCAAAATAGCTGTTATGTTCAATTTTATTTGAAGATTATGCTTAAGATTGAGAAATTGAATGTGAAATAGTCATATAAAATGACTGGAAAAATTATAAAAATGAAAATATAACTATTTAATGAAAAATAATATTTTTAATTTGTTTCTTCTAAGGAGCAACATCATGAAAAATATTTTACATGTAGATCGGAGTAATTTTTTCCATAAAATAATTGATAGAATTGGAGAACGGGTAGGTGCCAAGGTTTTCCCTGCAAATAGTGCAGAGGAAGCCTTCCGCATCCTTGATAGCGAGAGAATAGACCTGATAATTACGGCTCTTGAACTGGAGAAAGAATCGGGGGAGAGGTTTATCGAATACCTCAATAATTCTCCCTTTAAGGATATACCGGTAATAGTTGTGACCGGGGATGATTCGGAGACTCTACGAGATAGATTATTTTCGCTTGGAGTGGTGGATTATGTGTTAAAGAAGGATCTGAACTATGATACCTTTTCCTCTTACCTGAATAATCTTTACAGGAATGATGAGATTACTAACAAGCTTAGGAGATCAAAGATAGCGGTGCTGGACGACAGTAAGCTTAGTCTTAGGATTATTCAAAAGATATTTGAGAGTAACGGAGTAAACAATGTGGATTATTTTACTGATGTTGAGGATCTATATGCAAGTAAGGAGTTTTACAGATTGTACATTATCGATCTCATGTTAAAAGGGACATCGGGAGAGGAGGTAATTAAGAATTTGAGAAACCGTTCCGTAAAGAGTATAATAATTGCCATCTCTTCTGTGGATCATTACAAGACGATATCCCATGTTTTAATGATAGGGGCGGATGATTATCTTATAAAACCCTTTGATGCTGGAATTTTTATGGCTCGGCTAATGGTAAATTTCAGAACCCTTCTTCTGTTCGAAGCTCTGGAGCGAAAGCGAGCTAAGTATCAGGAATTAGCCGAGATAGATTCGCTTACCGGTGTTTTTACGAGACAGTATATAATGCAGGATTTAGAGGATGAAATGTTAGGTGCCCGACATAGTGGAGATACTTTTGTGATTGCGATGATTGATATAGACCATTTCAAACGGGTAAACGACAGATATGGGCATCAGATGGGTGATAGGGTCCTTAGAGATGTGGCTTCGGTAATAAAGACTTCTCTAAGGCGAGAAGACGCTGTGGGAAGGTATGGGGGGGAAGAGTTTCTCGTTATACTCTCCGGGGTAAAATTGAAGGAGGCAACCAAAGTATTAGAGAGGATGTTAAGGAGGGTTAGCGAGCTTAAGTATGATGAGTATCCGGAGCTCCGTATTACTTTTAGTGCGGGGGCGGTGGAATACAAGGGAGAAAGCTCGGATGAGATGGTAAAAAAAGCGGATGTTCTACTGTATAAAGCTAAGAGTGGTGGTAGAAATAGAATCGAAATCGGCTCGTAAAGAATTTTAGCCCTTTAGCATCCCCTCGCTTAATCCCTCTATAAAGAATTTCCTGAATACGAGAAAGAGAATAAGCACGGGTATTATAGATAAAATTATTGCAGCTCCTACTCTTCCCATTGCCATTGTTTGTAACTCATCTCTAAGCCACACGATGCCCACCGGAAGAGTTTGCCATTCGTTTTGTTTGTTAATGGTGCTTGCAAACATAAACTCCTGCCAGGCAAATACGAAGGTTATTATTGTGGTGGTAACAAATGCCGGTCTTACTATGGGAATTAGAACCTGAAAAACCATTCTAAACTCGGAGCAACCATCAACTATAGCGGCATCTCTTATGTCTAGCGGGATGGTGGAGAATGCCCCCCTCATTATCAGTAGACCCCACGGAAGGTTAAGAGCAACATATGGGAGGATTAAACCTAAATACGTATCGGTTAGGCCCATTTTATACTCCATCATATAGATGGGAATGAGGTACATTATGTAGGGAATGGTTAAGACGCTTAAGATTAACATGAAAAGGAGCTGATTCCCTTTGAACTTTCTCATCCCAAAGGCATAACCACTGAGTGCACTTGATATGAGTACGAGAACAACGGTGGCTGTAGTTACTACCACGCTGTTTAGAAAGTATCTAAGGAAGCCCTCCATACCTGTGAATACGTAAACGTAGTTATGAATGGTCAGTGCATGTGGAATTATGGTTGGAGGAAACTTATGTATATCAGTGTTGGGTCTTATTGAGGTGATAAATATCCAGACAACGGGGAATATATAGATTATAGCGAATACAATTACTATCACGTAGAAAATTTTTATAAGGTTACCGTATGATAGGTTTTTTGATTTTTTATTTCTACTCATCTACACTAACCCCTCTCTGCTGTTTCTGGTTTGAAAATCAAATTGAGAACCGCTGCGAGTATTAGGATAATTGCCGCCGTTATGTAGGAGACCTGCGATGCCTGTCCGAAATCCATTCGCTCGAAGGCAAGTTTCCACGCATAGTAGTAGAGCGTATAAGTTCTGATACCGGGGCCTCCCTCTGTTACAACCTTTACCAGATCAAACACCTTTAATGAGTTTATGAGTATCCATATACTGGAGATAAGCATATACGGTTTTAGGTTGGGGATTATTATCCACTTCACCTCCTGCCAGAATGTAGAGCCGTCAACCTTGGCTGCTTCACGTAAACTCTTGTTTATTCCCTTTAGACCGGCAATGAATATGATTAGTGTAAACCCGACCATCTTCCACGAACGGGCTATAACAAGTCCAACCAGTGCCGTTTGGGGTTCCTGGTACCAGTCAAACATAAACCGAGGATTGTGGGTGAGGTTTCTTATTATAATATTTACGAAACCGTTTACGGGGGAGAGCAACCATGCGAAGGTAATACCGACAAGTGACATTGGAATTATCATTGGAAGATAAAATATCACCTGTAGTACCTGAACTCCCTTGGTTAATTCATTTATGAGGATAGCGAGTATAAGCGAGGTTAAGAATGTTATGGAGAAATACAAAACAGCAAATATTGCCTGATTCTGTAGTGAGGTTTGGAAAAACTCATCTTTAAAACGTTCGATATAACCCTTGAAGAATATAAAGTGTGGATGAGGATCTATTCCGAATTTGTAACGGGTAAGGCTTAGGAAGCCAGAATACACTACCGGAAAGGCAATGAATACAAGTACAAAGACCATTGCCGGGAGGAGAAAGAGAAAGAGGTTTATGTTTTCTCTTATCTTTCTACGACGTTTGAGTTTTCTCAACTCTACCAATTCTTCATGGTTTAATGTACCCATATCCATTCCTTTCCTAATCTAATACAGTTTGAATTAGGGGAAAGCCTTGTATACATGACTTTCCCCCAACATTTTCCGTTAAGATGTATTCTACTAGTAAGCCCTTACATCGGTAAAGTCTAGGCCCTGGATTTCCTTCTTTATTGAGGATAGGGCCTTGTCTACGCTCATCCTCCCGAATGCCGCTTCTGGTAGATACTTCTGAAGTATGTCGAGATACTTGTTTAGATCTTTGTACAGAGGTATTGGACTTGAATGATCTGCGATTGCAAGGAGGGTGGGCATCTGATCCTTAAATCTTGTTATGCCCTCTCCGTATGCAGATTTGAGAATGGGAAGTTTGCCGTAGTGATTAAAACTCCACTGTCCGAAGTACTTGCTAAAGATTTCTTCCCTGATAAAGGCTTTGGCAATGTCCTTATTCTTTGCTACCTTTGGCATCCATACGGAGTGTGTCCAGATTATACTACCGCTCTTAGCAGAACCAGGCCATCCTGTATAGGCAATATCACTGTTTCTGTGGGTTACACTTACAAGCTCCATAATGTGTCCCTGTGCAGCGAAGAAGGAGCCTGCAGCTCCGCTCTTCCAGAGTTCGTAACCTTTGTCGTCAGAGATTGTGTAAGCCGCAAGTCCTTTTTTGTAGAGGGTCTGGATAAGTGTTAGCCACTGCTTTGCCTGGGGACTTGAGATATCAAATCCCTCGCCGTTGGGGTCTTTAAATGTTCCTCTCATAGCCTGAATGCCGGCGTTGTAGTCATACTGCATAAACTCTCTGTCCCATATCTGAATGTGAGCGCCAACCGGGGCAAAGTTCTTCATTTTTGCAAACCAACCGATGAACTCACTTTCCTTCATGCTAGGAATCGGAACAGGCTTGCCGTTTGACCAGAGACCTGCTTTTTTCATAATGTTTGTGTTTACGCCTATAATAGCAACCTCACCCATGAAAGGTAGTACCGGGAAGTACGAACCACCACCGGGTTTTTTGTACTTTCCTGCATTCAAAAACCCACCTACCAGTTTTTCAGGGGCCATGTTTCCTGTTAACATGCTGTCCATTGGTTCTGTCCAGCCCCCTACAATTAATGGGGCCAACATGGAACCGCTTCCTCCGACGAAGAGATCAAACGAGGTTTTTCCTGCCTGCCATTCGGGTATGTAGGTTACCCCACCCCACTTATCTGCTCGGATTCTTTCGATCTTTACACCTGCATGGTTCTGTTCGAATTTATTACAAACGTCCTCCAGTGGGAATTTCTTAAAGATCCATGGGGGTGCCGCTACACGAAGAACCTTCTTCTCTGCCTTCTTTTCGCCCTGGCCACCGGCGTAAACGCTAAAGGTAAATGCCATGGCAATAAGAAGAGCGATTAAGAAGACCAACCATTTTTTCATAAGCCTCTCCTTTCTTTAATATGGATTTTTGTGTCTATCTACTAAGCAATAAGCATACCATTTAAAAGCTTTAAATGAGGGGCGATGGATGTGTTTGTAATTATCTGTATTGCAAATAATTATTATTCTCTGCGGAAATTATCCGGTGCCACGCTACTCGTATGAACTAAAATTTGTCTTTTTAAGCGGCAAATATTGCAGCCTTAGAGGAAATATTTGCCGTCACAGGATACTCATTAAAGGGGTGGTCACTTAACCGCTCGGATACGTCTCACAATATCCTGAAGGTCGGCGGCGTGCTTTTTATATACGGGTTTCATTGCCTTTATGAATGGGGTTTTATCTATGTTAGTAATAATTTCACATCCCGTAGCCAGAGCCTTTTTCTTTGATTCCTCTACCATCTTTTGCCATAGTTTTCTCTGATATGGTATAGATGCCTTTGCTGCTCGTCTTATGAGTTCACGATCCCTTGGTGAGAGTGTGTCCCATCGCTTCTTGCTAAAGAGTATTATCTCCGGTACCCTGGAGTGTTCATCCTGGGTGTAGTATTTTGCCGTTTCGAAGTGTCCCTTTGTTACCCAGGAGGGGTAGTTGTTTTCCGCGCCCTGAATTACCCCCGTTCTAAGCGCAGTGTATACCTCTTCGAAGGACATCGGTATGGGTATTGCTCCCAATGCCTTTACCATATCTATGGTTATCTGTGCCTTTTGTACCCGGATTCGTAGCCCCTTGAGATCTTTTACGGAGCGAATGGGTCTTACGGAGTTGTAAAAACTTCTCTGTCCGGAATCGTAGAAGCCCAATCCTATAAATCCCTTTTTTTCCAGATATTTCATGAGTTCTTTCCCTATCTCGCCGTCCACTACCTTGTGCATGTGTTCTGCACTTCTGAATATATAGGGAAGAGCAAATGCCTTAAACTGCGGAACTATTTGGGTAATAGGATTGATATTAACCCTGTTTATGTCGATTTTTCCCTCCCGCGTTTTCTTTATTGTTTCTCGCTCCGAACCGAGTTGGGCCGAGGGATAGACTATCATTGTAATTCTGCCATGGGTCCATTTTTTCAAGAGCTCTGCCATTTTTAATAAACCCTGAGTGGTGGGGTAGGTTAATTCGTGGTCATCTGCTGCTTTTAGTACTATTTTTTTGCCGTCTCGTTGGCCCGTACTGCTTATGTAGAGGGCGGGAAGTACCAGTAGTGGGGTCGCGATTGCAATAACAAGAGCCCTTCGCTTGGCGAGTTGCTTGAAAAGTAGATTTAGGAGTGAAACAAGGTTTCTCATTTTAGAGACCCTCTCTGGCAAATTATTGTAAGCTCTTTAGCCATAGGATGTCTAGATAGGATACCACGATGCTCCATCCGAGTATATTTACACCGGGAATAGAATCTCAACCTCACCGTGTCCCTCCTCTGTATTTCGCAGTGTAATCTTGGCTCCGTGAGAGGTGAGTATTCTGTACGATATGGACAATCCAAGTCCCGTACCGTTGTCCTTTGTGGTGTAGTACGGATCAAAGAATCTGTCGATTTTATCCTCTTCAAATCCCTCCCCCGAATCAGTTATAGTGATAAATACCCCGGTATTTTCCTTAAACTCAATCTTGACCGATACGGTAGCCTCATCGGGTTTTAGTTTGCCCATCTTTATAGCGGAACTCGTGGCATCAAATGCGTTTTCCAGAAGATTCGAAAAAACTTCTTCTATTTTTATTATATCCATGTAGAACTCTGGGACAGCGTTTACCTTAATGTATTCAAGTTTTATATTTAGATTCTCAGCTATCAATTTGTATTTTGGGACAATTTTTTCCCATAGGTTGGATAGAGAGTATCTTTGGAGATTTAACATCTCCGGTTTAGCAAAATTTAATATCTCTTTTAAGAATCTATCGGCGTTTTCTACCTCTTTTAAGATGAGGTCGGTGTGTCGTTGGATATATTCTCTCTTTGCAAGCATGCTCTGAGCTGCGAGTTGAATTATATGGAGTGGTTTTCTCATCTCATGGGCCATTCTGGCGGAGATGTGCCCTAAAAATATAAATCTGTCGTCCGTTCGTATTTGAATCATTCTGTCGCTAAGTCTGTTAAAGCTCTCGGCAAGGGTCTTCATTTCATCCTGGGTATTTATGTTTATGTGCTGTCTGTAATCCCCTGCCATGATTTTTTCCACCCCCCTTGTAAGTTCCAGAATGGGTTTAACTATTTTGGAGGCGGATATGTAAGATATGAGAAGTATTATTATGAGGATTGTGATAAGTATGAATATAACAATAGAGTTTATCCTCTTCATGGGAAGCAGTAGTGTATTTGTAGGCTGAAAAGTAACAAACTTCCAGGTGGTCTTTAATACATTTACGAATACCATTTCGCCTCTATGCTGTGTTAATTTGGTAAACTCCATCCCATATGCATCCTTTTCCCTCTTGCCAACGAGTTTTTTATTTGAATGAGCAATAATGTAACCAAATTGATCGACCAGCATGTAGGAATCGAACTCGGAGAAGGTAAAAAAGCCTATCATTCTGCTTATCACATCAATAGGTATAACCCCTGCAAGAATCCCGGTTATTTTCCCCCTGTGAAATATTGGAGCGGCAACTACTACAAGTCCCTTAAAGGCCGGCTCACCGAGTGCCGGTCCCATATAGAAGTATTCTGGTATCTCGCCCGTGAAGTGCGAGATAAATACCCGGTTGGTAAGGTAGCCGGTTTTATCACTCGAGTTCCAGTAATGCCCATCCAGGCTTATGAGGTATATGTCCGAGTAGATAAACGCCAATCTGGAGCGCCAGTTTTTGAGGTATCGTTTTATTATTTTAATGTCATCGTTTTTTAATGCAGGAACGCTTGATACCTGAATTATTTCGGATATCCTGGAGATGAGCCAATCATTAATAGCCCGTGAAATGTTTTTTATTTCATTGCTCTTCTGGGTTATCGCCTGGTTGAAGTAGTATTTGTTTACATAGACCAATCCGGTTACCCCTACGGTTGCATATATGAAAAGAACGGGGATAAACGACATAAGAAAAAATTTGGTTCTAATTTTCTTCATTTTGTAGTTTGTATCTTAAGCCCCTTACCGAAATTCCCAGCTTTGAGGCTGTTAGTGTTTTATTACCGTTCAGATTGCTAAGTACCCAATGGATGTATCTGTCCTCAAGTTCTTTTAGGGGGATTATTCCTATTTTCGAGAAATCATGGGAAAAATCAGAGCTGTCTTTACTCTCCAATTCTCTCTCTATCTCCAAATGAAATGCCTCTGGGGGAATTTCCTCATCTTTGCAGATTATTACGGCTCTCTCTATTGAGTTTCTAAGTTCTCTTATATTTCCCGGCCAGTTGTATGTTAGGAGCAGTTTTTTTGCTTGGTTTGATATTCTTTTTACCCTTTTGTTGTACTCGTGGCTAAACTTATCAACATACCACTCGGCGAGTGGAAGAATATCCTCCTTCCGTTCTCTAAGCGGTGGAATGTAGATAGGTATAACGTTGATTCTGTAGAAGAGATCATCCCTGAATTTGTTCCTCCTGACAAGTTCCTTGAGGTCTTTGTTGGTAGCTGCTATTATGCGTACGTTTAGCGAGATTCTTCTTGTAGAACCAAGCGGGGTAATCTCTTTTTCCTGCAAGAAGCGCAGAAGTGCAACCTGGGCTTTGGCGGGTAGTTCATCTATCTCGTCTAAGAAGAGTGTTCCCCCGTCTGCAATTTCCAGTTTTCCCTTTGTCCTTTTCTTTGCATCTGTAAAAGCTCCCCTTTCGTAACCAAATAGTTCGGATTCGATCAGGTTTTCCGGTATGGCACCACAGTTTATAGGAACGAAGGAGCCGGAGGATCTATTGCCCGTTGTGTGGATATATCTGGCTATAACCTCTTTCCCCGTGCCAGATTCACCCTGAAGGAGCACGGTCGTTTGAAGATTTTTCACATTTTCTATTGTTTCGAAGATCTTTGCAAATTCGCTGTTATTCGTTGTGTAGAGGAAATCCTCCAGTTTTTGAAGTTCCTTTTTTAAGAATATATTCTGTTCCTGAAGTTTTTTGTGATTGATTGCCTTCTGTAAAATAATTGAAAGCTCGTCTATCTGCACAGGCTTGGCTATATAGTCAAACGCTCCCTCTTTTAGTGCCTTCACGGCGTTTTGAATTGTTCCGTATGCGGTTAGCATTATCAGAGGGATTTCTGGAAAGTTCTCTACCGTGTAGTGTAGGAGGTCCATTCCTGTTTTCCCGGGCATTTTGAGATCAGCGATAATTACGTGATAACTTGAACGATTTAGCTTTTCGATTGCTTCATCCACGCTTGCTGAGGTTTCTATCTGGTAGCCTTTTTCTTCCAAAACCTCGGAGAGGAGTGTGAGGGCTGTTGTATCATCATCGACCAAGAGTATCTTTTCTTTCTTTTCCATAGGCGCCACTCTGTGCAATTGAGATTATATATATTAAATGGGATGAGTAAAGAGTTTGTTTATCCTTTAGAGAATTTAAAACCCCCTCTCCTGTAAATCCTCTGGTAGGAGAGGGGGAGGGGTTAAGGAGGTTCTATGAAAAGCCCCTATTTCTTACTCTAATTTGGTCGAGCATTTGGATAGGACCTTCCTCTGTATCCACCGGGGTGGCCGCCTCTCATTCCTCGCCTTCCCGTCATATACTTGCTCATCTCCTTATCAATCTCATAGGTTTTGCCATTTATGGTAGCCTTTGTCACAAAAACCTCTATTTCACCTGAGTTGTTCTCGCTTCCCAGTTTGTAGCCTGTTACCGATACTTTATCACCGTCTTTTAACCCTGACTGATAGATGAGAAACCTTGGTACCATTAGCTCATACTCTTTACCCTCTGCCTTGAGAATTGGATGAATGCCCCCACTAAGAGAGATAGTACCCGTTACGGATATTTCATTCTCTTTGTTTAGGGTATAATTCATCATGTAGTGAGGCCTCTGGAAGTTGTTCCAGCCTCCCCTACCGGCGTAACCGGGTTGTCCTGGGGTGGTGTTTTCTGCCTGCCCGTTTGCCATTACGGCGAAGATACCTCCCGTCAGCATAATAACTGATAGTGTAAGTACTGTAAGTTTTTTGTTTTTCATACCTTTCCTCCTAAAGATTGGTTTTTTTTCGTTCACCTGTAGATAAGCAATTGGTATGCCAAGTATGGTGAGCTAAGGTGGGATAAATGTTTGAAGTTTTGGATTTTTCCCGGTTTTTTTCTCCACTTCCCTTAGAAATCCCCTAGAAGTCCCTTGTAAGGGGCCGAAAACACCCTCTGGTGTTATGCTCTGGTATGAATTTTTTTCCATAAGGCTGTTAGATGGGAAGGAATTTCACAGCTTTTACTATGTTTTTTACTGTAAGGTATATAATGTAGCGTGCCTTTGTTTTTGTTGAATTCGTGGGTTTGCTCTTTCCTAATTAGGAAATTAGAATCATAATACTTCCGGTATGGGAGGAAAAAGAATACTGCTTCGTGGAGGAGAGCTTGTTTTACCGGATAGGATTGTTAAGGATGGGATTGTTCTAGTCGATGGTGATAGCATTGCCTTTGCTGGTGAGGCTGTTTCATTTCTGAAGAGATACGGGGTAAAGGCGTGGGCTGCCGGGGCTATGAAATTAACCAGGACTCTAGGGTTGAGTGAGATTTTTGATTTAGAGAAGAGGATTGTTGTGCCCGCTCTTGTGGAGGCTCACATTCATGGGGCTGCCGGTTACGATTTTGAAACCCCCGGAGATAGCTTGGGTGACACTTTTGACGAGGATAGGGAATTTGAAGATTTTGAAAGGTTTGTGAGTTTTCTCTCCTCTAAGGGAGTGGGAATCTTTGTGCCCACCGTTGTGTTTGAGGAGGGTGTTATTGAGAGAATTACCCGGATAATCAGGCATTACTATAGTAAGGAATCTAGGGTTAGGAGACGAATCCCGGGAATATATATCGAGGGACCTTTTATCTCAAGAGAAAAGAGAGGTGGGATTAGGGATGAGTACATTGTGGGATTCTCGGAGAAGGTTTTCGAGCGGATATACTCTTTGAGTTCTGGGCTTCTAAAGGTGATGACTTTTGCACCCGAGGTAAAAGGTGCTGAAGAGTTAATCAGAGTGTTGGTAAAACGAGGGGTTGTTCCCTCACTGGGACATTCTGATTGTAGTTTAGCTGAGATAGAAGATGTTGTAGGTAAAAACCCTACTGATAGGGGTGTTATCTATAATGTAACGCATCTATTCAACGGTATGAGTGGTCTATCGCATAAGACTCCCGGACTTGCCCACTGGGCACTTCTGGAGGATTCTGTCTACACCGAGTTAAACTGCGACGAGACCCATGTTCATCCACTTGCTCTTAAGCTTGCCTTCAAGCTTAAACCCCTGGAAAAGATAATTATGATTTCGGATGCCAACTCTGCCTCTGGTTGTGACGATTCTGCAGATTTTAGGAGGTCGCCCCCGTTATTGCGAGGTAGAAAACTCTATGTGGAGGGAAATGGTGTATATGATATGGAAACAAAAACTCTGGTTGGTTCGCGGCTTCTCGTTAAAGATTCCATTAAGAGAGTTGTTGATAATTACTCTATCTCACCTGTTGATGTGGTAAAGATGGCTTCTCTAAATGCGTTAAGAATGTTGGGTATCAGTGATAGGGGTGAGTTAAGGGAGGGGATGAAGGCAGATATATCCGTATTCGATCAGGATTTCAAGGAGTGTTTTTTACAAATCTTTGAGGGAAATGTAACCTTCCAGAAGTAATTTTTTATTATTATATTATTAGGTGTGGCATATTAATTAAGCTATATAGTGTAGGAGCATAAGATGAAGAAATTCCTCGTTTTTATGGTCAGATGGGTGGGTGTATTGTTTTTTGTCGGTTTTCTAATGGTAGGTTTTATTAGTTGTTCTAAAAAGGAGCATCAACAAACCGGTATGACCGGTGAGGAGGGGGGGAAAAAAGAGCTTAGTGTTGTTGCAACTACCGGCATAGTAGCAGATGTAGTTAAAAACATCGGTGGAGATAGGATCAACCTTATTACTCTGATACCTCCAGGGGCAGATCCTCATACGTTTCAACCAAGACCGACAGATTACTCTAAGATGGTGGATGCGGATGTGGTTTTTATTAATGGTGCAGGGCTTGAGGAGTTTTTAAATAAGTCTTTTAAAGAGGTTATGAAAAAGGCACATATAGTTTCTCTTTCCGAGGGGCTTAAGCTCAAGATGAGTCGTTTGGGAAAGGGCGAACCCAATCCGCATGTGTGGTTTTCGCCGTTGAATATCGTTGTTTGGGCGGAGAAGATATCCGATGAGCTTAAGCGATTGGATCCTGCTAATGGAAATTACTATGTAGAAAACATGAAAAACTATGTTGCAAAACTTGAGTCACTCGACAGCTGGATAAGGAAAGAGGTAAAAACGCTACCCCCTGATAGGAGAAAATTGATTACAGGCCACTATTTTATGGATTACTTTGCTGATGAATATGGATTTAAAATTGTGGGTGCTATTTTTAAAAGTCACACGACTGCGGCTCAGCCCTCCGCTAAAGATATTTCTCATCTGGTTGATGTTATAAGGAAAAACTCGATAAAGGCTATATTTGTGGGTAAGTATGCGAATAAAAAGGTTGCCAATGAGATTTCAAGGGAAACCGGTGTTCTTGTGGTTCCCATCTATACCGGGACATTGGATAAAAAGGGGGGAGAGGTTTGCAGTTATATTGACCTTATGAAGTATGATGTTACGATGATTGTAGAGAATTTAAAGTAATTGATTGTGTGTATCCTTCTCGGGAAGGGGAACGTTAAGGGATAAGGGATCCTGAGTTGATGTAGCGAATAATTTGTGGGAGAAGCGACATGCCTCGTTATTGGAAGCATGATACCTCGAAACCTGTTTTGGAGCTTAAAAGTGTAAGTGTGGCCTATGGAGAGGAGAGGGTTTTGGAGGATATTTCCTTCTCCGTGGAGAGGGGGGAAAGAATCGCCGTAGTAGGTCCTAATGGAGCTGGTAAGAGCACCCTGTTCAAAACCATTGTTGGAATACTAAAACCTGACTTTGGAAATATTCTTGTGTATGGTGAAAAGCCTTACAACCATATCTGTATTGGCTATGTGCCTCAGGCCAGTATGATAGATTGGAACTTCCCCGTTTCTGTCTTTGATGTTGTCATGATGGGTCGTGTCGGGAAGATTGGTCTTCTGGGTAGAGCAAAGAGGCATGATCGGGCGATTGTTGAGCGGTCTCTCGAGCGAGTTGGTATGCTGGGATTTGCCAATAAGCAGATAGGAATGCTCTCCGGTGGACAGAGACAAAGAGTTTTCCTTGCGAGGGCTATAGCTCAGGAAGCGGAGTTATTGCTTATGGACGAACCTCTCACAGGGTTGGATGTTACCTCTCAAATGGATATTTACAGTATAATTGAGGAACTTTCCAACCAGGGAATAAGTATTCTGGTTTCTACCCACGATTTAAACGCTGCAGGGGAACATTTTACCAGGATAATGCTCCTTAATAGGCGTATTGTAAAATTGGGGTCAAAGATGGAGGTTATGAAATCGCAGTACCTTCTTGAAACCTTTGGGGGGCATTTTACTATGGTAGAGGATGAGCATGGTGTTGCGATTGTTGGGGATAGTTGTTGTAGTGGTGGAAAGATTGGAAGGGAGGATATGTAGATAATGGTGGCAAGGTTATTAGCTATTTTTCTCGATCCCCTAAGGTATGATTTTATGTTGAGGAGCCTCGTGGGGTCTATCATTGTGGGAATCATATGCTCGCTGGTGGGGACGTATGTTGTACTTAAAGGGCTCGCATTCTTGGGAGATGCACTTGCTCATGCGGTACTTCCCGGTCTTGCTATTGCTTATATAATAGGCGGAACCGCTACCATGCCTCTCTTTTGGGGAAGTTTGATAGCCGGAGCTTTTACCGCTACCGGCATTGGGCTTATAACAAGGGGGGGGCAGCTTAAAGAGGATACCGCTATCGGGATAATTTTTGCCGGTATGTTTGCTCTGGGGATTGCAATTATTTCTTCCGTTAGAAACTATAGTGTTGATTTAAGCCATTTCCTCTTTGGTGATATTCTTGGGGTCTCAAAGACTGATATAGTTCTCTCCGTTACTGTAGGGTTTGTAATTGTATTGCTTGTTGTTCTCTTTTACAAAGAGCTTCTCGTTGTTATTTTTGATCCTGTTTTGGCGAAAACCTTAAGGCTTCCGGTGAGGATTTTTCAGTTTATGCTTTTGTTTATGATCTCGCTCGTCATCGTTGTTTCCATGCAGATAGTTGGTGTGGCTTTAATGGTTGCCATGCTTATAACGCCTGCTGCTACATCCTATATGTTAACCTCTCGATTGCCCTCCATGATGATCTTGAGTATGATTTTTGGAATTATTTCCAGTATAAGTGGGTTGTACATCTCTTACTATCTCAATATCGCCTCTGGAGCAGCTATTGTACTTGTCTGTACTCTGATTTTTATAGTTGTATTTGTACTCTCGCCGAAAAGAAAACTGCTTATAAAGGGATAGGTGATGGAGGCGTGAAGTTACAATGAACCCATGTACGGTAGTTTAAGGGTAAATATGTAACCCTCTTTACCTCTTTTTTTGGCTCTGGTAATTACGCCTCGTTTCTCCAACCTTCCAATTGCTCTGGATAGAGATGGTCTTTCCACTCCAAAGTAGGCGGCCAGTTCCTCTATTGAGATGGAGAGTGTTACTGTTATTTGCTTGTCTTTGATTCTCATACCGGTGTCTTCTGCGATATTCTCGGGAGATAAGGAGAGGAGATAGCTAATAAATTTTTCCTCTATCGTATGTAGGGTGAGAAACGAAATACGTTTGGATAGATTTATTGCCTTTTTGGATATAATTCTTAGCATGTTTTTGGAAAATTCTCCCCCGAATGGCGAGTTTTGTGATAACCAGTTTTGTATCTCTGATTTCGGGATATAGATAAATCTACAGTTTGTTATGGTTCTAATTGTTACTGGTATTTCGTATTTTTCTACAAATAAGCATGCGGGCGCCACTATTTCCGGTGGCTTTAGATAGTCTATTTTTATAAGTTTCCCGGAGTAACTTGAGATTTCAGAGACCGCTTCCCCTCTTGTGAGTATTAGGAGCCAATGGAAGTTTTTACCCCTATTTATCACTGTAGAGTCCCGGGGGAATTCTCTAACAAGAAGGGTGGTTTTTTTTAGGTAGTTCTCTATCTGGGATTCTCTAATCCCCCTTAAGAGGAGTTGCTTTAGCAGAGAGATATCGTGAGAATTTAAATTCACGTAACAAATGTTACATACAAAAGTGATTATTGTAAATAAACTAAATATGTAAAACAAGGTTGGATTAAAGGAGCGGATATGTCAGTTGAGTTGGTATACGGAATTGTTAAAGGGATTCATTCATTGGCCTCGTTTTTCTGGGTGGGTAGTCTTTTGTTTTTAACTTTGGTTTTAATACCGAAGTCTAAGACACTCGGTGAAAAAGAGGGAAAAGAATTTATGGATGGGGTATTTGATAAACTTACCCCACTTGTCATAGTTAGTATTATTGTTCTTGCTGTTTTTGGGATTATCTCGAGAAAATTAAAGGCTTCGACAGGGGAGCTTACTTCGTCATTTAAAACTATTCACCTCGTTAAAATTGTTCTTACGGGTATTATGGTGTTAATTGCGATTTTTAGACAGTCAATGCGGAAGAGAATGAAAAAGATGCAGTTAAGCGTAGAGGGCCAAAAGCTACCGGGGGCCGGAAGGGATGAGAATACCCCTGGTATGGTGAAGAAGGGAAAGCGAAGTTATGCCCTTGTTTATATAAATACCGTGATAGGGAGTATTATTGTACTACTGAGTGGGATTATATCTGTTGTTTAATAGTTAAATATGCTTCGACGGGGCACCCCTCTCTCTACACCTATAAATAAACAACTCCTTTTAAGTTGCATTTTTTTAACCTACGGGGAGAGGGGTTTTTAATTAACATTTTGACAAAAGAAGAGTAAAATTGGATATATGGCAGTTAATGCTATCCTGATAGTACTCTTCTTTATGGATACCGCTCTTATTTATCTTATCTATACGTATAACCCCTCTGGTGCCATAAATCGTTTTTTAAGTCTGCTCCTTATACCTATAACGCTTACAAATCTGGAAATGCTTCTCCTCTTTCATGTCGGTTCACATTTGCCAGTAGAGATAGGGCTCAACATGTCCATATTTGGAGTTGTTTTCTTTTTTCCTCTATTCTACCATTTCTCCTACTATTTCCCTAGAAGGCGTGTTGGGTTCCATATAAAAGAGATTGTTGCTCTCATGTATGTTCTCCCTCTTATTCTGGGGATTGCTCTAATTGTGACCTTTAGTCCTGAAACATCAATTCTCTCTTTTAAAAATTTTTTGAGCCCCAAGGAATATCTGGGAAAGAACCCGCTCTACTTTATACTCTATATGTTAGTTATGGTGTACATTCTCTTTTTGCTCTCTGTGACTATATACAGATTGATACAATCGCTGAAACTTCGTCTTTTAAAACGTGAGAGAAAAACGGTTTTAATGGTATTGGCAGGTTTTATTCCTCTCTCGTTTGTTCTGTTGTTTAATTATTTGATTTTTTTACCCTTGAAGGGGGGAATATACTTTTACTTAACCCTCTCCTGTGTGTATACCATTTACTTTTTAATTCTAATTTTTCAATTTGGTTATATAGATAGAAAGTCCCTCTCCAGATTTTTTATTATTTATCCGCTTCTCCTTTTGTTTATGATTGTTGCTTATGAGTATTTTCTTAGTGCTGTTAATTCGGTGATCGCAGAGAAGTTGTATGTAAAAGAAACATTTCTCGTAAGCCTGGAGATTTTAATCTTTTTCATTCTACTCTCCCCCCTTGTCTCGATTCTGGAGAGATGGGTTGGGAAGATTATAGCTCCTGTGCCCTCCAATCTCTGTGAGGTCTTGAGAAGGGCAAGTGTTAATCTCTCCGGGATAATTGATATTGACGAACTGGATAGGTACCTCACTGAATTTTTTACCGAGAAGTTAAAGTTGAGTAGCTTTTTCTTTATGCTTAGGGATGAAACGACGGGGAGTTTTAGAGTACTCTCAAATTCGGGCGATACCCCGCGTCCCCTTGAGTTCCCTGTAAATGGGGAACTTGCAAGGAAACTCGAAGAGACGGGCAGAATAACCGATTTGCAGCAGATTGCCCTTTCGTGGGAGGGAGGGGCTGAACTTGAGGCTTTGGATGAGTTAAAGATAAGTCTTGTTGTACCACTTTCCAGTGAGAATCGGCTGGAGGGTATATGTCTGTTGAGCGAACCGGGGGTTGCAAGGCCGTGGCATCAACCGGAGATAGATGAGTTGAGTCTCTTTTTTGCCGGTATCCCGGTAGTTATAGAGAGATGGAAACTTCATTCTATGGCTATTCGAATGGAGCAAAAACAGGCCCGTGTCGAGAAACTTGCTACTTTAAATGCCATTACCTCGGAGATTGCCCATGAGATTAGAAATCCTCTCTCTATCATTGCAACTGCAGCCGAGACAATGGAGACGAAAGAGTTATCCAGAGAGGAACTTTTAAAATTTGTAAGGGACATACGGGATGAGATTAAGCGTATGTCGAATCTTCTCCGAAGGATTCTTTCACTTCCGCCGCAGAGTGTCAGGGGTGACGAGCAATGCGACGTGAGAGAGGCGGTCGAAAGAACCTTTAAATTAATCTCTAAAAAGGCTGTGGAAAAGCATATTTCCTTGGGATTGATGTGCGAAACACAGAATTGTTTTGCCCGTATAAATAGAGAATCGTTTATTCAGGTGTGTTTAAATCTCTCTCTGAACGCCATTGAATCCCTACCTGAGGGTGGAAAGTTTCAGGTTGTTTTATCGGAGAGGAATGGGAAGGTCGAGTTACTCTTCTCTGATAATGGTCCAGGTATTCCGAAGGAGATTGTAGGAAATATTTTTGAACCCTTTTTTACCACCAAGAGGAATGGCACGGGGTTGGGGTTGGCTGTTTCTAGAAGGATAATAAAGGAAGCCAAGGGTAGTCTTGAGCTTGTAAAATGGGAGGGGGGAACAACCTTTAAAATTACTATTCCCGCCTGCTAATATGGGTTATTATAATTATTGAGAATTATGGAAGCGAAAAAGCATAGTATTGCTATTATTGAAGACGAAAAGAAACTTCTGGATTTGTTAATCTATAATCTTAACAGTTACTACAACGTAAAGGGATTCCTCTCTGCTGAGGAGTTTCTCTCTTGGTATGAGAGTAGTACACCTGCTGTTTTGGTTACCGATGTAAGACTTCCGGGGATGGATGGGATAGAGCTCATGAAGACTGTTAAGAAAACAACGCCCTTGGTACCTGTGATTGTTATCACTGCGTATGGGAGTATAGATGAGGCTGTCAGTGCTATAAAAGAGGGAGCCTATGACTATGTTACAAAACCTATAACCGTGAGTCAGCTTAGAGGGTTGATAGATAGAGCTTTGGAGCTTCACTCCGTTATTGATATTGATGCTCCTCTCTTCCCCGTTGATTCCGGATTTATTACCAGCGATAGAAGAACGATGGAAGAACTTAAACTTGCCGCCCGGGTCTCCAGGACAAAGGTCCCTATAATTATTCTGGGCGAGACCGGTACGGGGAAGGAGTTGGTAGCCGAGATGATCCATGCTGCGAGCGGAAGAAGGGGAAAGCTTGTTAAGATAAACTGTGCCGCTATCCCTTCCGAGCTCCTCGAGGGAGAGCTGTTTGGCCATAAAAGGGGTGCATTTACCGGAGCGTATTCAGATAGGATTGGTAAGTTGAAGCTTGCAGATGGCGGAACCCTGTTTCTGGACGAGATAGGAGAGATGCCTCTGGCTCTGCAGGCCAAATTGTTGCGGGTAATTGAGGAGAACTCTTTCTATGCCATAGGCGATAACAATATAACGGAGGTAGATTTGCGAATTATCGCCGCTACAAATAAGGATATTAAAACCGAGATAGAAGAGGGGAGATTTCGGGCCGATCTGTACTACAGGTTGGCCGTTGTACCGATAAGGATTCCCCCCCTACGTGAGAGAAGAGGAGATATTATTCTACTGTCTGAGCATTTTTTACACGAGATAATAGAAAAGGGTGAAACATGTGCAAGAGAGATAGACGAGTCTGTTTATGTTTATCTCTCCGAGTACGATTGGCCAGGAAACGTTAGAGAATTGAGGAATGTAATTACGCACATGGCTCTTCTGGCCTCTACGGAAAGAATAACAATAGAAGAGATTCCCTCGGAGATAGTAAAACGAGGACGTGATACTCTTAGAGTTCCTCGTACTTACGAGGAATTAAAAGAGAGGAAGAGAAGTGTGCGAATAGAGGCAACCTCCCAGATAGAGAAACTCTTTCTCTACGAGATACTTAAGGATGCAAATTGGAATGTTTCGCTTGCTGCCAGGAGGGCTGGTATGGATAGAAGGTTGCTTCAGAATATGATAAAAAAATACGGTCTAAGACATAAGTCTTAGACCGTAGGTTTTAGAAGTGGCATCTGATTAAACCAGGACCTTTTCTTTTGTCTCTTCTCGCTTTTTCTCCGTGGATTTTTCCTCTTTATTTTCTTCGATTTTTCTCTTCTCCTGGAAGCGGAATAACTCTTTGTATTCCCGACCCTCCTTGTACCATCTGTTATTGGGATCGTTTATCTCTTTTTCCCACACAGGATCTGTCAGTTCCTTAAATTTTTCCGCATAGTTATTAACCCATTCTATAACCTCCGGATCCTGCACGATTGATTCGGAGTGTTGATGTCCTGGAGAAGCCCCATATTCGGCGACAAGTTCTCGTAGCACTTCCGGATTGTCGATTATCATGCAGGGCCGTCTTAGGTTGCCATTTTCATTGTAGGGGAAGCGTCGTCTAATGGCCCTGAAGAATGGAGAATTTGCAACCTCAAGTAGAGTCTTGCCCTTAATGTTATCCGCGCTGAAATGGGCGAACACACAGGGCTCCACGTTTCCGGAGTTAAGAATATGGAGGTACCTCCTTCCTCCCGCAAGGCAGCCTCCTGCCGCAGGACCGTCATTCCAGAAATCTGCCAGGAACATCGGGTACTTTTCTCTTAAAGCGCTAATCCGCTTACCCGTGTATACCCTTTGCTCGGGTGTCGGAACAAGGTCTAAAATCGGATCTTTGCCCACCGGCATGAACATGAAGTACCAACCGAAGATAGCGCCCTTATCCATATAGTACTCGATAAACCTATCATCGGTGACAACATCTATATTGTACTTGGTATAGGTTACGCTTATCCCGAAGAGTACACCCTCTCTCTTTAGGTTGTCCATTGCCTTCATGATTCTCCTGTAGACACCCTTGCCCCGTCTGTTATCCGTTTCTTCTTCGTAGCCCTCTACGCTAATGGCTGCCGCTACATTTCCAAGTTTGGCAAGTTTCTTGGCGACCTCTTCGTTCAGGAAGGTGCCGTTTGTGTAGGTAAGGAAGAACATATCATTGTACTTTTTGAACAACCGCAGAAGCATGTCCTTTAATAGATAGGGCTCTCCCCCGGATATTACGACGAAGTATATACCCAATTCTCTCGCCTCTGCAAGAATCCTATCGATTTCAGACTCAGGCAGGTCTCCCTCCTTTGTATACAGTCCCGCGTAACAGCCTGTACAGTGTAGATTACAGCGCATTGTGGGGCTTATGACGATGAGGGAGGGAATCCATCTATCGTTGGTAGAGAGGGCGTTCCTCTTTCGTGCTCCCTCAATGTACTCGTTGTAGATAAGGTTCCTTACGATTTTTTTACGGTACGATGGACTCATAGCTTTTCCTACTCTCAGAAAAAGCTGGGCAAAGGCTCTGTTTTCTTTGATCGCATCATCCAGATTGTTAAGGAAATTCTGGACTGTGATTTCTGTTTTGAAATTTCTGGATAGTTCAACCAATCTTTTTAAGTCTTCAACATTACCGGTAAGACTGTTTGATATTTTGTTTACGATGATTCGTTTTGCAATTGCTTCTTTTAGCGACATTTTGTACCTCCTTGATTATATAGGAAGCAATTAGCGTGCCATCTATTCCTGAATTACTAAGTTATAATTATTTGTATTATAATAAGTTAGTGCATATAAGTTTGTTGATGGACGAGGGATGGGAGGGAAGTGCGAAGAAAATTTTCGCACATTGATGGGTTTGTTAATTTAACTATTTGTAGTATAAGAAGTTAGATTAATGCTCAAATTTCGCAATTTTTCTCTTTAGGTGGTTTTTGCTGTGGGAGACTTTTGTGTGTTGAAATAACTCTCTCTAAGGTATAACCTTTTGACAGAAAAAAATTATATATCCGAAAAGAGGTGTTTAGAAGGAGGTGAGTTTTGAGTAGTTTCTCGCATCGGCCGAAAAATATCATAATTATGGGGGCTGCAGGAAGGGATTTTCACAATTTTAACGTTCTTTTCCGTGATAACCCTGATGTGAGGGTTGTCTCGTTTACCGCTGCTCAGATTCCCTACATTGAAAACAGAGTGTATCCTACGGAGCTAGCGGGGAAAAATTATCCGGATGGAATCCCCATTGTAAGTGAAGAGCGCCTTAAGGAGATTGTGGAGAAGAATAGAATCGATGAGGTTGTCTTTTCGTACTCGGATGTTTCACACCAGTATGTGATGGAGAGGGCATCCTACGTGATGTCTCTGGGGGTTGATTTTAAACTCCTCGGCGTTAGGGATACAATGCTCAACTCTAGTGTTCCCGTTGTGGCTATATGTGCCGTTAGAACGGGTTGCGGAAAGAGCCAAACAACGCGTCGTGTTGCTAACATCCTTAAAAGTATGGGAAAGCGTGTCGTAGTTGTAAGACACCCTATGCCCTATGGTTATCTTAAGGCACAGGCTGTGCAACGATTTGAAACATTGGAGGATATGACAGAGGCGAAATGCACGATAGAGGAGATGGAGGAGTATGAGCCTCATATAAACAATGGATTTATCGTATATGCCGGTGTTGATTACGAAAAAATACTACGAGAGGCGGAGAGAGAGGCGGACGTTATTCTCTGGGATGGCGGAAACAATGATCTTCCGTTCTTTAAGCCTGACATTCATATAACGGTAACGGATCCCCTGCGTTCCGGCCATGAGTTGTCCTACTATCCTGGAAGGATAAATCTTTTACTTGCCGATGCTGTTGTTATTAATAAGGTAGATACGGCCCTCTACGATGATGTTCTTGAACTGAGGAAAAATATAGCAGAGCTAAATCCTAACGCGATGGTGATAGAGGCCGCATCTCCAATTTTCGTTGATGGATGGGAAAAGATTAAGGGTAAACGGGTTCTCGTAGTGGAAGATGGGCCTACACTAACCCATGGTGGAATGAAGTTTGGAGCAGGGGTAATAGCTGCGAAGAGATTTGGTGCTGGTGAGATCGTTGATCCGAGAGAGTACACGGAGGGACGTGTTAGAGAGATGTATGAAAGGTATCCTGATATCGGAAACATTCTCCCCGCTGTGGGTTATGGAGAGGAACAGATTAAAGACCTTGAGAGAACGATTAATAAGGTACCGGCAGATCTTGTTCTCATTGCGACACCGGTAGACCTTACAAGGATAATAAGGATAAATAAAGATATGTTAAAGGTAAATTATGAACTGGAAGAGGTTGGCAAACCTGATTTAATGGATATACTCTCTAAGCTGAAGTAATTGTAGGAGGTAAATGCAAAATGGCGTTTAATCTTAAGGGACGTTCGCTCTTAACCCTGATGGATTACTCCCCGGAGGAGATAAGGTTCATTCTGGATGTATCTAAAGAGGTAAAGAGGGAGAGACGGGCTGGAAATATCTCTCAGAGATTTTTGGGCAAGACCCTCGCTCTCCTGTTTGAAAAGAGATCGACAAGAACGAGGTGCGCGTTTGAAACCGCCTTTGGGGAGGAGGGTGGATATCCCGTATTTCTCTCTAAGGATGATATTCAACTGGGAGCCAAGGAAACTATCGAAGATACGGCAAGGGTTCTCGGTAGGATGTTTGATGCTATCCAGTTTAGAGGATTTAAACATGAAACGGTAGAGAAATTGGCGGAGTATTCCGGTGTTCCTGTTTATAACGGTCTTACCGATAGGTACCATCCCACCCAGATTTTGGCTGACCTTATGACGGTAGAGGAGGAGTTTGGAGCCCTTGGTGGTCTAAAGCTTGTCTTTGTCGGTGACGGGAGAAACAATGTGGCAAACTCCCTCCTTATAGGATGTGCAAAGATGGGTATGGATTTTACAGTGGTAGCTCCGAGTGCGCTTTATCCCGACGAGGAACTTGTAACTTATGCGAGGAATGAGGCCTCTAGAACGGGGGGGAGTATTACAGTAACCAGTGAGATTGAGACTGGTGTTAGGGGGGCGGATGTTGTCTATACCGATGTGTGGGTATCGATGGGGGAGGAGGATAAGCAGAAGGAGCGCTACGAGATGCTAAGGCCCTTTCAGGTGAATGAAGATTTGATGAAGATGACAGGCAAACGAGAGACAATATTTATGCACTGTCTTCCGGCGGTAAAGGGCAACGAGGTTTCGTTTGATGTTATAGAGGGACCACAGAGCAGGGTATGGGACGAGGCGGAAAACAGAAAACATACCATTAAAGCAATAATGCTCCTGACGATTTGAGGGGCAATTTTTTCCTTGATTTTAATTGAAAAACAGATATCATATTAAGGTAAGGATTCGTTTTAGGAGGAACCTGTAATGAAAAAGCTCTGCGCCGCTTTAATGGTGTTGCTCTTCAGTTTTGCGTTGTTTCCACTTTTTTCCGAGACCAACAATGAGGATATATATGTAAAAACTATTCCTATAATAAAGATATACAGCCATCGATTAGGTTATAAAATTGTATATTTGAATAGCAAAAGACAGCTTGCCTCCATTTACGTTCCCATGAAGTGGTTTGAACATGCCGCTGGTAAAGCGGAGCTTGTAACTGGTAATGATTCTGACTATCCTTATTTTTCGATCTTCTGGAAGAACGGTAAATTTGATTTTATAAGAATATATGTCAAGAGCGATATGGCAGACCCCTCGTGGGGGGTGTTGAATGATACCCCTGATCTTGCTAAAAAGTTTGATATCGATACGATAAAATTGGATTTTTAGGTACATAACAGCTAACAATGTTTAATCTGGAAAAGGCTATTAAGGCCATCCGGCAGGAGAATCTTGACGGATGGCTCTTTTATAATGTAGAGCATAGGGATAGAATTTCCGATCTTATTCTGGGAATTTACGAGCAGGCCGTTAATTCTAGACCGTGGATTTATGTGGTTTTTGCAAGGGCTGATCCTGTTAAGCTTGTGCACACGATTGAAGCGGGGATATTGGATACTCTGCCGGGAAGAAAATTTGTGTATTCCTCCTGGGATGAATATCTTACTCTAATTAAGAGGATAGGTAAGGGTGGTAGGGGAAGAAGGTTGGGATTAAATTTTTCCAGATGGAATCCCTTCGCTTCCTTTGTGGATTACGGTACAGTAGAGACTATCAAGGCTTCTGGTTTTGATGTGTTTCCGGGGGATAATCTTATAAATAGGTTCCTTGGTACTCTCTCCCGGGACGAGATACGCTCTCATGAGGAGGCCGCGAGGTTTTTATATAGGATTGTGTTTGATATTTGGGGCAGGTTGGAAGAAGCTCTAAAAGCTGGGAACTCCCCTAGGGAGGTAGATGTCCAGAGCTGGATAACCGGATACTTTGGGGAGTATGGGCTTGTTGCAGAGGATTCTCCTATTGTTGCTGTGGGTAAGAACAGTGGAGATCCTCACTACGAGACCGGGTGCTCCGGGGGAGTTGGCGGTGAAAGTGGTGTGATTAAGAGGGGGATGATTGTCCAGTTTGACCTATGGGCACGACTCGAGAAGGTTTCATATTTGGAGGATTCTCTCCCGGTGTATGCTGATATTTCGTGGGTAGGTTATACGGGAAAGGATATTCCGGATAGATATGTGAAGGCTTTCGAAGTGGTATGTAGCGCTCGTGATAGGGGAGTTGATTTTATAAACAGGAAACTGGCGTCCGGTAAAACTGTAACCGGTGCGGAGGTGGATGCGGTAGTTAGAAGTGTGGTAGTAGAGGCGGGATATGGGGATTATTTGAGGCATAGGACGGGACATTCGATAGGGAGCAGGGTGCATGGTTTTGGAGTTAATCTGGATTCTATTGAGTTTCCTGACAGAAGGAAGTTGATGGAGGGTTCTTGTTTTTCTGTGGAGCCGGGAGTTTACTTTCCCGATTTCGGGGTGAGAACAGAGATAGATGTTTATATAGATGGGGGGAAGGCAGTTATTTCGGGGGGTTCCCCTCAACATAAGATTCTTACAATGGATCTATAGATCAGGGGAGAGTATGTATAGCAGCGATGCTTTGAGAAAATTTTTGGGAATACCTCACTTATCAGTGGAAAATCTTGATGAAGGGGCATCTGGGAGAGCGAGGTATCGGTATCTTATCCTTGGTCATAAGGAACCGGACGGTGATTGTGTTGCTTCCCAGGTTGTAATGGGACACTTTCTTCGTAGATTAGGCCATGAGGTTGTTCTTCTCTCCGAGGGGCCCTTTGATAGACCTGAGGTAGCGAAGTTTGAAACGCTCTTTAGGGAAGAGTTTAGTGCAGAAGAGCTTAATGACAGTGATAGGGCTGTGGTTCTTGACTGCTCTACCGCTGATAGGGTCGGAAGATTTCAGTTTATCCTTGAGAGGGTGGAGACTCTTGTAATAGACCATCATTCTTCCAGGAAGAGTTTTGGAGATATAAGTGTTGTGGATTCCTATGCCCCCTCTGTAACCTACATAATTCAGCATCTCTTAGAGGAGTTTGGACATGATTTCGATACCTACGAGGCTCGTTTGCTTCTGTTTGGACTCTGTACGGATACGGGCTTTTTTAGGCATGTAGAGGGCAATGAAGTTGAGATTTTCGATTCGGTTTCGAGACTTGTGGCTAAGGGGATAACATTGAAGGATGCCTTTTATATGATGTACGGGAATAGAGATCTCTCCAAAAGGAAACTTCTCGGAAAGATGCTGGAGCGGGTAAAAAGTTATGAGGGTGGAAGGATTCTTACCACATTTCAGACAATTGAGGATAGGAAGGCTGTGGTAGGACACTCCAGGGGTGATGATGAGTTGTATATGCTTCTTCAGACGGTAAATAATAACGAGGTAGTGGTCTATATAAGGGAGGAGGAATGGGGGGGGTGTTCTGTAGGGCTGCGCTCTAGGGAGAGGATAGATGTGGGAAAGATAGCCGGTGAGTATGGAGGGGGTGGCCATAGGCTTGCCGCCGGGTTTGATATGGAGGCTGATATACGGCAGACGGAGGAGATTGTTGTAGAGAGGCTTAAAAGGGCCCTCTTACAGATGGAGGTTCTTTAGAAGGGGTTGTCGTTTTGTAAATGAATGTAAAGATGGGTGGTTAGGTTCTTTAATAAGGAGGGTTTAATGGCATTTTTTTTGCTTTCCTTCACTAAAAAAGTGGAGGAGAAAAATGCCGTTGGATTTAAAAGCACAAAAGAGGAATATAGAGGAGATAAACAGGTCTATCTTAGAGTTTAGAGGAACCGAGAGACTCCTTAGGTTTGGAAGTGATGTTTCTGTGATAGTTTATAGGTATCCGAGATATAGGTACGGATTAGATGATGATTTTTGTTCGGAGTTTTATCTCTTTTTTTATCCCACTATGAATAGGGTAATAGTCGGGTACGCCGATAGGGGAAGCAGTTTTGCCTCGTATCTGTTCTCGACTCTAAAGTGGCAGTTGAGTAGATTTATGAAGATGAAAAGGCGCAGGCAGAAAGAACTTGAGTTTGTGAGGAATGTTATGATTGCGGAGAATGGCTTGTATACCCCTCCCTCCGAACCTACTGAGATTGGAGAGAGAGCACCTCTGAATAGGGTAAGGGATGGAGCGGAAGAGGTTCTGAGTAATAGAATTCTGCTCTATGTTCTTCGTTTTTGGTATAAAATTTCGGATGATGATGTTCCCAGGATAGCAAGGATTTTGGGGTGTGAGGGAGAATGGCTTATGGGGAAAATTGACCAGATTAGAAAGCGGATGGGTAGGCAACTTGAGATGAAGAGAAAGATTGAGGAGAGGAGAAATGTTGCTTTTTACAGATTGTCTATGGCTTACGGTAGACTCGAAGAGTTAAGACAAGGGGAGTTGGGATACAGGGGGGTTTTGGAGAGTAGAGAGATCGGTGAGAAGAAGAGAAAATTGTTAAAACAAATTGCTGTATTAAAGAGGGTTATAAGTAATGCACGGATGGGGATTTCCAAGCTAAAATTAAGTCCCTCGCATAGGGTTCTCTCTGAGATCCTTGGTATCCCAAAGGGAACTATAGATACCTCCAACTATGTGTTGGCAAATAATATGGACAGATACGTGGCTTTCTGGGAAAAGATGCAATAAGGGGTGGTTTTTGTTATGGATATTGTTCTTGCCAGTAATAATAGGGGAAAACTTAGAGAAATTGTGGGTCTTTTCGAGAAATACAATATATTGCTTCCCTCGGATTTGGGTATTGAGTATTCCTATGAGGAGGTGGGGAATACCCTTCTGGAGAATGCCTTTGGAAAGGCGACGCATCTCTATAGGTTGCTTCTCGAAGCAGGGGTAGAAAAAGCTGTTCTAGCCGATGATTCCGGGCTTTTTGTAGAGGCTTTAGGGGGTGAGCCCGGGGTACGCTCTGCAAGGTATGGGGCTACGGATGGGAAGAAACTCTCTGACAGAGAGCGAAATGAGTATCTTCTTGAGAGATTGAAGGGCAAATCAAATAGGAAGGCCTATTTTTTGTGTTGTATGGTGCTTGTCAGGGGAGAAGATCGTTTTATTATAGTCCAGGAGAAATTCGAAGGGAAAATTATTGACTCACCGAGGGGTAGTGGTGGTTTTGGGTATGATCCCTTGTTTTATGTTCCCGAATTGAATAAGACGGTAGCGGAACTTCCGGAGGAGGAAAAGAATAAGATTTCTCATAGGGCTAGGGCTGCAAAGGTTATTCTGAGGGCTTTGAATGCCCCTTGATTTTGAGTTTGAGTGGTAGGGAGATTTAGGGTTCTTGGGGGATATGTTGAGTAAGTTTTGTGTTGGAGGTAAGAGATGAGGTATAAAGTATTGGGTAGGAGTGGACTCGAGGTTTCTGTTGTGGGGATAGGAACTTATCCATGGGGAGGAAGATGGGGAAAGACTTTTAATCAGTCCGAGGTGAATGATATTTTTAAAGTTGCCCGCGATTTGGGTATAAACTTTGTAGATACCGCCGAGTGTTATGGAGATCACGTGGCCGAGAGACTCATTGGCAATGCTTTAAAGGGTGAAAGAGAGAGGTGGATTATTGCAACTAAGTTCGGACACAGGAGAGTAGATTTTAACACTCAGGAGCATCACTGGAGTGCTCCTGAGGTAAAAGAGCAGTTGGAGGACTCTCTTAGAGCGCTTAATACGGACTATATTGATCTCTATCAGTTTCACTCCGGCTCTAACGATGTTTTTGACAATGATGAACTGTGGACTATGCTGGATAAAGAGGTTGGTAAGGGAAAGATCAGGAGTTTAGGGATATCGCTTTCTACGAGGAGTAGGGAGTGGAGGGTTCACCAAACAGAGAGTGCCGTTAAGGTGGGTGCCTCTGTTATTCAGGTAGTATATAACTATTTGGATAGAGAGGCAGAGGAGACTGTTTTCCCTATATGCAGACGGGACAATCTGGGAGTTATTGCAAGGGTTCCCCTTGAAAGTGGTTTGTTAACGGGTAAGTATAAGCCTGGTTTTGAATTTCCGGAGAATGATGTAAGAAGACAGAGATACCATGGCAGTGCCTTGGAAGAGGTCCTTAGAAAGGTGGAAGAAATTAAAAGAACCGAGATTCCAAATGGGATGTCTATGCCTGTGTGGGCTATAGCGTGGGTACTAAAGAATCCGGATGTCTCTGCTGTTATACCGGGGTGTAAGACGGTGGAGCAACTAAAAGAAAACGCGAAGGCCGCAGAACTAGAACTATAGGACTCGAGTCTTGAGATTGTGGAAGTAGGGGGTTGGGGCAAAGGGTTAGAATAGCCCCGTTACCTTCCCCGTTTCTGTATCCACGTCTATTCTTCTAAACGCCGGGTCAGAGGCTGTGCCTGGCATTAATTTTATGTCACCTGCTACAGGTACGATTAATCCTGCCCCCCTGTATATCAACACATCACGCACCGGAAGTGTCCATCCTCTGGGTCTACCCTTCAGATTCGGGTCGTGAGAGAGACTTAGATGCGTTTTTACCATACAGGTTCCCATGGAACTCAACTCATCATTGGAGTCTATCTCCTGTAATTTTTTTGTCGCTTCCGGGGTGTAGCTAACGCCATCCGCTCCGTATATCTCCGTTGCTATCTTTTCTATTCGCTCTTTTTGAGGCATGGAGTCTTCGTATAGGAAATGAAAGTGAGATTCTTCTTCTGCAGCGTCAACCACTGCCTCTGCTAATTCTCTGGCGCCCTCTCCACCTTTTAGCCATTGCTTTGCTATGGCAACTCTTGCTCCTGCGCTTTCCGCTGCCTCTTTGATTATTGTGATCTCCTCGTCTGTATCTGTTGCAAAGTAATTTATTGAAACAACTGGGGAAATACCACTCTTTTTAACGTTCTCTATGTGCGCTATCAGGTTTTCTACCCCTTTCTCAACAAGGGCTGTATTCTTTTCGGTGTAGGCCCTGTCCAGGGGTTTACCCGGTACAACACGGGGGCCGCCACCGTGCATTTTTAGTGCCCGTACCGTACAAACTATTACCGCTGCATCCGGTTTTAACCCAGAGTTGCGACATTTAAGGTTCCAAAACTTCTCGAAACCAATGTCTGCACCGAAGCCACTCTCCGTTACGTGATAATCTCCCAGTTTTAGCCCCAATCTGTCCGCTATTATGGATGATTGACCTATTGCTATATTTGCAAAGGGACCGGCGTGCACCAGTACGGGTTGTCCCTCTATTGTCTGCATGAGACTCGGGTTAATTGTTTTGGCCATAATAGCTGTCATTGCCCCATCGACCTCAAGATCGTGCGTTGTTACCGGATTTTTTCTCTTATCGTAAGCAACTACTATTTTCCCTATTCTCTCTCTTAGGTCTTTAAGGTCTCTGGCGATGGCAAGAATTGCCATAAGCTCAGACGAGACGGTTATCTGAAAACCGCTTTTCATCATGAAGCCATCCATTTTGCCACCGATGCCGATTATTATCTCCCGTAAGGCTTGAGCGGAGAAATCTATTGCCCATCCCATTGCCACATTTTTTGGATCGATATCTAAACGCCTAAGTCCCTTTTTTGCAAGAATTTCGTCAGAGTAATTAAACTCGTGCTGGAGTCGTGCCGTTAGTGCTACCATTGCAAGGTTATGGGCGTTTGTTATGGCATCTATGTCACCTGTGAGGCCAAGGCTAAAATCTGCCAGTGGGATACACTGGGCGAGTCCTCCTCCCGCTGCTGAGCCTTTTATATTAAAAGTAGGTCCGCCCGATGGTTGTCGAATTGCGCCGGTGACGTTTTTGCCTATTTTACCGAGGCCCTCTATTAGACCTATGGTGGTTGTTGTTTTCCCCTCTCCCAGTGGAGTAGGGGTGATTGCGGTTACATCTATATATTTACCGTTTGGTTTATCACCTAATCGGTTGAGGATACTTCTGTAATCGAGCTTGGCAAGATAGTGTCCGTATGGGTAGAGTTCCATTTTTTCTATACCCATTTCCTCTGCAAGTTGGTAAACGGTTTTCATGTTTTCTTCGGCTGCCTGTGCAATCTCCCAGTCTTTCATCTTTGTAGGATCAAGATGGTTGGACATGATTCTCTCCTTTATATTATATTTTATATATTCCAAAATATAATTGACTTAATGCAATTCTACTGATATAAATGTTTAAATCAAGTAGTTTCTGTTTATCTGTGCTTCGGCGTGTTTGAACCTACTTAGATTAACACTTTCAAAACGAAAGGAGAGAGGTATGATGAGAAAATTAGCAGCAATTATTTTTGCCCTTATTCTCCTTGCTTCATTTTCACTATGGGCGGGGGGGCAAAAAGAAGGTGCTGGGAAGAAGGCAGCAGCGTCTAGCACTGCAGCCGGAACAGGTAAGGTAGTGGTAAAGGAGTGGAAAATTCCTTTTCTCGATTGTTTGACAGGGCCTATTGCCAGTATTGGTGAGTATCTCATGTGGGGAGCTAAGAGAGCTGCCTATGAGATTAATCAGGCGGGTGGGATTGCAGGAAGGCCTGTGAAGATTATTCCAATCGATACAGGAATGGATCCCGCAAAGGGTACCGTTGAAATGGCGAGAGTTGTTAAAGATTCTTTAACCTGTTTGGGGCCTGTACCGGAGCCGGTTATTATGGCAGCTGTGCCTATCGCTGTTGAGCATAAAATGATGTGTTTCACAGCTACGACATCCTATGAGTATGCTGCCAAGTTCTTCCCGTGGTCTATTTCATGGTTTGCGAAAACAGAGGAAAAGCTTCCCCCTGTGGTAACAGCGTGGGCTAAGATGTTTCCTGATATGAAGAAGGTCGTTCAGTTTGTAGAGCCTTACGGTCCGTGGCCTGGAATGGCAAAGGCTCATGTTATAGGTCTAGAAAAGGCAGGAGTACAGCATCTTAAGGATGTGGAGGTGCCGAGGGACGCTATTACATTTGGGCCACTTGTGGTTAAGGCATTGGAGCAAAAGCCCGACGGGATTATATTTGCATGTCAGTCGGAGAAGGTTGCGAAACTTATCAAAGAGCTTAAAAACCGCGGTTGGAAAGATATGGGAAAACTTCTCATATTTAACAGTGCCGATGATGCTCCTCTTTACACGACAGGAGGAAGTGCTCTTAACGGTGTCATGATATACAACTACATTAATCCTAATATTAATTCTCCGAGATGGGATGCCTTTAAGAAGGCATATGCAAAGGATCATAATGGAATGTCTCCCCCGAGTCTCTCTACTCATTACTACGATGCTGTTTATATGATTAAAGAAGCAATTGAGAAAACCGGGATTACCGGTGATCCTAAAAAACTGATGGAAGAGAGAAAGAAACTTGCGGATTACTGCAGGAATGTTAAAAACTTCAAGGGGCTTATGTTTACATGGAGTATGAAAGACGGAGTTCCCACGGATAAGCCTCTGTTCCTCTTTAAGATTGAGAATGGTAAGAAGATCCTTGTAAAAGAGGTGAGACCCGGTCAGGAGTAGTTTGCTGAAAAATTAAGGGATAAAACCCGATTTGAAAAATCCCCTCCGAGAAGGAGGGGATTTTTTTGTGTCGTTATCACTGGTGAACTGGATGGAAACGCGGTATTATATTATTATTATACTAATATATCATGGGCAATGGAGGATTGTATGTTAAAAGATTTGGTTATAAAAGCCAGGAGTTACAGACGTTTTGATTCCTCGTATGGGATAGATGCGGAAGTATTGAGAGAAATCGTTGATGTATCGCGGTTTACCCCCTCCGCCTCTAACAAGCAACCCCTGAAGTATATTATCTCCGTTTCCAAAGAGATGAATGATAAAATTTTTTCTACGCTGGCCTGGGCTGCGAGTCTTAGCAATTGGGATGGGCCCTCCGAATCCGAAAGGCCAACGGGTTATATAATTATACTCACTGATACCCGAATAAAGGAAACAGCAGATATGGATGTGGGAATTGTTGCTCAAACTATGCGGTTGCTTGCCGAGGAGAGAGGACTCGGTGGGTGTATGTTGGCCTCTATTGATAGAGAAACTTTACGTGGTATGTTGAATCTCCCCGATTATTTAAGGATTTCTCTCATCCTTGCCCTTGGTAAACCTGCAGAAAGGGTTGTACTGGAGGAGGCTGAAGATAGTGAGAAAATTGAGTACTACCGGGATAATGCCTCGGTTCACCATGTTCCAAAGAGGAAATTGGGTGAGGTATTGATAGAGATGTTTAAATAGTGTTAAATGTATTAGTGGCTTCTGAGAGAGTAAGTTCCGAAAAAATCTCTATTTCGAGTACCTTTACTAATGCGGTCCTCTCCCTGTTAAAATTGGGGGGAGGTTTTTTATGGAGGAGTTCTGCCCTGATGGCAGACGGGATACACTCCGGGCTTGATGTGATCTCCAGTTTCATTACCTACCTTGGAATAAGGGTGGCGAAAAAGCCACCGGATAGCGAACATCCCTATGGTCATCTTCGCTACGAGACCGTAGCCGGTTTTGTAGTGGTGTTTATTCTCTTTCTATCATCGATTTGGATAGTCTACGATGGGGTTTCTGCCCTTATCTATGGTGAGTTGTACAGGTTTGGGTGGTTATCTGTTGGGGTTGCCCTGATTTCTATCGTTGTTAATGAGATAATGGCACGGTTAAAGTTTAAGGTGGGGGAAAGAGAGAACAGCCTTGCTCTGATTGCCGATGCCAAGCATTCAAGGGCGGATAGTTTGTCCTCGCTTGCGGTTCTTGTTGGATTGGTTTTGAGTATCTGGTTAAGGGGAGCCGATGCAGTTGCCGCTATTTTGATTGGGATTTATATATTGTACGAGACCTGGTTCTTGGCCCGTGAGGTTACTGATAACCTGGTTGACAAATCCGATAAGGCGGTTGAGGGGAGTATAAGAAAGATCTGTGAGGAGGAGGAGATAGAGCTTGTTGATATACGGACGAGGAGAATAGGGCCCAGAAGTTTTGCGGAGCTTAAGATTGGGCTCAATAAGTCCTGGAGGGTTGAGAAGGTAGATGAGGTTGTTACCAATCTGGAAAAGATTCTTGTCGAGCGTATAGATAGACTTGGTTTTGTTACGGTTCGTGTTGTTTCGCATGATGTGAAGGGAAGCCTTATAAAGACTACTACAGGGCATAGGTTATACCGGTGTAGGAAGCTTAGGAGGGATGAGGGTAGGAGAGTATATCGTACGATCATTCCCATGAAGGACGGAAAGATATACACCAATTTTGGAGCCCCGGAGTATCTTGTTATTGAAGAGCGGATAGAAGGGAGTAATGACTATGGGAGTAGAGAGAAAATGGAGGACGAGAGCGGAAACAGGATAATCTCCAGGCATATGGTTAAGAATCCTCACTTTGCATTGGGAAGGGGACATGGGATGATGTTTGTGCGCGAGATACAGCCTGATAGGGTCATAACCCGTGATATAGGGGAAAATGCGAGGAAAGAACTAGAGGGTTCCGGTGTTAAGGTGGAGATTGTTGGTCCTGATTTCGACGTAGATAGGGTTTTCTCTACATAGTGTTTCTATAGATTTTTTTACCTCCTCTCCCATAATGGCCTTTAGTTTGAGAAGGTTGAGGAATGAGTTTTCCGTTTCCTCTTTTAGATTATTCTGTGCCTCCGTATAGTTTAGTTTGGCCTCTTCGAGATCTGTGCTAAATATGGTTCCCTCTGAAAGATTAATCTTTTTTATAGTTAGTTGCTTTTTCGCTAACTCTGCCTGGATTCTCTTTAATTTTAGAATTTCTATAGAAAGATTGTTTGCCGTAACAAGGGACCATACCCTGTTTTCCAAATTTTTTTTAGCCTTTAGGTAGTTATCTCTGTACGATTCCATTATGTTCTTTGAATGTTTTTTCTCTCTGGGGGTTGTAATATCTGTGTTGGAAAGGGTTATGCACCTCTGTTTGTATAGTTGATACATTTTTAGGGTGTAAATGTAGTTGGAATTTGTTTGCTGTGCCTTTTTCAGACACTCTGTAAAGTCAAATTTCTCTGACTGGAGGAAAAAATCTTCCTTCTTGGGTATTATTTTTATTGCTTTGTTGTATTCCATACCTATTGTTTCTAAAAAGATTCGTAATTGTTTGATGTATGTATTTTGTGCTTTGATAAGCATTATTCGACTCTCTGTGACATTCTCTTCTTGTTCTATATATTCCTCTTCCTTCTCTATACCCTCTTCCAATCTGAGTTTTGCGATTTTTTCTTTTTCAATTGCGATGGATAACTGTTTATCTCTCTCATTGAGGTCCCTTTGACTCTGTAACAGAGAAAAATAGTTGTTTACCGCTTTAAGTATTATTTCTCTCCGCTTTTCTTTCTTTTTCCTCTTGATTTTTTCCAGATAGATTGATGCTTTGGCTTTATCGAAGGGAGATTTGTTACTCTGCTTTATCTCCGTATAGTCGGCTTCTGCTGTTTGTAATTTGTTTTCTGCTTCTCGAAGTTCCCCCGATGCTTGGAGGGCCAGGCTTACGTATCTCTCCAGAGATATATTTTGTACGATTTCGCTGTTGGTCTCGCTGTGTAGTTGATGGGGGAAAACCAAAGGGATAAAGAGTAATGTGGAGAGTAGAAGTTTTTTCATGTTGAGCCCCCTATGTAGCCTCGTTGGGCTGCCTTTAGCCTATAGTAGAGAAGCCACAGGTTGTCCCACCCCTCCTGTAGATTCTCTTGGGCCTTTAAGAGGTTAATTCTCGCTGCTTCCAGTTGGGTGGAAAGTAATTTACCCTCTGTATAGGCTCTTTTACACTTTTCATAGTTTTGTTTTTTTTGATCAAGCAAAAGGCTAAGTTGTTTTACTCTATACTTTTTTAGTTTTATCTGGTACAGGAGGATATTGAGATTCTCTATGATAGAGTGTCTGAGGGATATGATACTTCTTTCCTGCTGTGCAATTTCAATTTTTTTGCTTTCAATACTGTATTTATTTGAACCGGAGAGAGATAACTCTATGCCCATGGATATTTTCGATGTCCAATTTTGCAGGTTGCCTACTGGAACTGTAACTTCCGGTGAAATGGTAACCTCGGGGAGAGAGGAGTTTTTCATTTTATCCAACGATTCTTTGAGGAACTCCAGTTTGAGTCTTGCTTTTCTAAGTTGAATGTTGTTAGAGATAACTCTTTTGGTAAATTTTTCTCTTTCGGATACCCATTTCTCAACCTCTATAGGTCTTGATTGGGGGAGAGGTTGAAACTCTATCCCTGAGAGATCGAGATTGATCAGGTGGGAGAGTGTAGACAGGGCAATGTATTCGTTTTCCCGTTTTTCTATGAGATTTTCTTCTGCCCCCATTTTTTCAAGAGTGTATTGATTAAAAGCTTTCTCGGATAAGAGCCCCAGGTTAAGCCTTTTTTTGTTTTCAAGCCATAGATTGTTTACATTTTTGAGTTTTCTCTCTGCTATTTCTCGCTGGGTGATAGCCTCTGTCACTGTTATATATGCACGACGGATATTTAACTCTGTTTTTATTAGAGCACCGAGCCATGTGAGTTCTTCTTCGTCTAACCCCTGTTTTGCAGTTTTTTGTTGAGAGATTTCTTTGAATGTTTGAAGTGGATTTACGTATATGCCCAGGGTGAAGTTTCCGTAGTTTGCCTCATTTTGGGTTGCGGAGAGATTACCCTGAGTAGGATTTCCCTGTGAAATTGAATATCCCGAGGTTATTTGAATCTGTGAGAGAATGGGAATAGTTATAGTTGCGTTTGCAGAGGGAGAAATGGAAAGATTCTGGTTTACAGGCCAGGTGAGGGTTAGGTTGCCACTGAAACTTAGGGATATATTTGAAGGGAATTTTAATGATTTTAGGTAGAGCTGCTTTTTGAGGAGATTTTCCCTCTCCGTCTGTAATCTCTGTGAATTCTGTAGTCCGAGAGTTACAATTTTTTCTATGTCCCATTTTTTACTTTTGTCTTGAGCCGTTGCCAGGTTTGCCAGGAGAATGAGAAAGATTATCATTGTAAGTGGCTTACACTTCCGGAGATTCATTTTAGCCCTCCCGTAGACTTTCTATAGGGGAAATCCTTGCAGCGGAGGAGGCGGGGAAGAGGGCAAAGAGAACTCCGAGCAGTTGAGCTATAGCGAATGAGAGTCCTATCGATCTAGGATCGAGGGAAAGGCTAAAGGATATGTTTTCCCCGGGGGCGGGTCCTCCGATGAGGGGCTTTACGGCATTGATTACCGGGGAGTTGAATATCTGCGCAATAGCTATACCTACTAGAGATCCTATTAGTGAGAGTATAAAAGCCTCTGTAAGAAAATGGCTGATTATTCTAATTCTTGTTGCTCCGAGGGTTCTATGGAGACCGATTTCTCTTATGTTTTCCAGAATAGAGACCATCATGACACTAAATATTCCGAAAGCGCTTACCAGAAGAACTATCATTCCGAGTGGAGCCATGAAGAGAGTTATCATTTTGCTCATTTCTTTCATGTCTCTTAGGCGAGGGTCCTCTGGGTTTCTGGGGTTTCCTGCCCATACGGTAATCTCGGTACTGTAACCGTGAAGCTTCGTGAGCAAGTTTTTTATTCTGGCCGTTACTTTTTTTAGATTTGTTGTTGTAGTTTTGGCTACGAATACCCTTACCCTGTTGTTTCCTGCAGAGTTGTAGATTGAGTATGGTATGAGAAAGTCGGAAATGCCGTACATTTTGGCTTTTGTCTGTGGAATATCGGCAAAAACTCCCACTATTTTGAATATTCTTCTGGTTGTTTTTCCATTTCCCCGGTTACGTCGGATATCTACAAAGGTTTTTCCTACTGCTTTCTGAGGGCTTGTAAAAAGTATCCGTGCTACCGATTGAGATATAACTGCCACGTTGCGTTTTTCTGATGTGTCTTTTTGCGTAATGAATCTTCCGGCTATAATTTTTAGGCCATATATATTAGAGTATTCTTTGCCCACACCGAGAAATTCTCTTGTGTGATACAGTGTTTCCTTTATTTTTATCCGGTTTTCCGGGGGGAGTACGTTTAACGGACTTACGTAGGATATACTATCTATGCTGTTTTTTATGATTCTACCGTCCTCCACGCGGAATTGGGGTGGATCTGCCCATTGGGGCTCCGGCCCGGTGTTGTATTTGGCATTCGCTATAACAATTCGATTGATATCTTTTATGGAATTTCCTCTAACCTTTTCGTTTAGGCGGAGAGAGATATTGAATATTAGGGTTATTATGGCGACACCCAATGCAATATTGGTTATTGTAAGGGTAGTTCGTAGGGGATTTTTTCTCATTCTGTTAATGGTCGAACGAATAATCAACATCATTTGCTCAATCCTAATTGACCCTTAAGACATTTGTGGGCTCAACTTTGGAGGCTCTGTATGCCGGATATATGCCGAAAATTGCATTAATTGTTAGGGTTAAAAGAAGAGCAATTACTATCACGGATATAGTAATGTTTATCTGAGGACCTGCCCCTCTTATAGCCTCCATCTGTGGCCCCCCACCTGTCGATGTGTTCGGGTTTAGGAGTAATTGGAGAAGATCGGATAGGATAAAAGCGATAACACAACCTAGCGTTCCTCCGAAGATTCCAAGACTAAGAGATTCGGTTAGGAAGAGTTTGAAGATGTCAAACCGGGAGGCACCTATGGCCATTGATATTCCTATGTCCTTTTTTCGCCTTGCAATTCTTGCAAGCATGAGATTTAGGATATTTATTGCTGCCATGAGTAGGCCGGCACCTACGAAAAAGGTTATGATAGAGAAGATTGGAATTATTATTTTTCTCTGGTCTTTTTCCCAATCCAAAGCGGAGTGGATTTGTATAGCTCCCCTGCCATAGGTTGCCTGAAAGTAGTTTTTGAGTTGAAGGATGGCATTTTTAAGTTGGTTTGTGCTAACCGCCGAAAATGTTAGGGCATCAAAGCTCTTTTTAGATCTGTACTGCATGGAAAGGGTGTAGGGTGAGAAGGCGCTTGCATTAATTCCCATAGGATTAACATCGGGAGGTCCACCGGGGGGAGCGTTACCGGAGGTTTCTTCTCTGTGTTTTAGTATTCCTATTACGGTAAAGTCGAAACTTTTACCGGAGTCCGGTGATGTCAGGGATATTTTCTCTCCGATGACCTCTTGGGGTTTTTTCTGAGGGAAAAGTTTCTTGGCCAGTGTTGATCCGAGGATGATCACCGGGTTCGCCTCGTGTATGTCGGATTCCGTGAAAAAAGATCCGAATGCTACTTCGAGATTGTTGGCACTAAAGTATTCCGGAGAGACCATTTTACACTCGAAATCGTGAATTCTAACTCCTCCCCTTGTGGTAAGGCTAAAATTATCCCCTACGGAGAACCTAACCCCGTATTCAACGTAGCCATATGCAATGGCGGGGCATTCTCTTTTAATCTTTACGATATCGTTGATTGTAAAGAGGATTTGCTCTCTCTGGTTACTATTGGATAGATTGTTTATTTTTGTAACAGGAGTTGCCATCTCCGGAGGGGGTGGAGCTTCTCCTCCTTTTGATTCCACCCTTATCTCTCTCTGGTGAGGGGTGTTAGTTTTCTCTTTCATCTCTCTGTTGTAGGCACTTACAAGGGAAAAGAGACTGGAAACTATTGCAACCCCCAGGGCCAATCCCAGAATGACCATTAGTGATTCCATAAATCTTATCCTTATAAAACGAAATGAAATGTATATGAGATCCCATAGTTTCATGTTTTCTACTCCCCTTGAAGGTCTCTAATCGGGTTGGTTCGCTCTTTTATGATCTCGTCCGAGGTTATGTGCCCGTCTTTTAGTCGAATCATTCTTTTTGCACATCTTCCTATTTTTTCGTTGTGAGTAACCATAATTATTGTGACATTTTGATTGTTAAGCTCGCAGAGAATTTGTAGTATCTTAGCCCCCATGTGTGAGGGTAGGTTGCCTGTGGGTTCGTCTGCGAGAATTAAGTCCGGGTTGTTTGCTAGTGATCTGGCTATGGCTACCCTCTGTTGTTCCCCCCCTGATAGCATGTTGGGATAGTGGTACATCCTATCCTCTAAACCCATTGCAGTGAGTAGCTTTTGGGCCCGTTTTTTACGGGTGGTGGGAGAGACTTTCGCATATATCATGGGCATGGTCACGTTTTCCATGGCGTTGAATTCCGGAAAGAGGTTGAAGCTCTGAAAAACGAAACCAAAGTGTTGATTTCTAATTCTAGCAAGCTCTCTGTCGGGAAGATTGGTTATATCGTAGCCCTCCAGTTTGTATATTCCCGATGTTGGCTTGTCCAGTAGACCGAGTATATGGAGCAGAGAGGATTTTCCCGATCCGGATGGACCCATAATAGTGACAAATTCACCTCTTCCTATGGAAAGGTTTATGTTACTTAGTGCCGTAATTTTTACAGCCCCGAGGTCGTAGGTTTTTTCCACATTATTAAGTTCAATCAATTTTTTCCCCACCATTTGGTTGTAGACTGATCTGATTTAAATTTATGAAGTCCTGATAACCACTTATAATTACCATATCACCCTCCTTTAGACCGTTTATGATTTCGGCTTCTGTGTCTGTTATGACTCCGAAGTTTACCTCTGTTTTGTATGCCTTATTCCCCCTGATTTTATAGACGTAGTGTTCCGAACCTGTTACGAGGTATGACCCGCGTGGCAGGCATAGTACGTTTTGTTTGACCCCTGTAATAATTAGGGCGGAAACATTGCTGCCGGGGATTACTCTCGTAGGTGGTTTTACGAAGTGAACCTCCGCATTTATGATGGAGCTATAGCCTCCGGAGTTTTCTGTGGCTTTAAGACCGATTTTGTAGATGTATCCCTCGTATTTCTTGTTGCCAATAGTTATAATTGCTTTCTGATTTTTTTTAATCTTGTTTATTTGCTCCTGAGAGATTTGTAGTTTAACTATTGGTTTTGAGAGATCGGCAATGGTCATGATTTTGGAGAATCTGGAAATATACTTTCCCGGAGTTTGGTAGATGTCTATTACCTCACCTGTAATGGGACTAAAGATTTTGCACTCCTTTATTTGAGTTTTGATGGATGAAATTTTTTCTCTAAGGGTTGATATGTCTGTTTCTAGATTTTTGATGGTAAAATTATAGTATGATAATTCTTCCTCTCTCTCTATTTTGTACTCGTTAATTGCCTCCTGGCTGTTTTTCCATTTGCTTAGAGCTGTTTCGAGTTCTTTTTTTGTGGCCGCTCCTGCATCGTAGAGTTTTTTGTATCTCTGATAGCTTTTAAATGCTCTTTGCGATTGTTCTGTTAATTTTTTAAGAGTTCGAATGTACTGTTCTTCCTTATGCTTTTGTTGGAGGATTTGGTTGTTTCTGCTTCTTGTTTTTTTCGTTAAATTGGTCATTGCTTCGTTTAAATTATCCTCCAGTTCTTGTGAGTAGATGTTTGCAAGGAATTGTCCCTTTTTAACGGAATCACCCTCCGAAACTTCTATTGTTTTGATTATTCCGCTCTGTGGGGCGAGGATGGTTTGTTTCTTGAGAACGGTGAGTATTCCGGCGACCTGGATGGAATTGGTAATATTTGCTTTTCTTACTGTGGCGTATTTATATGATTTTAGAGTATAGGTTTCCTTTTTGGGTATAAAGAGTAGGTAGGCTACACCCCCTATGAGGGTAATAGTTCCTATAAAGAAGAGGGTGTTTAAAAACTGTCTTTTGCTACCAGGTCTTTTTATCCGTGTTTCTCGCACAATAGGGTGTTCTGTCGAGTTTTCCCCTTCACTGTGTATTGTCATTCTAATTCTTCTCCCACTGTTTTTGAGTCTATTTGGGGTTTGTTAAGATGGGATGAAGAAAAGATTAAAAAAATATTAAGATTAGTCTGAGTTAGTGATAGGAATCAGCGGGTAGAGGGTGTAATATGTAAGATGGTTTCTCGGAGGTTACGAATGAATGATAGGTTTAATGTGCTCTTTATCATCGCCCCTGATATAGGTAAACGCTACGGTTGTTATGGCAATGAGGTGATAAAAACACCGGTTATAGATAGGCTCGCAGCCGATTCTATTAAGTTTAACAATCATTTTTGCCATTTCCCGCTGTGTGGTCCCTCACGGGCTAATATCTTTAGCGGGTTACGCCCTCTGCGGACAGGACGGTTTACCAACGATCCCTTTTTCCCCGATTTTAGAAGAGCGACGGGTTTTTCCACCCTCCCGGAGCTTTTTAAAAACAATGGTTATTACACCTTCGGTGCGGGTCTTGTATTTCATGACATCGATGATCCTATCTCGTGGAGTGAGGATTTTTGGAGGCCCAAACTTCCCGAGGGTGTTCCTGAAGATATGACTGTTCACAATGAAAACTCGCCCAATCCGTGGGTCAATCCGGATTCTTTTGCTCTGATAAGAGAGCGTATAGAGAATCTAAAGAGGCTGGGTTATACCGATGAGCAAATATTTACTCGTGATGGGATTAGAAAGGTAAAAGGGCCTCCCGTGGAGGCCGGGGATGTGGATGACGATGTTTACTTTGATGGTCAGACCACCGGGCGAGTGATTGAGTTCTTGAGATCTTTTAAGAGAGGGGGAAAACCTTTTTTTCTAGCTGTAGGTTATACGGCGGGGCATCTTCCGTGGAACTCGCCCAGGAAATATTGGGAGCTCTACAGGAGGGAGGAATTAACTCTCCCGTGGAACGACAGGGCGCCGTCGAATACCGAAGCCTGGGCGATGGGTGATTCGGAACCCGCCCAGTACTATACCCAACACGGTTATGAAAAACCCTGGATCGCAAACAGAGAGCAGTCCCTTGAATTGATGCATGGCTACTATGCGGCGATTAGTTATGTCGACGCTATGGTGGGAAGGTTGATTGACACTCTGAAGGCTTTGGGGCTCTACGATAGTACGTTAATTCTTCTTACGAGTGACCATGGATTTCACACGGCGGAGCATGGTTACTGGGGTAAACATAACCTATGGGATGCATCTCTCCGTGTACCGCTTATTGTTAAGCTCCCAAAGGGGCTTCTCTCGAAGGCACCCAGGGCTGAACAGGACACGAGAAGCACCGGAGAGATAAATTGGTTTACCGAACATGTGGATATTTACCCCACCCTCTGTGATATATGTGGTATTCCCATACCCACCTACGTTGAGGGGAAGAGCATGGCTGGTCTGTTGGGAGTTGCAAAGTCTCGCTCGGGCGGGATGGATTGGAGTAAGGAGGCCGTTTTTGCCCATAGGAGGCATCAGTGGCATGATAGAATTAAGGCCTACGATATAGCACACACTGTGCGTACCTCTCGTTACCGTTACACAATGTATCTGGATAAAAGGGGTGGAGTTATAGCGGAAGAGCTATTTGATTATCAAGAAGATCCGGGAGAGCTTGAAAATAGAGTTTTCCGGGAGAGTTATAGGGGGATAAAAAAGGAACTTAGAGAACGATTTGATTTTCTGAATGAGATCTGAATGACAGATGAAATTGTGAAATTTTGGGGTTAGACGCATCTTGTCATAGGATGTATTATTTTCTCAGGCTGGTAGCTATAGTTATAGGGGAGAGAGATGAGGAAAACCTTCATACTGATTTTGGCTCTTTTTACGTATTGGTTTTTGTTAGTTACAGATGGATTTGCCGGGGGTAGTTCCCGGTCTAATACATGGTTGGTAGATATTGACGATCCTGTATATGAAGTAGCAGAGGAGGCTGCAATCAATAGAGGGATTGTCCCCCCGTTGGAGGATACGCCCGTTAGTGCAGATGTATTACGCTCGGCATTGTCTCCGGATGAAAGATCGGACAAGAAAATTATGAAGCATCTGGAGCTTCCCTTTTACCCTGTGTCTCCTATAGTAGAGCCCGCCTTCTATGTGGGTTACAGTTCGGATAAGGATAGAATGCATTACGTTAAAACCGCAGATAGGAGTTTTCTTGATTTCAAATCCACGTATAAGGCCTTTGAGGTACCCTCGATACTTAAAACCGGGTTCACCCTACAAGCCGGTGGATGGTCGGTTTTGTTTCAGCCTGAGGTGCGCAAGGCTATGCCCTTTGTTTTAAACAATGATAATTATACCAATATTCCAGGCCGTTTTGTGGACCTGGACGAGAATTTCCCCTACCGGGGATTTATAAACTACAGTAACGGATTGGTGGAGTTTACCCTTGCCCGGGATAGGTTAAAACTAGGACCCGGAAGGTGGGGAACTTTATCTATAAATAATGAAATTCCCTACTATGATTACCTACGGGGTAGGATAAATCTTGGTTGGTTTGTTTTTTCTTCGTATTTAATACGGTTAAACCCCATAGTTACTCCTGCGGAGAGTGAAGCGCTTCAGAGTATGTCCGCTCAGGAGAACCCCGAGGTTAATGCGAGATACGAAATGCCCTTTTACGAGCGCTCTAAGCATGTAGCAATTCATAAACTCTTTCTCCTTCCCCTTCCGTGGCTTGGATTGGGATTTTCCGAGTTGAATATGATAGGTGGCAGAACCCCGCAGCTTGCGGATTTTAGCCCGATAATAATATTTCATAATACCTTTGAGGAGGGATGTAACAATGTGGCAATGAGTGTAACCGCTCAGATTGTTCCTCTCCCGGGGATTAAAGTGTACGGGGAGTTTTATCTGGATGAGGCTGTTGTTGCTGATGAGACGAACAAATACTACAAACCGGGAGCCGGAGGATATCAGTTTGGGTTTACCCTTCTCTCTGATAGATACTTTTCCCTTGGGCCTGGCAGGTTTAGACTGGATGGTGAGTTTAGCCTTGTTGATCCGTGGTGTTACGATCGTTGGTACGATTTTAAAAAGTTTACCTCCAGAATGGTGTTTGTGGAAACCGGACAGGAGGCAAGAAACTGGGTAGATTATCCCTTTGGATATTATCTGGGTAACGATGTAATGGATATTCATTTGAGATTATCCTATGGAAGACCCGGAGTGTGGGAGGCCGCTCTAACGTGGAATAAGAGCGGACTTGGTTCTATAGATCTCTACGGTTGGGGTAGTGATAGCTTGTTTTCTCATACTACGGAGGAAATCCTCCCTCTGAGAGGGGCTCCTACCTCACGGGAGGGTGTAAGACCGTACGAACCCGCCAGGGTGGTGGCACAGTGGAATAATTCGTTGAGGCTCGATTTTGGTATTTATCTGAAAAATGGAATAAAGACGGGTGGCTGGATATCCTATACGACGATCGAGAATCGGTTCAATATAGAGGGAAATAATACCTCCATATTCGATGGGGGGCTTACCGTGGGATGGAAGGTGTTTTAGAAAAAGGGATAAAGTGCCATTTTTCGATATTTCTTGAAATAATTTGTGAATATGATTACAATATACTTAACAAATCTAAAAAAAATAAGAGGAAGGTAAAATGGCTGGTAAAACTGTAATGATCGATGGTAATACGGCTGCCGCAACGGTTGCCCATGCTACGAATGAAGTAATTGCGATCTATCCAATAACCCCCTCTTCTCCTATGGGCGAATTAGCTGATTATTTTTCTGCACAGGGGAAGAAAAATATATGGGGAACGGTTCCCGTTGTTGTAGAGATGCAGTCCGAGGGAGGAGCATCCGGTGCTGTTCATGGAGCGCTAACTACGGGAGCATTAACCACAACCTTTACCGCGTCTCAAGGGTTGTTGTTAATGATTCCCAATATGTTTAAGATTGCCGGGGAGTTAACCCCCACTGTTTTTCATATTGCTGCTCGATCTGTTGCCTGTCAGGCGCTATCTATTTTTGGTGATCATACTGACGTTATGGCAACAAGGTCTACCGGTTTTGCATTTCTTGCCTCCAATTGCATTCAGGAGGTAATGGATTTTGCACTAATCGCTCAGGCCTCTACACTTGAGAGCAGGGTTCCGTTTCTTCACTTCTTTGATGGTTTTAGGACATCTCATGAAATTCAGAAGGTAGAGGAACTCTCCTTCGATGAGATGAGAGCTGTTATCAGCGAAGAGGCAGTTATTGCCCACAGGATGCGGGGAATGAACCCGGAGAGGCCGGTTTTGAGGGGAACCTCCCAGAATCCGGATGTCTTTTTTGCCGCGCGAGAGACGGTTAACAAGTACTACCTTGCCGCTCCCGATATTGTGCAGTCCGTGATGGATAGGTTTGCCTCCGTTGTCGGTAGAAGGTACAGGCTCTTTGATTATGTTGGAGATCCGAGTGCCGAGCGGGTAGTTGTAATGATGGGTTCCGGTGCGGAAACAATGGAGGAAACGGTTAAGTACCTCGTAGGAAAGGGTGAGAAGGTGGGTCTTATAAAGGTAAGACTCTTTAGGCCCTTTAGTGTAAAGCACTTTATCGATGCCCTTCCGAAATCCGTTCAGGCAATTGCGGTACTTGACAGAACCAAGGAACCCGGTTCTATGGGTGAACCCCTCTACGAGGATGTAAGAACCTCCATCGGCGAGGCCATAAGAGAGGGGAGCCTTAAGATAGATTATCCGTTAATTGTGGGCGGACGCTACGGATTGGGTTCCAATGAGTTCAATGCCGGAATGGCAAAGGCTGTGCTTGATAATCTTAGTGAGAGCAAACCAAAGAATCACTTTACGGTAGGAATAAACGATGATGTAACCTTTACAAGTCTCAAGTGGGATGAAAACTTCTCCGCAGAACCGGAGGGAGTCCACAGAGCTGTTTTCTTTGGTCTTGGTGGTGATGGAACGGTAGGCGCCAATAAGAACTCGATTAAAATAATTGGTAAGGCAACGGATAATTATGCTCAGGGTTACTTTGTTTATGATTCCAAGAAATCCGGTGCAATAACCGTTTCTCACCTTAGATTCGGTAAGCAGCCGATTCAGAGCACCTATCTAATTCAGAAGGCAGGATTCCTTGCATGCCACAAGTTTAGCTTTTTGGAAAAGATAGAGATGCTCGATAAACTGGAGGATGGTGGTACTTTCCTGTTAAACTCCCCCTATGGCAAGGATGAGGTATGGGAGCATATACCTGTAGAGGTTCAGAAGAAGATAATCGATAAGAAGGCAAAGTTTTACATCATAGATGCTAACAAAATAGCAGAGGAATTGGGTCTCGGTGCGAGAATTAACGTAATCCTCCAGACGGCATTCTTCCTTATTTCGGGAATTCTTCCGAAGGATGAGGCAATAGAGCTTATTAAGAAGTCCATTGTTGATACCTACGGCAGGAAGGGACAGGATGTTGTTGATATGAACCTCAAGGCGGTCGAGGCCGCTATTAACAGTGTTGTGGAGGTTGATTATCCCAAAGAGGTTAGGGGTAATATCCATATGAAACCCCCTGTTCCCGAGGATGCGCCTGAGTTTGTAAAGGAGGTTACAGGGGAGATAATTGCGGGTCGGGGTGATAAGATTCCTGTCTCCAAGCTTCCGGATGACGGTACCTATCCCACAGGTACAACCAAGTACGAAAAGAGGAATATTGCAGATTTTGTTCCTGTGTGGGATCCTGAAACCTGTATACAGTGCGGTGAGTGTGCCTATGTGTGTCCCCATGCTGTAATACGGATAAAGGTTGTCGATGAGGATGCCCTTAAGGGGGCTCCTAAAACCTTTAAGTTTACGGATGCAAGGGGTAAAGAGTTTGCGGGAAAGAAATACGTTCTTCAGATTTCACCGGAGGATTGTACGGGGTGCGAACTCTGTTTCCAGACATGCCCTGCCTATAAGAAGGAAAACGGTGTAAAGACGGATAAGAAGGCTCTGGAGATGGTTAACTATCTCGATGTAAGGGAGGTGGAAATAGAGAATTACAAGTTCTTCGAGACGCTCCCGGAGACGGATCCGAAACTGATTAAGAGGAATACACTCAAGGGCTCTCAGTTTATAAAGCCACTCTTTGAGTTCTCTGGAGCCTGTGCCGGTTGTGGTGAAACCCCGTATATCAAGCTCATGAGCCAGTTGTTTGGTGATAGGGCTGTCATTGCCAACGCTACGGGTTGTTCCTCTATCTACGGCGGAAACCTCCCGACAACACCCTACACCACTCGTGATGACGGAAGAGGGCCAACGTGGTCTAACTCACTCTTTGAGGATGCTGCTGAGTTTGGGCTTGGGATGAGACTTACCGCTGATAAGATGACAGAGTTTGCCTTTGAACTTGTGGATAAGATGATAGAGAAAAATGACGGTAATGTGGATGTTGAGCTTCTAAAAGCTATAAGAGATGCGGATCAGTCCACTCAGGAAGGGATAGAGGAACAGAGGCTGAGAGTAGAAAAACTAAAGGAACAGCTAAAGAAGGTAGATTGTGAGGATGCGCGGCACTTACTCTCCGCTGCCGATTATCTTATAAAGCGCTCGGTCTGGATAATCGGTGGAGACGGATGGGCCTACGATATTGGCTACGGCGGTCTGGATCATGTTATTGCCTCGGGTAGAAACGTGAATCTATTAGTTTTGGATACACAGGTTTACTCCAATACCGGCGGACAGATGTCCAAGGCAACCCCCGTTGGAGCTGTTGCCAAGTTTGCTGCTGCGGGGAAACCCATGGCAAAGAAGGACCTGGGGCTTATGGCTATGAGCTACGGAAATGTGTACGTTGCACGTGTTGCCATGGGTGCCAATAAGATTCAGACGTTAAGGGCATTTTTAGAGGCGGAGGCCTATGATGGTCCCTCTGTGATTATTGCCTACTCCCACTGTATAGCCCATGGAATTGACATGGCAAAAGGGTTGGATCAACAGAAATTGGCTGTGGAATCCGGTGCCTGGATACTCTTTAGGTACAATCCTGAGCTTGCGAAACAGGGAAAAAATCCTCTTAAACTGGATTCCAAAGAGCCCTCCATTGATATAGAGGAGTATATGAAGAACGAGATAAGGTTTAGATCGCTCAAACAGATAGATCCTGCGAGGGCGGAGCATCTTCTTAACCTTGCACGTGAGGAGGCGAAGGAGAGATACGCCTACTTTAAGTACCTTGCAGAGAGACCGTATTAAAATTAGTGATGTTGATGTGTTTAGCCTGCCTACCTGGGGCGAAGGGGAAGGCAGGCTTTTTTTATAGTTATTTATTGGGCCGGTTGATAAACCGATAAATTAGCTATGGATGAAAAACTTGTTAAGAGGTGTGTTATTTCTCTGTTTATTGGTACCGCTATGTTGGTATGGGGGTTCTCTCTTGATCTTCCGGGTTTATCCCTTCGTTACGATATTTTGCAGGGTTCTAGTGAGGATGAGGACAATGGAGAGCTGTTTCCCTCTTCTGTTAGGCACTCCTTCCTGTTGGGGGTTAGAGAGGAGTTTTCTCGTGATCTCTGGAATAGTCTTAAGATAGGGTATGTAATTAAAGATTTTCTTCAGGAGCAGGGTGGGGGTGATTATAATTACATAAAAATTTCCGATAATACTTCTTGGCGGGTAACCGACGTGGTGAAATTAGGATTCGGCATTGTGGGAAAGAGAATTTTTTTCAGTCAACCGGACCGATATGGCTTTTCCAAGGATTACTATCTGTTGGGAGCGAAGATTGAGACGAATTATAGACTTTTTTCACGCTTAATTTTTAGCTCTTGGTTTAAGTCAAACACATATTTAAATCTTTGCGAGGAAAAATCCAAGGAGGAGTTTACGTTTAACGGTGGGATTAGCTCGAAACTCGACGATTTTTCTGTAAGCTTGAGGTACAGGGGGACGTTACGCCTTCCCCTTGGCCCGAGTAGTGTAACGGATAGGAATTTTTTGAATTATGGTTCCTTCTCTGTGAAGTGGAAGAAGTGATAATTTTATTAATGAATTATTTGACAAATAATTATATTGTTAATAATATAGAAATGTGTTACATTTTTAGCCCCTCTTGGTAGGGGAAATTAAATTAATTATAAAAAGGGGTATCATGAATAACGACATAGTTCCAGGATTTGACGATGAAAAAGATGATAGCCTTAAGATAAGGTTGCAAAAAATTGATGATGTTGAGGGATGCTTGGTTCTTTACCTGACGGGCTATATTGATACCTATAATTCCAATTATTTTCAAAAGAGAGTTGCAAAGGCTATTGAGGCGGGTTTTATACGATTAATCTTTCACTGTGGAAGCCTCAACTATGTTTCCAGTACAGGTATTGGGTCTTTTACGGCTTTTCTTAAGGCTGTAAAACCGAGGGGTGGAGATTTGGTTTTGCTTGAGATTCAGCCCAAGGTGTATGAGGTTTTCCAGCTTTTGGGATTTTCCCAGTTTTTTAATATAAAGGAGAATCTTGAGGAGGCTGTTCAATTTTTCAGTCAGAAGAAAGAGGCAGGTCAACAGGGACCTTTCCCCAAAATATTTAAATGCCCCATCTGTGGGAAGAAATTAAAAGCTACGAAGCCTGGAAGATTTAGATGTTCCGAGTGTAAAACCATACTTGTTATTGATAAAACAGGTCAGGTGTTTTTAGGATAATGGGATTTATAAATCGTCTAATCAGGGCTATTAAAGCCAATCTTAATGCGTTAATTAGCAAGACAGAGAATCCGGAAAAGATGCTCAATCAACTACTTGTAGAGATGAATTCTCAGTTGATTGAGTCTAAGAAACGTGTTGCCCTTGCTATAGCCGATGAAAAGAAGTTGGAGCGCCAGGCTAAACGGAATGCGGAGCTTGCCAAAGAATGGGAACATAAGGCTATCCTTGCCGTAAAGGCGGGAGAAGATGATCTTGCGAAAGAGGCGCTCTTAAGGAAGCAGGAGTATGAGAATTTCTATCTGCAATACCAGAAAGAGCTCGAGGCGCAGCGCGAGGCAGTTAATAAGCTTAAAGAATCCCTTAGAGAGCTCCAATTGAAGATTGAGGATGCTCAGAGAAAGAAAAATCTTTTAATAGCAAGAGCAAAACGGGCTGAGACCCAGAAGAAGATTCACGAAACAATAGGCAATATGGTAGACACTTCAGCTTTTGATGCTTTTGATAAGATGGCTGAGAAGGTGGAAGAGTTGGAGGCAGAGGCGGAGGCGGCGAGTGAGGTCGGAATGCTTGAAAAGCCGGATACTCTGGAGGAACGATTTAAAAAACTGGAGCAACCGGAGGAGAGTGAGGAAAAGAGAGCTGACAGGCTTCTTGAAGATTTAAAGAAAAGATTGCGGGAATTGGAAGATAATACCAAATAAATTAAGATTAAAAGTAATAGAGATTATAATAGTTGATCCAGTACGGCGGGAAGAGATTAATCAGCTTCTCTTCAGGAACGGAAAATCACCAAAGTATAGTTTGATCTTGAGCGACCGGGTAGAGATAAGAACTCCCATAGATGCTTTTGTCATCCCTATAACGCTTGTACCCAATGAAGGATTCCCCTACCCTTTCGTTGCATACGGACCCTCCGAACTTATTAACCTGGCTGCTATTAGGGGTTGTTTCGATTATATGAAAGAACCCTGGGATTTTGATGAATTGATGTTTCGAATCAATCTCTTTGTAAGGTATAGGCTAAGCCTGAAGGATAAAGGGGACGGGTTGTATATTGCCGATAGTTACCTACGGTATCGTTCCAAAGGGGTGTTCCTTACTCTGGGAGAGGTTAAAATTCTTAAAGTACTAATGAACAATACGGGAAAGGTGGTGGATAGAGAGGTTCTCTCTTATGCATTATGGGGAAGTTCTCACCGTGCCGGAAGCAGAGCAATTGATATGCATGTATCCTCTTTGCGGAGGAAGATAGATTCTCTCCTCGGGGATGAAAATGGCAACATTACTGCGGAGATTCATTCAGCAAGGGGCGTAGGTTATATTTTTTTACAGGGGATTCTTACTCGCAGATAACCGCCGTGCCGTATACCAGAAGCTCAGCGGCTCCCTGCATTATTGAGGTAGTGGTAAATCTTACGGTAATTATAGCATTCGCACCCAATGCGGTTGCCTCTTCTATCATTCGATCCAGTGCCTGTTCTCTTGCCTCTGCCATCATCTTTGTATAATCTGCAATTTCTCCTCCGACTACGTTTTTAAATACTGCCATTATGTCTCTTCCGATATTTCGTGCTCGGATTGTATTGCCCTTAACGAGTCCAAGTGTTTTGATTATTTTTTTCTCCGGAATTGTGTCGCTCGTAGTTAGGATCATCTAATGACTCCTTTATATTTGTCATTCTTGCTTTCTCTTATTCTATCAGCAATGGTTACAGTGAGCAATATTATGATCCCTGCAAGTACCCCGCCCAGTATTAATTTTATGGCAAGTTTTTCCTCTTTTGATATAAATATCTGGTAGAAGGCGTATAGAAGCAGGAGAGCATAGGAACCTATAAAGAGAATCCTCCCGAGAATGCCGCCCGTTTTCCTTAGGAATTTTTTTCTAAATGAGTAGTACCATTCGTCTGTGGGATCCGGTATCTGTATCCTGTTCATTTCTCTGCTTACCTTTAGCATTTCTTTGTAGTAATTTCGGCAGGATTGACAGGTACTTAGGTGTTCGAGGAGTGGATCAATATCCCGTTCATCTATTTCATTGTCAATCAAAGCGTTTATTTTTAATTTTGCCTCATCGCACTCCATTTGTTTTTTTCCTCCATTCTTAGTATTTCTGCCTTTAATTTTTTTCTTGCATAGTACAGACGTGACATCACCGAACCGATGGGAATCGAGAGTATCTCACTTATCTCCCTGTAGGAACAGTTATTCCAATGTTTTAATATAAGTATCTCTCGTGATTCCCTGTTCAGTTTTGTTAAGGCTCTTTTTAGCACTGTTGCCTCGCTATTTTTAATGAGTTGAAGCTCAGGGTTGTAATCGTCACTGTTATGGTTCCCCTCGGGGGTAACCCTCTCTTTTTTTGCCTTTAGTTTTTCCCTCTGGATGTGATTTAGGGACAGATTTTTTGCGATTTGGTATATCCATGGAAAAAACGGTTTTTCGGGGTTGAAGGTTTTTATATTGCTGTAAGCCTTTAAGAATGTGGTCTGTGTAATGTCTTCCGCATCGTGTGTATTGTGGAGATAGATATATGCAACCCGAAAAATTTTTTTGAAGTACATTTTGACAAGGATAGCAAAAGCCTCTCTGTTACCGCTTTGAGCCTCGATGACCAACTCCCTTTCATTTTTCATGCGTAAAAGTATACAGTTTAGTGTGTAAATTATTCAATTAGGATTATTCGATTAGGGGGATCTTTGATATGGGGGTTATTTTACGTAGGATTCAATCTGTTTGGCAAATTCTTTGAACACGAATGGTTTTGTTACGTAATGGTTAGCCCCGGCTTCCCTTGAGATTTTAATTGTTTCCTCGTCGGATTTAGAGGATATCATTACTATAGGGGTAGTGCTGTATTTGGGGTTTCCCCTTAGGAGTTTACATATCTCGATACCATTTGTCCCTGGTATTGAGATGTCGAGTATAAAGAGGTCTATCGTGTTGTTTTTTGCTATCTCCATCCCATCGGAGGCGTTATCGGCGGTATAAACCTCAAAACCCCGTTGCTGAAGGTTAAATTGGAGTAACATCCCAACTGTTGGTTCATCGTCGATTACAAGAATCTTTTTTCTCATTTTTAGGAATCCCCTGTATAGGTAAGAACGGGTCTTCCCCTCCTAGCCGGGAGGAAGACCCGTAATTAATTAAGTGCCTTCTGTTAACCTCCAAAGAGTTTTAGAATTAGGTTATTAATAGCTATGAAAGAGGTGACAAATACAATTGACACCATTGACATCAGTTTGATTAAAATGTTTAGAGATGGCCCTGATGTGTCCTTAAAGGGATCTCCCACGGTATCGCCTACTACACCAGCTTTATGGGCATCGGATCCCTTTCCTCCGAGGTTTCCCTTTTCGATAAACTTTTTCGCGTTGTCCCATGCTCCGCCTGAGTTTGCCATCATTATTGCCAGTACAAAGCCGGATGCAAGGGAACCGGCCAGGAGCGAGATTACCGTGAGGGGTCCGAAGATTATTCCGACAAGTAGAGGAGCAATTATAGCTAACAGAGAGGGAAGCACCATCTCCCTCTGAGCGCTTTTGGTCGATATTGCAACGCAGGAGGCGTAATCCGGTTTTTCGGTTCCCTGAAGAATACCCTTTTTCTCTCTGAATTGCCTTCTTACCTCTTTAACCATCTCTCCGGCCGCCCTTCCTACGGCACTCATCGACATCGAGGAGAATATAAAGGGAAGAGCCCCTCCTATAAACAATCCGATTAGTATTAAGGGATGGAGTAGATTCACATTTAGGGTTATGTGTTTAAGTCCATCCGCTGTTTTGGTTATTGTGAGAAGACCCGTATAGAATTTTTCAAAGGTTTTGCCCACCTCCATATGCTGGAGGGATTCTACTATCTTGTTACCGTACTCGGCTAGAAGTGCAAGAGCGGTAAGGGCAGCGGAACCTATTGCAAATCCCTTACCCGTAGCCGCTGTTGTATTGCCGAGCGCATCCAGAGCATCCGTTCTTTCCCTCACTATGGGGTCAAGGTTTGCCATCTCGGCAATGCCTCCGGCGTTATCCCCAACCGGACCGTAGGCATCGGTCGCAAGGGTTATGCCAAGAGTAGAGAGCATTCCGACAGCAGCCATCCCGATACCATATAGTCCTATTCCTGCACTGGTGGCCCCCCCGGATATGAAAAAGGCAATTATCGTCGCTAGTGCAACGGTAATTGCCGGAATAAAAGTAGAAGCCATTCCAAGGGCGATACCACCAATGATTATCGTAGCGGGACCTGTTTGGGATTCTTGTGCGAGGTCTTTGGTGGGCTTATAGTTATCCGAGGTGTAAAACTCGGTGGAAAAACCTATTACGTTTCCTGCAAGGAGCCCTACTATCATTGCGCCCCATATTCCCAAGAAGCTTTTCCCCACAGTAAAGTAGATGAAGAGAAAAGAGAAAACAGCGATTAAGATTGTGGAGGTGTATATACCCTTGCGAAGAGCTCCGAGGAGAACCTTTTGCGATACGTCGCCCTTGGCCCTTACCAGGAGTGTCCCTATTATGGAAGAAATGACCCCTATGGTAGCTACGGATACCGGAACCTGGATTGCCTGAAGGGCGGAAATGTTGGGAAGGCTTAGAGAGGCCACAGAGCCGAGTGCCATTGTGGCTATAATGGAACCTACGTAGGATTCGTACAGATCGGCGCCCATTCCGGCAACATCGCCTACGTTGTCCCCCACATTATCTGCTATCGTTGCAGGATTCCTCGGGTCGTCTTCCGGGATACCGGCTTCTATTTTACCTACCAAATCTGCTCCCACGTCGGCCGCCTTGGTGAATATTCCCCCTCCAAGACGTGCAAACAGGGCCATAGATGAGGCACCCATACCGAATGTGATCATTATTGGTGGTATCTCTTCAACACTTCCGATTAGGCCCATGGGCAGAAACACGTAACGGAGAAGTGTCCACCATATTGAAAGGTCTAAAAGACCCAATCCGACGACTACCATACCCATAACAGTACCTGAGGAAAAGGCAACTCTGAGGCCACTGTTTAGAGATTCTTCCGCTCCCTTAGCTGTTCTCGCATTGGCCCGTGTTGCAATGCTCATCCCAATGAATCCGGCAAGACCTGAGAAAAAACCACCTGTTATAAAGGCAAATGGGACAAATGGTGATAGCAGTTTGAATCCATATGAGATTGTGGCAAGTATTATAAACAGTACTACAAAGAACAATGCTACGACTTTGTACTGTTGTTTTAGGTAAGCAACGGCGCCCTCTTGAATTGCCTTGCTTATCTCCTGCATTTTTTCGTTTCCAGGATCCTTACGCAGGACTTTTATCGCTAGGATTAGGGCAAATATTAGGGCTGCCAGCGAACCTATCCATGTAACCCACATCATGTCGTGTTCCTGGTTCGCTGTATTGGATTGGGAAAAGGTGCTAAAGAGAGGTATTAAAAGTAAAAAGATTGTAAAAAGATATTTTTTGAATTTTAATTTCATGGAGATTAGCCTCCTTCAGTTTATTATCAGATGGAGTTTAGAAATAATTTTTATAAACGTCAATATAAAATATACATTCGGTGGAAAATATACAGCTTGAAATGAAAAATGAGCAATGGTATTATCATAAACTGTGAAGAATACCCTGATACTTATACCCTTTTTCCTTTTGCTATATCTGGTGGTGTTTTTTGTCCTCTCTGCTTTTAGTTTTTTTGCTTTTTGGGTAATGAATTATTCGGTTAACCCATCTGTAACGAAAGCTGTGGTTATTGAAAATATTCCGCATATCCTGTATAGAGCGGCTCCTATTTCCACTTTTTTTACTCTTTTACTCATTTCATTCAGAGTATTGATGAAACCGGGAAAGCGTTTTCCCACATTGCTTGTTCTATTGGCAATTTCGTCCTCTGTGTTCTTTGTTTCTGTGTATTCGACTGCAAGTTTTTACGATAATTCGGCTTTTCGTTCTGTTAGTTTTAGAGATAGGATTTTTGCCGAACGTCTAAATCCCGTTGGAGAGTATACCATATATCCCTTTGCTATTTCGGGTGACAGTATAGAAAAACTTGTAGTGTATAAGCTTTCTAAATCCAGAGGGGATGGTTCTGCAAAATCCGAGAGGGGGGCAAAAGAAACTCTTACATATTACGATTCTGCTACGGTTACGGAAGATAAGGATGGCGTTACTCTTTTTTCCGGTAGTAGTAGAATTTTTACAGTCAATGGGTCAGAGTTAAGTACCTTTGGTTCTATCTTTACGAGGAGGGGATTTATAAAATTTTTTCTCTCCGATTTGGTGAGAGTAAATATGGATATATCCAACGCATTTCATGGGAGTAAAAGGTATTTTTTTCTTCTCTCCTTTTCTATTATCTTTTTATTTGTTGCCTGTGGTATGTTTATGCGTTTAACGAAGTGGCCCCTGTTTAATATTTTGCTTTCCCTTTTGGTATTACGGGGAGTGTTTTATCTCTATGGTTTTTTAAAGAGTGATGTTGCCTCCGGGATAGCCAAGTTTCTTAGCATACCGGGTTTGGAGGGATATTTCCCTGTTTATAGTTTCTTTCTCCTTGGTTTTCTTCTGTTTTTGATTGATTTTTTATTCATTCCCTTTGACAGATGGGAGAGGGAGATTGAAGAATGACTGCCACTTCGACTCCCACTCAAAAAGTCGTTAGGGTTTTATTGATTTTTTATCTTTTGGGTTATTTCCTGTTTTTCCTCTATTCCATATATCTTTACAGCCAATCTGTTGTCATTAGATATTTCATGTGGAGTTTCCTATTTCTGAAGGCAACAAGTTTATTCGTTGCGAATATGCTCCCCCTTACTGTTTCTGCTGTAATGCTCGCCTATTCGCTATTTTTTAAGGTTAGAGATATTTATGATAAAAATGGGGTTCCAAGACCTTTTAATCAGCTTGTTGTGTCCCCAATAATTTTTTTCGTCGTTTTGACGGTGATATATACCGTGCTCTCCATTGGATTTCTCCCTGTGTTTCTTAGAAAAATAGATGATAAAGAGTATCTTAGCAGGTTAGCGAAAAGTTTTAGTGTTAAATGGGAGCAAAAGTTGAAGGCAAAAAATTATAGAGATGCTCTACGGTATATGGAGTTATATTTGACTATAGATAGAAATAATAGGGAGGTAAGAAGCAGGTACACCGATCTGCGTCTGAAGGTTATGACCTCGGGTGGCAGAGAGAAATTGGAGGGTAAAAAGAGTTATGAGACGGGTAATGGTGAATCCATAGAGGATGTTATGAGGAGGGGAGATACTGCAGTGGCATATCTCAGAGATGCAGAGGCTTTTTTTGATAGAGAGGATTATTTTTCGGCACACTACTACGCCAGGTTGGCACTTAAGCTTGATCCTGCTCTCACCGCTGCGAAGAGGCTTATGGCTAAGGCCTGGGATAGGATAAGCGGGCTTACGAGTAGTGGTGCCTATCCCATTACTGAGGAAGAGTTGAAACGCAGGGAGTTATATAGAAAGAAGAAGGAGGGTTATGTTGCTCTTTTAAGCGGTGATTATATCGATTCCTACTATATATTCAATGACCTTAAAAAGGAATACCCCAACGATCCGGATGTAAAGGTATATCTGGATAAGGCTAGAGAAAAATTATCAACTGTTGCCTTCTTCAGCGATGAAATAAAGGAGGTATTAAATCTTCCCGGTTACAGAGATATTCTCTTCGTTAATGGAAATGAGGGTAATATAAGGGAAATAATCTATATTGGCAAACTTATACCGCTCTCCAGTGATGTGTACTTGGAAAATATAGAGGTACTAGGTGTGGATAAACGATTTGGTATCGTCTATCATTTAAGGGCTCCTTATGGTAAACTTCTAGGGCAAACTATTCTTACCAAATGCATAGATAGGAACGATAAACACAAGGTATTTGAAGCCACCTATCTGTTCGGTAGGAGAAAGCATGGATTGGCTAATATCATTAGGATAAAACCAACCCTTGTGGAGTTGGAGGAATTAAAGGCGGATTATAAGAGTCTTGATAGTATGGATCTTGCCAGTCTATGGAGAGTCAGGGGTAATTTGGAGAGATATGGGCTTATTGAGAAGTATGTGGACATTTCTATTCTTGCGAAATTGCTCAATCCGTTTTCGTTTTTGATTTTGTCCCTCTTTGGAATATCGATTGGGTGGTTTTTTAGAGCTCGCTATATATCCAAGCCTCCGTTTTTTACCTATCTCTTTATTCCTTTTCTCCCTGTAATTGTTTTTATGTTTGTAACAATGTACGGGTTGGGAAATAGAATTTTGTTTTCGTTTTTGACTTTGATGTCTGGTTTTATACCTGCCCTCAGCGTTATGATTGTTGTTCAGGCAATTCTTCTGTTTTTTGCAATTGTTTTTGTGGCAGGGCAGAGAGCGGAGTAATAGGGAAAGGGTAAAAACGGTAAAAAATTTGAAACCCGGACGGGTGTTATCTCGACAAAATAATTGAAAGTTTATTTGGAAACGAAGTAAAAGGGAGATGTGTATGAGAAAGGCTATTGGTGTGATAGTGGGGATTTTTCTGTTTTCTCTTGTTCTCGTTCCTCTCTTTTCCCAGCAGCAGATGGATATTAACGATAAGGTTTTGAAGCGCCTTGGTTTTTCTGCTGGTGAGATAAAGAGTATAACAGAGATATATGAGAATACTCAGCGGATAGTTATGAATGCGCAGGCGGAGATAGATATCTATAGAGCGGAGCTTAAAAAACTTCTTCTCAATCCAGATGTGGATATGAAAGAGGTAGAGAAGCTCTTGAGGAAATCTCTGGAGTGGGAATTAAAGATGCGGTTGGCTCAGATTGAGCGGGAGGTTAAGATAAGAAAGCTGGTGGGGGATAGAAAATGGGCGAGGCTGGTTCAGTATTTCAGGCGATTGAAGTTAAGAAGTATAGAGGCAAGGAGAGCTCGTATAGAAAGCCAGAAAAAAGCCCCGGAGGAAGGGAAGCTAAAGGGCTCGCGAGAGGAGAGGATAAGGATTCTGCTAAGGGAATTGGAGAGGCTGTTAAGCGAGAAAAGCGGGAGATGAGTGATGAGGCTCTGGTACGTCGCTTTGTAAATGAGAGGGATGATTCTGCCTTTGTGGAGTTGCTCCGCCGGCATGAGGGATATATAAATAGGGTGCTCTACGTCCTCTTTAGAGGTAACAGGGAGGATATAGAGGATGCCAAACAAGAGGTGTTTATTGAGCTCTATAGAAAACTTAAGCGCTTTAGATTTGAATCTCATATAAAGACGTTTGTTTACAGTGTGGTAAAAAACCGAGCGGTTGATATTATAAGGAAGAAAGAGAGGGAGAGAAAGAAACTGATTCATTTTATAGGTGCTGTGGGGGTGAAAGAGCAAGGTGATTGTGTAGAGGATGAGTATATAGATAAAGAGAGAAGGGAAGAGGTGTTAAGGGCTGTATTTCAGCTTGATAACGAGGAAAGAATAATGCTTGTTATGAGAGATTATGATAGTGTACCCGTTAAAGAGATTGCCAAAATTTTTGGAATGCCGGAGGGGACGGTAAAGTCCAGGTTACATCGCTCGCGGGAAAGGGTTATAAACTATTTGAAAAGGCGGGGGGTTGTAGATGGGTGAGGATGATAAAAAGGTAGATACCTATAAGAGATATTTTAGAGAGGCTATCTCCGGGATAGAGAGAGAGGTCTCATTTTACGGGAGTGCGGATTTTGACGCCGTAATTTTTTCTGCAAAACAGAGGGCCTTAAAGAAGAGGCGTAATTTGCTTGTTGCAGCGGTGTTTTCTCTCTTTGTTTTGAGTTGTTCTGTTCTGGGTGGTGTAAGTTATTACAATGCTGTAAAGGCAAGGGAAATTATCGCTCGTAATACCTCGGAACTTGTGGATAGCATTTTCGACGAACCCTTTATGCCGGATGTCGAGTACAGCTATATCAGTGAGAGTCAGAGTGTTTCCGATTGGCTGGAGAATCTCGGGAGTAACAATTTTACTTTAAGTAGTGTCTTAAGTAGTGAAGAAACATTTAATTTTTAATCTTTTTGTTTTTTCTATTGACAATAATCGTTTGGGATTCTAATATTCATCTTGTTATTGAAAACGTTTGCAAAATAAATTGGGAGCGGAATTATAAATTTTATGTTACATTCGGCTCCTGTGGACTCCCGGATTGTTGTTTGTCCGGGTTATAAAAAGATGATGGAGGAACAAAAATGGCAGAAACGATGAAAGCTGTGGTTTTGAGTGCGGATTGGGATCCAAAACCCACCTATAAGCCTACTCCCAAGGATATAGAGGGGAAACTTACCTATCTCGGAAGTCAGGTATGGAGAAATCCCAGACTTAGCATTGAGGATAGACCAATCCCCAAGGTAGGTCCTACCGATATCCTTATAAAGGTAAAGGCCTGCGGTATATGCGGAAGCGATGTCCATATGGCTCAGAAGGATGAAGAGGGTTATATATGGTATCCTGGTCTTACCGCTTTCCCCGTAACACTGGGACATGAGTTTTCCGGTGAGGTTGTGGATGCCGGTGAGTTTGCGATTAACAAGCGAACGGGTAAACGCTACGAGATGGGAGAACCCGTGTGTGTGGAGGAGATGCTCTGGTGTGGTTCTTGTAAACCCTGTGCCGATGGCTATCCAAACCACTGCGAGAATCTTCAAGAGATAGGTTTCTCGGTAGAGGGTGCATTTACCCAGTATATAAAGGTAGATGCAAAGTATGCGTGGAGTCTTGAGGGACTTAAAAAATTGTACTCCGATGATAAACTCTTTGAGGCGGGTTCGCTTGTAGAACCAACCTCCGTTGCCTACAATGCTGTGATTGAGCGTGGGGGTGGTATAAGGCCCGGTGATAACGTTGTGATTTTGGGTGGCGGTCCTGTGGGTCTTGCCGCTGTAGCGATACTAAAGCGAGCCGGTGCCGCCAAGGTTATTCTTTCCGAGCCGGAGGAAGCTAGGAGAAAGCTGGGAGAACAGATGGGAGCTGATTATTTAATCAATCCTCTTGAGGTAGATTTTGCCGAGGCAGTTCTTGATATTACCAATGGAATGGGAGCCAAGTTGTATCTGGAGGCTACAGGTCTTCCTGATAAGGTCTTCCCTGGAATAGAACAGGCTATATGGTTGGGAAGAGAGCTTAATTCTACGGTAGTGATTGTGGCCAGGGCGGATAAGAAGATTCCTGTAACGGGTGAGGTTTTCCAGGTGAGGCGTGCAATGATTGTGGGAGCTCAGGGACACTCCGGACACGGAACCTTCCCGAGGGTAATTGCTGCTATGGCCTCTGGGATGGATATGACAAAATTGATAACAAAGAGGGTTAAACTGGAAGAGGTTCCCGAGAATATAATTGCACTTCAGACGGATAGGACTAACTGTAAGATTACATGCAAGTTTGATTAATAGAGTTTTATGGTACCACGGGCTGTAGGGTTGCTACCCTACAGCTTTTTTTGTTGGTATACGGAATGAAGTGTAATAAACAAAGTTTTAAAAATTGTGTATATTTTAGTTGTTTATATCTTTAGTAAGGGGTGATTATGAAAAAGGTTTTTGTGGCTTCGATATCAAAGACAAAATTTGATGCCATTTCCTACTCGGCTGATTACGATGGTATCTTTAAAAAGATTAAGGATTTGGGTTTTGATGGCATTGAGCTGGGGATAAGAAATCCGGAGGAGTTTGACATCGATGCTATTAGAGGTTTGTCGGATAGGTACGAACTTCCCGTGATAGCTATAGCGACCGGTCAGGCTTATGTGGATGAGGGTCTAAGTTTTACCGACAGAGACGAGGCAGTCCAAAGACGAGCGGTGGAGAGGATAAAGAAGCATATTGACTGCGGCAAAAAACTTGGAGGGGCTGTTGTTATAGGGCTTATAAGGGGAAATCCCCCCAGGGATGAAAAAGAGAGAGCTATCTCTGATTTTAGAAGAAATTTGGAACTCTGTATTGATTATGCCGGTGAGAGAGGGGTAGAGATTTTTATAGAGCCGGTTAATAGATACGAAAGCTCCCTCTTAAATAGCCTGGGAGAGGCTAAGAATTTTGTGGATTCCCTTAAGATGAGAGAGGGTGTTTTTATTCTTGCGGATACCTTTCACATGAACATAGAGGAAGCCAGCATCGTGAGCTCTATAGAGGAGGTGTTTGATTACCTTGGTCATGTTCACGTGGCAGATTCAAATCGTCTTGCACCGGGGCAGGGGCATATTGATTTTGATTCTATTTTTAGAAAATTGAAGGAGTTGGGTTATAATCGATATGTAAGTGCGGAGATTCTTCCGCTTCCTAGTTTTGATGAGGCGGCACGGCTCTCTGCGGAGTTTCTAATGGCCAGAGATTCTATCCTTTGAAATTGGTTGTGTTATGGTTACGATTAAAGATATTGCTAAAAAGTTGAACCTCTCCTATTCTACAGTCTCTCGTGCTCTAAACTCCTCCAGTCTTGTTAATGAAAAGACAATGAAACGGATTCAGGAAGAGGCTAGAAAAATGGGTTATACACCCAACGCACTTGCCAGAGGGCTTGTTCTTAAAAAGAGCGGGATTATAGGGATGATTATTCCGGATATTACAAACCCATTTTTCCCCGCTCTGGCGAGAGGGGCGGAGGATAGGGCGGTGGAGAGAGGATACAATCTTTTGGTGTGTAATACGGATTGGAATATCAAACTTGAGACCAGACACCTAAAGCTTATTCAGGAAAAAAAGGTTGACGGTTTGATTTTATCCTCTATAAATCTCGAGAATAAGTATCTGGAGACAATAATAGAGCGCGGGTATCCACTTGTATTTGTTAGTAGAGTTTATCCTGGGGTGGATGTTAATTTTGTCGGAATGGATACCCATTATGGGGGCTATCTTGCCGGTAAACACCTTGTTGAACTTGGGCATAGAAAGATTGCCTTTATCGGGGGGAAGTTTAGTATCGGATCCGTTCAGGGTAGGTTTTTGGGCTTTCTTAAGGCCCTTAAGGAGTCCGGTGTTGAGTTTGATCGTTCGCTTGCCATTGAGGGAGAGTTTAATATAGAGAGCGGATATACCCGGGCTCTGGAGCTGTTTAGCTCTAACGAAAGAATTACCGCTGTTTTTGCTGCAAACGATCTTGTGGCCATAGGGGTTATGAAGGCCGTGAGAGAACTTGGGCTCTCCGTGCCCGAGGATGTCTCTGTTGTGGGGTATGACGATATATTTGTGGCTTCCATTCCGGGGGTAGAACTTACGACTGTGTTCCAGGAGAAGCGCAGGATGGGGGAGTTGGCTGTTGATATGCTTCTGGATGAGATAAACTCGTCCCTTGATGATAAGAGACATGGCGGTAAGGCAAAGAAAAAAAGAGTAATTTTAAAACCGAGGCTTATTGTGAGAAAGACAACGGCAAGACGGGGGAATTAGGGAATGGAGTATAGATTTAGAGTAAAATCGTATGCGAAGCTTATAGTTGTATTGGTTGCTCTCGGTGGTGCCATTGGACTTGGGGTGTATCTGATGGTTGGTATAAATACTGTTCTCGGATTGCTGCTTATCGGTGGAAGCGGATACGTTGTTTATATCCTATTGAAATATCTTATTCGTCATAGAGCTAGCAAGATTGTGAGTAGTGAAGAGGGGATTAGAGTTAATTTTTATAACGAGGAAGAGTTTCTCTTTAAATGGGAGGAGCTCAGGTTGTTCGGATTGTGTAACTACTCCAACGGTGTGCGCTCTGTGTTTTTGTACAATGAAGAGAAGGATAAGTTTGTGGAAATCCCGGATTCGCTTGGTGATTTCGATCGCCTTCTATCCGAGTTTAAGAGGCACGATGGGTTTACCGAGATAACCTTGAATAGGGGAGAGAGTTTAAGGGAGAGGTTGAGAAGCCTTATCGAGTAGTTTCTCGGGTGAAGTTTTCACTGATTTTTTAGTAACTCTTCTATAGAAGTTTTGATATTTTGGTTGATAAGGAAATTGCGACTCCTTCTCTTCTAAAAAGCTCTCTTTTGTGTTATTATATATATAATCATTAAGAGGAATCATACCCCCTATACGTACGGAGGATTATGTAAACCTTGGCTTTTAAGGGAAAATTGATAGGAGCTCTTCTGGGTTCCTTTGCAGGGCCATTTGGAACCATTCTCGGCGGGCTTATAGGCCATCTCTTTGACAAGGCTCAGGAGGAACGGGAATACTGGAGGCGTCTGGGTAGAGAACCCGGTGTCTTTGGGGCAGACCCTGTTTCTACCGCTCAGATAAACTTTATCTCTTCTCTTGTTGGGTTGTCCATAGCAGTTGCAAATGTTGATGGGCATGTAAAGGTTTCTCAAATAGAGGCGCTAAAGAGTTTTATGCGTCAAAGTTTTTCGTTTGGACCCGAGGATCAGGACCTCCTCCAGAAAATAATCGATGAGACCTTTAAGAACAGGTACAGGATAGATATAGAGGGACTGTGTTACTACTATAGAGCTGTTTCCGGTTTGCAGGATAGGGTATTGCTTTTGCGACTCCTATTTAAGATTGCCCTGGCCGACAGGGATGGGGTTACTGTTGCAGAGGAAAACCTGATTAGTAGGATTGCCTTTTTACTTGGGGTTGACGGACAGACCTATTCCGCCATTAAGGCAGAGTTTGCACGTGAGGATAGTGATAGATATTATAAGATTCTTGGGGTTGATAGAACTGCCTCTGTGGAAGAGATTAAGGCCGCATACAGGCATCTTGTGCAGCAGTACCATCCGGATAAGGTGGCAAATCTGGGGGAGGAGTTTATAAAGGTTGCCGAGGAGAAGTTTAAGATTATTCAGGAGGCCTATAGGAAGATAAGAGAGGAAAGGGGGTTCTAATCTGAGGATAAAATTTTGATTTAAGCTGTTGGTTCGCGTTTTTCCCAGACAAATACGGAGTCGTTTCTTCGTACCTTTTTTGATACCTTGATTCCTACCCTTTCTCCCTTATGAGCCTCTTTAACTGGATTGTATTCTCTCTCGATGCTTTCTACCCTTTGTATTACCACCCCGGTTGTCGGACCTGTTATTACTATCTCATCCCCAACTTTTACGCTGTTGGCCGTTATCTGTATTTCTGCAACGGATACTCTGGAAAAGTAGTTGGTAACACTCCCGAGTATCCTCTTTCTCCTTGTTGCCTGAGAGTTGGGTTTTTTTGTAAAGCTGTCTATCGGTTTACCCATAAAGAACCCCTCGGAGAATCCCCTGTTGTAAACCTTCGCCAGCTCTTTCATTCCCCACTCTACAAACTCCTCGTTAAATGTGGCATCGGCAATTCTGTTTAGTGCCTCCCTATAGGTCTTTACCGTTACATACACGTACTCAGCACCCCTAACCCTTCCCTCTATCTTTAGGGCATCCACATAGGGCACAATTTTATCTAGAAAGGGTAGGGTACATAGGTCCTTGGGACTCAAGATGTAGTCATTCCCAAGGATCAACTCTTTACCCGTCTGTTTATCCCTTATTAGGTAAGTCTCGTATGCGCGTCTACAGGGTTGTATGCAGTCTCCCCTGTTTGCAGAGCGTCCGTATAAAAACTGGGACAAAAAGCATCTTCCGGATACCGATACGCACATAGCCCCGTGGATAAACACCTCTATCTGAATTTTGCTCTTAGAGCGTATCTCTCTAATCTGTTCCAGTGTGCATTCTCGAGCAAGAACACACCTTGTGGCCCCCAGTGCATGGTAGAATGATGCGGAGAGCGAGTTGGAGATACTTCCCTGAGTACTTATATGTATCTCAAGCCCGAGTTCTTTGGCTTTTTGTATAACGGCAAAATCCCAGCAGATAATGGCATCTACTCCGGCCTCTTTAGCCAGAGCAAGAATATTGCTAACCTCGTCTATCTCTTCCTCGTAGATGATTGTGTTGAGGGTTAGATACGCTTTAAGATTGTTGGCATGAGCGGTAGAGACAACTTTGGGTAGTTGGTCTAGTTCGAAGTTCTTGGCTGTTGCCCTCATGTTTAGCTTCTTGACTCCAAAATATACGGCATCGGCTTTTGCGTCTATTGCCGCCTGAAGCATTGAGAAATCACCTACCGGTGCGAGTAGCTCTGGTAATCTGTCTCTGGTTGTTGTCTTTTCCATAGGGATATCTTGATTCGGTTTGGAGATTTTACCCTCCCGGGTTTATCCCTCGGGAAGGCGCTTTATTTTTGCCCCCAGTTTCTGGAGGCGTTGGGTTATGTTCTCGTATCCTCTCTCTATCTGATAGACGTTGTGGATTGTACTTTTGCCCTCGGCACAGAGGGCGGCTATAACCATTGCCATCCCGGCTCTTACATCCGGGGATACAAGCTCCGAGCCTCTTAGTCTTGAAGGACCACTTACGACTGCCCTGTGGGGATCGCATAGAACGATGCGTGCCCCCATCCCTATTAGCTTATCCACAAAAAACATCCTGGATTCAAACATCTTTTCGTATATTAATATTATACCGTCAACCTGTGTTGCAACGACCAGTGCTATACTTATTAGATCGGGCGGAAAACCCGGCCATGGGGCATCGTCTATTTTGGGGACCATTCCTCCTAGATCCGGATTTACCTTTAGTTCCTGTCCGGATGGTATCCTTATGTTTTCTCCCTCGACCTCCCAGTGTATCCCGAGTTTTGCAAATGCAAGCTTAGTCATCCTCAGGAATTGGGGGGCGGCATCCTCTATCACTATTTCGCTTCTCGTAACTGCTGCGAGCCCTATAAAGGAACCAACCTCCATGTAATCCGGACTAATCTTAAACTCCGTGCCACGGAGTTTTTTTACCCCTTCAATGTAGAGAATATTAGACCCTATTCCCGTTATTCTTGCCCCCATGCTGTTTAGCATGTTGCATAGGTCTTGAACGTGGGGCTCCGATGCGGCATTCCTTATTACGGTTTTTCCCTCGGCCAATACGGATGCCATAATCGCGTTTTCCGTAGCTGTTACCGATGCCTCGTCTAAGAATATGTCCTCACCCTTGAGTTTGTTGGCCTGAAGAATAAACTGCCCGTCTATCTCCACCCTGGCACCTAGCTCCTTTAGGGCTAGAAAGTGTGTATCCAGCCGTCTTCTTCCTATAACGTCGCCTCCCGGAGGGGGAAGTGTAACCTTCCCCGTTCGTGAAAGGAGGGGGCCTGCGAATAGAATCGATGCTCTTATCTGCTTTGCAAGTTCTACCGGTATTTCGTTCTGTTTTATATCGAGGGTCTTTATCTCATAGGTATTTTTGTTTATCCTCTTTATGTTTGAACCAAGGGTTTTTAGTATCTCCAACATTACACGGACGTCTTCTATATCCGGAAGATTTTTTAATGTTACGGCTTCATCCGTTAGTAGAGTTGCCGCAAGGCATGGGAGAGCCGCATTTTTGTTACCGCTTGTCTTAATGGAACCTTTGAGTGGAAAGCTCCCCTCTATTTCATATTTGTACATATTATTTTACTCCTCGTTGGGTCTCTCTGTCTCATTGAGTTTTTCTTTTCGGTTTCCTCTAATTTTATTGGATTTTAGATTTTATAACAAGGTGGTGTAATATGCAGTGAGGGAGACGAATTGTATGTTTATTTGCGTAGCAAGGTAAAGGAAAACTGTCTCTTACCGAATGGGTTTCTCATCATAAGGATTTTTGATTCTGCGATAAAAGATATTCCATTCTGAATGGAAACCCTGTACGAGATTTTAAAGCCCCAGTTTCCATCTTCCTGTTTTGTAAAAGGATCCTCGAGAATCTCGGGAAAGGTAACGTCGTTGATGTTTGAAAATAGAGTTTTGGGATTGGAAATTGAAGGGTCAAAAAAGGTATCGAAGCCAAGAATTCTAAATAGAAGATTTGTGTTATTCTCTCCTTCTTTTTTTAGTTTTGATATGATTTTTTTATCAACTGCGTAGTTGAGAAGTTCTCTATATTTACCGTTTATTAGCATTCTCTTTACATTTTCTAGAAAGATTCGTAGGTTTCTCACCACATTAGTAGATTTGTACTCTACAAATCTATATCCCTGCCATCTGTACCATGTGAGAAAGGTTTCGTACCCAACGCCCTCTTCCATAGCCTTTTCTTGAACAAGAATATCAATTACCCCATCATTATCAATGTCAGTCAGAGTTGATTTTGTTGAGAGGTTTTCCTTAATTCTAAATCTTGATAGGAGTTTTATTGATGGACCTGTGAAATTAAGGAGAGTTTTTTCATATCCGTTCTGGGTTTGGAAACCTACTACTATTGCTATGAGGGCTTTGTTTTTTCTGCTTAGACGGAGTTTTTCAAATGATTTAAATACGTATCTCTTCCCTAGGTTGTAGGTTTTTAATAGGTAGAGTTTGCCGGCGTGGTTGCCGTATAGGTATAGGCTAAAATCTATTGGTTCTTTATTTTCCGAGAATAGTCTTGCATAGTCGGACAGATATCCGATTTTTGCATTGGCTCGGTTCTTTACCTTTACGGTTAGTAAAAATAATTCCGGTTGGCCGTCGCCTGTAAGGTCGTAGAGGATCATCAGCGGAGAACCGGATACCATGATGGGATAAAAATCTCTGTAACGCATCTCTCTTATCTGGCGGATTGCCTCTAATTTTGTCAGTATGGGTGCTTTGGGGTTTATAGGGGGAATAGAATTGGTGGAACTTTTGGTTTTTTCTGGAATGTCTGTAACAGAGGGCTTTTCACCTGCCCTCTCTACGTCGTTGGGGCCCGGTTTGCCAATTTCTTTGTTTTTGTTCTGTGGAGAGGACACCGTAGGTTGTTCAACGTCAAGACTTACCTCCGGTGAAGAGGTTTTATGGTCTGAGGATTTTGGGATATTAGTATGTTGAATCGATAAGCACCCATTTAGAGGAACGGATGTTAGTATAACAAACAGGAGGATGAGAGGGATTGTGGATATTTGTTTTATCGACGGGTCTGTTGTCATTGGGTTTATCCCTTTTTTTATGGTACTACAGATTAGAATAAAAACTATGATTTTTCAATATTGTAATTAGGGTTGTGTTTTTTTGTAAAAAGTATGTACTATATATAGAGGGGGTACACATTGAGATATACGATAAAGAAGGTAGAGGACAACAGGGATGTGTACTTTACGATCTACTGGTCACATCTTACTCTTGCCGATAAGTATTCGATTATAAAGTCCGTTCCCAGTATGTCGGGAATTTTTGAACTTTACTATATGGATGAAAAGGGTAAGCTAAACCTGTTCCACGTGCAAAAGGCGTGGTATGGTGGTTTAAGGCACAGTATAAGGATGAGAACCGATCCGGAGTTAGAGGATAATCCTGAAAAACGTGAGCTTTTAGAGAGGTATAAATGTTACTATAGGTTCTCCATCCTCGAATCTTACAAGGATCTAACGGATATTCTCTACTTTTTTGCCGCTACTTACTTTCCGGATAGAGTGACGGTGGACCATTCCGGGAGGTTTGACAGAATATTTGTAGAGGAAATCTCCGCAGATAAGATAGTGACAATTTAATTATAGTTGTAATGCACAGACGTATTTGTCTCTTTTATGTTGTCTCCGGTAGAGGATTTTCCGATGCCGGTGTAGGTTCTGTGTCAGGGTTTCCCTCGTACAGGGTTTCATCATTTGAAGAGGTTTGATGTATTTCCTCTTTTTCAAGCCATTTTTCCCCTGAAAAGAGGATTCCTATGGCACCCAGAGGGGCTGTTACGAGGATTGAAAGAACTGCGACGGCGAGTATAACCCCGCCGTTTTGAACACCCATTTCCAATGGTACTGCACCGATTGCCGCCTGTACGGTTGCCTTTGGAATGTAGGAGATTACACAGAATATTCTTTCTCTGAAATTGAGATCCGTTCCTATTAGAGATATGTAGGTTCCCACGCTTCTTGCGATTAGTGCCAGAAAAATAAGAGCAATTCCTGCCAAACCGGCATTTAGGGCTATTTTTATGTTTACCTGTGCCCCGACAAGTACAAACAGAAGGATCTCTGCAAGTATCCATATTTTAGAGAGTTTCTTGGAGATATCGTGCGCCCTTCTCTCTGTTTTTTCAAGTATCACAAATCCTATTGTCATTACCCCTAGTAGGGCGGATATCGCGACTTTCCCCTTAAGTACATCCTCGAGCCATGTAAATAGTATAGCTACAGATATTAGTACAATTGTCATTTTTGTAGCTCTGAGGTTGTATTTTTCAAAGATTTTAAAGAGGACGATTCCTATTAAAGCACCAGTGGCTATACCGAGTACTATTGATTCCGGAATTTCCAGGAGTTTTAGTAGAATATTTGTGTGGGTACCAAAGTAGAGCCCTATAAGTATGGAAAAGATAACAATTACAAAAACGTCGTCGATGGAAGAGCCGGCAAGGAGGAGCGTTGGTATACCCTTTTTTGTCCCTTTTTTCTTATCAATAAAGTGAATCATTAGAGGTACAACCACTGCCGGAGAGACCGCACTTAGTATTGCACCGAGTATTGCGGATTCTAGGTACGTGATGTGTAAAAAGTAGGGTCCAAGAAGTGTTATCGCTGTTCCCTCAAAGAGGGCAGGGACAAATGAGAGAAGTAGGGCAGGTCTTCCTATTCTGTTGAGTGTATCACGTTTGAGTTCGAGACCTGCCCTGGATAGTATTACAATGAGGGCTATCATTCTGAGGTCTGCGGAAACCTTTAGAACCTCAGGTTGCAAAATATTAAATACGTATGGCCCTGCAAGTATTCCTATAATAAGCATCCCTACGAGTCCGGGAAGATTAATTTTTTTCATGTAGTGGTTTACCAGTAGGCTCAGTAGAACAACAAGCGCAAGGCTTACTGTTAGGGTCATGGGCACACTCCTGCTATCTTTTTTAGCAGGAGTCATCAGCCCGTTTACTGTTTTTATATTGGGCGGTTTAAGGCAAACTCCATTGCCTATTTTGGATGTGGGTATGGATTAAATATGGAAATGGATTTTTTGTCAATACTTCCCGGATAAATTTCAAAAATTAGACATCTATCTCTTCCGGAATACCACCTATAATTTTTGTTGCTTCCATTGCAATAAGGAAACCAGCCCCGGGTTTGGTTAGGTCTATATCCTCTTTCAGGAGTAGCTGATTTAGGTAGTCTATCTGCTCCTTATTGTTTAAAATTCCTATGAATGTCTTTGAGTATGGCGATTTACCCTTAAAGTACGTTAATCCGGCGAATATTGGGATATCGTAGGCAAGTTTTTTTTCCAGGGTTTCACTGTCGATTATTAGAGAGGTTTGTGCCCCTATTTCTACGAGGTTTGATATTACATTTTGAATTTTTTTCTGATCATTGATTGCCAGGATGAATATGTATTTCCCCTCTTTGCCCTTAACTATTGGTATGATGTCATTTTTGGCAATTATGTTTCTAAACTCTTCCGGTGTATCGGTAAGGATTAGTTTGTTTCTTATATTTTCGTCGCTTAAAAGTCTTGCTACTTTGGCAAGGACCTGGAGGTACTCTTTGTTTTCACTTCCGGGAAAGATAAACATAAAGAGTATATAGACAGGTTTCCCATCGATCGAGTTGTACTTTATTCCGTTTGGAAATGTTGCCGCTAAGATGACGCCTCTTTCCAGATAATCCGATTTGCAATGTGGGATTGCAATACCGTTTCCTATTCCCGTAGTGCTCTGTTTCTCTCTCTCCATAATCGCTTCGTATATGTTATCCAACTTTTCTCTCGGAAGGATACCCCTGTCACTACCCAGTTCGAGTATTTTGCGTATGATCTCTTTCTTTCTAGCCCCTTCCATCTTTAAGAATATTGCCTCTGGTCTCAGGTAATCTATTATATACATATGGTTTTACCTCCTTATTTCTCTCTCTTTTTTTCCTCCCAGAGCACAAGTAGTTCTATTACGTTTAAGTCTCCGATCAGCCTTAGTTTATCATCAACCACGGGAAGTTCGCCAGCATTATTTTGAAAGAGGATGTTAAAGGCTTTCTCTATCGTCTCTTCGTCTTTTATGTAATAGATCTCTGTATTCATTATGTCCCTTGCCCTGGTTTCTCCTATAGTTGAGATAAGGTTATAACCTGTGAAGCTTGATTCCGAATATATGAAGGAAATTGAGTAAAAATCTACGCTTATCCTCTTTAGTATCTCCTGTATGGTGATTATTCCCTGGAGGACATTTCCTTCATCCACCACATAAACTGCCCTTATAATTGGGTTTTCTATAAATTTTCTTATCACCGTGTGAATTGAATCTGTCTCTAACACGTAGGCCGGTTTTTCCGTGATATACTTTCTTATCTCTTTAACCTTTGTTTCTTTCATTTTTATTTTCCCTCCTTTTGGGAGTTAACGTAGTGAGTATTATTATCCCTCACCCTTGAAGAACAATTTTAATAGTGGCGGAGTGATTATGGCTGATATTATCACTATGAGAACTGTGGTGGAAAACTCTGTCTGGGTGAATATGCCCCTGGTTAATGCCATTGAGGATATGATAAGGGCCACCTCACCTCTGGGTATCATTCCGATACCGGTTCTTATCGATTGGATCCAGCTAAACCCCCCTATTTTGGCACCCATACCGGCTCCGAAGGTTTTGCCTACTATGGCAAATAGAATTACGAGAATTATGAATAGTGGGTTTCCCGAAATATTCTCCAGATGGGTCTCCAGACCAATATTTATAAAGAATATGGCAACGAAAAAAGATTGACCAAGGGTTTCTATTCCCTCCCTAATCGCCCGTTTGTGGCGTGTCTGTCCTAAGAAAAGCCCCGCTATGTATGCCCCGGTAATCTCTGCAATTCCGGCCTTTTCCGCTGCCCATGCGAAGACGAAACATAGGGCAAGTGCAACAGAGAGCACCCCCGCCTCTACATTTAAGAGCTTTGTAAAGCGCATGATTGGTTTGAAGAGGAAAAACCCCACAAGAAAAGTGGCAAAGAAGTAACCAAGAATCTTTAGAAGGGCAATTGTAACGTTTCCTCCGCCTCCATGGAGTCCGAATACAAAGGTGAGGAGTAAAATTCCTATGACATCGTCTATAATTGCAGCACCAAGGATTGATGTTCCCTCCGGTGAGTGGAGTCGTTTTAGTTCTATAAGGGTCATTACAGTTACGCTTACACTTGTAGCTGTTAAAACTGTACCTATGAGTGTGGAGGAAAAGGGATCGTTTCCGAAGAACAGTGAAGTACCAAGACCCAGAGCAAAGGGGAGGGCTACGCCCCCGAGGGCTGTAAGTAGTGATACCTTCCCCTGCGATTTCATCTGGACAAGGTCGGTTTCCAGGCCTGCTGTGAAGAGGAGAAGTATTACCCCTAGTTTTGCAAGCCATTTTATTACAATGTCAGTTTTTACTATATCTATCCCCGAGGGACCCAGGACGATTCCGATTATTATCATCCCCAATACCGGAGGCATTTTAAACTTTAGCGATAGGGCAGAGACGTACTTTGCGACTATAAGAATTATAGCGAGGTGGAGTAGAAAATGGGGGTGAACTGCCTCATGCATGGTTTCCCGTTTCCCTGATTATGATTCCCAGGATAAGAGAGATAATGAAAAGCACAATAAGAAAGCCAATTGGTAGAGTGTAACGTGTGGAGCTCTTATGGAGGAACTCCATAAAGGGGACTATTAACACAGCAGCACCGTTTCCGAGAAGTTGAAGGTAACTAACGGATATGCCTGCCAACCTGGGGCCTGCCAGTTCTGCAGACATTGTAAGCATTATGGGGAGTGCAGAGATTAAGAAAAAGCCTAAGAATATACTGTTAAGCACGTTTGCGAGATATCCTCTGGCAAATATTAGTATAGTAAGGGTAAACACGGCCATCCCCGAGGCTATGATGATAAAGGGTTTTCTCCTTCCTGCCTTATCGGAGAGTATAGGTATTATAATACATCCTACCATTCCGCTAAAGATAAGAGCACTGGATACATTTCCTGCCTGTACCATTGTTATACCGTGCATTTCGGTTAACATTTTCTCCAACCAGGTGGCGAGGCCGTTAAATCCCCCTATACCTATGAGTGCAAGAAAGCCAAGAATTATGAAATCTTTCATTCCGAATAGTTCTTTTATCCCCCTTATATACGATTTCTCCTCGTGAACATCTGTTTCCAGAGTTATCTCTGCCCCTCCGGGAGGAGTCTCGGGTTGTTCCTTGGCAAATACTACAAAGAGAAACAGACCCAGTAGAGCAAATATTGCATAGGAGATGAGCATTGTTTTGTAGCCTGCGAATTGGACGATAGCCGGGGTAGCTCCAAGGCCTATTAACATACCTATGAATAGGGCAAGTGATCCGAGCCCTACAGCCGTTGCCTCTTCGTCTTTTGGAAACCATAGGGCTGCGAGTTTTGTCATTCCGTTTAGTACGAATGGTTGTCCCAGGGAGATTCCAAATTGGGATATAAATAGTACGGTGTATGAGTTTGGGGAGATAAGCCTTACGAGAGAGAAAAAAGCTGTTAACAGTGCCCCTGTTCCCACACTGAATTTAAACCCCTTTTTGTCAATTAGTATTCCGGTTGGAATGGATAGTATTAGATAGGTAAGGGGGAATATCATTGCGAGTAACCCCACGCTCATTGCCGATACGTTTAGATGCTTTTCTATATAGGTATCTATAGCGGCGAAATTCAGCCAGAATAGCTGGGTTAGAGCGGTTATGTACATGTAGAGTAGTAGGACAATCCATCTGTAGCCAGTTACGGTTTTTTCTTCCATAGTGTCACTTCCTGATTTTGTTTGATCTTTTGTTTAATATTTTTCTCTATTTTTAATCATAAATGGGGTTTTGTATAGTATTTTTTTATGGACTATTATTTTGTGAATTTTTTCTCAAGTAATAGGTGTTTAGGTATTGATTAAGCGTGTGAAATTTTGTAATATCGTGTTACGAATATGGTACTGATGAGTAACAAACAAGAATGGAGGGAGAGTTATGCATGTGCCTGATGGGTTTGTGAGTCCCGGAATTAATGCTGTAACCTATGCTATTTCTGCTGCGGTAGGTGGAATGGCTGTAGTAAAGGCGAAGAAAAATCTTGATGAAAAGAAGGTTCCCCTTTTGGGAATAACAGCGGCTTTTGTCTTCGCTGCTCAGATGTTGAACTTCCCGGTTGCCGGGGGAACGAGCGGTCATTTCCTGGGGGCATTCCTTGCCGCCTTGCTTTTAGGGCCGTTGAATGGGGTGCTGGTGATGATAATTGTTCTTTTAGTACAGTGTTTAATGTTTGGCGATGGGGGAATAACTGCCCTTGGGACGAATATCTTTAATATGGGAATTGTCGGGGGGTTGGGCGCATATCTTGTATATTGGTTTTTGATGAAGATACTTCCCCGGAAGAGGGGGTTCTTTCTCGGTTCTGTGGCTGTTGCCTCGTGGTTGGGAGTGGTAGTTGCGGCGGCGTTTTGTTCTTTGGAATTGGCACTCTCTGGGACCAGTCCGTTTAGGGTTGTCTTTCCGGCTATGGTGGGAGTGCATAGTCTTATAGGAATAGGGGAAGCTATAATTACCACATCTGTAATTTCTATTGTTATGGCTTCAAGGCCGGATTTGGTTTATGTGAAGTATGCTACGGAGGTTGAAAGATGAAGGTATCGTGGAAGTATTTTTTGATAGGCGGATTGATTGTCTCTGTTTTTCTTGCGTTTTTTGTTTCGCCCTTTGCCTCAAGCTATCCCGATGGACTGGAAAGGGTTGCTACTAACCATGGTTTTATTCAAAAAGGCGAGAAGAACGTATGGGATCATTCCCCAATTGCCGATTATGTTTTCCCCGGTATTAAGAGTGAGTTTCTGGCTAAGGGCCTTGCCGGTCTGGTGGGTACTCTGATTGTATTTGCTCTGAGCTATAGTGTTCTGTTTCTTGTAAGGAGGGGAACTTCCGATAAAAGAAAAACCGGTAGTAATTTAAAGCGGGAATCGGAGTGAATAGATTGGTGAATAAATTATAGAGAAGATTGGAGGGTAAGAAAACTGGTTGAGAGTAGTCTGGAAAGGTACCTACAGATAGAGAGTCCCCTGCATAGGATTTCTTCCAATTTCAAGATTGTGGTTTTTCTCGTATACATATTTCTCATTGTAACGATCAAATATTATGATGCGCTTAATTTCTCGCTGTTTCTGGGATTTCTTGTTCTAATGGTCATTCTCTCTAAAATCCCGCTGATGTTTTTTTTAAAGCGAATAGCCTTTATATCGATAATCTCTGTTGTCATTGCAGGCTTTTTACCCTTTTTTAGGCACGGCAACGGCGATACTGTGTTATTCGTTCTGTGTTGTGATATTAAGGTCTATAGAGAGGGGATAAGGATTCTATACAACGTTTTGATTAGAGCAAATCTTGCGATTGTGGCTATAGTTCTTTTAACCGGAACTACGGGTTTCAGTGGAATTGTAGAGGGGTTTGCATCGTTTGGGGTTCCCTCTGTTATTACGGTTACCATAGGAATGGCCTACAGGTATATATATGTGCTTGGGGAGGAGGCTGCGCTGTTGATGCGGTCCGCGAGATCTCGTGGGTATAATGGGAAGTGGGTATGGGATGCAAAAATTGTAGGGAACCTGATAGGTAATCTCTTTCTGAGGGCTTATGAGAGGAGTGAACGCGTGTATGGGGCTATGGTAGCTCGGGGTTTTAGTATTGAGGGTATGAAGGGTTTTAAGAAACGTATGAGTTACAAACGATATGATTATCTCTTTCTCTTCCTCTCCGTTAGTTATCTTGCGCTTGTTAGGGTTTTCTAAGTGAAAGGGGTATTAGGGATGGATGGCATAGATGGTAACGGTAGCAGGGTTATCGTTGTAGATAATCTTTCCTACAGGTATCCGGATGGAACAGAGGCACTTAAGTCTGTGAGCTTTGGGGTGAGAAGGGGAGAATGTCTTGGTATAGTGGGGGGAAACGGGGCAGGTAAGTCCACGCTGTTACTTCATTTAAACGGTATCCTTGAGGGTAACAGCGGAGAGATTTTTGTTTTGGGTATGAGGGTGGAAAAGAAGAATTTAAAAACCATTCGGCAAAAGTTGGGTTTGGTTTTTCAAAATCCGGAGGATCAACTCTTCTCTGCAACCCTATACGACGATATAGCCTTTGGCCCTAGAAATATGGGGGTAGAGGGTGAGGAGTTGGAAAGAATAGTTGATGAAACCCTTAGGTACTTTAAACTGGAGAGATATAGGGACAAGAATCCGTATCATCTCAGCTTTGGAGAGAAAAAGATTGCGGCTATCGCTACGATTTATTCTATGAGGCCGGAGATTTACTGTTTTGATGAGCCTACGAGCAATCTTGATCCCAGAAGCAGACGGGAAATTGTAGAGATACTTGGAGGAATAGATAAGACGAGATTGATAGTGACCCACGATATTGAGCTGGTTAGGGAGTTGTGTGAGCGGGTAATGGTATTGAATAGGGGGGTGGTTGAAAGTATTGGTGCTGTTGAGGATGTTTTTTCCGATAGGAAATTACTCCTCAGAGCGAGACTTGCGTAGAATTGGAATGTTCTATTTTATCTCTCTTGGGTTGGTTAACCTCCTGCATTCATTAACAGGTACGCGCATATCCATCTCTGTTCCAAAATCCTGATGGTCTAAAAACTCTCCTGCTCCCCCAGCCACTCTTCCGAGGGCAAATGAAACAAAGGGAATATCGATGGCTCGTTTGACAGTCATTTTCTTTTCACGTAACTTGGGCCAACATATGGCAAGCCAGACGGAGGCAATAGCCGCATCTACATTGACGGCCAGGATGTTCTTGGTTGAGCCGTTTTCCTTTAGTGCCCTTGCAAGGTTGTGATAGAAATCGAGGAAGATATTCACTCTTCCCGATTCCCTGATAAATTTGTATATTTCTTGTTCTCTGGGGTCGTAATTAATGGAGTTGTTTTTAAATACGGGGTGCCCCAGGCATGGTATCTTCTCGTACTCCAGGCCGGCTTCTTTTGCCGCTTGTTTTTCCCTTTTAAATTTTGAAGCGGCATCTTCTGCGATTTTTGCAGTATCCAATTTTGGGTCGTATGGGTTTTGAATCTCCGTAATGTCGAAGTATCTCAACAGATATTCAACAGCCTTTGAACCGTTTCCTCCGTGGATATCCCCTATGGTGGCCAGGGTGGCAATCATTGCTGTATTGGGTCGGTTACCGGCGGAGGCAGAGAGTTTTGCCCCCTGGGCGGACATTGTTCCGGGTCCGTTGGTTAGGGCCGCTATGAGGGCCATTTCTACCGCTCTCTCCTCAAAGCTGTCGATTGGAAGATCCCCTGTCCAATAGGCTATGAGCGAGGCGGCGAAGGAACGTCTTTTCATCAGATCGAGTAGTGAGTATCCGTATATTCGTGGAGTTCTTCCGTCGTTAGAACTTGCGTGAGAGGCATTTCTCATGGATTGTCGTATCATTCCCTTTAAAAGATTCTTGCTCTGCTCCTTAAACTGAGATGCAAATGGTTCAGGAATTATCCCCTGTGGAAGGTTAAGTTCCTCCGGTAGTTCTTTTCCAAGTTCTCCGAGATTTATGAACCAGGGATTGAGCCTGAGGGGTTTGGTTTTACTGTAATCTTTTTTTATTCCCAGGATATTGAGTATCAGGTTCACAGCGAGAGGTATGTCGTGAAGCACCTCTACCCGGATACCTCGCGATAGGGTATTCCTTAATTCTATCTTTTTATATCTTCCTGTAGTTTTAAATGGTTGTATACCGAAATAGGCATCGAATGCCGCTTTTTTGGCACGGGCACGGCTCTTTCCTCCTTCCACCACGGAACCTGCGTGTCCCAGTGAAACCCCGTAGCGTTCTGCAATTTCCCCGGCTACGTACACCACTATGGGTTTAGAAAACCCCCTTGCTTTTATCATCTCCAGGGCATCGTGCTCGTATGTTCCGCCTGGTTCTACGTACAGTACTATAATCTTTGTGTGCGGGTCTTTCTCTGCTAAACTAAGAAAATCTTTGAGGGGTGTAAGAATTAATCTGTCTTTCCCTGTGGATATTCCGAAGGATGTCCCTATCCCATAGGCCAGTAGGTAGCTTGAAATGGTATTTACCATATTGCCGGAGTTAGATATTACAGTGGCAGAGCCCGGTCTAAAGGTTTCCTGGGGACTCTCTCCTCCTACGGCGCCTATTCGGACTCTCTCGTGTACATTAATTATTCCTAGGGTGTTGCAGCCTATGACGTCTATATTTTTTTCGCTGCATATCTTATGAATTTTAGCGGTTACCTCTATGGACACATGCTCGGTTACGATATAGATGGTTTCTACGGTATTACCTCCGTGTTTGACGACCTCTTTAACCTCTCCGTATACGGCTTCCGGTGGTGAGTAAATCAATATTTTGTTTGGATGTTTCTCTCTTGGGGTGATTTTGAGCAACTCGTCGAAGGTGGCGTACACGGGAATAAGACCCTCCGGAGTTTCTACACTCTGACCACCCTTTCCCAGTGCCCAGCCTCCCACTATGTTGTTGCAGTATTTTTGGGTGATAAAGGAGACCTTTGAAGCCTCCCGTCCCGTAATATTAGAAATAGCAACCCTGTCGCCCCTCTTGATTAAATCTCTGAGATTATTGGCTCTCATCGGCTTTACTCCCTATGAGTTGGTTATGGCGTTTGCCAGTTTTGCCGCGTATTCCGCAACCATCGTTACGGGTGTATCCGGTCCGAAGATTACATAGGGCATTTTGAGATACTCAAGGGCCTGTTTAATGATGAGAATCCCCTTTACCAGTTTGGGTCCCCCTCGCCCGATGACTACCGGTATCTCTACCGGACCGTTTTCCTCTACGTAGTTTATAAGTGCATCCGCTATTGCCTTGAAGGTGACATCTATAAGAGTGTTGTTTGCCTTCCCGCCTAGTATCAGTAGTAGCTTGGCATCCCTCAGTTTGTGTTTGAAACAGATTTTGGCTGTTCCGAGCATTCTTTCATAGGGAGGATTGCCTCCGAAGTCGGAGAGGAACATAGGGTCTCCGCCTAACGATTCCAGGGTTTCTGTAATAATCGTAGAGGCTCCGCCTCCAAAGAGTATCGGGAGTATTTTCTTTCCCCCTAGTTCCGATACATGAGCTTGGCCCTGGTAGCTCGATGCGTTCCATCTGTTCATTTCATCCTCAAACTCGGATAGGTTCTCCGGATATTCTGGAAACTCTACCCCCGGAACCCTTGCCTTGTAGTTAGCCTCGTCTATTACTCCTTTAAAATCACAGGCAAATGGTTTGCCCTCTGGGGTGACGCGGATAGGATTTATCTCTGCGGATTCCATTCCGGTGGAGACAAACATATCCCAGAAGGATACCATAACCCGTGAGAGTGGGCTTATTAGTTCCCCGGGACAGTGGAGCTGGGCGAGTATCTCAGAGGCCTGATAGGCATCCAATCCGGTGAATATATCTATGGGTATCGTTATTTTTTCATCCTCGGGTATAGATTCCACGTCCATACCCCCATGGAGAGACACCGTTATTGCGGGACCTAGGAAGCCGGTATTGTAGGTAATTGCCACGTATATCTCATGGACGGCAGGAATTTTTTCTACCAGGTATGCTGTTCGCGGTATTTTCCCATTTATTTCAAGGCTTGAGATTCTCTTTAGTTCCCTTAATGCCTCATGGCTGTTTTTTACCTCCGCTATGGCACCTGCCTTTCCCCTCCCTGTGACTGTTATATCCGGCTTTACGATCCCCTCTTTTCCCCATTCCTCTATGGTTTTCTTTATGATACCTATTTCTGCTTCTGCGCTTATATACCGGGGTGTGGGTATCCCGTATCGTTTTGCAAAGTGTTCCAGAAAGGTTAGTTCTGTAATTTTAAAGGACATTGGTTTCTGTTCCTCTCTTTTTTCCGGATTGTGCAATGAGCGAGTTTCTATATTTTGAACTTTCGGTCATTATATTAAATATAGGATGTATTTATGGCCCTGTCAATGTGAAAGCATTTAATGAATATGATACTTGACGGGATAAATACTAAAAAAATAGAATGATAGAAGATTTTAACTGGTGGGTTGTTGGCTGTTGGCTACGATAACAGGCGGGTGGTGAGTTTTGATGTGTTTGGAAGAGAAGTGTAAATTTGGAAGAAGGTTTAGATGAGAGTAAAAGTGCGTATCAGTCTTGTAAATGATGAGGGAAAATCGTTTATGGGTATAGGGATTGTTACCCTCTTAAAGGGTATAGAACGACATAATTCTATAAGGCAGGCCGCTGGGGAAATGGGCATGTCCTACGCCAAGGCACATAGGATTCTCTCTGAACTGGAAGGTAATCTGGGTAAGAGGGTGCTTGATAGACGTATAGGTGGGCCTGAGGGAGGCGGTGCTCAACTTACCGAGTTTGGAAGGGAATTCTTGGAGAGGTATGAGAGGTTCCTTGAGCGTTGTGAGGGTTTCGTTGAGAGTGAGTTTGCGGATCTACGCTTGTTTATAGAGGGAAAGTAGTTCAAAGGGGGTTTAAGATGATTAAGGAGTTTACATTTTTTTTACCGATTAAAATAGTCTTTGGTAACGGTTCGTTTGGTAGAGCCGGTGAGGAGGCGGTAACGCTTGGCAGAAAGGCTTTTATAGTTACGGGGAAAAAAAGTGCCCAAAAGACCGGGCTTTTAAAACGTTTGACGGATCAGCTTAGTTTGAGGGGGATTGCATGGTATCACTTTAATGGAGTAACGCCAAATCCTACCAATGTTATAGTTGATGAAGCTGCCTCTATAGCGAGGAGAGAGGGGTGTGATTTTGTTATAGGTTTGGGGGGAGGATCGGCGATTGATGCCGCTAAGTCTATTGCGATTTCTGCAAAGAGTGGCCTTCCTATATGGCGACATATTGCCTCCTGGGAGGATGACTATGTGGTTCCTCAGGATGCCCTTCCCATAATGGCAATAGAGACCCTTGCAGGAACGGGTAGTGAGTCGGACAACATAGCTGTAATTACCAACGCGGAAACCAACGAAAAACCAGGGTATGCTCTTCCCCAAATATTTCCAAGGGTTGCTATTATTGATCCCGAGGTAACTCTAAGTGTGTCCCCACGTATGACAGCTGTAACGGGATTTGACATCCTCTGTCACACTATGGAGGGTTTTGTGAGCAAGGTTTCAAATCCGATATGTGAGATATTAAACGAGAGAGCTATGGAGTATGTGATCAATTACCTACCAAGGGCCGTTAGGAATGGGGAAGACCTCGAGGCAAGGGGATATCTCGCCTTTGCCAATATGTTGGCGGGTTTTTCGCTTACCCACAGCAGGGCTACCCTTCTCCATGCCATGGAGCATCCTATCTCCGGTCACTTTAATGTGATCCATGCGGAGGGACTTGCCGCTCTCTTCCCGAAGTGGATTGAGTTTTCATGGGAGGGAAACCCTGAAAAATTTAGGATAGTCGGAAAAATATTCGGATTGAGTGATGATGAAAATACGAGGGAGGCCTTGGTAAGACGGGGAAGGGATTTCCTTAAAGAGATAGGCCTGGATGTTAAGCTATCTCAGCTGGGTGTTGAGCTGGATAGTCTTGAGAGCCTTGCCAGAGATTCTCTAAGGTATATGGCCGGAGGAGTAAGGTCAAACCCTGTAGAGGCAGGGATTGAGGACATTGTTAAACTTTTGAGGGAATCTTATTAGTTTTGCAGAATCTATTTATTAAGTTCTATGGGGGTGTTTTTTATGGAAGAGAGTGCTCTGTGGAGTATGGTTAGAGAATCTATCATTGGTAGGGATGTATTCATAGATACTCCCTTTGGGAAACGCCTTCTTACCTATGCGGACTATACGGCCTCCGGGCGTGGGATTTCTTTTATAGAGGAGTATTTTAAAAGTGATATACTTAAGCTGTATGCCAATACTCACACCGATGATGATTTGACAGGAGAAATAACCACTGAGAGACTGCACTTATCTGAACATATGATAAAGGAGTGTGTCAATGCAGATGAGAGCTATTCGGTGATAGAGGTTGGCTCCGGAGCAACCGGGGCTATTAATAGACTGCAGGAGATTTTGGGTATATATATACCGCCGGCCACAAAGAGAAGGTTTGATCAGTTGTATAATGAGTTTTTGAAGGAGGGTGATAGAGAAAGGTTTTATGATTTTATAATGGCAAAGCGCCCGGTAGTTTTTATAGGACCGTATGAGCATCACTCCAACGAAATATCCTGGCGGGAGTGTTTCTGTGAGGTTGTAGAGATTGGTCTCAACGACGAGGGAAGGCTGGATTTAAAAGAATTGGAGAGTAAACTTGAGGATAGTACTTATAAAGATAGATTGAAGATAGGTTCTTTTTCTGCCGCCTCCAATGTTACCGGTATCCTTACCCCGGTGTACGATGTGGCGCGTATTCTTCACAGCCACGGTGCCTATGCTTTTTTTGATTTTGCTGCTGCTGCGCCTTACGTTGAGATTGATGTTAATAGGGATGAGGACTCCTATTTTGATGCGATATTTTTTTCACCCCATAAGTTTTTAGGTGGGCCCGGTAGTTGTGGAGTATTGGTATTTAAAAGAAAACTCTACCCCTTTGAGCTTCCTCCTACTTATTCGGGGGGTGGTACGGTAGATTTTGTAAACTTTAATACGCAGAAGTATAGTCATGCTATTGAGGTTAGAGAAAAACCCGGGACCCCTCCGATTCTTCAGATAATGCGGGCTGCCCTCGCTCTTGAGCTAAAGCGGAAGTTGGGGACAGAGAAAATAGAGCGGAGGGAGCGGGAGTTGACAGAGCGAGCATTTAGTAAACTTAGGAATATCCCAAATATCGAAGTGCTGGGCCCTGAAAGCCCAGGGGATAGGATCCCTATATTTTCTTTTGTAGTACAGGCGGGGAGGTATTTTTTACATCCTCGGTTCGTAATAAAGCTGATGAATGATCTGTTTGGTATACAGGGGCGTGCCGGCTGTTCCTGTGCCGGTCCCTATGGGCATAGACTTCTTGGTATTGATGATGATGAATCGTCGGAGTATTACAGGGAAATAGTGATAAATGGGAACCTTGGTCTTAAGCCCGGCTGGGCGAGGGTGAACTTTCATTTTTTGTTTACCGATACAGAAGTGGAATTTCTCCTTGAGGCTATTGAGTTTATTGCTAGGTACGGTAGATACTTTCTTCCTCTCTACAGTTTTAGTATGAGAACGGGGAGGTGGGCTTTTAAGGGGTTGAGAGAGCAAGCTAATAAAGCGAATAAACTTGTAACGTTGATGAAAACAGATGGTCTTGCCACTACTGTGGCAGATGATCCGGGGTTTGGTATCGGAACGGCTTTTTCCTACTTTGGTAAAGAAGGGAGGGGAAAATTCCCGCCTGTCGGGGAAGAGGAAAAGAGAAAACTCTACGATTCTTATCTTGCATATGCAGAGAGTGTAGCTCGGGAGTTAAAGGAGATATTTGATGAGGAAAGAGTAAGGATAGTAGGAAAAAATCTTATACCCTACGGTTACTATCTTTAGGTTAAGATGGTTCTAATTGTAGTGATGACTGTGTTCTTCTCCCTCTGCACAGGGTTTGCTGCCCTTTAAAGTTCCCCCTAGATATTGTGAGAGAGCCTCTTTGACAGTACCGCTAGCTCCTGTAACTGCTTCTACACCAAGTTGGTTAAAAAACTCCATTGCTCTTGGGCCCATCCCGCCTGCTATCATAACGTTGACCTTTTTATCTGCGATATAGTTGGGTACTGCCCCCGGTTGATGGCTCTGGAAAAAGGGGTTTTCCTCTGTCGCAACCGATGTTACGTTGTTTTCATTGTCGAGTTCGACAAAAACATAGTAGGGACATCTGCCAAAGTGCGGACTCATTTGACTCTCCAGTCCTTTATTCTCTTCGCTTGAAAAGGCAATTTTCATTTTTATTCCTCTCCTTCCCTGAGTACTGAATCAACCACACTCTTTATCTCTTTTATAGTGTAGGGTTTCTTTAATATACCCTTAAAGCCAAAAGATTGGTAGTGTGAAAGCACATCATTTTGAGAATATCCGCTGGAAACTATTGCATTTGCGTGGGGGTTAATCTTTAAGATCTCCTTTATTGCCTCCCTACCTCCCATTTTACCGGGGATGGTAAGATCCATGATAAGCAGGTCAAATGGTCTTTTATGGTTTATGGATTGCTTGTACCTTTCTATAAGTTCCTCTCCGTCCCTTGTGGTTGCGGTTTCAAAACCCAGTTTTTCCAGTATCCTGCTTAATGTGTTTCTAATGTAGGGATTGTCGTCCATTATTAATATTCTGGCTTTGGGGCTTTGGGGTTTTAAGGCTTTTTTAGTCTCACCTGAGGTTTTACCCTCCTCTGAGGTAGGAGGTTTCTCGTTGTTTCCCTCGGAAGTGGGTGTGGCAAATGGAGAGGGCCTTTCAGTGGCTTCGAGCAGAATTGTAAATAATGTGCCTTTTCCCTCTCTGGAGGATACCGATATATTTCCGTTATGTTTCTTTATAATAGAGTAGGTAATTGCTAATCCAAGTCCGTTACCTGTTGGTTTTGTTGTAAAATAGGGGTCAAATATTTTATCAATATATTCCCTTTTTATGCCACATCCCGTGTCCTCTATCTCTATTTTTACGTAGCGAGTTCCCCTGGTATTTGTATAGTTGGAGAGGCGTATGTTGATGATTCCCCCGTTGGGCATTGCCTCTTTTGCATTTATAATTATGTTGCTTATTACCTGGGTTATTTGTGATTCGTCTACGTTACAGTACCATAGGTCGTTTTCGGCTGAGATATTGACCTTTATTTTGGAACCTAGAGAGGCAATTTCCGATGCCTCTTTAATTAAGCGCTTCATATCGGTAGGTTTTTTAATTGGCATACCGCCTCTGGAAAAGGTGAGTAGTTGTTTTGTCAGGCCCTTTGCTTTTATTATAGAGTTTTCGATATCCCCCAGAATTTCAAGCATCTCGTTCTCGTTTGTGTATACAGAAGAACCGAGTTCCAGCTTTAGGAGCGAGACATTCCCCAGTATGGCAGTAAGAATATTGTTAAAATCATGGGCAATCCCTCCCGCTAGTAATCCCAGAGATTCCAATTTCTGACTCCGTATCAGTCTCTCTTCCATTCTGTTGTATTCTGTCAAATCCACTATACTTATTATAAGGTTTTTAAAATCACTCTCGTTTTGTGGGATTGCAATATTTAGCTTTATTGTGAGTTTTTCTCCGGTAAGGGTTTTTGCGGTAGAGACACTCTCAAAGAATTGCTTGCCCTCTGCTATTGCGACAAACAATTTTCTAAAATCGTCAATTGAATCCTTATTGAATATTTTCTTTATGTCTCCTATTAGTTCTCCCTTTGTTTTTGCTTTAAATATTCTTAGGGTTTCACGGTTTACATTTATTATTTTTATCTTATCGATAATGCTAATTAGTTTATCCTTGTGCTCCTTTAAGTAACTGTTTAGATCTGTAATTCCGTCACTTTTAAGTTGGTTCAGTGCCCTTACAACCTCAGAATAGTCCTCCTCCCAGAGAGAGACCATTGCGTTTTCGAAGATGCGTATGTAGCGTTCTCTGCTCTTTTGAAGTGTTTCTTCAAGTCGTTTCCTCTTTGTGATATCGAGAGTGGTGACTATTAAATTTTTGAAGTGTTTGTACTTTTTGGGAATTATAAATCTGATAATGGTATATATCTTTTTCCCCTGGAGAGTTTGTCCGGGCACCTCGCTTTCGAATGAATCTTTGCCCTCTGCTATGGCAAGGATGGCCTCTCTGAATACGGGAAGGGCCTCCGGAACTGTTATTTTTTCCAGGGAACCGAGGAGTTCTTCCTTTGTTTTTGCTCCGTGGATTCGTAAAACCTCTTGGTTGACATCTATTACCCTTATGGAATTGATAAGTTCTACCAATTTCTCCGGGTGTTTCTCAAAGTAGTCTCTGAAATCCGATACTCCGCTCTTTTGTAATTCTTCCAATCCCTTCTTTACGCCGGAGTAATCCTCTTCCCATAGACCCACTTTGGAGGTGTCAAATATTATTCTGTATTTATCGTAGGTTTTATTGTTTTTATCTCTCTCGATATTTCCCCCCCTTCGGATTACTGTGTAATCGATTCAAATTTTATATTAGTATTACTGAAAAATCAAAGTAATTTTCTCCGGTTTTTGAGGGGTTGGGTGTTGATTTTGTTTGACTATTTGGCTATATTACCAAATAGTCAAGAAACGCCATAGGGAAGGAGAGAATCGAAATGGAAGATACAGAGAGGGTTCGTTATGAATATACAGCAGAGATATTAAAGGCTCTTGCCCATCCTAGTAGGCTCTTTATCGTTGAAAAATTGAGGGACGGGGAACATTGTGTTTGTGAGTTAACAGAGATGTTAGGGATAGATACCTCTACGGTATCCAAGCATCTCGCTATTTTGAAACGTGCCGGTATTGTGCGGGGAGAAAAGCGAGGTTTGAAGATTTTTTACAGCTTGCGGTATCCCTGTATTTTAAACTTTACCTCGTGTATAAGGAGTGTGGTAAGGGGAACGGCAAAGGAACGTCTGGGAGCATTTTAACTTGGAGGTGTTTTATGTTTGAAGAGTTGAACTGTAAATGTGAGATTATAAAAAATTTTGCCCCCTCATGGTTTGCTGCCGTGATGGGAACGGGGATTTTAGCCATTGTGAGTAAGTTTTACTCCTCCTATCTATCCCTATTGTCTGATGTTGCAGAGGTATTAATGTATTTCAATATTGTCCTCTTTGTTGTTATGCTTATTCCCTGGACTCTAAGGTGGATACTGTTCAGTGAAAATGCTCTCTCCGACCTTAAAAATCCCGTTGTTTCAAATTTTTATCCTACAATTTCTGTTGGGATGTTGGTTCTCTCTGCGGATTTTCTTATTATCGGGAAGAATCTTCTGTGGGGTGAAGTGTTCTGGTTTGTGGGGACAACTTTAACGATTGTTTTTGCCCTTCTCGTTCCGTTTATTGTATTTACCTCTAACGAAGCCAAACTGGATCATGTGAATCCCGCCTGGTTTATCCCGCCTGTGGGTTTGATAGTGATACCGATACCGGGGAGTCTCTTGCTTAAGCATTTTGGCGGGATATTTAAAGAATTGCTGTTGGTTGTTAATTACTTTGGGTGGGGTGGGGGATTTTTTCTCTACGTCGCACTATTGGCTATTTGTTTCTATAGATTTGCACTCCATCACCCCCTTCCAAATACACTTGCTCCTACGATATGGATTAATCTTGGACCCATCGGAGCCGGTACGGCTGCCCTTATAGGGCTCGTTAAAGCGAGTAACTTTGTAATGGCAAAGGATGTCTTTTATACCCTTGGGTTTATCTTCTGGGGATTTGGTATATGGTGGATTGTTATGGCGATAGTGATGATACTTCACTATATAAAAAATATAAGTCTTCCCTACGCAATGTCATGGTGGGCCTTTACGTTCCCTCTGGGCGCATATGTCTCTGCAAGTCATGCTGTTTCCGGGGTTACGGGGATACATCTGGTTGATCAAATAGGTTTTGCCCTATACATTCTGTTTGTGTTTATATGGATTTTGACACTTGTTAAAACCGCTATTATGACTTATAAAGGTAGTCTATTTAAAGGTTAGGTGGTATGTATGGCCAGGATAAAAGAGGTACTGTTTATATGTACGCATAATTCTGCCAGATCACAGTTAGCAGAGGGACTTGTTAATGCTCTTTATTCTGATAAACTAAAGGCTTACAGTGCCGGAACGGAGAAAACGAGGGTGAATCCGCTTGCCGTCGAAGTGTTGAGGGAGATTGGGATAGATATATCTAATCACACCTCTAAGACGGTAGACGTTTTCAAGAGTAAAACTTTTGATGTTGTTGTGACTGTTTGTGATCATGCCAGGGAAACCTGTCCCTTTTTCCCTGGAAAGAGGGTTATCCATAGAGGCTTTACGGATCCCTCCGATGTGGAAGGGGAAAAGTATGAGCGATTGGCTGCTTTTAGAAGGGTGAGAGATGAGATTAACCAGTGGATTAGGGAGTATCTCTTAAAGGAAATCGAATGTTAAAGGTCTCGGCGATTAATATCGATTAACCCTTCCCTCCGGATTAACTAATAGTTAAAAAGATGTTATACTCATAAAGCCATGAAGAAAAAAACATTTATTGGTTTTGGTTTCGGGCCTATTCAAAGTGCTCTGTTTTTGTACGAAGCCTTTAACTCCGGTAATTTTTCCAGATTTGTCGTGGCGGATGTGGATGAGGAGTTGGTTGACTCTGTGAGAAGTAACGGGGGAGAGTACTACGTAAATATAGCAAAGATGGATGGGATTGTCACGGAAAGGGTAAGCGGAATTGAGATATACAATCCCGGGGTTGAGAAGGATAGGGATGAAATTATCGAGGCTATAGGAGCATCCGATGAAATGTGTACGGCTCTTCCCAGTGTTAGTTTCTATGGGCTTAAAGGGAAAGATGGCACTGATTCGGTCTCAGATCTTATTGTGAAAGGATTGCTGAGGAGAAAGAATGATTTTCCCACTGTAATCTACACTGCGGAGAATAACAATAGAGCTGCTGAGATATTGAAGGAACAGATACTTAATTCTTTTCAAAGTATAACCGGAAAGAAGGGAAAAGAGTTCCCCTTTGTTAATTTGCAGATTTTAAATACCGTTATCGGTAAGATGAGCGGGGTTATAAGGGATGTTGCGACAATTGAGCGTTTGTCCCTTATGAAATTAACTCCAGGTCTGGAGAGGGCTGTACTGGTGGAGGAGTTTAATAAAATACTAATCTCCAGGGTAAGGCTTAATAATTTTGAGAGAGGTATAGAGGTTTTTATAGAAAAGGATGACTTGTTGCCCTTTGAGGAAGCGAAACTGTACGGACATAATGCTATCCATGCATTAATAGCCTACCTTGGGGATGTAAAGGGTTATACTACAATAGGGGAAGCGGGTAAAGACGAATGGATTATGGAAAGGGCTCGGAGGGCCTTTCTTGATGAGTCCGGGGCAGCTCTTGTAAGGAAGTATCATGCTATTGGCGATCCTCTCTTTACAGAGGGGGGGTATAGGGAATATGCAGAGGATCTTCTTGTGAGGATGGTAAATCCGCATCTCAACGATACTATTGAGAGGGTAGGGCGGGACAGGCCCAGAAAATTAGGTATTGAGGATAGATTGTTCGGAACCATGATCCTTGCTCTGGAGTATGGGATTCGGCCGATGAATTTGGCCCTTGGGGCTGCGGCGGGAGTTGTTTCCTTGGTTAAGCGTCAGGATAGGGGATCGCAGCCAGATCTTGTATTGCCGAAGACCCCGGTAAGTTTGAAGCGCTCTGGGCTTAAGGAAATTCTTTTGCAGATATGGGGAGAAACACCAGCTGTTAGAGAGTATGGGGAGGTTCTTATCGATCTTACCTTCGAGGGTTATAGGGCTATTGAGAGATTTATATAATAATTAATAATGATTTAAGGAGGCGGTAATGGTTGTATACTGTGTTAGTGTCTCTGTGAAAGAGGGACATGAGGAGGATTTTATTAGAGCGACCAGGGAAAATAGGGAGGGAACGAGGAAGGAACCTGGAAACGTGAGGTTTGATATTTTACAGAATGAGGACGAAAAGACTCAGTTCTTACTCCTTGAGGTTTACAAATCGGATGATGCGGTCAAAGAGCACAAGAATACGGAGCATTATCAGAAGTGGAGAGAAACTGTATCACCATGGATGGCCAAGCCGAGGGAGGGAATTAAGTATATTCCAATAGAACCGGAGGATGTTGGGGAATGGTAAATCCCTTTTCTGTTGTTTTTAATGGGAGGGTTATATTTGGCCCCGGAACACTGGCAGAAATTGGAGGGATAGTTAATAAACGTCTTGGGATAAGTGGCGGGATAGATAGGGGAATGGATGGAAATGCGGGTGTGTTGGTGGTAACGGGGAAGAGTTTTTCTGCCAGTGGCAAAATGGAAGCCTTGAGAGAGGTTTTTTCTAATGCTCGGTTGGACTTTTATATGGAGAGTGTTCATGGTGAGCCCTCCCCTGGGGTGGTGGATAGGATTGTTCTAAAGTATTTTCCTCTCTACAGAGAGGGGAAGTTAAAGATAGTTGTAGGTATCGGTGGGGGGAGTGTGATGGATACCGGGAAAGCGGTATCTGCCATGCTCCCCCTGGGGGAAGGGTTTCACTCCGTTAGAGATTTTCTCGAGGGGGTAGGGCTAAAGAAGCCTCCCGGTGTGAAACTTCCGTATATAGCTGTTCCTACAACCGCCGGAACGGGGAGTGAAGCTACTAAAAATGCGGTTATCGGTGAGGTGGGAAAGTACAAGAAGTCCCTCAGGCATGATAATTACGTTCCCGATGTTGCAATTCTTGATCCCGAGTTGAGTAATAGCTGCCCAAGGCACGTGACTGCTGCAAGCGGGATGGATGCGCTGAGTCAATTGATAGAGTCTTATGTTTCTTCCAAATCTAATCCCCTTACAGAAGCACTTGCCTTTGAAGGACTTAGGTTAATTTCCGAATCTTTTATTCCTCTCTGTGATTCTTTGGATAATAGGGAGAGAAAAGATTCTGAATTATTAGATTTAAGGGCTAAAATGTCTATTGGGGCGTATATTTCGGGACTAACTCTGGCGAATGCAGGGCTTGGAAGTGTGCATGGTATAGCTGGGGTTATCGGAGGGCTCTTTGGAGCGCCCCATGGAGAGGTATGTGGTACTCTCCTCGCCAAGGTGACAGAGGTTACTATTTTAAGACTGGAAGAGGATCAACCTGAGCACCCTGCCCTGTACAAATTGGCCAGGTTGGGATACCTTCTGGGGAGGAGACGCGAGGATTTTATTGAAGAAACGGAGAGTGTTAGAGGACGATACAAACTTCTTAAGGGGTGTAGATTGCTTGTGGAGACCTTGAAAGAATGGACGGAGAAATTGGGGATGCGAAGATTGGGTGAATTTGGAGTAGGAGAAGGGGACATTCCACGGATTATGGAAAAGGCGAGTAATAAAAATAATCCCATTCCCCTTCGCCCTCAGGATGTTAGGGACATTCTTGAGTTTAGGTTATAGTTTGGTATTATTTTATTATATTGGAGAGTTTAAATATGTTGGAAGAAGGTACCAATATAAAAGATTTCAAACTTCCAGATTTTATGGGAAAGTTACATACTCTTGGTGAGTTTTCTGGGAAGTGGATTGTTCTCTATTTTTATCCCAAAGATAATACCTCCGGATGTACCAAAGAGGCACAGGATTTTACCGAACTTATTGATAATTTTGACCGGCTGGGCGCTGTGGTTATTGGTATTAGTCCGGATAGTGTTGAGTCTCATAGAGGCTTTGTAGAAAAACACGGGCTTAAAGTGTTGCTTTTGAGTGATGCTTCGAAAGAGGTATTGACGGAGTATGGGGCATGGGGCAAAAAAAAGGTGTGTGGCAAGGAGAGTTGGGGAGTAATTCGAAGTACTTTTCTTATATCGCCCGAGGGTAAAATTGTTAAGGTCTGGAGAAACGTGAGGGTTCGTTCAAAGAGAAAAGATAGAGAGGTAAAACATGCGGAAGTTGTTATGGAGTTTTTAAAAGGGCTGGTGGGCCGGCAGTGAAGTAACATAGAATGAAGTTTGTTAAACACTCGTCAAAACGGGTTTTTCTCGAAATAGTCATTTTTATAGTTTTGCTTTTATTCCTCTACGGGTTTTTAGGTTACTTTATTATTGATAAACCCTTCTACAGTAGTTTAAAGGAGAGCAATTTTAGAACTATAGAAAATACCTTTCTATTGAAAAGTGAGAGTATAGAAAGGTACTTTAATTTTCTTGTTGATGAGGGGGTTCAGGTAATTTCCAGGAAGAGGCTTAAAGACTATCTGGAAATGTACAATCGAGGGGATCTCGATTTATCTAAATTTGATAAACTCTCGTATTCAGTCTTGGAGGATGCTGTAAAGTTTAACTCTGCCATAGATGGTATTGTTGTTTTTTCGAGTATTGGTAAGGTTCTGTTGCAGGTGGGAAAGAAATTTTTGAGGAGGGTGTGGCTCTTCCCGTATGCCGGATTGAATAGAAGACTATCCGGGGGAGTGTTTAGAGAGAATGGGGTTTCTTACTATCAAATTTTGTTCCCTATAAGGGGGAAAAATACCCGTGTTATAGGTTATGCTCTGATTTTTTATGGTCTAAGATCCCTTTTGGAGTCTATGACCTCTGTTTTTGTCGTTGAAAATGTCACTTCCAGGTTGAAACTCTACTTTAAAGTTGGTGGTGCCTATCTCCTCTTCCCGGAGTTGTCTCCTTTAAAAGATGTACGATTGAAAAACACCTTTGATGAGTGTTTTTACACAACATGCAATTTTGAAAAACGAGAGGTGGGGAAAAAACTCTTTTTTATTATGGTGGTAAAACCGTTTAGATTTTTTACCGCTCTCGGTTTCGATGCAAGGGCTATAGATAGAAGGGTTTACAGGAAACTCACATTTTCTATGCTCTTTCTGTTTGTTAGCTCTGTGATGATTGTTTTGGTGATGCTCTACTTTTCCAGGTTTCATCTCTCCAGGTATATAACTGCTGTTTCCAAACTGAGAAGGGAGATTGAAGAAAAAAATCGGGAGATACTTAGGGAGAAAACCACCCTAGAGAACTATTTGAATATGGCTCCTATTATATATCTCTCGCTCGATGGAGATGGAAATGTTGAGTATATGAATAGGAAAGGATTTGAGCTGTTGGAGTATTCCAGAGAGGAAATAATAGGCAAAAACTGGTTCGATACTGTTCTCTTAGATGAAGAGAAAGAAACGGTCAGGAGGGTCATAGACAGTTTTTTCACCAGTGAGACGTTGCCTGTTGTGCATTTTGTAAATTCGGTGAGAACTAAAAGTGGTAAAATTTTAACGATTGAATGGAATAACTCTTATATACGGAATAAAGAGGGAAAGGTGGTAGGTGTAATTTCGACTGGTAAGGATATTACCAGGGTAAGAGAAGAGGAAGAGCAACTGGGTTCCATTTTAGAGTCGCTCAATGCTTTTTTGTGGAGTGCCGTTGTGAACGGGGAAGGGTTCAGGGTTACGTATTATTCGAGAGAGGTGGAGAGTGTAACGGGTTACACTCCTGAGGAATTGCTGGGTAATAATCCCTCGTGGATTGATGTGGTGTATGAGGAGGACAGAGATCAGATAAGATATTCTAGAGAGTTAATGGCTCATGGTGAGAGTGGAGAAGAGATTTATAGAATAAGAAGTAAAGATGGGAAGGTTTTCTGGGTTAGAAACTGGTTTTACTGTAAACGGCAGGGTAACGGGATATTTGTGACTGGATTTTGCATGGAACGTACCCGGGAGATAGAGCTCGAGCAGTGGCTTGAAAGAATAATAGAGGCAATTTCTCTTCTGGAAATAGGCTATATTATATACACTGCCGAGGATGTTGAGAGTTCGGTAATTGTTGATGTGAATGATGCATTTGAAAAGATATTAGGCTATAGTCGGGAAGAAATTGTAGGTAAAATGTCACCTTTGGCTTTTATAGACCCGAAGCAGCATGACGAGATTAAAGACAGACTCATGCGACGTTTAAGGGGGGAGGATGTCCCCTCGCACTATGTTGTAAGCTTGCAGAGGAAGGACAGAAGGATAATAAAGGCAGAGGTGAATATAACCATGCTAGAGATTAATGGAAGGCGATATATTTTCACCCTTTTCTCCGATGTGACGGATAAACTCCAGAGTGAGGAGAACTATCTTAAGCAGCAAAAGATGGAGGCAATAGGTGTTCTAACCAGTGGGATAGCACACGATTTTAACAACATTCTTGGGGGTATAATCGGTTGGGCATCCCTCCTGGAGACGACTGATCTTGATGAAGAGCAGAGAGAGATGGTGGATGAGATTCAAAATGCTTCGAATCGTGCCGCTGGTTTAATTTCCAAACTTTTAGGCTTTGCTCGAAGGGGAAAAGTGGAGTCAAGGGTGTTGGATTTGAATGAAGAGATAAATAAGGTGCTTGATATCCTAAGGCCGGCTGTAAGGAAGGATATCAGAATTGTTCTTAATTTAAAGCGAGGACTGGGGAAGATTGTTGGAGATCCGGAACAGATTCAACAGGTGATAATGAACCTCTGTGTCAATGCAACTCAAGCCATGCCGGAGGGTGGACAATTAACCCTTACTACGGATAACTTCCACATCTCAGAGGAGTTTTCGCGTCTTCACTTTAACGTAAAGCCGGGTGAGTATGTAATTCTTACCGTGGACGATACCGGTGTGGGTATGGATGAAGAGACTATGGACCGGATATTCGAGCCTTTTTTTACTACAAAGGGTCCCGGTGAGGGTACTGGTCTTGGTCTTGCCACTGTGTATGGGATTGTAAAGAATCACGGGGGGATTATTACCGTCTATAGCGAGAAGGGTAGGGGTACTTCTTTCAAGGTTTATCTTCCTCAGGCCAACAGTAAAGAGATTGAGGTAGGTGATGTAAGTGAAAGAGAAGATACCAAGGTTACTGTTAGTGGCAAGGGTACTATTCTATTGGTTGACGATGAAAGTATGATATTGAGTGTTTTTTCCAGGTTCCTGGAGAGGTTGGGATACAGGGTTTTGACGGCTGAGGATGGAGCTAAGGGTATTGCTATGTTTGAGAGGGAAAAGGAAACTATAGATTTGGTTATTCTTGACCTTAATATGCCGGAGTTGAGTGGTAAAGAGGTGTTTAAAAGGATAAAAGAGATAAGACCCGAGATTAAGGTAATACTTTCCACTGGATTTGCTATAAATGGTGAGGTTCAGGAGATATTGGATATGGGGGCAAATGGGTATATCAAGAAACCGTACGATATAGAAAAGCTCTCCGCATTGATTTCGGAGGTATTGAAGGCAAAGGGTTAGGAGAAACAATTTGGGGAACTGTGTGAAAAACTTTGAGGTAACGGTAATTCAAGCTGGTTTTTCTCTTAATGATTATCTAAGTGCTGAGGCCTTTCGTGAAAAGGTAGAGAGACTCTTTGCCTCCGCTTTTGAGGTTACTCCAGGAGATAGTGATTCTTCTGGTAATTTTTCTGAGAGTAAAATTGTGGTATTTCCGGAGCTCACGGGGTTGTGGTTACCGGTGTTTATGGCTCTTTTCGCTTACGGTAAAGGGCGGCCGTTACGATTTGATACTTTGACACTTAAGAAGGTGTTCGTACGAGCGCTATCTAGTTATCCCCTCAAATTTCTTTTTTCACTTATCGGGGGAAAATCTGTTAGATTCATATTCTGGCAACGGTGGAAAGAGGCCTTTCACGCGTGGATAGAACCCTTTAAAATAGCCGCAGTGCGGTATGGGGTTTATGTGTGCCCTGGCAGTAGTTTTCTTCCCTATATTGATTTCGATGTTGTTATGGGACTTAGTGCAAAGGGGCCCGATATCTATAATACCTCTTGTTTGATAAATAGAGAGGGAAAGATACTCGGTTTTACAAGAAAGGTAAATCTTACCACGGATGAGTTGAGATTGGGAATCAAATCGGGAGATGGCTGTGAACTCAAGGGTTACGATACAGATTTGGGGAGAATCGGTATTTTGATATGCCTGGATGGTTTTTATACCGGGGCCGTAGAGGCTCTGGATAGAGATGGGTGTGAGATAATTATTCAACCCTCCGCAAATTCGGTTGAGTGGAATAAACCCCCGAGAGAGGGTGTCTCTATTTCTCAAGAGGAGGAATGGCTGGAGAAGGGATTGGGGGCTTTGATTCAGGGAAGGGAGAACATACTGCTTTCCGTCAATCCGATGTCTGTTTCCTCTGTACTCGGACATACCGATGAGGGTAAATCGAATGCTTTTGTGAATCTCTCACTTGCCGACAAGAGAGGGTTTTCTATAGAGGTTGATAGAGAGAGAGATAGAGAGGGAATAGATAAAACTCGGAGGGTGGATAGTCTTCGGATGAATAGATTAGAGGAGATACAAAAAAGGTATAGGGGACTCTCTGTTCTGGCTTCGAGTTACAATAGGGAGGAGATTATAAAGTTTAAGGGAGTATTTGCGAATGGAGGGTAAAATAATGGAGGGTGGAGTAGAAAAATTTTCGGGTGTGAGGCGGTTCTTATATAACGCATCAACAATGGGATGGGTTGTAATAGATTCTATATTTATGACTTTCTATGTGGCTTTTCTTCTTCCGCCGAAAGAGAAGGTTGCATCGGGAATGGTTAGATTTATATCTGATAAAACCTTCTTAGGTATTTTTACTGTCCTTGGTTCCATAATGATTTTTGGAAGGATTATTGATGCGATAGCGGATCCCCTTGTTGCATCTTGGTCGGATAGGTCGAAATCGCCCCTGGGGCGAAGACGGTTCTTCCTTATAATTGGGGGTGTTCCCCTCGCCCTCTTCTCGGTTCTCGTATTTTTTCCACCGATAGATCATGTTTCGTGGTTTAACGCTATCTATCTCGCTCTGGTTTTTGGCGGTTATTTCTTTGCATTTACCCTCTATGTGGCTCCCTACCTTGCCCTTATACCAGAGTTGGGGCATACGGATAGCGAGAGATTGGGAATGACAACCTCTCAGGGATATTTCTCACTTATTGGAAACGCAGTTGTGATGATAGGGGGCCCTCTACTCTTGGGGTATTTTATGCGAGATGGATCCCCCGTATCTGCCTACAGAAAGATGGCAATTCTTCTGGCACTTCCCGGTTTGATAATTGCATATCTTGCCGTTTTTGTGGTGGACGAAAGGCGCTTTTCTGATGCAAAGCCGAGTGATATCCCCTTAAGAAAATCCTTTCTTATGACGGTGAAAAATAGGGCCTTTGTGATATACCTTATTTCAAACCTTGCCCTCTGGTTTGTTCTAAACATTGTACGTTCTTCTGCAATTCCTATAGCCTTAACCCTTGTTAAGGCAGATGAAGCCTTTGCCAGTAATTTTTTTACTGTTCTCTTTGCATCTGCTGCAATACTTTTTCCCCTGGTGTGGTATTTGGGAAAGAAAATTGGTAAAAAAGCAGTAATGATTTCCGGGCTTATCGGTTTCACACTTGTATCTCTTCTGTTTGCCCTAACGGGACTTGTGTCTGTTAATGCCAGGTTATGGGTTTTGATAGTTGCTGCTCTTGGTGGTTACCCTGTAGCTGTACTCTTGATAGTGCCCAATGTGATTCTATCTGAGGTATGTGAGTATGATTCTAAAAGAACGGGAGAGAGACGTGAGGCTATGTTTTTTGGGGTGCAGGGGTTTTTCATGAAATTAAATCTTGGGATATCGACGGCACTACTTGCGCTTATGTATTCCGCTTTTGGAAAGGATATAAGTAATCCTCTAGGAATAAGACTCGCCCTTGTGTTGGGCGGGATGGTTTCTTTAATAGGTTTTTTTGTGATGTTCTACTATCCGGAGAAACAGTTAAAACCTTCGGTGTGATTTATCGTGATTTATATAGAGTAATTTAATAGGCATAATATTTGTGATTTTTTATTGACTTTGAATCTTGCCTTCAATATATTTAGTTTTACAAACTAAATATATAATACGTTGTATGGTGTAGTGTGGTATGAAAGATGTTAGTACTGATAGTGACATTAGGGGTATGGCCAATAGGCTCTATCTCCTTATGGTGAGGCTTAGGAGACTCAAATTTGGTCTCCCCTTCCCACATAGTATACAGATTCCCCCTGCCCTTATGGTTTTAATAGATGTTATCGCTACGCAACCCGGTCAAAGTATTATTGGAATAGCAAAGCACTTAAACCTGGCCACCCCTACCGTTAGTATAGGTGTACGTCAGTTGGAAAGGGAAAATCTTATATATCGGAGGCCTGATCCTGCCGATGGGCGTTCCGTACAGATTTTCTTAACCGCCAAGGGTAAAAAACTCTATGAGCGTCTCTGTAGCTACCGGCTCCAAAAGTTTGAAGGGCTCTTCGGGGGTCTTACCCCCGAGGAGAGGAAAACGCTTCTGGATCTTTTGGAGAGAGCGGTAGAGATTGCGGAGAAACGGGAGGAATAAAAATATTCAGCTTTAGGAGGTTTTGATGGCAATTGTAAAACTTGAAAATGTAAAGAAGATTTATCCCCTTGGAAAAACCAAGGTTGTAGCCGTTAGAAATATCTCTTTTGAGATAGAGAAGGGAGACTTCATATCAATAGCAGGACCATCTGGTTCTGGAAAATCCACAATACTCAACCTTATAGGGTGTATAGATGTTCCTACCGAGGGTACGGTCGAGATATTGGGAAAGGTTACCAGTACGTTGAGCGATAAAGAAATCACTAACCTCCGACACGAGGTTATAGGTTTTATCTTTCAGTCGTTTAATTTGATCCCCGTATTAAATGTATATGAGAATATCGAGTTTCCCCTCTTGATTGGTAAAGAGACAATCAAAGGAAGGGAGAGAGAGGAATGGATTGAGTTTTTAATGGAGGAGGTGGGACTTTTAAAGTGGAGGAAGCATAAACCCAACGAACTCTCCGGTGGACAGCGTCAGCGGGTAGCAATTGCGAGGGCTCTGGTTACGAAACCGAGAATAGTTTTGGCAGATGAGCCGACAGCTAATTTGGACTCGGAAACGGGGGAGGCTATTATTGAGCTTATGAAGAAGATGAATAAAGAGCTGGAAACCACCTTTATATTTTCCACCCATGATCCAACAATTGTGGAGATAGCCGATCACATTATACATCTTAGGGACGGTCAGATTGTAGAGAATATAAGGAAGGGTGTAAGTATGGTTAAAGGGAATGTCTCTGATAGGGTAGGAGGTGTGTAATGGTGCTATTCAAAATAGCATTCAGAAATTTGAGGGAGCATAAGACCAAAACCATTATAATTGGGACGATAATAGCAGTGGGTATAATGGTTTTGGTTATTGGGAATTCCGTTATGGATACCGCCTCTAAGGGTATAAAACAAACCTTTTGGGATAACTATACCGGTCATATATTTATTGCCGGGTCTAAAAGGGGTGATCTTACCATATTCGGTCCTGTTAGGCGTGATTCAATGAATAATGTGATCCCCAAAATTCCTGATTACTTCGAGGTTAAAAAATACCTTTCCGGTTTAAAAGGGGTGAAGAACATCTGTCCCCTTGCATTTGGAAATGCAATCGTGAAACTGAGCGACGAGACCGGTGAAAAGGATAGTGAGGATGTGCAGACCTTTACAATGCTCTTTGGAATAGATCCCCTTCTGTATAGGGAAACCTTTCCCTCCAATATGAAGATTCTATCCGGAAATTTTATAAGGGAGAATGAAGAGGGAATAATGCTTTCCAAAAAAGTTGCTGACTATTTTAAGAACAATTTAAAGAGAGAGATTAAACCGGGCGATAAGCTTTTATTAACCAGCATGAATGACATAAGCGGTATGAAAATTCGTGAAGTCACAGTGAGAGGAATCTTTGAGTTCAAAGAGGCCGATCCGATGCTCAGTATGATTTCTCTTATTGATATCGATAATCTTCGTGCTTTAACTGGTATGAATGTCTCTCCTGTGAGAGATATTAAACTCACGGGAAGCGAAAAGAAGCTGATGGGAAACATAAACGACGAAGAGCTCTTTGGCGAGACAAGTGTTGTTACCAGTGTTGTCAAAGAGAAGGGAAAAGTATCCGAAAAATCCTTACTGAATATATTGGGTTCCAATGACGAGAAGACAACGAGAAAGTCCACTGTTGACTCTGGAGCCTGGCATTTCATCCTGTTAAAGCTTAAGAATCCCTCAAAGATAAAAAACACTATAGCAGAGATAAATAGCTACTTTGATTCTAAGGGTATAAATGCCAAAGCCTACGATTGGATAACGGGTGCAGGTATGGTAGCCCAGCTCTCGGCTAACATGAAGTATATTTTTAACGTAATAGTCCTTGTGATAGCAATAGTGGCAATAATAATCATCATGAATACGATTGTAATCTCTGTAACCGAGAGAATCTCCGAAATAGGTACAATGCGAGCAATAGGAGCACAGAAAAGTTTTGTGAGGAGGATGATAATTATAGAGACCCTTATGGTATCCCTAATATTTGGGATAATAGGGATTATCCTTGGTGCGCTTATTCTGGTAATTCTCGGCTCGAGGGGAATAGTTGCACCAAATATGTTTTTTCAGATCTTATTCGGAGGAAAGATACTCCATCCTGTTCTTTCAGGTTCCTCGGTTGTACTTTCCCTTATTGTTGTGACACTTATAGGTATAATTGCCAGTTTATATCCGGTGGCTATAGCGCTACGGATACAGCCGGTAAAGGCAATGCAGAGGGGATAGGAGGTAAAGATGGAAAACCTGATAAAAATAGCTCTTAGAAATACAACCAGACAGAAAAAACGGACGGTTCTTCTGGGTGGTGCTATAGCCTTTGGTATTCTGGTTATTACCCTCTTAAACGGATTTACGGCGGGTCTTGCTGATAACGTGCGTGATAATTTCTCCCGCATATTTGGCGGGCAAATCTTTATTAGCGGTACCATTCTTACCAAATCTGGAAGACCGGTAAATGTGATAAGGGACGACACTAAATTGATAGGTATAGTGAAAAGTTTTGGGGACAAAATAAAAAAGTATACCAGGCGTTCAAGAACAATGGCTGAAATTATTTTTAATTCGAAGAGTGTGGTTCAGCGAATCGATGGGGTTGACTGGAGGGATGATAGAAATTTTGCCCTCTCTCTTCCGATTGTAAAGGGTTCGATAGAGTCGATAGATAAGCGAGACAGTATAATTCTTCCCGTATCTACCGCTAAGAAACTGGGAGTTGAGGTTGGTGAATCTGTTCTGGTAAGGCTTTCTACGGTTACTGGGCAGAAGAATGTCGGAGATTTTGTGGTTATTGCAACGGTAAAGGATCAGGAGGGGTTTGGTATCTCTACGGCCTATGCATCCCTGGGTTACCTTAACGAGTTGCTAGAGTTAAAGCCGAATGAATATCAGATATTGAGTATCTATGTAAATAACATAAATGAAATGGATCGGATTGCTGATGCAATCTATGCGAAATTAAAGAAAATCGGGCCTGTGGAGACAAGGGAGTCGGCGGAAGCAAGTAGTCCGGAGGCAATGCGAAAGAAAACCCGGAAGTCCTTTGCAATGCTAATGGGAGGCGGACCATTCTCTTCGGCTACTCGGGAGAAGAGGTGGGTAGGCACTAAGTTTTCCGTAATTACGCTGAATGATATGATGAGTCAGGTTGTTTCTATGGTGAACGTTCTTAATACTACGGGTTTGGTGATATTTATTATTCTCTTGATTATTACAATGGTGGGAATTACCAATTCCTACAGAATGACCATGCTCGAGCGTACAAGAGAGATAGGAACAATGCGTGCCATAGGAGTCCAGAAATCGGGGATTAGAAATATTTTTCTTCTCGAGGCATTGTTTGTTTCGATTGCCGGGGCGTTAGTCGGAATTGCCCTTGCCTTTGTTGGTATGTTTGTTATTTCGAAGATTCCCTTTGGAACCGATTCGATGATGTGGATATTTTTGAAGAACGGAAGGGTAGGATTTAAGATAATACCCACGGAAGTTTTGGTGAATCTTTTGATACTTGTGTTCTTGAGCATAGTGGCCGCTCTGGGACCTGCCAGGAAAGCGGCAAAATTGGAACCGGCAACTGCTCTTAGAACCGAGTTTTAGGTTTGATTTTTAAGTAAAGAAATACCTGTGGATTTGGAGGAGGTAAATAATGTTTTCAGTATCTAGAATTAACTATGGGTCTTTCAGAGTGAAGAGGTTTCTCTTATGGGTGGTGATTCTCTTTATGTTTCTTTTGCCCGTTGGGGTGTTTGCTAAATCTGTAGATTATCTGGCTATTTTAAGGGATATAGATGAGCTTAGGAGTTTTGACAAGGCGGATTTTTCTGCCGTTCTAACAATGATATCCGAAGATCCGGAAAAGGGAGTGGAAAAGAAGGTTGTTCAGATGTTTAGAAGGGATAGAGATGATAAGTTCCTTATGCTAATAAAAGAACCTGAGGTTCAGAGGGGACAGGGATACCTCAAGGTTGGGAAAAATATGTGGTTTTACGACCCCGAGAGTCGTAAGTTTTCTCATATTTCGCTAAAAGAAAATTTTGCGGGGACAGACGCTAAAAATTCCGATTTTGGTAAGTCCAGCCTTGCGGAAGACTACGATGTTATCTCTCATTCCGAGGGGAAGCTGGGAAGGTTTGATGTTTACATCTTAGAGCTCAAGGCTAAGAATAATGAGGTAACCTATCCGTATATGAAGGTATGGGTAACCAAAAAACCGCATCTTGTTTTGAAGGTGGAAAATTATAGTCTAAATAAACGACTCCTCAGGGTTTCCTATTATCCCAAGTATGCCAGAGTTGGAAACTCGTATATAGCAACACGAATGATATTTATTGATAGTCTCGTTAAGAATAAGAGAACTCAAATAACACTTACAGACCTCTCTGTGGAAAAACTTCCCAACTATGTTTTTACCAAGTCATACGTGGAGAGGGTTAATAGATAGTGCTGTTTTAAAGGAATGGTAGGAGGTATATTATGAAGAAAAGAAGATGCCTGATGATGCCTGTTGTTTTCTCTGTTGTTCTTGTGCTTTTTGGAATTCCCGGATGGGCAGAGAATAGTGGGGATAATCAAGGTGGGAATACGCAGTCCAACGGCGCGATTAGTGGGGTTGATGAGAATGCTCTTTTTGGTGGTAGTGAGGGTGAGCCGAACACTGCAAACGGTAACTCCGAAGAGGGCCTGTTTGAAACACCCTCTTTTGAGAACCCGTCTGTAGTTGAAAACGTGGGTAAGGCTAGTATGGCTAAGGAGTTGGAAAAATCTCTCCTGACAAATAATCTTGTTAGAATTGGTGGAAAGTACCATTTTTACACTACATCAGTGTGGAGTTGGACTAATCCGGATTTTAGTAGTTTCTCCGATACTCTGACGAATCCTGACAGCGAGGATCTCTCCGTTGATCTGGGAGCTACTCTCTACTTCGATGCAAGACCGGATGAGAATTTCAGAGTTTTCGGAAAGACGGATATTAGTTATCCCTTTAGCGAAAGTGCCGATAGCGGAAGAAGTTTTGACGATATTGTACACATCAGGGAACTCTTTTCGGATTTTAACTGGAAAAACATTCTGTTTTTTAGGGGAGGGAAGCAGGTGATAAACTGGGGGGTTGGATATTTTTTTAGTCCTGCTGACATTGTCAATCTTAGTAGTATTAATCCTGAGGATCCGGAGGCGGAGTTGGAGGGGCCTCTCGCCCTAAAGGTGAACTTTCCCTTTGGAATACACAATGCGTATCTCTACCTCATAGATAGTAATGCTACAAAGTGGGATGAAATAACCGTGGCCCCAAAGTTGGAGTTTGTCATATATGACACCGAGATAGGGATTGGAGGTGTATATGAGAAAGATAAAAGTCCGGAGGCAATGGTTACTCTTACAACTTCCATATCAGATTTTAACGTATTTGGCGAATCTGTTTTGAGTTATGGTTCTGATAAAAAATTCGTAGAAGAGGTGGATAAAAGTCTGGAGTATCCTCTGGGGCTGGAGGTTGTAGAAAAAGACGATCAGTACTTTTACTCTGGGACAGTGGGGGTGATGTATAATCACACGGACGAAGAGGGTAACTTTAGTTACAATTTCGCCCTACAGTACTACTACAATGGCTACGGTTATGATGACCAAACTATTTTTAAGGATAAAAGTAAGGAAATTGGTATGCTCATAGCCAATGGAGAGTTGAGCGCCTCTGATATTTCTATGCCCGGGAAACATTACGGAGCTTTTTCCGCTACATGGAAGGGACTATTGAACACGGATTTTGATTTATCACTCTTTTGGATTGGTAACCTTTCGGACGGATCGGGTAAGGTAACTCCTGCGATAACGTATAATTGGATAGACAGAGCAAGTATAGGGCTTAGCTTCCCTTTTACCTACGGAGAAGAGGGGTATCAATTTTCGAAGAAAGGGGATATAGTCGAGGTGAGTTTGAAATTTTCCTTTGGGAGCGGGAATTTTTAGCTCTTTAGGGAGGAGGGTATGAAGAAGGGAAAGATTGCTATTATAGGTGCTGGTTCTGTTGGTGCTACTCTGGCGTATAATCTCTCGCTGAAGCATATTGTTAGCGAGATGGTATTGATAGATCTGGATACGAAGAGAGCGGAGGCGGAGATACTTGATATAGTGCAGGGTGCTCCCCTCGGCGGAGTAAAGAATATATACAGCGGGGGGTACGAGGAGTGTCGTGACGCAGAGATTGTGGTTGTAACTGCCGGTGCCAAACAGAGACCGGGTGAAACGCGGATTGATTTGCTGAACAGGAATGTTTCTATAATGAAGGGAATTGCTCGCTCTGTAAAGGAGACGGGTTTTTCCGGGATTCTTCTTATCATCAGTAACCCTGTGGATATTCTTACCTATGTTGCCTGGAGGGAGACGGGTTTTGATCTCTCCAGGGTTATTGGTTCTGGTACTGTTCTTGATTCTTCGCGATTAAAGGCCTACCTTTCACGTATGTGCGGGGTTAATCCTATAAATATTCATGGTTACGTTTTGGGTGAACACGGAGATACCTCTTTCCCGGCCTGGTCGTTGATAACTATAGGAGGGGTGAGCCTTAAGGACTTCTGCGCAACCTGCGGTAGGGGATGCGATTGGTCGAAGCTTGTAAAGGAGGCCTCGGATTATGTCCACCGGGCTGCCTACCAGATAATAGAGGCAAAGGGTTCTACCTACTATGCGGTTGCTCAAGCGGTTTCCGTTATTATAGGTGCGATTGTAAGGGATGAGAAGAGGATTCTTCCTGTCTCTACCATTAAAGAGAACTTTATGGAAATAAAGTATACGGTGTTTAGTTTTCCCTCCATCCTCGGAGAAAGGGGGGTGGAAAAGGTTTTAAGGGTTAATCTTTCTTCCGAGGAGGAGGATTTACTCTACAAGTCAGCCTCGTTTATAGCTAAAAATATAGAGGAGTGTTGTCCGCAGGGGGCGTAACCGGTACTTTTTTCTGTTGGTGCTTGATAAAGGTTCTGCAGCGCTTGACTTTCTGATCCTCTGTTATTACTATAGAAGCAGTAATTGTAATGATTACAAATTTAATATTATAATAAGGAGATTAGAGATGGAAGAAAGAATGCCTTTGTTAGGGGATAAGTTTCCGGAGATTGAGGTTCAGACGACCCGTGGAAAGATGAAACTGCCAAACGATTTACACGGGAGATGGTTTGTTCTTTTTAGTCACCCCGCGGATTTTACGCCAGTTTGTACCACGGAGTTTGTAGCGTTCCAGAAGCGTTACGATGCCTTTCAGGAGTTAAAGTGTGATCTGGTAGGTCTTAGTATTGATCAGGTTTTTTCGCATATCAAATGGGTAGATTGGATCAAGGATAACCTGAATATCGAGATTAGGTTCCCTGTTATTGCTGATGATACGGGAAAGGTTGCAGCAACTCTTGGGCTAATTCATCCCGGAAAGGGAACAAATACCGTACGAGCGGTCTTTGTTGTGGATCCCAGTGGAATCATCCGCGCTATACTTTACTACCCTCAAGAACTCGGTAGGAATATGGATGAGATTTTGAGGATGGTTAAGGGACTTCAGATAAGCGATAAAGAGGGAGTAGCAATGCCTGCAAACTGGCCGGAGAATGAGTTGGTTAAGGATGAGGTTATAATTCCGCCTGCTTCGGACGTGGATGCTGCAAGAGAGAGACCCAAAAAGTATGATTGCTTTGATTGGTGGTTCTGCCATAAGAAGTTATAGGAAATAGTTGCAGGGTGATTTTAGGAGAATCCGCAAGTTGAGTTACCAACCGGCTTGCGGATTTTTTAGTTGAGATCTCCACTTGCATTCTCTGTTGTGTTGTATACAATTGTATCTATAATATTAAAAGCTGAATTGATATCAAATATGGAATGAATTATGGAAAAAAGTTTTACGACAGGGCTTCCTAAGTTTAGAATTTTGCGAGTACTGGTCGTTGTAACTTTAATTTCGGTGTTGATTTCTGATGGTATTTATTTTGTAGCGACGTTGATTGATCCCGCACTCCTTATTAAGGAGGGGTATATTATCTCGACGATTGTTCCCCTTCTTATAGCACCCTCCATGTCATTTTTCATTGTGAAAGCCAGATATAGAGCGGAAGTTTTAATGCGTGAGCTTGCCGTTGCCAAAAGCAAAGCGGAGGCCTCTGCTAGGGCGAAGGATTCGTTTCTTGCAAATATGAGCCATGAGATGAGGACCCCTCTCACGCATATACTTGGCTTTAGTGAGCTGCTTGTAGAGGGTGCCTTCGGTCCCTTAACCGATGAACAAAAGGGTTGCCTGAATGATATTTTAGCGAGCTCCAGGCAACTTCTCTCCATTGTTAATGATGTTTTGGATCTTGCAAAGATTGAGGCTGGTAAGATTGAACTGGAGATGGAAGGGATAGATGTTAAAGATTTTTTGGAGGAGATTCTTAAGGTTTTTGAGCGAGATGCGAGGGGTAAGGGAATAAAAGTGACCAAGAGCATAGGAGATATTGAGGGAAAATTGGTTGCTGATAGAAAGAAACTTGAGCGGGTTTTCTATAATCTCCTCTCTAACTCTTTGAAATTCACACCGCCAAATGGGAGAATTCGTATTAATGTATATTCATTTCGAAATAGCGAAGGAAAATTGAGGGTGCATTTTGAGATAAGTGATACGGGAATAGGAATTGCCTCTGAGAATCTTGTGCGTATTTTTGATTCCTTTGAGCAGGTCGAAAATGGGAGAATGCGGGAGTATCATGGCACGGGCCTTGGGCTTGCGATCTCTAAGAGATTAGTTGAACAGCACAATGGGGAAATCTGGGCGGAGAGTCCGGGTGAGGGGAGGGGAAGCACTTTCCATATTGTTTTGCCTTTGAGAGATCTGAGTGATGAGTAACCTGCATTGCATTGGTTTATGATTGAGAATAGACAGGGTATATTGTTTTTCTCCTATATATAGTGTAATGTAACCTGTAACAAGTTAGAGGAGTAATTTGATGGCAGAGAGATACTATCCGGATTCAAAGGTCGAGATTCAAGGGTTTACAGCCCGTAACTATGATGCCATGCTCAACGTGGTAACCCTTGGTGGGTATGGCCGTTTTATACGAAATGCTATTGGTGCGTTGGGCTTGAGAGAGGATGAGCACATTCTCGATTTTGGATGTGGTACCGGAAGGAACGATTGTCTTATGATGGAACATTTGGGACCGGGGGGTTCTATTCTTGGAATGGATGTTTCCGATGAAATGGGAGAGCAATTTAGGGAGAAGTGCTCGAGGTATCCAAACGTTAGTTTTAAAAAACAGAGGATAGATGTTCCCTTTTTGTTGGAGGATAAGTATGACAGGGTTTTTATCAGCTTTGTAATACATGGCTTTCCCCATGAGGTTAGGGAGGTAATAATTAAAAATGCCTACGATAATCTCGTGGAGGGTGGAGTATTTTCGATCCTTGATTTTGGTGAGTTTAAATTGGATGAGGTACCCTTCTATATTCGTATACCCTTCATGAAGATAGAGTGTAAGTATGCCTTTGATTTTGTCGAGCGTGATTGGAAGGGTATTCTTAAAGAGAAGGGTTTTGGCAATTTTAGAGAGGTCGAGTTTTTTAAGGGTTATGTACGTCTATTAAATGGGGTGAAACTATAAAAAGAGCCACACCATTTAGGAGGTGAAAAATGGTGTGGCCGGAGGGCCTCACTTTAAAGAGACCCTAAGCAGGTGGTGTTTGTACTTAGTGGTAGAGTATCTTCTGAATATCAGGATCGTCTATGTTGGTTTTGTCTACCCACTTGGCACCTGTGTCAACAACCTTGGGGACTTTTTCTCCCATTAAAGCCTTGTAGAGTGTTTTTACACCGAGATAACCAATGTTAAACGGATCCTGAGATATAAAGCCAACCTCTGTTCCGTCCTTTACAAAGCCTATCTGCTGTGCACCGGAATCGAAACCTACCAGTTTGATGTCTGTTCTCTTCATCTCTTTTAGTGCGAGGGCTGCACCGACTGCCGAACCCTCATTGGCAGCGAAAATACCCTTCAGATCAGGATTAGAGCGGATCATATCAATGATTAAATTGGCGGATTTTCTGTGGTCTCCCTCCCCGTATACCGGACCGACAATTGTAATACCGGGGAATTTCTTTTTGATCTCGTTGATAAACCCGTCTCTTCTCTCTATACCGGTCTGGCTGGTTGCATCGTGAACGATGACGCCAACTTTACCCTTTCCGCCCACAATCTCACCAAGTTTGTCTGCCGCCAATGCTCCTGCCTTTAGGTTGTTAGTTGCAATGTGAGATACGGGGATGTCACTCTTAACACCTGAGTCGAATGTGGCAACTACGATTCCAGCTTTATGTGCCTTTTCCACGTAGGGTACCAATGCCTCGGAATCGAGTGCGGCAAGTAAGAGCCCGTCGCAGCGTGTGGTAATAGCATTCTCTACCATATTAATTTGAACATCGAGCATAGCCTCTGTTGCAGGGCCCTCGTAGGTTGTTCTTATTCCCAGTTCTTTGGCTGCTTTTTCTGTACCTTTCTTGACTGCCTGCCAGAACTCATGCTGAAATCCCTTGCTGATAACAGCAATGTAGATGTCTTTCTTTTTGCCGGATTTGGTTGCCTTGGATTTTTCACCCTGTCCCCCGGCAAATGCCGCTCCGGTTACCAATGCCAGAATTAATAGGACTCCCAGCAGTTTTTTCATACAAATCCTCCTTGTAAGATTTATTATTATCCCCAACGGGGTTAATTCCGTTTTAATTCCTCTTCGTTGTGGGTCTGTCGGAGAACCCTGAACCCTGTTAAAAAACTTATTTCCTCTTTCTCTTTATATCTATGTATACGGCGAATATTACAACCAGCCCTATAATTACCTGTTGCCAGAACTGCGAGACGTGCATTAGGTTGAGACCGTTCTGTAGAACGCTCATTATCAAAGCACCAATAAGTGTACCGAGGATGGTTCCCTCTCCTCCTGCGAGGCTTGTTCCTCCTATAACCGCCGCCGCTATGGCGTTTAACTCAAAACCCTGTCCTACGGCGGGTTGTCCGGAGTTTAATCGTGCAAGAAGGATTATACCTGCTAGACCGCTCATAAACCCGGAGATTCCATACACCGTTATAAGTGTACTTTTTACGTTAATTCCGGAGAGTCTTGCCGCTTCCTCGTTGCTTCCAATTGCATAAACTCTCCTTCCCAGAGTGGTTTTTACCAGCACGATGTGGGATAGATAGGCAATTACCAGAAGATAGATTACAGGCATCGGAATTGAATTAAAGAGGTTGTAGTTATAGATGAGCATGAAGGTATTGTTGTTTGTAAAGTAAACGGGTCGTGCGCTTGTTAGTACCAGTGCCACCCCTCTTGCACTCATCATCATACCGAGAGTTGCGATAAACGGTGGTAATGCCCCGTAACCTACCAGTAGGCCACTAAAGATTCCTAGAAGGGCACCTGTAGCACTTCCGATTATAACTCCCAACCAACTTGGCACCCCTGCTCTAAGGGCTATTGCGGTAACAACACCTGCTACCGCAACAACAGACCCCATGGACAGGTCTATTCCCGCCGTGATGATAACAAATGTTACGCCTATGGCTATTATGCCGATAACGGCCGTCTGTTTTATGACAGTTATAAGATTGTCGTAGTTAAAGAAGTAGGGAGAACCGAATGAAAAAAAGATAACCAGAAGTATCAAACTGGCAAATGCGGCCAGTTTTTGTATAACATTGGTATCAAGTTTCTTTTTACTCTCCTGTACTACAGTACTCTGTTCTACACTGTTCATAGCATAACCCTCTTATTTGTTTCCTGTTGCAAGCATTAAAATTTTTTCCTCTGTTGCCTCTTCTCTCGAAATTTCACCCGCAATTGTGCCCTCGTGCATAACGAGAACCCTGTCGCTCATCCCGATGATTTCGGGGAGTTCCGATGAGATCATTATTACGGCAACACCTTCCTCGGTAAGTTTGTTTATTAGTTCATAGATTTCACGCTTTGCTCCGACGTCTATTCCCCTTGTCGGTTCATCAAAAATCAGCACCTTGGAGTTTCTGCACAACCATTTTGCCACTATAACCTTCTGTTGATTCCCCCCGCTTAAGAATTTCGTTTTTTGTTCAAGGGAGGGTGTCTTTATTCTCAGGAGTTCTACAAGTTCGCCGGACCGCTCCGTGATTTTTTTATCATTCAAAAAACCGAGGTGAGTTACAAAGTATTCAAGGCTGGAAAGAACAATATTATCCTTTACATTTAAGCCCAATGCCAGACCGTTTCTCTTTCTGTCCTCGGTAAGATACCCGATTCCCTTTTCAATGGCGTCGTGAGGAGATGTTATCTTTAGTTTCTTGCCCTCTAGGTATATCTCGCCGCTGTCAATGGGATCGGCACCAAAGATAGCCCTTGCCATCTCCGTTCGTCCTGCGCCGACAAGCCCTGCGACCCCTAGAACTTCTCCCTCTCTTACGTTAAAAGAGATGTTTTTTAATCTCTTTCCCTGATTTAGATTTTTAACCTCAAGCATAACCTTCCCGGGTTTGTGTGTGCGTTTCGGATATATCTCTGTGATTGGACGGCCGACCATCATCTTTACCAGTTCAGGGATGGTGGTATCTCTGTAATTTACCGTTTTTATGTAATGGCCATCCCTCATAACGGTTACTCTGTCCGCTATATGCTTTAGCTCTTCCAGACGATGTGAGATATAGATAATTCCTACCCCGCTTGCCTTGAGTTGTTTGATAACTGCAAATAAATCCTCTATCTCCGCCTCCGTGAGCGCAGCGGTTGGCTCGTCCATTACAAGAATTTCCGACTTGAAGGAGATGGCCTTTACGATCTCTACCATCTGCTGTTCTGCGACACTCAGAGAAGAGACCTTCCTCTGTGGATCGATATCCAGGTGTATAATCCCCAGTTGCTCTTTGGCCATTCTGTTTATTTTTTTCTCGTCGAGTAGGATTCTTGTTTTTGTTTTTGGTTCTCTGTTTATGAATATATTCTGGGCTACAGTAAGATGTGGAAAGAGGTTAAACTCCTGGAATATTATACTTATGCCAAGTTTTTGAGCACTTAGCGGATCCGGTATGGTTATCTCTTTTCCCTTGTATATTATTTTTCCCCCGTCGGGTTGATATACACCGGTTAGGATTTTCACGAATGTGGATTTTCCGGCTCCGTTTTCTCCGAGAAGGGCATGAACCTCACCGGGCAGAACATCTATATAAGCCTTATCCAGAGCCTTAACCCCGGGAAAGGATTTGTCGATATCTTTCATTATTAAAATTGGTTCGCTCACTACTACCGCCTCTGGATAATAAGTCTGTGCTAACGATTTTTCTGTGTGTTAATCGTTAGACTACTATGCATTTCTAGTTTTTATGCGGAGATTCCTCAATAGAATATCTTACGGAAAAGGGTTAAAATTTTACGATTTGAGGGAGGAAAACTAATCAAACTGGCTAAACGGAAAGATTATCTCCTGGTACTCCCTCTTAAACATATTTTCTTTTGTTATAAGAAGGGAGCCTGTGTTTATTATAGGTTGTACAGCCTGGCCTTTGAGATAACGGACCGCTGTTTTTACCGCCAGGTAGCCCATCTTATAGGGGTTTTGTATAACGGTGGCCTTTATGACCCCTGCCTCTAAGTATTCCATTTCCCTTGGTGCATTGTCAAACCCCACCACTGTTACCCTATCTTTTGCATTGAGTTCGTCCACTGCTTGAGCAACACCCAGGGTTGAGACCTCATTGAGTGCCACTATCCCGTCTATGTTGTAGTACCTGAGTAGTTCCAGTGTTATTCTGTATGCTTTTTCCTCTTCCACGTCACAGTACCATGTGCCTATTATGTTACACCCCTCACAGGCCGCTCTTACCCCTCTTTCCCTCTCTATTGCCGTTGCGGTGCCCCTTATATGACTTACAATGGCGATGTTTTTTCTCCTTTTGTGCTTTAGAAGGTTTACCATTTCTCTTCCCGCTTTCTTGCCTGCCTCTATGTTGTTGGTAGCTATAAAGGAAATTGGTATGTCTGAGTTTACGGCAGAGTCGAGGGTTATAACGGGGATTCCGTGGTCGTGCGCCTCTTTAACCGGTTCTCTTAGCTTGTTATAATCAGATGCCGCAAGAATTATCAATCTGGGGTTTTGCTTTATGACCTTCCGCATTATTCTGACCTGGTCTAATACCTCTCTCTCGTACATGGGTCCTGTGACACTAACCTGAGCACCAAATTCCCTTGCCGCTTCCTTTATCCCCTGTTGGACTATAGCCCAGAAATCCATTGGCTGGCCTATTGCCTTTAGAACAATAACGATATTTCCCTCTACTTTAGCAGTTTTACTGGTACTCTGTTCGTAGTACATTGTTAGTGAGATAAACAGGAGGGTCGCAAGCATGATACTCATTAGTAGGAGGTGAAGTTTTTTCATATCTCCTGCTCGCCCTCCGATGGCGTTTGGATCGCCGGAATTTTTATCGTTACTCTGGTTCCCTCTCCCACTTTGCTCTCGAATGTTACCCCGTACTCCGGGCCAAAGTAGAGTTTTATCCTTTCGTTTACATTCTTAACCCCTACTCCGTGATGTTTTAGCTTCTGTATCTCTTCTGGTGTTTCATTGCTGTTGAGTAATTTCAATTCCTCCGGTTCTATTCCCCGGCCATTGTCGGTTATAGTAAATATTACACTCTCCCTAATTCGTTTCCCCTCTATCGCTATGTGTACGGTATGTTCGATTTCTTTTGTCCCGTGATAGATAGAATTTTCCACGATGGGCTGTAGAATTATCTTGAGGGTGTGGAGATTTAAAATGCTTTGATCGATGTCAAAAGAGTAATTAAACTTGTCTCTGTAACGCATCTTTTGGATTACGAGGTATGATTCGACGTGAGAGAGTTCGTCTTTTATGCTTATAAGTTCTTTTCCCTTACTTATACTTATCCTAAAGAGTTTGGACAGAGCAGAGGTCATCTTAACAACCTCGGAGTTCTCCCCCATCTCGGCCATCCATATAATAGAATCCAATGTATTGTAGAGGAAATGAGGGTTGATCTGTGCCTGGAGAGCCTTTAAATCGCTCTTTCTTTTTTGTTCCTGTTCTCTTATGTTTGCTGCCATTAATTCCTCGATTCTAGTTACCATTGTATCGTACTCCCTGGCAAGCTCCTTTATCTCCTCTGTTTCTCCTATGTTTCCCGCCTTTTTAAACTCACCGGTATCCACGCTTCTCATTGTTTCCTGCAATTGACGAAGTGGCCTGGTAATGCTCTCTGATATGGCATTTGTTGCCAGACCACTGGCAAAGAAGAGAAAGAAACCGAGAAGGGAGTATATGATCTGCACGTAGTTCCACCTTGCTGCAATGTCACTTACGTATGAAACACTTACGATATGCCATCCCGTTTGGTCCGAGGTGTCTATCATGTAGTATTTTTCTCTGTCCTGATAGAAGGTTCGCGGGCTTTCCTTTAGAAGGGCAAGGATGGGTTTTATTGGCTCACTCCTAATTCCGCTGTATACGAGTTGTTGAGTGGGATGATACACGTAGTTTCCCTTGTTGTCGATTATAAAATTGTACCCCTTTTCCCCTATTACAAGGGATTTACAGAGGTCTTTGATTTTATTGAACTTTAGATCTACCAGTATTATTCCGATTTTTTTATTTGTTTCGATGGATTGAATTTCTCGACTGAGTGAGACAACCCAGGAGTATCTCCCCTTAATGAGGTTCTGGACGTACGAAGAAGAAACCACAGTTCTTCCCTTTGCAGCAACTGTCTTTTTGTACCATTCCTTTTCCCTGTAGTTTGTCCATGGGTTTAGTTTAAAGCCAGGTTTCCCTGTTATTACCCTCCCGTTATTGCTGAACAAGAATATTGAGGAAATGTCATCCCGTACGTCGAGGTAAGAGACAAACCTTTCTTGAATCTTCTTTGCCAGAAGGGGATCGTTGGTAATGAGGTAGTTCTGAACATCCATATCCGAGTTTACCATAAGGGCTATGTGTTTCATGTCTATTATGTACTTGTCAATCTGGGTGACCAGTTGTTTTAAGAGTGCTCTGTTGTTGTTTAGGGTTGAACTTTTTATTGTAGAGATGGTAAATCTAAAAGAGACTATCTGCATAATGAAAATTGTGAGAAAGATAACAATTGTAAATAGCGTATAGATACGTGAGCTGAGTGTCTGAAATTTGAATAATTTTTTCATTTTCCCCTTGCCAGGTTTTTTCTAAACTCGCCGGGGGGCATACCGGTGTATTTTTTGAATGTTATTGAAAAATAGTGGGGATCACTGAATCCCACTCTATCTGCTATCTCGTATATTAAAAGGTCTGTGGTTTTTAACAGTTTCTTCGCCTCATTTAACCTTATTTTGGTGAGATATTCAACAAAAGTTTGATTGGTAGCCTCTTTGAATATACTACTGAACTGACTTACCGAGAGGAACATTTCGTCCGCTATGTCTTTAAGTGTGAAATTGGGATCACTGTAGCGTTGTTTGATGATTTTTATGGCCCGTTCAGTACGGGAGAGGGTTAGGTTTTTCCTTTTGAGCTCTAGAATATTTTCAATCCTCTCTATGAGTTCGAGAAAGTATTCCTTTGCTGTGGTTAATTTTTTGTACTTATTGAGGTTGATTTCCCCGGGGTAGAGTGGCCCAGACGTATTATGATTGGCGTCGCTCTCTTTCTCGGCGGATTTATGTGATATTGGTCCGATTTCCTGGATAAAAGTATTCAGAAAGAACTGAAGTTGGGCGTAAAATATGGTTAACTCTTCCCTGGTAAGGTAGTGCTTTTCCAGATAGGAAAAAACATCCTCGAGAGTTTTCCTTGTGGTTTCTCTGTTGCCCGTGTATAGGGTGTCACCTATTCTCCTTATTAGCGAGAAGTACTCTTCCGGAAAGAGTTTGCGTTTGTTTCTAATGTCCCTTATAGAAATTATTGTGGGAAGATCAATTGTTCTGGCATATTCCATAGCATTTTTTGCATCGTTATAGGAGAGGGATAGGTTTGCTATACCTCGGATAATCTCCCCACTCCCTATTGTTGTCTTTATACTGTAATTTTTTGTCAACATATCGAATATTTCTTTCGATGTAACGGAGGAGCGCTTTTCTAACTGATGTCTCCCTTTCCCGTTAAGGATAACTACTATACAGCTATCGTAATTAAGAAATACCTCATCGTTTTCCGTGATGGCGGTAGCTATCCGTTTGATAATTGAGAGTTTTGTTTCTCTCTTCGTTGTTTCGGGTAGGAAGATTGTTAGAACTTTGAAAAAAGTCTCCGTGGGAGATTTCCATTTTAAGAGTGTTAGATTTTCCTCTATTTCTCTTTCTTCTACCTCTCCTCCGATGAGGCTCTTTAGGAGTTGTTCTTTGAGTAGAGGGGTTGTTCTCTGTAGTGTGGATTTTAGAATATTTAACTCTTCCTTCTCCTCTGAGAGTCTATCGAGTTCTCCCTTGATTTTCTCAAGAACGTTTTCCAGCTCTTCTGCCGTTATCGGTTTTAGGAGAAAATCCTTCACCCTGTAGCGTATTGCCTGTTGGGCGTATTCGAAATGATCGTATCCCGTTAGGATTATTACCACTATTTCCGGGTATTTTTCGTGGATTATCTTGCTAAGCTCTAACCCGTCCATTTTGGGCATGTATATATCGGAGATAATAATATCTACCCTGTTGTTTTTTAGGAACTCAATAGCTTGAAGACCATTTTCGAAGACACCCACGAGTTCAAAACCGTTTTCTCCCCATTTAATCCTTGTTTTTATACCCTCCCGAACTATGTATTCGTCGTCGATAAATATTAAACGGTAGTTTGAACCTGACATTTCCCTACATCTTTGAGTATATAAATAGTTCCGGGGATATACCCGCTATGGTTTCGTTGCGACCGATAGATATTCCGTAGGCTACGTCTATGATTAAGCCACTCTCCTCTGTTAGGAATAAGCTTAAACCTATTCCGCCCTTGGCAAATCCCAGTACTGTAGATTGGAGTTGGTTCCTGTTGAGATTGACTGTAAGTATTGCGGCTCCCTCTGCCGTGTATATAAACAGACCAATGGGAAGATTAGCCAGCGGGTTTGATACGTATGATATATTTGTTCCTATCTGTGTTAGGTACACGTCTGCCGCTGCATTGAATCCTACGGCAAAGAAATAGTTGACGCCGATAACAAACCCTAACCCCAGGTATCCGGTTGGAATTTTCGATTGGTAGCTTATATCTAGGGTGGGGTTCATTCCCAGATAAAAGTAACCCTCTGCTTGCCCCATAGGGAAAAACGGGGAAAAACCAAACGACATAAGGTAGAATTTACTGCGAGAAGGGGGGATCCCGCCGTATGCCGGATAGGGTGTGGTTTCTTCCGTTTTCATCGCCCCTGTTGCTTTACCCTTTTGTGAGAGAGCTACTTTGGGCTTTGGTAGTTGTCTCTCCTCCTGCTGTATCTCTTGCTTTAGAGCTCTTATCTCTGCATTTGCCTCTCTCAGGAGTTTGGCGGTAAGAGAGGAAACCCTTCTATCAAATTCGAAGTTGAGGTATAACTCCTCACGTTTATCTATGGTTATTTCCCCCTTTGCTTTGTTTAACCAGTACATGTTTAATCTAACCCTGTTTTTTTCAATGGAGCTGTAGGTGATGATTAGCACGAAATCGTCTTGGATGTGGTTTAGAAACTCATGTACCTGTTGTTGAGAGGAGAGGACGGTAGAGTAGTCAAATCTTTTTTTGTACATGTATGTGTTTAGACCCCTCTCTCTGAGACTTATCTCAGCCGAGGTTTGAATTATGTTTTTTAGGGCTCTGTTGGTTTCACCCGTCTCCGGTTCTACTATTTCCAGTACGGATATACTAAGCTTCTTGGGGAATGGTTCTTCTCCCTGAATGTACTTAGACTGAGCCGAACTAATAGTGGAAACCCCGAAGAATACACACATGAAGAGAGAAAAGAAAAGGACACCTTTTTTCATTTAAGGAGTATAATACCAGAATTTTAAAGAATATCAAATGTGTATTCTTCGCCGGTAGCGAAATATGTGGAATTTTTGGGAAATGCTGCGTTTAATGCACATCCGGCCTTAAAACCTGTGCAGTGCCCGTGGTATATGAAGAGATTGTTGAATTTTTTTAGGTAGTCGATTGTGCCCTTTATTCTCTCTTCGTCTGCCGTTATGAGATGGGTACCACCAAATATAGCCCTTAGGTTGTGATTAGGGAGGAGAGTTTTTACATGCTCAATCGTGTTAATAACACCGGAGTGGCAGCACCCGAGAAGTAAGAGAAACTCTTTCTCTCCAAAAACTATAAGGGCCTGGTCGTCGGGGATAGTATCGTGAATGGTTAGATTTCTATCCGTAAAGATGCTTGAGTCTACCTTTTCGAATTTTACCTTTCTCGGTATTTGGCCCGTAAGCATAAGGTTTGTGTCTACTTTCAGTGGGGTGGTATTTTTTATCACTCTCCCTTCCAGCCGTTCCACCTGTTTTATAGTGTCTTCCGATAATCCTATCTCTCTAAAAGAATTTTTACTGTGGATAAGGTGCTTGCTGTAAGAGTTTCTAAAGGTTTGGGGGTGTGAGTATATTTTTGCTTTTTTGTTTATCTCTAAAAATTTGGGAAGACCACCTGTATGATCGTAGTGATTGTGGCTTAAGACTAACGCATCTACCTCTTCGATAGTTTTTCCCATTATACGAGCATTTTCGTAGAAGAGTGAACCCTGTCCCGTATCGAATAAGAGCCTATATCCTGGTGTTTCAAGCAAGAGTGAAAGGCCGTGCTCGCCTTTCACTCTTGGCAATGCAGTATAATCGTTAACAAGTACCGTTATTTTCACTTCCATTGTACAGATTTTTCCCTTCTGTTTTTGTAATCTTAATCCTGTAACTCTAAGCCACTAGGCCTGTCTTGTCATAACGGTTCCGCACTTTGGACATGTCATCTGGTTGCAAGGGGTACCCCTTTTATGAGGAACAACGGTCCCACAGTTAGGGCATACACAGTTTCCCCCTGGACCTAATCCGGCTCCGCCACCTCTTCCTCTTCCTATCATACTCTTTTACCTCCATATATTAACATATTTAGAATCAATTTCGACTCCAAAAAAGTGCCTTTGTGGGACATGAGGGTATGCAAATGCCACAGCCCCTGCATATTGAATAATCAATATGGGGGAGTTTATCCTCACCCCTTGTTATAGCGTGTAAAGGGCATCCTTTTATGCATAGCATACACTTTGAACACTTATCGTAATTTATCGATACACTTGTTCTGCGAAGGGTAGTAGGGGGATTGCCATAGTTTCTACCGTAACCCCTGTTTCCCATTCCCATTGGTCTTTCCCACATACCTCTCATATCTATTCCCTCTCTTCTCTATTTGAATCACTTAGAGATGTTCTATGCTCATTCTACAGATTAATAAAGCAAGTTCGATGCCAATATTTTTGAAATGTGTGCGGATAAGCGGTGCTTTGCTATTCCTTGCGTTGAAAGTAATTATTTGAACTATTTTATCAAAATGAAATGCGGTAGTGTGGAGGGGAATTGGGGTGGTGCATTATGCTACCCTAGCTTTGTTTTGGGGGCATAATGCACCTAGTATGTTACACGCCAATTCTCTCTTTATTATTCTTTTGTTTTGCTGTACTCTCTTAACTATTACTGCCATTTAGGGGGAAAACTGCTATGGAAACAGGAGGAATATATCTCGAGAGGGTGTATCAGGAGCTTAAAGAGATATTTTGGGCAGGGGTGGATAGGGTTAATCCTTTGAATATGGTCAAAAATCATGTGAAACTCAGTAACGAGAGGTTGGTTGTTACAACGGAGACGGATAAGGTGGAGCTGGATTTGAATGATTTTGATGAAATAGTCGTCGTTGGGGCCGGAAAGGCTACTGCAAAGATGGCTCTTGCCATAGAGGAGATTTTGGGTGATAGAATATCGAGGGGTTTAATTTCTGTTAAGAAGGGTCATACGGAGAGTTTAAATTTTATTAAGACAGTAGAGGCGGGTCATCCCGTACCGGATGAGAACAGTGTAAGAGCGGCGAAAGAAATTGCAAAATTATGTGTCTCTGGGGGTGATAGGACTCTGTTTATAAACCTAATCTCCGGTGGGGGGTCCGCGCTACTCTGTTATCCATTTTCCTCTACTAACCTCTCTATAGGGTTGGAGGAGAAACAGAAGACAACCCAACTACTTCTTGCCTCCGGAGCAAGTATCCAGGAGGTTAACTGTATAAGAAAACATATTTCTAATATAAAGGGTGGAAGACTTGCAAGGCTTATGCATCCGGCTGTCTCGCTTAATCTTATCCTTTCCGATGTGGTGGGTGATAGACTCGATTCTATAGCATCCGGACTTACCGTTCCCGACGAAACTACCTACAGAGATGCTATGGATATACTTGAACGGTACGGTATCAAAGATAAGGTACCGGCCAAGGTTTACGAGATAATCAAAGCGGGATGTGACGGTGTGATTTCCGATACGCCAAAGAGCGGAGAGGGGATCTTTGAGAGGGTTTATAATGTCTTAATAGGAAATAATGTAACAGCCCTCCTTGCTGCGAAGAAGATGGCTGAGAATTTGGGGTATAATACGGTGGTACTATCATCCAGGGTGATAGGAGATGTTAGAGATGCAGCCTCATTTTATCTGGGAATTGCTCTGGATGAGGCGGAGTACGAACTCTTAAATAAAAAACCCTCCTGCATTATAGGTGGAGGTGAGACTACGGTAAGGCTTAAGGGCAGGGGCTTGGGCGGGAGGAATCAGGAGATGTCGCTGTGGTTTCTTAAGGGGCTGGCTGAAAACATGACAAAGGGTGAAGATTTGCTCAAAAGGATATATTTTCTCTCTGCAGGTACAGATGGAAATGATGGACCTACCGATGCGGCGGGTGCGTTTGCCTCTCTTGGGGTGTTGAGACGGGCTGGGGATTTGGGTATAGGGATCGATGAGTATCTTGTAAACAATGATTCTTATCATTTTTTTGAGAGAGTTGGGGCACTTTTAAAAACCGGTCCCACCAATACGAATGTGTGTGATATTCAGGTTGTTATAGTCAGGTAGGGGGGAAGCAAAATACAGAGGAAGATGGAGAGGAGTTTACGTTTGTATTGAAAACGTTTGCAAAGTATGGTATTTTACTAATCCAAGATTTTTTAAGGAGGCATTAGATGGAAAAGGTGAGAGTTGGCTTAATAGGTGCCGGGAGAATAGGAAGACTCCATGCAGAGCATCTTGCCTACAGGCTGAAAAATGTAGAGCTGGTAAGTGTATCGGATGTGTATCTTGAAGGGGCTAAGAGGTGCGCAGAGGAGTTTGGCATCGGTAAGTATTTTAAGGATTACAGAGAGGTTATAGGGGATGAAGGAATAGATGCCGTTGTTATATGCAGTTCTACCGATACCCACGCAGAGATAATAGAGGCTGCGGCAAGGGCGGGAAAACATATATTCTGTGAGAAACCTATTGCCCTTGATGTGGAGAGGATAGATAGTGCACTTAGGGCTGTGGATGATGCCGGTGTAAAGCTACAGATAGGATTTAACAGACGATTTGATCCCAATTTCAGGCGTATAAAGAGCCTGATAGAGTCGGGTAAGATAGGGGATCCCCATATCCTAAGGATCACAAGCAGAGATCCTGAGCCACCCCCCATCGAGTATGTTAAAGTCTCCGGTGGTATATTTCTTGATATGACGATACACGATTTTGATATGGCACGTTACCTGTTTGGAGAGGTAGAGGAGATATTTGCTACAGGAGAGGTGCTTGTAGACTCCAGGATCGGGGAAAGCGGTGATATAGATACCGCTCTCGTTTTTCTTAAGTTTAAGAATGGTGCTATCGGGAGTATCGATAATAGCAGAAAGGCGGTTTATGGCTACGATCAAAGGGTGGAGGTTTTTGGTTCTAAGGGAGCCGCCCTCGCTTCCAACAACCTCTACGACAATGTATCGTTGATCGATGAGGCCGGTAATCACTCTGCTAAACCCCTTCATTTCTTTATGGATAGGTATGTAGAATCATATTTGAATGAAATGCAGGAGTTTATCAATGCAATAATGGGGGATTTCCCCGTTCCTGTTACCGGTACGGATGGTAAGATTCCCGTGCTTATGGGGCTTGCCGCAAAGAAGTCTCTTAGTGAAAAGCGACCCGTTAAGCTGGAATTGTAGTTAGGGAGGGGGAGTTGTTTTACTCCCCTCTCTTTTTGTCCCTTTATGTTTTACCAATTTGTGACCATAGATGAATAAGGTTTGTAAGTGTTTTTGTGGCTCTGACCATTGCACCCAGAGCTATCCATTCCGTTCTACTGTGAAAGTTGTGCCCTCCGGTGAAGATATTGGGGGTTGGTATGCCCATCTCACTTAGTCTCGCTCCGTCTGTGCCACCCCGTATGTATTTTATGTTGGGTTGTAGTCCCGCTTCTTTGACGGCATTTTGCAGTATAGAGAGGATTTGAGGTTCCTTTTTTATGTATTCTCCCATGTTGGTGTACTGTTTTTCGATGTCTAATTTTACCTTACCCCCCGAGTAGCCTGTTTCTACAGCCGTTGCTATGGCTTTGAGTGCATCGATTCGTTTTAGTGCTATTGAGTTGTCAAAATCTCTTATGAGAATTTCGATGGTTGATTTTTCCGTATTCCCGGATATCTGATAGGGATAGTAGTAACCAAATCTCCCGTCTGTTGCCTCCGGGCTTTCAGATTCCGGGATTAGATTAAGGAATTTGGTTGCCATTGTAATGGCGTTTATTAACTTGCCCCTGGCATAACCAGGATGGATTATTCTCCCTGTAAGCTGGACAGTTACCCTGTAGGCATTGAAGGTTTCTATCTCTATATCTCCCTCTTCGCTACCGTCTACGGTATAGCAATACTTGCTTTTAATTTTGTCTATTGGGAATCGTGACATCCCCAGTCCCGTTTCCTCGTCCGGGGTAAATATTACTTCAAAGCTCCCGTGCTGTAGCTCGGGGTGCTTTACCATATATTCTACTGCTGTCATTATTTCTGCGACCCCTGCCTTGTCATCCGCTCCGAGAAGGGTTGTTCCGTCCGATGTGATTATGGTATCCCCGGCATATGCTTTTAAGCCTGGGGAGTCTTCCGGGCTAATTACCACATTGCCCGTAAGGTTTATCTCTTCCCCGTTATAGTTTTCGTGAACTATTGGTTTGACGTTTTTCCCTGTTACATCCGGTGAGGTATCCATATGGGCTATTAGACCTATAACAGGGCTGTTGGTTTGTCCCTCTATGCGGGCTATTACAAAACCATTCTCGTCGACATGGGTATCTGTTATACCCATGTCGGTTAATTCGGTTTTAAGGCTATTTGCCAGTTCTCTTTGGCCGCCTGTGGTTGGGAATGTTTTCGAGTGGGGGTTGGAGGTTGTGTCGAATTTCACGTATCTTATAAATCTTTCCAAGAGTCTCTTTCGAAACCAATCATCAGAATCCACTTTCATCTCTGCTCCTTGTGAGTTTGTCTGTGGGGGTTCCCTATTGTTCTATGAGGATTCCCCATTGTATAGAATTTTCTGGAGTGGAATCCTTGGTTAAGGAATTCTTGCGATTATCTTTTCTAGTTCCGGTTTTTCTTTTAGTTCCTCTTTTAGAGCCTCTGCCCTCTCCTTGTTAACGTAATCTTTGCTCTGGAAGGAGTAGGTGAAGTTGGTATGGACATCGTAAACACCCTGGAGAAGGGCATACGTATCCTCTGTCATTACCAGTTCCTCGTCTGTGGGGACGACGAATATCTTTACCTTGGAACCCTTGCCGGTAATATCGGTTTCCGCATTTCTTGTTGCGGATAGGGCGTTTTTCTCCGGATCGAATACAATACCAAGTCCCTCCAATCCCTCCAGGGCTTTTGCCCTTATTAGAGAGCTCATCTCGCCTACACCTGCTGTAAAGGTTATGGCATCCACGTGTCCCACTGTGGCAAAGTAGGCTCCTATATATTTCTTAAGTCTGTAGGCTTCTACCTCGATAGCCAATGCAGCCCTTTTGTCTCCCCTTTCCGCTGCTTGGATAACATCGCGTCTGTCAGTGTATTTCCCGGAAATTCCCAATACGCCACTCTTCTTGTTGAGAATCTTTTCCATATCTGCGGGCTTTATATTTTCTTTATTCATCATGTAGTACCCGATAGCCGCATCGTGGTCTCCCGCACGAGTTCCCATTACGAGTCCCTCAAGGGGGGTTAGGCCCATAGAGGTGTCAACGGAGATCCCATCTTTGACAGCATTGGCACTTGCGCCGTTTCCTATGTGGAGTAGGATAAGGTTGGTTTTAAAGGGATCCTTTCCCAGAAGAACTGCGGTACGTTTGGCTACGTATAGGAAGGATGTGCCGTGAAATCCGTATCTACGTACACCGTACTTTTCGTACCATTCGTAGGGTAGAGCGTATATAAAAGCCCTTTCGGGCATGGTTTGGTGCCACGCGGTGTCCATTATCGCGCAGTGCGGAACATCGGGTAGAACCTCTTTCGCTGCCTCTATTCCCATAATGTTTGGGGGATTGTGTAGGGGGGCAAGATCTGCCAGTTCTTTAAATGTGTTTAGTGCTTCGTCGTCTATAATTACCGATTTTGCAAATTTTTCTCCCCCGTGTACCACCCTGTGACCAACGGCCTTTATATCGTTTAGATCTTTTAATGCTCCCATTTCAGGATCGAGAAGTGTTTTTGTGATTAGAGCGATTGCCTCCTTGTGGGTGGGGCATTCGTGTTCTTTTTTGAATCTTCCCTTGCCTTTCGCATAGTGGTTTATAAATGAACCACCGATTGTCACTCTTTCCACTATTCCCTTTGCTAAGACTTCTTTAGAATCCCATCTGTATAGTTGATATTTTACGGAAGAACTCCCGCAGTTTAGAACAAGGATATCCATTGAATTTCCTCCCTTAAATTTGGATTATTGATTTTAAGATTTGTACATATAGTGTATTTTAACTATTGAGAGGGAATAATCAAGTGTTTCGATTGCTTGGTTGGAAATAGATTTTGAAATTTATTTGAAATTCCATCGGCGGATAAGGAGGAGGAAAGTGAAATGGAGGACTCTTGCTGTACTTTCAATTTTTGTTTTTCTGCTTTTGATCTTAGGTGGATGTGCCACGGAGAGTATCAGGTACGCTGTTAGTAAACAAGAGCTTAGGAGTGAGGGATTAAAGGAAACCCCTGAGGTATGGGAGGACGGTTATAGAACCGCAGAGGTTAAGAATGCCTTTGAGTGGTGGTATTTTGATGCTTCGTTTGACGATGGTTCTACTGCGGTTATTGTCTTTTCTATCAAACCAATAACCGATCCCTCTGCACCAATTTCACCCTCTGTTTCTATTGTTGTGACAACACCGCAGGGGAAACGGTTGGCCTCATCCGTTTCCCTCTCCGGGAATTCTAAAGGGGATATGTCATCTTTCTTTAGTGCTTCTACCTCCAGGTGCGAAGTTAAGATTGGGGATAGCTATGTAGTCGGCAATCTTGCAAGTTACAGAATTGTCTTTGATTCTAAGAGTATTAAAGCGAGATTGCGTCTGGATAATAGGGTAGGTGCCTGGAGACCAGGCTCCGGTATTGTCCATTTCGGGGATAGGTTTTTTGCATGGTTTCCTGCGGTTCCCTACGGAAGGGTTAGCGGAAAGTTGTACTACGGGGGTAGGTGGCATTCCGTTAGCGGAAGTGGTTACCACGATCACAATTGGGGTACTGTAAGGTTGCAAGATGCTCTCTCTCAGTGGTACTGGGGTAGGGCCCATATCGGTAATTATACGTTAATCTTTTCTAAGATGTTTACTACCAAACGATTTGGTGATAGACGCCTCTATGTATTCTTCCTTGCGGAGGGTAGAAAGATTCTTATCGGTACAAACAGGGTAGATGTTTTTAAAACGGAGAATTGGAGATTGCATCCAGAGGGAAGGGAGTATCCGGCAGATATTCGTATTTTCTCCAGGGGGGTAAGCGGAGGGGTTGAGGTTTCTATAAATAATCCTCGATTGATAGAATCGATGAGTCTGATTGCTGGTCTTCCTCCTGTGATTAGGGCGGTGGTTAGGTTGTTTACAAATCCGTACTACTTTAGGTTTAAGGCCGATTATACCCTTAGACTTGGCTCGGCTAGCTTGAAGGGCAAGGGGATCTTTGAGATGATGCTCCTTCGGGGAAAGCATACAATAAGGGACAATTAGAATAGAAGAAGTATGGCGTAGCCTGCTATGGACGATAGCACAAGAAAGAGGAGGGAGAGTATGTGAAAATCCTTCATTATACCGCTCGTTTTGTCCAGTTTTAGAGCTATTACGTTTGCAAGTGAGCTTATTAGGCTACCGTTACCCCCTATATTCACCGAATAGGTCAGCACCTTCCAGTTGGCGGTGTACTGAGAGAGTAAAAAGGTTGCCGGGACGTTGCTTATGGCTTGGGAACTCACAATGCCGGCGAGAAAGAGGGGGTAGGTTTTTTTTATGTTAAGTGAGAGTATTATATTTTTCACTGCCTGTATCTCTGATATTACATGTATATCTACAAAGAGGAATACAAACAGTACTATAATTGACCAGTCTATTTTGAAGACTACCCGTCTAAAGAAACTAAGATAGACAAGAGCCAAAACTATGAGTCCGTATACTGATAGATTAAACTCGGTAAGTGTTATAAAGCTAACAAGGGCGATAAGCGAGACAAGCAATAGGGTTTTATCAATTTTTTCCTTTCCCGTATTATTTTTTATAATCAGGGCTTTTTTCCCTATGACCAGCCTTGTGATACCTAGTAGGAGTAGTAGGAGCACTATTTCCAGAGGAAGCATGGTCAGAGTGAAATTAAAAAATGTTAGCCCGTATCTGTGCCAGATATAAATATTTTGGGGATTCCCTATAGGGGTTAAGAGCGAACCGGTGTTTGCCGCAATTATTTCTAATACGATTATCTTGTTGATATCGTTGTTTATCTTTTCTTTGAGGCTAAGTGTGAGAGGTATCATTATCAGTATGCTTATGTCATTTGTTAAAAAGGAGGAAAAGAGGGCTGTGGTTACTACCAGTAGCAGTCCGAGGGACCTTTCATATTTAACCCTTGTGATTAGTTTCCTCGAGATAAATGAAAAGAACAAGCTCTCCTTTAAGCCGGTTGTTATTAAGAATAAACCTGAAAGCACGATTATTGTTTGCCAATCCACGTAGCGCGGATAGCTTGATATTTTGGCCGGGTATGCAATGCTTAATGCTATTAGCGCTACGAGAGAGATTATAAAGAAGTAATCGTGCTTTATCAGTTTTATCATTTTTCTCTACCTGAACATCATTGTGTGTTTGAATTTGTCGATCCCACGCATCAGGTCCTTGACACACACGGAGAATTCCGCAGCCTTGAAAAATTCCTCTCTCTGGTATGCGGAATAGGCACTTCTGTAGACCCTGTTGGCGATTATTAGTATCTCTTTTCCCAACTGTGCCTCTTCGGAGTCCGGGAAATGGTTGTCTATCTCCTGTACTATTAACTCCCCCATGCCGAGTTCTCGGTATGCGCTATCAAGTTCTATCCTCGCCCGTTCTCTGTCGTTACCGAAGTGGGGAGGAGGTGGTGGGGGTGGTGGAAAATGATCGTGTAGCATATCAAACTCCTTTCTCCATGCTATCCATGGTAAATATAGAAACCCTTTGTTAAGGATTTTTTAAGAAAAAATTAAGATTTTATTAAGAATGTCTCAGTTGATTAATTCCCGAATTGTTGTTAATGCTGCTTTACAGAACGGCCGGAATACAGAGCGTAAATATGGTACCCTTGCCCTCTTCACTCTCGACGGTGATAGTTCCTCCGTGGGCCTCTACGATATTCTTTACAATGGCAAGTCCAAGACCACTTCCGCCCCTTCTCCTTGCTCTTGATTTTTCTGCTCTGTAGAATGGTTCGAAGATGTGGGGGATGCTGTCTTTGGGAATTCCGCTTCCGTTGTCCGCAATATGGATGCAAATGTTATCATTTTTCTTTTCCCAACGAAAGCTTATCGTTCCGTTTTCTTCGGTGTGTTGTACCGCATTGTCGGTGATGTTGTAGAGAATTTGCTTAAAGGAATCTCTGTTTATATCTGCATATAATCCCCTTTCCCCCTCGGATAGTATCTGACGATTTCCGGCTATTAATCTTGCCGTTTCCACAAATTCCCCTATAAACTCTCCTATATCCGTTCTCTCTGTCTCCGGTTTTTCCGTTGAGTTGAGCCTTGAGAGGTTTAAGAGTTGCTCTGTTAGTCTGGTTAATCTTGTGGTCTCCCGGTAAATTCCCTGGATTAGTCTTGAGGCGGTTTCCCTGTCATCCCATACCCCGCGCATTAGTACCTCCAGCGAACCGTGGATTGCGGTTAGCGGGGTTCTTAATTCATGGGCGGCGTCGGATATGAATCTCCTCTGGGTTTTTAAGAGTTCCTCTGCCCTGGAGATGTCGTCTCTTTTTTGGTTTAATGTTTTTTCTCTTTTGAGTCTTAGCCACAGGATAATTGTAATTAGAACAAGTATGATAGATGCAATAGATAAAAAACTTGTGATTACTCTTTCATTTAGAAGAATATTTGTCACTTTTTCCCTCTTCCGGTTGGAAGGAGTAGCCGCTTCCGTAGATTGTTTTTATTAGTTTTGGGGGTTTATCGTTTAATTTTTCTCTGAGATGGCTTATGTGTACATCAATAATGTTTGTGTCTGATATATAGTCGTAACCGAATATTCTGTTGAGTAGGGTATCCCTGGAGAAAACTCTTTTGGGATAACGCATAAAGAGTTCCAAAAGGGAAAACTCTGCGGGTGTAAGGTGGAGTTGTTTGCCACTCCTTGTTACCTCCTTTGTTTCCGTGTTTAGAACTATATCCTCTGCGGTGAGGATTGTTTTTTCACTCGTTTTTCCCCTTTTTCTTAGCTGAACCCTGATTCTTGCCAGCAACTCTTCGAAGGAGAATGGTTTTGTAATGTAATCGTCCGCCCCGGTGTCCAACCCCTTTACCCTTTCCTGGACCTCTGTTTTTGCCGTTAGTATTATTATGGGACGCGCGTCCCCGCTTGCTCGAAGATTTTTGCATATGGTAAGTCCGTCGGTGTCGGGAAGCATGAGATCCAGGATTATGAGATCTGCCTTTTCTCCCCGGGATTTTTCTTTGCTCAGATACTCTCTTGCCTGTTTACCGTCGGAGGCAATTATTACATCGTAGCCCTCGTACTTTAGCCCCGTTCTTAGAAATTCCAGTATGGTTGGCTCGTCCTCTATTACAAGAATAGTTGTTTTGTCCATAGATATAAAGGGTTATACATACCTGGTCCTCAGTCAAGTATATCTTTTAGTTTTTTTGCAAGTTCCTGAGGTGTGAATGGTTTCTGGATGAAATGTATATTCTCCTTTAGTATTCCGTAGTCGGATATTGTCTCATCCGTGTAGCCTGACATAAAGAGAACCTTTGTTTTTGGTTTTTGCTCAAGAATTTTTTCCGATAGCTCTTTCCCGTTCATTTTGGGAAGTACCACATCTGTGAGGAGTAAATCTATTGAGGGATTCTTTCGAAAAATTTCCAGAGCATCTTCTGCATTTTTAGCCTCTATTACATTGTAATTGTAGTACCTTAGAAACTGGGAGGTAACCCTCCTTACCTCTTCTTCGTCCTCTACAAGGAGGATTGTTTTGTTACCACCGAGTTTTTCTTCCCGCTTTTCTCTGGGTTTTGACTCGATTTGCTCCTCCGTAGTTGCCGGAAGATAGATTCTAAATGTGGTGCCCTCTCCCGGTTTACTGTCAACCTCGATAAAGCCCTCCAGTTGTTTTATAATCCCGTACACGGTGGATAGTCCCAGACCGGTTCCCTTACCCTTTGGCTTTGTGGTAAAAAAGGGCTCAAAGATGTGGCTCATCGTCTCTGCATCCATTCCTATCCCCGTGTCCGAAAACTTGAGGAGAACATAATTTTTTGTGGTAATTTCGGATTCATTCTCTTTAAGGAATAGAGTGGTACCATCGGCCTGCTCCGCGAATGATTGAGCGGAGAGGGGTTTCCAATTTTCGGTTGCTATGGTTAAAAGGCCACCCCCAGGCATAGCATCCTTTGCATTTGTCGCCAGGTTAAACAAAACCTGTTCTATCTGTCCCGGATCTGCCTTTATGGGGTAAAGATTCTCCTCGTAGGAGGTTTTTAGAGTTATATTCTCTCCGATTAGTCGCCTTATCATCTTTTCGGTGTTCCGGATAACCTCGTTCAGGTTTATTACCTGAAGTTTCATTATCTGCTTTCTGCTAAACGCGAGTAGTTGTCTCGTTAAAGCCTCCGCCTTTTTGCCGGCCTCCAGTATGTCCTGAACGAAGGGATAGATGGGGTCATCCTTTGAGAGCTGGGATTTTATTAGCTCGCCCGTTCCCTCTATTATCGTCAGTATATTGTTAAAATCGTGCGCCACTCCACCTGCAAGTCTTCCTACGGCCTCCATCTTTTGAGCCTGACGAAACTCTTCCTCTAATTTTTTGTAGTCGCTTATGTCCGTGTTGGTACATCTAAAACCTATAAACTCATCCTCTCTGTACAGTGGAGTATGATTGTATCTAAACCATCGCACCGCGTTGTCTCTTCGCCTTATTCTAAACTGTTTATTGGTGATTTTTTCTCGCCTGTTAAAGGCACTTTTAATGTTTTGCCATGTATCACTGTCCTCCTCCAGTATGAGTCTGTCTATAAGCTCCGGGTCCTCTAAAAATTCGTCCTGCGAGTATCCGGTTAACTGTTCGCAGTTCGGAGATATAAAGTTTATTCTCCCCTCTGGATTTCTCCAGTATATAAGCTCGATTGACTGTTCCGAGAGGATTCTGTACTTTTCCTCGCTCTCCCTTAGGATTTGTTGTATTTTTTCTCTCTCCCTGATCTCCTGATTTAGTTCCTTTGTTCTCTCTTTTACCCTCTCTTCCAGTTCTCTGTTGTAGTTTTGTATCCGTTCCTGAGCCGCTCTGATGGAGCTTACCATCTCGTTAAAGGTTTTTGCCACCATGGCAAACTCGTCGTGGGATTCTATTTGGAGGGTAAAATTGAGATCCCCCTCTGAGATTTTTGTTATTCCGGTCATGAGTTTTTTGAGGGGTGTTGTTAGTTTTTCCAGGAGAAAGAGAAGGAGGAGAGAAAAGGCAACGGAGAAGAGGGCGTAATTTATTACGAGATACCGGGTTAGGGAATAGACAGAGCTATATGCGGATTTTACCGGGATCTCTGCGATTAGGAACGCAGGAAGTGACGGTATTACTTTGTGAATTCCCAGAACCAGTCTGCCCTGGTAGTTGATATAGATGGAGGGTTTTTCTGCGCTTTCAAAGTAATTGCTTGTGCTCTGTTTCTTTGAGAGTGGAAGGAGTTTTAGCTCTTTCGGGAAAACGGGATTCTTGGAGATATATGCACTCGTTCCTACGGGGGTTAGCGGGTGGAAGTTACTGTCTACAAGGTATATCTCTCCCCTTGCCCAGTACTTGTTCAATTCCTTTATTGAGTTACTTATCCTTATAAAGTTAAAAACAACAGTGAAAACCCCTGCAAAGCCCCTCTCGTTGAATAGGGGGATTGATATTTCTATATAGTTACTGTTGTTTTTCCTCACCAAAAATTGAAATATGCTCCCCCTAACCTCGTTTCCCACGGCGTCCTTTACCCTGTTGAAGTTTTTTGTCGCCAGGGGTTGATTGCTACCCATTTTGGGGGTAGAGAAAATAACCTTCCCCTTTTGATTTACGAGGTATATCTCCGATATATCCCTGTTCAGGGTAACAACCCCCTCGAGTTTCTTGTATATGTAGTTTAGTGCTTTTTTATCTCTCCTGTTTGCCAGGAGATTTGCAATTTCTGTGTTAAATACGATCTGGTTTGCCGTGTCCCTGTAGTTCTCTATAATCAGATCTATCTGCCGCTCTTTGAACTGGATTAGCGTTAGGAGGTGATGCTCTATTTCTCTGTTTAGTGTGTTTCTCGAGAATCGCACGAATAGGAGGGTTAATACTGTAAAAGCTACTACTGCGAGAGCAAATGTGGATAGAAACACCTTTCGCCTTAGTTTCATCTATGCTTTGCCCCTATATGTCCCATTTCTTACCCCATCCTCCCCCTTTTACAGCTTTGGTACCGAGTGTTGCACGTATTAATATAATGCTTTTTTTGATGTTTTTGGAGGTTTTCTAATATTAGTTTTAAAATTTATTATTCGATTTGTAAAGGATAGCTGTGGCGTTACTATGGAATATACGAAAAGTTATATTGACCATGTCCCCTTTTGTATTTTAGAATCTCTTGTATGACGTTACTCTCTATTCAGAATCTAAGTAAGTCTTTCGGCGCCTTAAAAGCTCTGGATGATGTCTCCTTTGAGGTGAAAGAGGGGAGTATCCATGGGATTATTGGTCCGAATGGATCCGGAAAAACCACGATGTTCAACTGTATAACGGGGCTTCTTAAGCCTGAAAGTGGGAGAGTTATCTTTGATTCCAGGGATATTACGGATTTAAAACCCTTCGAGATATCTAATCTTGGTGTTAGACGGACATTTCAGTCTGGTAAACTTGTCTCCAGTTTAACGGTTTTAGAGAATGTAATGACGGGTGTTTTTGAGTTTTCAGGGAGGGATTATATAGATACCTTTCTGCGACTCCCCTTTAAACGTGTGAAGCGGGAGAGTGAGATAAGAGATATGGCCATGGAGACTCTTAGGATGATTGGGATGGAGAAGGATGCCGATAGATGGGCCAGTGATCTCGTGTGGGCGGAGAGACAATTTGTTCAGATTGCTCGGGCGATTATTTCCAATCCCAAGGTACTTCTCCTGGACGAACCGAACAGCGGTATGGGGGCGAAGGAAACGGAGATGATAGAGGAAATTATCTCCAGGGTAAGGGAGAGTGGTGTAACGGTAGTTGTAATTAGTCATGATGTTAAGATGCTCATGGGATTGTCGGATCGCGTTACCGTTCTGAATTTTGGTAAAAAGATTGCCGAGGGAACTCCCTCTGAGATACAGAGAGATGAGAGAGTATTAGAAGCTTATCTGGGGAAGGAATAGTATGGAAGATAGTACCCTTTTGGAGGTAAAAGATTTATACGTTTCTTACGGGCATGTTCAGGCTTTAAAGGGGGTGAGTCTTAGGGTTAATAGGGGAGAGATAGTTGTTCTGATTGGTGCCAATGGAGCGGGTAAATCCACCCTGCTTGAGACAATTTTAGGGATAAATACCCCTCAGAGGGGAGACATAATCTTCGAGCAGAGATCTATTGCCGGGATCTCTGCCGATAAAAATGTACGGGACGGTATCTTCCTTGTACCGGAGGGGAGAGGGGTATTTGCCGGGATGACCGTATTGGATAATCTTCTCCTCGGTGCTCATCACAATATGAAGAATGTAAAGGAACACCTTGAACGGGTGTTCGAGTGGTTCCCCGTGTTAGCCGAGAGGAAAAATCAGATTGCAAGAACCCTAAGCGGGGGGGAACGCCAGATGCTATCGATAGGAAGGGCACTTATGTCTTCCCCCAAGCTTATAATGATAGACGAGCCCTCTATAGGTCTTGCACCGATTATTGTTAACGAGATATTTGATATACTTGTCAATCTCAACAAAAAGGGCTACACAATCCTTCTCTCCGAACAGAATGCAAATAAAGCTCTAAAGTTTGCCCATAGAGGCTACGTGCTTGAAACAGGAAAACTTGCCCTTGAGGGAAGGGCCGAGGAGTTAAGAGAAGACCCGAGGGTACGGGAGGCGTATCTCGGCGTATAATTATGGAGACTTGTTATGCAGGTATTTATTGCACAGATAATTAACGGTCTATCACTTGGGAGTATATATGTACTCCTGGTAACAGGTTTTAATCTCCTTTTGCTTGTTGCTATGATAATTCACTTTGCCTATCCGCAGGTTGTTGTTTTTTCGATGTATATATCCTGGTGGGTACTAAGGGCTACGGGGAATAACATTTTTCTCGGGGTAGTTGCGGGTATAGGTTCTGCTATAATTTTTAATCTTATCTCCGCACCTCTGTTTCAAAAGGTAATGAAGAAGAGAGAGGGAGTTGATATTAATACGACGATGGTTCTCTCCCTTGGAATGGGGATGATAATTACCGATATCCTCTCGCACGGTTTTAACAAAGGCTTGCCTATAGCCTTTCCCAAGGAGGTTGTGGGGGATACCTCGGTTTTGCGAATTGGGTTAATTGATGTGTCGAACGGGCAGATATACTCGCTTGCCGTTGGTATTATTGCTGTTTCTCTCCTCTTCTGGCTTTTGTATAAAACCCGGGCGGGAAGAGCCTTTAGGGCGATAGCGGAGGATCCCAACGGAGCAAAGCTTGTTGGTATCCCGCTTTTTAGAACAGCACTTGGAAGCTATGCCATAACAGGTGTTCTGGGTGGGGTTACCGCACTGTTACTTGCGGTGTTACTCGGTACCGCCTCTCCGGGAATGGGTGAGCAGGTAGCAAACAAGGTTCTTGCCGTTTCGATAATTGCCGGGCTTGGTAATTTAACCGGTGGGCTTATCGTTGGGCTTCTTCTTGGTATACTGGAGGCAATTGTTCAGGGCTATATCCCAGGTTCCTGGGCCAATGCCGTAGCCTTTGTGGTAATGCTTGTAGTTATTCTTGTAAAACCCAAGGGGATTTTTGGTATGAAATTGTAATTTACGAAACTATAAGAGAAGGAGGGTGTTTTGTCCTTACCTCTGTATTACTATCTGGCGATTACCGCAATCTATATCCTTATGAGCTGGGCTATATATTTGCCCTATAGGGTGGCTCATCTTCACTTTCTTGTTGTGGCGAACATGGCAATATCCGGGTATCTTGCCGCGTATATGGTTATGACGCTCCATCTCTCCTTTTGGGTTGCTCTGATAACCGGATTCCTTGTGGGCGGTCTAATAGGTTTTATTGTGGCACAGTTTATAGGTGATGCTCCTACCTTTGCCGTGGTTATTGTGGGTTTTACATTTATCTATATAACCCGTACCGTTATCGAGAATACCAAGGCGGTGGGCGGAACAATGGGAATATTTGGATTACCCTCAATAATGGGTAATCCTGCACTTCACAGATGGATTATACTGATTATACTTTACTCCCTTGTTCTTATTGTTGGTTTTTTGATATATAGATTCGATCATTCCAGGCTGGGGCGGGCTGCCTCTGCTATTTTTGTTGATAAAAATATAGCGATGTCCTTTGGGGTTGATGTTAAAAAGATCGGGATACTTCTTCAGACTTTTAGCAGTTTTATTGCGGGCGGATGTGGGGTTCTCTACGGTTTTATATACAAGAGTTTCCATCTGGATTATTTTACCTTCCACCTCATAGGTATATTTATGACTGTGATATTTGTCGGTGGCTATAGGACCCAGTGGGGAGTAGTGGTTGCCGCACCGATACTTTACGGACTACCCCTTCTCTTCCCGCCGGAGGTTGCCTCGTGGAGAATAGTTATATATGGCACTCTGCTTATAATGGTACTTGTTTTAAAACCCGAGGGATTTATAACGAGGAAACTCGTATATAAAATAGAAAAGAAGCTCTCCTATTTAATACATAGGAGAGGGGTTAGAATCTGATCTGTCAGGAGGAGTAAATTGAGTACACATCCAGAACCAACGGAATTTAAAAAGGTTATGATAACAGACCTTCACAAGATGAAGAGAGAGGGCAAGAAAATCACAATGATTACCGCTTATTCCTATCCACAGGGTTTGATCGTGGATCAGGCGGGAATAGATATCGTACTTGTTGGTGATTCTCTGGGAATGGTGGAATTGGGATACAAGGATACGGTACCTGTAACAATGGAAGAGATGCTTCACCATACAAAGGCAGTGGTAAGGGCGGTAAAACGAGCCCACGTTGTAGGGGATATGCCCTTTATGTCTTACAACATATCTGTTGAACAGGCTATTACAAATGCAGGTATTCTTTACAAGGATGGAGGGGCAGATTCCGTTAAGCTTGAGGGCGGCCAGGAGATGGCCAGGGTGGTGGAGGCGATAGTTAAGGCGGGTATCCCGGTCTTTGGTCATATAGGACTTACCCCTCAGACGGCGAACCTTCTCGGCGGTTTTAAGGTTCAGGGAAAATCGATAGATAAGGCGAAAAAGGTTGTCGATGATGCTATTGCTCTGGAAGAGGCGGGAGCTTTTGCCCTGATACTTGAGGCAATTCCTAAGCAGTTAGCTGCAATTATTACCGAGCGTGTTAGTATTCCCACCGTTGGTATAGGTGGAGGAATAAATTGTGATGGCCAGGTTCTTGTACTTCACGATATGGTGGGACTCTTTAAGAGATTTACCCCCAAGTTTGTGAAAGTGTACGCTGATGTTTATAGCATACAGTTGAGCGCTGTTAAGGAGTTTATTGATGATGTGCAGTCTGGAAGGTTCCCGGGTGATGAGCATTCCTTTAATATGAAGGAAGAGGTGGTAGAGGAGTTAAAGAAGGCTCTCGGGATGTAGATAGATGAAAAGGTTAGTGATCCCCTACGTAGAGCTAGACTTTGAGGACGTAAAGGGGATATCCGATGCTATAGGTAGCCTCAGGGGTGGGTTGGAGATAGGAAACCTTCCGTGGGTGGAAAATTATAGCTATAAGCCGGATGTACGGTTTATGGCTTTCTATACCGACAGAGGGATAATAGTTAAATACTCTGTGAGAGAGAAATCCGTTAGGGCGATGTATGGGGAGGATAATCAGCCTGTTTACGAGGATTCGTGTGTGGAGTTTTTTTTCTCGCCCGGTGACGACAAGAATTATTTTAATTTTGAGTTTAACTGTATAGGTACTCTACTTGCTCAGTATGGTAGTGGTAGGAATGATAGAGAGTTTATAGACAGTGAGTTATTACAAAGTGTAGGACGCTATTCTACCCTGGGGAATGAGACTTTTCCCGAGCGAAAAGGGATCTCTGGAGATGGCTTTGAATGGGAGTTGACGGTGACCATCCCCTTCTCGTTAGTTTTTTCTGTAGCGGGTTTTAGAGGTGGTATTGACGGTTTGAAAGAGGTTGGAGGGAGGGGAAACTTTTATAAGTGTGGGGATAAGCTTTCAACACCGCATTATCTTTCGTGGAGTATGATAGAAACACCGCAGCCGGATTTTCATCGACCCGAGTTTTTCGGAGAGATTGTATTCGGTTAATGATGGTCAGTATGGTTCTATATGAACGGAGATTAGTGTTTCATTCCCATAGTGGGTCCTAAGCTTGTTCTCCACCTCGGTGGCAATTCTATGTCCCTCGTCTATATTAAGGTTTTTATTTACACGAATGTGCACATCTATTGCGATATTTTTGCCTATCCTTCTCGTTTTTAGATTGTGTGGCTCATATACCCCATCTATCTCTCTAATTATGGAGAGTATCTCTCTTTCCGTTTCCTCGTCCAGAGAACCCTCTGTTAGTTCTTCAATGTTTTCTTTGACTATAAAAACACCGCTCTTTATTACGAAGATGCCTACTATAGTCGCTGCAATTGGGTCCAGTATTTGCCATTTTTTGCCGAGAAAAATTGCCCCTGCCAGTCCTATTGCAACCCCTACGGAGGAAAGCGCATCACTCCTATGGTGCAGTGCGTTTGCCTTTAGGGCTCCACTCTCCAGTTTTTTGCTCCAGAGGTAGGAGTAACGGTAGAGGAGTTCTTTTGCCAGGATGGAGGTTAAAGCAATCACTAGGGTGATGTCCTCTATCCGTTTTACTTTTCCCCCTTTAAGGAGGTAGATTATCTCTCCTATTCCCTCTTTGAGAATTCCAATTCCTACGGCAAGGAGTGCCAGTCCTATAAGTAGAGATGCTATTGTTTCGAACTTGCCGTGTCCGTAGTCGTGGGTTTTATCCTTCGGCCTGTTTGCAAGAGAAACACCAAATATAACCACTATGTCTGTTGATAGATCGGATAGAGAATGTACGCCATCGGCTATTAAGGCATTGCTGTGTCCTACTATACCTGCTGCGAATTTTAATCCGCTGAGTAGTATATTGATTACGGAGCCAATTATCGTAACCTCTTTTATTTTTCTCACTCTGAGGTTATTTGATTCTTGCTGCTTGAAAAATTTCGATTCTGGCATAATTGTTTTTAAAATATAACCAATTAAGGCCGAAATATCCAATAGAGAGTTTAAAATGTATATTGCAAATCATTATTACTTGCGAGATCTTAAAAGGAAAAACTCGAGAAAGTTTTCGTTTGTTGAGAGGGAGATCCTCTCAATTGTAAAGGAGCTTAGAGAGGTTTTTGAGAATCATTTTGACAGAACCTGGTTTTCGATACTGATAGATGGACTTCCGATTGAGCGTCGGACTATGAGGGAGATAAGGGAGTTGGTCTCTCTGGAGACTATATACCCCGAGGATATTTATATGATATATCAAGGGGTATTGGAGCTTGAGTCGTTTATTGCACATGTAAAAAGGTTTCTCCTCCCATTTATCAAGGATAGATTGGGTGTTTCGGGGCTTTTCCCGCATAAGAGGGTAAGGGATAAGTCCCAGTATATCCTAAGGCGTCTTGTTGCGTACACCTTTCCCTACAACCTTGAGAAACTTGCTCTGCTAACCTCACAACTAAAGGGACTCATTTTAAGTTTTTATCCTGAGCTTAAAAATTAGCTTGTAAGTTAGATTAAATACGCCTACTATTGAATCTTAGTCTTTAAAAGGATAGAATTCGTTACAATGACAGAAAATTTATTGGTGGATAGTGCTGGTAATGCTAGTAATCCCGAGAGAGCAAAAGCAGGGAGGAGTCAGTTTGTAAAACGTGCTTATGATATATCGCTCAAGCTTATAGAGGGGTTGGAACAGGTTTTTAGAGGTAAGAGAGATATTTTGAAACTGCTTGTTAGTGCCCTTTTCTGTGGAGGGCATGTGCTAATTAACGATGTTCCCGGTCTCGGTAAGACGACCCTTGCAAAAACCGTTGCAAAATTGATCTCTAAAGGGGGTAGGAGCCTTTCTCCTGTAAGTTTTAAGAGGATTCAATTTACGCCGGATCTCTTACCCTACGATATTACGGGCGTTGATATATTTGATCCGGAGAGCAAACGTTTTAAGTTTTCCCCTGGTCCCGTATTTGCTAATATAGTTCTTGCCGATGAGATAAACAGAACCACTCCCAAGGTACAATCCGCTCTTCTCGAGGTAATGGCGGAGAATCAGGTAACAGTGGGCAATAAAACGTACAAGATGGATTCCCTCTTTTTTGTTATTGCTACCGAGAATCCTGTGGAGATGGAGGGTACGTATCCTCTTCCCCTTGCTCAACTTGATAGGTTTTTACTCCGGTTGGAGATAGGCTATCCCGATGAGGAAACGGAGATAGGTATCGTTACGGATAACCCGTCACAGAAGATACTTCCGCGTGTGAAGCCTGTATGTTCTAAGAGCGATATACTCTTTGTTAGAGAGAACCTTGACACGATTTATTGTGATCCAAGACTGGTAAGGGCCGCAGTTGGAATATCTATTGCGTCTAGGCGTCATAGGGCGGTAGAGCTTGGGGTGTCTCCACGGGGGAGCCTTATGCTTGTAAATGTTGCCAGGGCTTTTGCCGTTGTGAATGGAAGGGACTACGTGGTGGATCAGGATATTGTAGAGCTTGCTCCCCTCGTTATGGCCCATAGACTTAAAATGAGAGATCTAAAGTACGACCCTGCATCTTTAATCAGGGAGTTGGCCCTTGCTGAGGTATCTAAAATCAAGTATTGAAAGTTTTTTTAGGGATTTTTTCCCCTTCACCTTGAGAGGATTTTTCTTCTTTCTTTTCTCTTTTTCTCTGTTTGTGATTGGTATTGTAAAGATTAACCTCGCGATTTTACTGTGGGGGAGCGCCTTTTCCCTTGTAAGTTTGTACACCCTGATTGGGAGTGTTTTGCTCAGAGGAACCCTGGGGTGGTTTTTCAAAGGTGGAAGGGGGAAGATTGAGGTAACCCTTCCACCCAAAGGTTTGTTTATCGGTGAAGATGGTCACATTGTTGTGAAGCTAAAGATGCCCCGGTTCCTGCTCCCCGGGTTTGGTTATACGCTTTATGTGAGACTTTCTTTTTCCGAAGAGAGGAATCTGGAGTTGTTTCATCCTGTAAAGCCCGGTGAAAGTGAGGTCTCCCTTGGTTTTACTCCGGAGAAGCGTGGCAGCTACAGGGCAGAGAGGTTGTCACTTCTGTGTGAAGATTATCTTGGTCTGTCAGGTTTGGGGAGAGATTTTGAGTTTAATGGTAGTGTTCGTGTTTATCCCTCTGTCTCAGGCAGGAGTGAGTTTCTTCCAAAAATTGAGGGAGGTGGAGAGCGGGATGAGTATACAAGGAAGAGAAAGAGGAGCGATGAACTTCTGGAGGTAAGGAAGTACTTTCCCGGGGATGATCTTAGAAAACTTAACTGGAATGTATTTGCTCATACGGGAGAGCTCTTTGTAAGGATAGGGGAAGATACCCTCCAGATGAAATCCAATATCCTTGTTGTGCTGGATTGCACTATGAAGGATGAGACACTCGAGAGGGTGGTCGGTGTAAGGGGTGGAGGTGGGAGTAGTGTGTTTGGTAGGGGAAAAAGGGGTTACCTTAAGATGGCAAGAGTTATTGCAGATGATTATCTCGATGAGCTTGTTAGACTGGCTGGGGGTGTTATACTTTCTTTTTTAAATAGAGGGGTAGAAATTTCCCTGTGGATAGTTGCTGACTCGAAAATGGCGGGGGGTGAGAGGGGGAAGAAGAGTATCGTTCATCTTAATCCGAAGAATAGGGAAGAGCTGTTGGATATCCTCTGTGCTGTGTACTGGGATGAATCTGGTGAAAGTATTGAAAAAATCAATCTCCCCCGGATGAGAGGGATGCACGGTGTTATTTTTTCAACCCCTTTTTCGCTTGTTCTTGATTCTATCATAGATAGGATGAGGGAACAGAGGTGGAGGGTGAGTCTATTTTTTAAGGGCATTGAGGAACCTCAGGAGGCAGAGGGATTTGATTTTCGTGAGTTATTATTTGTAAGTGCAGAGACCAATGCTGATGTAAAGGGGGAGAGAGAGGCGGAAGTTATTAGAAGGATGAAGAGTGCTATTGAGAGGGTTTTTGATAGTTATAGGAGTTCCAAAAGGGTGAATGAGGTAGATTTGAGATGATGAGAGGGGAGAAACAGGGAATAGTAATCTTTTTAATGCGAAATCTGGTTCTCTACTTCCTTCTCTACAACGCATTTCTTCATGTAAAAGATATTTTAAACCTTATCTTTTTTTCTTCGGCTTTTTTGATAGCTCTCTTAGCCTCTATATGGATGGAGAAGTCCAGATTGAGGGCTCTACCTGCGCTCGTGATTACTGCTGTTCTACCATTTGTTTTTAGAATGGTGTTCTTCCTTGTTTTTAACTTACAGCAACGTATTTCTCCCGGTATATATACGGATTTTTTAAATCTCTTTTTTGATACTAATTTTTATCCGGCGATAGTTCCGTTTTATATTGTATGTCTCTTCAATTTTCTTGCTCTCAGATCGAGCAGGTTTATATCGGTGGAGATCTTACTTAACTCTCTCTTGCTCGTTGCTGTTTTTTGGAGTGATTCCAATTTTAGGACCACCCTTTACTCGCATCCTGTTGAGGTTGCCATTCTCGTTACTATTTTTATTATTGTTGAACTTGTTATTTTGCTGTTGGCCAATCGGGGTAGGTTTGGTTCTGTTTTCTCGTTTCTCTGGATAGTTATTGGGGTATCACTCCTCCTTATGATTTTTCTCTTTGGTAGGTACAGTGAGGGGGCTGTCAAAACGGGTGGGGGCTTGATGAAACCGACCTTTTTTCGCTTTGATTTCTCCCAGTACATAAAACTTGAGAGTGAGATAGATCTCTCGGATGATCTTGTAATGCTCTTTAGGAAGGAGGGACCCTCACAGCGAATACTCCTTCGGAGATTCATTCTTTCAGGCTACTCCGAAAAGAGGGGTTTTTTTGTCTCGGAGAAGGCCCCAAAATTGAGGGGGAATATTGATGAGACCGATATCCCCACGACCGTTCCCGATTCTCCCCTTGTGATTAAAGATCCGGAGTACCGCGATAGGGCAAGGGTAAAGCAGGAGTTCTTTTTTATAAATTTCGATCCTTCATCTCTCATAGCAATGAACTATCCCATACGGGTTGTCCCTCTTACCAATTGGGATTCCTCCTCTTTTCTCAGGATTTATAGGGTGGTATCCAAAGTTACTACCGTATTGCCCCTTGAGCTTGAGGATGTAAAAAAACCCAAAATGTCGGTTGATGCTCTTAAATACTACACGAATTACGGAAACGATCAACTTATCCGAGATCTGGCATTGAGGGTAACAAGGGGTGAGGTAACCTACTATGGAAAGATAAAGGCTATAGAACGTTACTTAAAGGATAATTATTTTTACTCCTTAAAACCGGGAATAGCAAAGGATGGGAATCAGCTTCATCACTTCCTCTTTGTGAGTAAGAAGGGATACTGTTCGTACTTTGCCTTCGCGATGGCTCTCATGTGCAGAAGCCTTGGAATTCCCGCAAGGGTGGCCGTTGGTTTCTTTGTAAATCCGAGGATGGAGGTGTTAAACTTTTATGAGATAAGGGCAAATCAGGCCCATGCCTGGGTGGAGGTGTATTTTAATAGGTATGGATGGATAGAGTTTGATCCCACATCGGAAAATCTTGCACCGGGGGAGAATTTGCGTTTTGGCTATAATATTGACCTCCCTAAACTTGCCAAGCTCATAGAGGAAATACTTAACAATCAAGATAAACTGAGAGTTCAAAATTTAAAGGAGGAGAATTTTACGGGGGGGGCAAATAGATTGGGGAAGGCCATAGCCAGGGGTGCTAGACTGATTGCCGATATTTGGTACATTGTTTTGCCGTTATTATACCTGTTGTACCTTGTTATTGCTAAACTACGTTGCCTATTGATGTTTTTATTCTCTGGTAATGGGAGGATGAGAGTTAAGTATCTGTACTGTCATTTGTTGATAATTCTCTATGGGTTGGGTTATGTAAAGAGGAGTAGGGAGACAAAGCTTGAATATGCCGATCGTCTTGGTAGTAGGGAGATTAATATTGTTGGTTTTACCTCTTGCTATTTAAAATCTGTTTTTGACGATGTTTTTGATGAATCTGATTATCATGAGGCACTTAGAGAGTATAGAAGTGCCATTGGGAGTATCAGAAGGGTTCTTCCGTGGTATAGGAGAGTTTTGGGATTCCTAAATCCTCTTCATGCTCTCTCCAAAAAGTTGGGTTAGGGAATTGGTAATGATTTGTAGGTTGAGAGGTTTGCTTTTTCTTTTGATACGGAAACTGTTACCCATACTTTCACTTATGGTTTTTTGTTTGTTTGTTTCTCCCGTGTTTTCACAGAGCTCGGGGGAGAGGGGTAGAGTTCCTGGGGATTCTTCGGAGGGCGGGCATAGTTTAAAATGGTACGATGCGGAAACAAAGAGGGCAATAGAGAAGGAGAATTACGAGTATGCTATTAAGCTGTTGAGGGAAGCAATCGAGAAATACCCTGCGGTTTCAAGATTTTGCGTTAGGTTGGGGGATCTCTTTTATGAGAAACATCTCTACAAACTTGCCCTCGAGCAGTATAAACAGGCAGAGAGGCGAGGTGATGAGAGTTACTACACGTTGAGTCAAATATCTCGCTCGTATGGCAAGCTTAATAGGAATAAAGAGTCGATAGATTACCTTATAAAGATTACGAAGATATACCCGGATACCGTGGAGGTGTATGATGACCTGGGATGGATGTATTTTAAAACGCATCAGCTTAGAAAGGGGGAGAAGGTCCTAAAGGATGCAATAAAGAAGTTTGGAAATAACAGAGCTCTCTCTATGACTCTCGGGACAATCTATTCCGGGCTATACGACTATGCCAATGCCAAGAAGTATTATCTTCGGGCAATAAAGGATGCTTTAAAGGAGCGCGATAAGTATTTTGCCTCTATTGCCTACTACAACCTTTCGCTTCTCGAGCACAATTTTTACCATTTTAACTCCGCTTTTAAATACACCGAAGATTCAATACGAAACGCGGACAGAGCGCCGGGGCACCTTTCAAAGGGGGAGTTATACCTCGCTCAGATGAACTACAGGAGAGCTTTTGCCGAGTATGAGGCGGCCCTTGCCAGGGATACGACACCGCTCTCCAAGATAAATCTTGCGATTCTTTACCAGAAGTTTGGGAAGTTAAAACTTGCTATAAAGTACCTTGAGGAGGTTCTCTATTCCAAGGATCTTTCCTGGATGTTTTACTATGGCACCGATCTTGAGCGTCATTTTAAAGACATACACGAAATCCTTGCCGATTCGTACGAGGGGCTAGCGAGAATGGAGAGATTAAAACCTGTAGCGGGGATAGTCGATAGGTTGAAACACTGGATTCTCTATCTTAAGTACAGAATACTTGGATATTACCATAGACAGAAGTTTAGAATTTACTCGGTAAAAGTTGGCAAGGCCTATCTGAAAGAAAAGGATTTTCTGGATGCCTATTGGGAGTTCTACAGGGCAAATGAGGCTTACAAGCGAATTGCCTTAAAGTATCTGTACCTCGCCAGGGAGATTGAAACACGTATAACCCCCCACTCAGCCGTGTACTATATGCAGGAGGAGGGAAAGGTTAAGCACTCCGTTTCTCTCTTAAAACGGACCCTTGGCAAATTTGACCCCTTCTGGGAGCGGGATGGAATTGTTGATTCTCTTAGACTGATGATACCCCTTATGAGGACAAAAGCTCAGCGGGCAGAGAGGAGGAGATATATAAATAAACTGTACTCTCTTAATAGGGGGGCACTGTTGCAGTATGGTTTTGGGCTTCCCCTTGAGGTTGGTTTTAGAGTAGTCGGGCAAGGTATGGGGAAGGGTATGTTGGGTTTGTTGGATCGGAATGCACGATTTGAGGGTTACGTGCTTAAGATGTTGAGAGAGAGCGGCTCCGATGTAGCGACGGAGAGTGGTGTGGATGGTTTTCGATATAGATTATACGTAGAGATACGAGGTAACGAAAGTTTTTTGGTAAGGTTTATTGATAATATACGATTAAAAATTATCTGGGAAGATAATATTTCTGTTAAAAGGGGCGATTTGAAGGTAAAAGCTGCCGATTTAGTAAATAGGATACTGGATAGAATTTACTTAATACGCTAGTATTATGGTGGAATTAATGGAGATTTTTTGTAAATTTTAGTCCGGGTGTTTTATGGCAAAGAAGAAACAGGATAGCAAGATTGTAAACAAAAAAATTATTTTAAACGTTTCTGGAAAAATTCCGGAGCTTCCGGCAGAGCTCATTGCTGAGCATGGCATTAGCATTAGAAGGATAGATAGAATAGAGGCGTTAAAGCGGGGTTCCGGGCAGCTGGAGGGTTTTTTTCTAGATGTTGATTTTATTAGTAAAAATGCCAATGAGATAAACAAACTTGGACTTTTACCCTCGTCTATTCTCGTGTGGAACCCGGAGGGTGAGTGGAAAGACATCACGGATGTGATAGATAGTGAAATAGTATGCCAGGAGGTGTTTTCCCTTACAAATACGAACTATTTTTTAGCTACTCTCAGAAATATGTTTAGGACCCTTTTTCTGGAAAAAGAGTTACAGAGAAAGGAAAAAGTTCTTCAGGAAAAGGAGAATCAGAATAAAGAACTCCTCAATATAGGACTTGCTCTCTCTGCGGAGAGAGATAACGAAAAATTGCTTCAGTTGATTTTAAGGAAATCAAGGGAGATTGTTAATGCCGATGCCGGTAGTATCTATCAGATTATAAAGCGTCCGGAGTCCGAGGAAAAGGTTCTACTGTTTAAGATTGCTCAGAATGATTCTAATCCTACGGATTATACTGAGTTCACCATGCCCATAAATAAAAAATCCATAGCGGGTTACGTGGCCTCTACCGGTACCGCCCTCAATATACCGGATGTGTATGAGATCGGAGAGGGAGAGGAGTACTCTTTTAACAAGAGTTACGATAAAGCCACGGGGTATCGTACTAAGAGTGTTTTGACCATTCCGATGAAGGATCATAAGGGTGAGATAATAGGGGTAATTCAATTAATTAACAAGAAGAAAAAAAAGGTACTGTTGAAGAAAGAAAAGGATTTTGAGAGGTATGTGATCCCCTTTACAAAGCGTTGTGAGTCTATTGTTTCTTCACTTGCATCTCAGGCTGCTGTTTCTCTTGAAAACAACCTCCTCTATCAGGAGATAGAAACCCTGTTTGAGGGATTCGTAATGGCCTCGGTAAAGGCTATTGAGCAGAGGGATCCCTCTACCTCCGGTCATTCCTATAGGGTAGCCTCCTATACGGTTGCGCTTGCCAGAGCTGTGGAGCGAGTCGATAGTGGGAGATACCGGAATATTATCTTTACTCCTGAACAGATAAAGGAAATTCGCTATGCAGGGCTACTTCATGATTTTGGTAAGGTTGGTGTAAGGGAGCATGTTCTTGTTAAGGCTAAAAAACTCTATCCCCACCAACTTGATATTATAAATATGCGCTTTGCCTATGTCAGAAAGGCAATAGAGCTTCATTTTATGAGAAAACGATTTGCTCTTCTAAAGAATGAGGGGGAAGAGGTTTTTAGAGAGAGGGTAAAAGAAATAGACGAAGAAGAGATGCAGAGTATTAGAGACTTAACACACTTTCTGGATGTTATAAAAGAGGCTAACGAACCTACGTTGTTGGATAGTAAGGTTTCTTCTATGATAGATGAAATTTCAAGTTACGTTTATACAGATATAGATGGTGATCTGAAACCTCTGCTTACCGAGGATGAGAGGATTAAATTGAAGATAAAACGGGGAAGTCTGGATGATGAGGAGAGGCGAGAGATAGAGTCACATGTTACCCATACCTATCTGTTTTTAAAAACAATTCCATGGACACGAGAGATGAAGAATGTCCCGGAGATAGCTTACTGTCACCACGAAAAACTCAACGGAGAGGGTTATCCTCGAGGGATTAAGGGAGAGGAGATTCCTATCCAGGCCCGAATGATGACTATTGCCGATATCTACGATGCCCTTACGGCGAGGGACAGACCCTACAAACGAGCTGTCCCTACCGAGAAGGCACTTGATATACTCAACTATGAGATAGAGAGCAATCATGTGGATCCGGATTTGGTTAGGGTTTTTATAGAGGCTAAAATCTATAGAGAACAGGAAAAGCTTTTGGAGAAATAATCTACCAAGTTTTGGGGTTTGGGTTCTCCTCCTGGCTCAGGGTTGTATTTGAATTACCATGTATGGATGGGTTTCCATGGAATAAGATTTAACAAATCTATTGCGAAAGTGTTGTCTCTGTAGGTTATTCTGGAGAGTGATGCCATTTCAATCTCGAATGATCTAATATGCTCTACATCTGTTTTTAGAATCTTTGTGAGTAGAGCCCTTATCGGGTCTTTGTGGGAAACTATGAGGATTGTTTTTTCCGGGCATTTATTTGCCCAATTGAGGAGTCCGTTGTACATTCTCTCTGCTACTCTGTCCAGAGTTTCTCCTCCTTTAACCTCTAATGTGTGAGGTTTCTTCCGCCAGATGCTAAATTCCTCCGGATATTCTCTCTTCACTTCGTCAAAGTGTCTACCCGTCCATATGCCCATATTCCACTCGCTAAAACGACCGTCTTTTACTACGTTCATCCCCTTGGACTGGGCTATAATACTTGCAGTTTCATATGCTCTCTCTATGGGGCTGCTAATTATCTCATCTAACTCGACGTCTTTAATTGCCTCGGCCACTCTAAAGGCCTGTTTTCTTCCCTCGAGATTGAGTACTATTCCCGGTGTCCAGCTTAGAACCGTCCTCTTTTGATGTGCATCTGTTAAGGCGTGGCGTACTATGTATATCACTGTCATACTGCTCTTTCCTCTTTCTCTTTTCTTTGTTCTGTTGTGGCATTTGCTGAAATCTATTGGAGTGCCTTTATAATCTCATCCTTTGTGTATAGTGGAATTGGTAAACTTTTACCATTGTATTTTAGTGTAATTCCTCTCTCTTTCTCTGTTATTTTCCCGATTACAGAGGCCTCTATACCTGCAGAGTGAAGTTTTTCAACTGCCCTGTCGGCCTCTTGTGGCGAGGTAGTGAATAGAAAAACTCCCGAGCTTAAAAGACCTAGGGGGTCAATGTTTAGTGCATCACATATTACCCTTGTTTCCTCTTTTATGTTAATACGCTCGTAAAAAATTTCGATTCCTATTTGTGAGCGCTGGGCTATCTCGTTTATTCCTGTGGCGATTCCTCCCTCTGTAGGGTCGTGTGCAGCGGAGATTTTAATGTTTCGTAAAATTTCTCCCTCTCTTGTTATTGATATTCCGGGTTGTTCTGTCCAGTGTATAATTGCCTCTGTTTTCTGTTTTCCGAGTAGTTTCTCTACAAACTCACGCTTTTCCCGGGCGATGATTGTTGTTCCCTCCAGGCCTGCCCATTTGGTCATAACGATTTCTTCTCCAACTTTCGCTCCACCGGTTGGGGTTTCCTGTCCATGTAAAAAGCCAACTACGTGACCGGAGACTACAATTCTGTTAACGGCGTCGGTTACCTCGGTGTGTCCCCCTACCCATAAGAGCCCTGCATTTTCGGATGAATCGTGAAGTTCTTTAAAGAGTTTTTCTACGGTTTTACTGTCCGTTCCTAAGGGTAGAAGGATTGTGGTGGTGAGATACCTGGGAGTTCCTCCCATTGCTACTATGTCATTTGAGTTGATAGCAACGGTGTAAGTACCAATGTTCTCGGTAGTGAAGGTTATGGGATCAGAGGTTACTATTAATTTTTTCTCTCCCTTTACGATGGCGGCATCCTCCCCTGTGTAGGCGCCTACAAAGACATCATCGCTCTTTGATGTAAACTTTAGAAGTGATTCAAGAAGCTCTACCGGCAGCTTGCCCTGTTCTAATTTCATAGATATAGGAGAATACTTTTTTTATAGCGTATGTCAATATAACAAATGCTTTTCTCTTGACTTTGTTTAAGTAGCAAATAAAATGTGACTTATGGGAAAAAGTAGGATCCAGGACTACTACGCCAGGTACTCTGACCAGATGATCCGGTTTAACCCCTATGCGGTTAAGAAAACCGGGCTTGTACAGGCTCAGACTCTGGTTAAGATAGAAGATTACATGCTTATATGTGCTCCTTTTCAGCTCTCGATGAAGAGGGCAATCCTCCTCGTGATACTGAGCAGAGAGGAAACGGCTTTCTTTCAGCAATTCCAGAAGAAGATGTGCTCCATAAATTTTACCTTTCAGCGAACTACCAATAAGAATCCTATTACCTTCTTCGTACGTGGTATTCTTGATAGGATTGGTGCCGTTAAGGGAAAACAGAATGTGTGTATGCTGGATATTTCTTATAAGAATTGCCCTAACGATCTTATAGAGATAATTGGTGACTATATAACGAGTTATGATTCTCTAAAGGCGCAGTACGAGAGCTTTAAGGGCCGTGAGGTTGTTGTTGATAAAGAGGCTGCAAAGCTAATGCGGTTTAACAATTTTGTTGAATCTCAGATCGGGAAGTACAAGGTACAGACTAAGCTCCTTGTACTTGGTGTGGATAAACTAGTACTGGGTGTTCCTGCGAGTGTTCCCGATCTGAAAGAGGGAATGAAGTTTGTCTCCAAACTCTACTTTCAGATATATCAGTTTATAGTTAACGGAAGAGTCACAAAAATAGAGGGTCCTGTAAGTAGCTATTATAAGGTTACCTATGAGATAGAATTTTCTCCCGAACTGGTTGAGATACTGGATGATTATTTCTTTAGATTAAGTATTCAGAAGCGGGGACAGTAAAACTCCCTCTTTAATATTTATATATTTTTTGTATCAATATTGAGGCTATTCCTCCCTATTGTTTGTTGCAGAATAAATTACATGTATGTTAGAATCCTCTTGGCTGTTTTCTAGGTTTTCTTACGTAGAGTTTGTTTTGTGCGGGATTTGCGGTTTGTGTGTTTAATTATTCATCTCAAATTTTTTGCTCGGGGAAGTATCTATGGAAGTAACCACGGACATTAACGGTAAAGAGTTTAGAAAAATCCTTGAAAAATGGAAGGGTGTTAAGGGAAGCGTTATTCCCCTCCTGCAGGAGACCCAGGAGCTATTTGGCTATTTGCCTAGAGAGGCGATGGTAGAGATTGCGAGGGTTAGCGGAAACACCCCCTCGGAGATATACGGGGTTGCTACCTTTTACGCTCAGTTCAGGCTTCAGCCTGTGGGAAAGCATATAGTAAAGGTGTGTCACGGAACCGCCTGCCATGTCTCCGGGGCGGAGCTTCTCGATGAAACCCTTGAATCGGAACTTAAGGTAAAGATGGGAGAAACGACGGGGGATATGCTTTTTACCGTGGAGAGGGTTGCCTGTCTGGGGTGTTGCTCCCTTGCGCCTGTTGTTATGATTGACAATGAAGTTTACGGAAAACTTACAGGTGATAAGCTTAAGAAAATAATCAGGAAGATAAAGAAGGGCGAAAAATGAGTGGTAGGAGAGTTGTGATAGGCTTTGGCTCCTGCGGAATAGCTGCGGGGGCAAGAAATGTCTACGAGGTGCTAAACTCGGAGTTTAAAAAAGCGGGGATTGATATTCCCATTGAACCCACGGGGTGTATCGGGGCGTGTCATAGAGAACCTCTACTAGAGGTGAGAGAGGCGGATGGCAGCAGTTATCTCTACTGTGAGGTAGATGAAAAGAGGACAAGAGAGATAGTAGAGAGGCATATTAAGGGTGGGGAAGTAATAGATGAATGGTTACTTAGGCCGGATTATCCCTATTTTTCGAAGCAGAAAAAGATAGTTCTTGCGCACTCCGGTGTTATAAACCCCGAATCGATAGATGAGTATATGGCGGTTGGAGGGTATAGGGCCCTGGAGAGGGTTCTTAGAGAGATGACTCCGCAGGAGGTTATAGATGAGATAAAAATCTCCGGTCTCAGGGGACGTGGTGGTGCCGGTTTTCCCACTGGTGTTAAATGGAGTTTTGCAAGAGCCTCTAAGAGCGATAAGAAGTATATGGTCTGTAATGCAGACGAAGGAGATCCCGGCGCTTTTATGGATAGGTCCGTGTTAGAGGGTGATCCTCATGCCGTTTTGGAGGGTATGATAATAGGTGCCTATGCGATAGGGGCTGATGAGGGATATATATACGTAAGAGCGGAGTATCCCCTTGCCATTGAGCGCTTAAAAATAGCTATAGCTCAGGCGGAGAAGAGAGGGTTTTTGGGCGATAGTATTCTCGATACGGATTTCTCTTTTAGTATTCATATAAAGGAGGGTGCCGGGGCTTTTGTATGTGGGGAGGAGACGGCTCTTATGGCTTCCATAGAGGGTAGACGTGGAATGCCAAGGTTAAGACCGCCATTTCCGGCTGTTAAGGGACTCTGGGGAAGACCTACCAATATTAACAATGTTGAAACCCTTGCCAATGTACCTGCGATTATAAGGATGGGGGCGGCCGAGTATGCAAAGATAGGAACAGAGAGAAGCAAAGGCACGAAGGTTTTTGCCCTTGCCGGTAAGATTAAACGGGGGGGTATGGTCGAGGTTCCTATGGGAATTACCTTGAGGGAGGTAATATTTGACATAGGGGGTGGTATTAAGGGAGATAAGAAGTTTAAGGCCGTTCAGCTTGGTGGCCCCTCCGGTGGATGCCTTCCGGAGAGTCTTCTTGATACACCGGTGGATTACGATTCACTTGTTGCTACCGGGGCTATCATGGGCTCCGGGGGTATGGTTGTTATGGATGAGGACACCTGTATGGTGGATGTTGCCAAGTTTTTCTTGAGTTTTACCCAGAGTGAGTCCTGTGGCAAATGTACCTTCTGTAGAATCGGTACAAAGAGAATGCTTGAGATATTGGAGCGGATTACTGAGGGCAGGGGTAGAATGGAAGATCTGGACGAACTTGAGGAACTTGCCTATAAGATAAAGAAGACATCTCTCTGCGGTCTTGGTCAGACTGCTCCCAATCCTGTCCTTACCACGCTCAAGTATTTCAGGAATGAGTATGAGGAACATATATTAAATAAGCGTTGCCCCGCCAAGAAGTGTAAGGCACTCATTCAATACAGGGTTGTTGCTGATAAATGTACCGGATGCACCCTGTGTGCCAGAGCGTGTCCGACGGGTGCGGTTAAGGGCAAGTCCAAGGAGGTTCACTACATCAACCCGGATGAGTGTATTAAGTGCGGACTCTGCTTTGAGGCCTGTAGATACGATGCCATAGAAATAATCACTGGCGAAAGTATATCTGCCTCCGGTAGTAATGGTGATAACGAAAAGATATACGTAGGTGGGGAGAGATAGGTATGAGTAGAGGTATAAACTTCGTACAGATAGAACTTGACGGAAAGAAACTTGTTGTTCCAGAGGGTAAAACAATTCTGCAGGTTGCGAATGAACAGGGAATAGAGATACCAACTCTCTGTCATGATCCCAGACTGGAACCCTACGGTTCGTGCTGGGTGTGTGTGGTGGAGGTCGAGGGGGCTAAGGGTTTTGTCCCCTCCTGTGCGACAAGGGTTCGTGATGGTATGGTGATACATACCAACACGAAAGAGGTTAGAAGTGCCCGTAAAATGGCACTTGAGCTTCTCTTGTCCAATCACTACGGGGATTGTAAGGCTCCCTGTAATCAGGCCTGTCCCTCGAATATAGATGTACAGGGTTACATAGGTTTGATTGCCAATAGAAGGTACAGAGAGGCACTCGAGCTAATCAAGAGGGACAATCCGCTTCCCTCTGTTTGCGGACGTGTTTGTCCGAGGCCCTGTGAAGATGCCTGTAGAAGGAATCTTGTCGACGAACCAGTTGCGATAGATTGGTTAAAGAGGTACGTGGCTGATCTCGATCTGTTTTCAGATAGCAGTTTTGATCCTCCTATTGCCCCGCCTATGGGTAAGAGTGTTGCTATTGTTGGCGGCGGACCTGCGGGATTGTCTGCGGCATACTACCTTGTTCAGGCCGGGGTCGATGTAACGATATACGAGGCTATGGATAAAGCCGGGGGAATGTTACGCTATGGAATTCCCGATTACAGGATGCCTCAGGATGTTCTTGATATGGAGATAAACACAATCCTGAGGCTTGGGGTCAAATTGGAAACGGGAAAGAGGCTTGGAAGCGATTTTACGCTGGAGGAGTTAAGAAATAGGTATGATGCTGTAATTATTGCGATAGGTGCCTGGAAAAGCAGAAACCTGCGGGTTCCCGGGGAGAATCATAGGGATGTGCTTGCCGGTATAGATTTCTTGCGTGAGGTTGCGCTTGGAAAGAGCGTGAAGATAGGCAGGCGTGTAGCTGTTATAGGTGGTGGAAACACCGCCATAGATGCGGCTAGAACATCCCTGCGACTTGGGGCCGAGGAGGTCTACATCTTTTACAGGAGAACCCGGAGGGAGATGCCTGCTCATGAGATGGAGATAGAGGATGCGATAGAGGAGGGAGTAAAGGTAGAGTACCTCGTTGCCCCGGTGGAGGTTGTTACTGACGGAGATAATCTTAGAGGCATAAGGCTTATCAGGATGCGCCTCGGTGAACCGGATGCCTCCGGAAGGAGACGTCCCATCCCTGTGGAGGGTTCCGAGTTTGAGGTGCCCATCGATACCGTTATAGCGGCAATAGGTCAGTATGCTGATACCAGCATGTTTGAGGGTATGGATGAGCTTCTGGATGAGAGGGGTTACTTAAAGGGTGATCCCGATACGGGAGCTACGGCACTTCCCGATGTTTTCGCTGCCGGTGATTTGTTGACAGGCCCGGATATTGCGATAAGGGCTATAGCCGGGGGGAAATATGCGGCTCGCTCCGTATTACAATTTTTTGAGGGTAAGAGACCGGAGAAAAAGCGTGAGTTTTTGAGTAAGAAGGATGATTTAAAACCTGTTACCGCCGAAGACCTTGCAGATGAACCCAAAGTGCCAAGACACGCTGTTAAAAAAATTCCTCTTGAGGAACGCCGTAACTCCTTTAAAGAGATAGAGCTTGCGTATGATGAGGAAACCGCTGTGGCGGAGGCTAATAGATGTCTTGAGTGTGGATGTAAGGATGTAAACGAATGCAAGCTTAAGAAGTACGCCGATGAGTATGGTGCGATTGCCACACGATTTTTGGGGGAGGTGAAGGTTCATCCCATTGATGAGAGTCATCCCTTTATAGAACGGGATCCGTCCAAGTGTATCCTCTGTGCAAGGTGTATAAGAATATGTCTTGAGGTACAGGGTATTGGCGCACTTGGCTATATGTATAGGGGGTTTTCCTCCGAGGTTGTTCCAACCTTTGATGTCCCCTTTGGAGAGGAGGATACATGTATAAGCTGCGGACAGTGTGTTTCTGCTTGTCCTGTCGGTGCACTGACGGAGAAGGTTCCCCTTGGCAAGAACGGTAAAACCGCCCCGCTAACGGAAAGAATAGAGGAGGGTTTCTGTTCTCTCTGCTCATTGGGGTGTGCTGTAGAGTATCATTATCATGGCTCCCTCTTAACCCGTGTTACGGAGAGGGCGGTTAGTTCCGGTAGGGGAATAGAGCCTGCTGTGGAGCTCTCTGTGGGGAGTGGTATCACGTCCGGATTAGGAAGTTCAAGGGAAATTAACGGGGGAAAGCTCTGTAAGCGCGGTAGATTTGGGCATGAGTTTTTGAATTACCCCTATGTTGATAAGATGTTAGCCTTTGGTGAGGGATCTATGGGGGGAGATGCCGGGATAATTGATTCACTTGAAGGTTCCAGAGAGCTTTCGCCGGAAGATGTACGTTCACGCTTGAATGATATGCTTTCCTCTGTTAAGGCTCCCGTGATGTATCTCTCTCCCCTATTGGCCGCAGAAGCAATAGATACGTTTGTAGAATGGGGGAGGGATAGAGGCTTGAATATTATCCCCTACGTCTCTGATGGGTCTCGGATGAGTGATGTGAAGGGAGGGGTAGAGGGGGTTGAAAGGGTTAGTTTTGAGTGGTTGGAGTTGGATAGTTCCCTTATTGGATTTTTCGATGATCCCTCGAACGGTGGTTCTACAAAAACTGTTGTAATTGTTGGTAGTGTAGAGGATACGAACAACGTTGCCTATACGGAGGTTTACCGTTTAAAGCGAGAGGGAAGTTTTGGTATGTGGGTGGTAGGTTGCGAGACTGCCTCCACAGATCGGGTTGCAGACAGGGTTTCTTCGGGAGTGGAGGGATTATCCTCTCTTAGGGATATTCTGGAGGATGCTCTTAAAATAGGTGGGGTTGATGTTCTTGTAAACCCGGAGGGAGTGGTTAGAGATTACGGTAGTGGGATAGAGAGATTGATAATCTCCGTACTTAAGGATTATAGGAGGAGAAATGATGTTCGGGTTACCCTTCTTTGGAATGGAAGAAACAGTGGCTATCTTATGAGAAGAGTTAAAAGCTTCTACGAGGGATTGGCTAAATCTGATGGGCTAAGGGAGAGGCTTGTTGCTCTGATGGGTAAAGCGGATTTTGCCGTGTATGTTGGCTATAGAGGTAATTTTAGAGGCCCAAATCTGGATGCCGGACAGGTGTTGGATGTGAAAGGTTTGCCTCTGGTTGTTTTTGGTAAGAATCCCTATGGTATTAAGGGTGGAGGGGAGGTTCTCTTTGTTCCAATGGATGAGGATTTCTGGCTAAAGGGTAGTTTTTATCCCTCTGGTAGGGAGAGTTTTTCTCTTGGAAGTGGATGTGTAGGTGGAAAGCTTAGAGCATTGCCGTTATAGTTGATATAATAGGTGTATTAAGGAGGTATTTTTACGTTAGTCTTTTCTGTTATTTTTATTACATTGGCCCTTGTCTGCTATTCCATCGGTGTATGGGGAGAAAAGTTTACCGGTATCTTAAAGGGATGGCACCTTGTTTTTTTCTGGATAGGCTTTGTTTTTGATACCAGCGGTACTACCCTGATGAGTTTTATGGCGAAAAGTTTTACATTTAACATCCATGGAATAACAGGGGTTATCGCTATTCTTCTAATGGCCTTTCATGCCGTGTGGGCCACCGTTGTATTAATTGGAAAGAACGAGGAAAAGCTTAAGGCCTTCCACAAGTTTAGTATCTTTGTCTGGTTTGTGTGGCTTGTGCCCTTCTTTACCGGAATGTTCCTCAATATGTTTTAGTGCATCGGTATGATCGTTTGGTTTTACGCTAACTGTTGCGGGGGGGTGCTATTGCTGTTCTTGGATTCTAAGGGACTCTAGCTTTGTATTCATTCAAACAGCCTCGGATATAAGCCTTTCAAACTCTTCTCTTTGAGGGACTCCGTTAAAAGTTTTGTTACCTATTTTAATTGTAGGAATTGAGTGCACACCATCCCGCTTGGCCTCTTTCATGTGTTTTAGAATCTGAAGTACTCCGGTGTGACTCCCCTTGAAAATTGTTTTTCTTTAAAATAACCTTTTAGTTATCTCTCTTCGGGGGTCTAAGATGAAGATGTGTGGTATGAAGATAAGTAGTATCTCGCAGATGCGGGATATGGATAGGCGAGCTATAGAGGAGTTTGGCATTCCGGATACGATCCTGATGGAGAATGCGGGAAACGCTGTGAGTAATGTTATCCTGGAGACTTATCGTAGTGTAAGTCCCGTGTTTGCCAGCGGTGATTTTTCTAATCTGAATTTTGCCATATTTTGTGGTTCCGGTAACAATGGTGGAGACGGATTTGTTGTGGCGAGGAAGCTTTTCTCGCTTGGGGCGGGGGTGAGGGTTTTTTTCCTTGGAAAGAGGGAAAAGCTGGGGAGTTCTGCACTTGGTAATTACGAGATTCTGTATAGGTTGGGTGTCGATGTGATTGAATCTGCCTCCGAGGGATTCCTTGCTATGGCGGAGGATTATCTTAAGAGATGCGATGGGGTCGTTGATGCAATTCTTGGAACCGGAATTGCCCGTGAGGTTTCCGGACTGTACAGGGATGTTATCAAGCTTATAAATCGGTACGGAAGAGAATCGGGGAGGTCCGTGTTTAGTGTGGATATTCCCTCAGGGGTAAACGGGGATACCGGGAGAGTTATGGGTGTAGCGGTAAAGGCCAGCTATACCGTTACCTTTGGTCTTCCCAAGCTTGGCAATATTCTCTATCCGGGTTACGAGTACTGTGGTAAGTTGTATCTCACCCATATATCGTTTCCCCCCGATTTGTACAATGCTGAAAACTTGCAGGTTGAGATCAATGTCCCGTCTGTTCTTCCTCCCAGAAACCCGGATGGTCATAAGGGAAGTTTTGGTGATGTTCTGTTTATAGCTGGTGCTAAAAATTATTACGGTGCTCCTCTCTTTAGCGCTCTGTCCTTTATGAGAGCCGGTGGAGGATATGCAAGACTTGCAACCCCTGAGTCCGTGGCTCCCTTTGTTTCTATGAGGGGAAGTGAGATTGTAATGCTACCTCTAAAAGAGACAGCCACGGGGAGCATATCCTACGGTAACCTTGAGCGGCTTCTCGAGACTGCAGGAGGGGTTGATTTTGTTGTTATAGGTCCCGGGCTTTCGCTTAACGAGGAGACTGCGAGATTGGTACGTGATTTTGTGACTGGTGTGGAAAAACCCGTGTTAATCGATGGGGATGGTTTGAGTGCCATTGCCGGCGGGGATGGAAGGATCTCGGATATTTTGAGGAGAGGCTATCCCACAATTCTTACACCCCATCCCGGGGAGGCATCGAGGCTTATAGGTTGGGGTGCGAAAGAGGTAGTTTCCGATAAACTGGGGGCTTTAAATGAAATTTTTCGTCTAACTGCTATTGCTAAACCCGGGATAGTGGTTTTAAAGGGGGCCCATTCCCTGATCGGGGTAGGTAGTACGGATGAAAGCAGAGAGGAAGATGGTGGGTTTAGACGGGTGTTTGTAAACCCGAGTGGGAACTCGGGTATGGCAACTGCGGGGTCCGGTGACGTATTAACGGGCGTTATTGCGGCAATGTTTGGGCTAGGGCTCGATGCTGTGGAGGCTGTTAAAGCCGGGGTGTTTATCCATGGTCTTGCCGGTGATATTGCCGCAGAGAGGATGGGAGAGGATTCCGTTACAGCTTCCTCTGTAATGGAGTTTCTGCCGGAGGCCCTTAAAAGCTACAGAGAGAACTATTTTGAGGTTTTTAGAGATTACTACGGGTGTGTGAGGATGGTATAACCCCTTGAAGATTATCGTAAAGGTTTAGAATACCGGTGGTATCTATTCCTTTTAGAAAACTATTTGCAAATTTCATTGAGTAGAGAGCCTTTGGGCAGTGTGCATCGGTTGAGAATATAATTTTTATTCCTCTCTTCATAGCGGTAGAAAATAACAGCTTATTACCCTTAAAGTATATGGGAAATAGGTTTATCTCTACCGCTTTGTTCGCTTTTTCCACTATATCCAGTATGTCGTTAACCCTTTGCTCTGTCACATCCATTGCAAAGAATGGGTGAGTTAGGGCAATAACCCTCGGGTTTTCGTTTAGTGCTCTCTCTATCCTTTCCAGTATCTTTCTATAGGGTTGATTGTATGTTTTGTGCAGACTTACAATGGCTAGGTCGAGATGACTCTCTATTTCCTCCGGGATATCAAGGCTACCATCTTCAAGGATATTTGCCTCTATCCCCTGGTACACCCTTATCCCCAGGGCGGGGGCTATTTTTTCCGAGATCTCCTTTCGCTTAAAGAACTTATCGGCAGACATCGTATAGTCTCTGTTTGTGGTGAGTGCATGATCGGTGAGAGCTATCCAGGAGTATCCGAGAATTTTTGCCGTTTTTATTACCTCTTCCGTTGTACCCAGGCTATCGGAAAACTCAGTGTGGATATGAAAGTCACCTCGAATCCTGGGATCTATCCTTTTCTCGTTTTCCCATGTAGCAAGGATCTTGGGAATAATCTCCGGTTCTGCAAGACTTATGGCAAGGTGGTTCTTTAGAACTGCCATCGACATGTGCTCTTCTCTGTTCGAGCGTTTGCTCTTTCCATCGTAAAATGCAAGAAGTTTTTTCTTTGTTTCAATTAGAGAGGATATCCCTGTAAACTCTTCCCCGTGTTTTATATAAAAGTCTATTGCTCTGTCTATATACTTTTCTCTACTACAGGAGGAGAGAAAAAACTCTCTTAGGGTTTTTAGTTGAACTGTCGGCTTGGTTCTCTTAGATGTAATATTTAGGGTTTTCTCCCAATAGATTCTTTCCATGGCCGATGTAGAAGTTACCATTTTATCTCTCGGATTACAATCTTACCGGGGTACTTTTTGCCAAAGTAAATTGTATTGGTTGCCTCTACGAATTGGGTTTCCAGAGCCGGGTTTCTACCCGTGTTGCTATTGGGGAAAAGATAGTTCTTTGCGCTCGAGGTAATGCTCAAACGTATCATATGTCCCGCTTTAAATGTGTGTGCTAGTTTTGAGGTTCGTATCTTAAATCTGTATATTTCTCCAGGCTTCATTAATTTTTCATCTCTAAAGCTCTCCCTGTACTTTGCCCTTAAAAAACCCTCTGCAACCTTGATTGAGCGATTGGCCGCATTGATGGACGATTCTTGCGATGTCTCTGTCGAGTACACATCGGTAATTCTTACCACCCAGTCGGTGTCCGGAGCCGTGGATGAGGCGTAAAACTCTACATATATCTCCCCGGCCACGCTTAAGGGTTTTTCGAGGGGTAGCGATGTAAAGGTTACAACGTCGGGGCGTTTTTCCACTTCGCTGTAGTCTGCCGGTGTGCTTAGTTCGTTTGTGGATATATCTATTATATTGGGTGCGGGGTTCTCGGGGTCGTAGGTGTAGGATACTTCTTTGGTAAGTGAGGGAGCGTTATCCGGAAGCAGGTCTTTGCCTAGGTAAAGTTCTATCTCTTGCGTGTTGGAGGGGGGCCATCTGGTATCCGTTACCCACCTGTTTTCACCGGTTAGGTAGTACTGAACGATGTTGTTTCTCTCCCCCTTTGTATCGTCGCTTTGTGAAGTATGATTGACAGATTTGGGATTATCCGCGAGGTGGGTGTAGAGCCAATTGTAGTATTCAAAATCCAGATCATACCTGATGGCATCGTTACCAAGGTCTATTCCGGCTATGTCTCTTGTGGAATTTGCCCTGTGCATCCAGGGACCCAGTACTATCCTGTAACGCGAAATTCTTTTCTCGTTTATAATATCGATTGCCTGGGTGGTTCCCATACCGTTATCATCGTACCATCCGGAGACAATGAGAGTTGGAATATCCTTGATGTTTTCCCGTCTGGAGAACCAATCCTGCTTTTCCCAGAAGTCGTTATAGCCCTCGTTTTTACACCACATCTCGAAAAACTCTACTCTCCTGTTTAGAACCCTCTGGGGAATTGTTATAACCGGCCTTATATCCAGTATCCTGTCCCAGTCGTCCCTCTTCATTAGTTCGAAATTTACTCTTCTCTCTGACATGGCAAATACCCACACAAGACTCCCGGATACGAGGCCTCCCCCTCTTCTCGGGATATCGATAAAGGCGCATCCCGCGGTTACTATGCTTACCATTGCATCGATTTTCTGGGTCCCGGAGGAGGCCGCTGCCCACTGGACAAAACCACTGTAGGAGGCTCCTATCATTCCCAGTTTGCCATTGTAGAAGGGTTGAGTTGTTATCCACTCTATAGAATCGTAACCGTCATCTCGCTCGTAGTAGAATGGTATCCACTCTCCCTCAGAATCGTCTCTTCCCCTTACATCCTGAACTATCAGGGCAAATCCTCTGTTTACAAGGGGTTTATAGGCCTGTGCCTGCCATGTTTTACCGTATGGGGTTCTTACCAGTACCACCGGTGCTCTCTCTAATCCCAGGGGCATCCACAGATCGGTAGCAAGTTTCGTTCCGTCTGACATCTCTACCATGAAGTTCTTTTTTCTAGCTATCCCGTAGAGGGGCCTTGTATTGGCCTCTTCCCAATAGGAGAGGGGGGATAGATGCAACATGTCATCTCTGATTATGAAGGTTATGCTCTCTCTGGTAGCGGTTATGTAGCCTACTACCTCATCATTACTGATTATTATATCAATCGGAAATTGTTTCTCCCTCTGTAGCCAGAGATGTTTGCTTGCCCTTGAATATTTTTCTCCCTCTTCTGTTGTAAAGTGCTCGCGGTTCTTGACGGTTAGGGTCGCATAGTACTTCTTTTTAGAAAACAGTTTTATAAGGTCCAATCCGAATCGGGTTATAAGGTGCTTGTTTAAAGCGTCATTTACAGGTTTTGCCTGAGAGAAGCTATTTGTATATTCGTTGTAGAGTTCGATTTTAAGAGTAGAGGGGGTGATATCGCTATCAACGATAATTTTCCCCATTAATATGCCGGATTTGTAGAGAAGGTAGTGAGACATTGTAGAATCTCCTTGGTATAAATTGGTCTATATGTCTATATCTATATATCTATATCCACACCTATACCGGGTGTGTCGGGGAGTGTAATCATTCCACCTTTAAAATCGGCACCCCCTGTTACCCTGTCCTGGCTACTGTGGAACGTGCTGTCAAGGTCGCAACGTGTAATGTTTTTGTTTGCCGCTACAAAGTGAGCTGCCGCTGTTATTGATATGGGGCTCTCCATCATACAACCTACCATGCACTGGATTCCGGCGGCCTCTCCTATGGTATTAATTCTTGTTCCGTCAAAGAGTCCCCCCGATTTCATGAGTTTTATGTTGAACAGATCAACGGCATTTTCTCTTACAAGCCTTATTGCATCCTCAGGAGTGAATAAACTTTCGTCTGCCATTAGAGGGACCCTTACTTTTTCCCTTATCCTCTTTAGTCCCTCTATATCCCACAGGGGTATGGGTTGCTCTATAAGTTCGATTTTGTACTCGCCTAGAGTGTTGATTGTATCTATTGCCTCTGTGAGGTTCCATCCTTGATTGGCGTCCATCCTTAGAATGAGTTCCTCTCCGAAGTTTTCTCGTATAGATTTTACTAATTCTATATCCCTCTTTGAATCTATTCCCGCCTTCAGTTTAAATATTTTAAAGCCCTCCTTCAGGTATTTTTCTATCTCTTTTAGCATCTCGTTGACGGGGGCTATCCAGAGTGTAATGTCGGTTTCTACTTTGTCCGATTCTCCCCCGAGTGCTACGTAGAGTGGAACATCAAGGACTTTCGAGTATATGTCGTAGAGTGCTATGTCTATTGCCGCCTTTGCTGAGGTATTGAGGGCGATTGCACCCTTTAAGGTATGATTGATTCTTTGAAGGGCGAGTGGGTCCTGGCCTATCAGGTGGTTTTTTAAAAGCTTTAGTACGGTAAGTACGGTTTCTGTGGTTTCCCCTGTCACCGGGCCGAAGGGAGCAGCCTCTCCTATCCCGTATATTCCGGTGTTCGTTTCTACCTTTACAACTACGGATTGGCTCTTTTTGATTGTGCCAAATGTTAGTACTACGGGTCTGTGAAGTGTAAGCGGAAGTGTAGTTATTTTTATATCTGTAATTTTCAAACTCTCTCCCCCTTCTATAATTTTGTCTGTTATCCGATGGAACAATTGTTGAAAATCTTACCCGATAATTAGCCCGAGGGCAATGGTCAAAGGTATTCCCTTGATGTATACTCTTTCTGTATGAGGGGAATGTTTATGAGGGGAATGTTAAAGAAAACACTGATATCGATACCAATTTTTATACTTGTTGCAACGATTGTTGTGTTTTTCTCTTTTGAGGTTTTTAGAACCGACGGATTGTTGTTTAAGCCTCTCTTTGGTATGGGTCAGGTATTGAGAGCGGTTAAGTGTAGAATATACGTTGACGAGGTGTTTGCTCCGAAGGCGAAGATGTTCAAAATGGATAGACTTGTGGACGGCAGTAGCGTGGATATGTTGATTCTCTGGCTCCCGACTGATAAAAAACCGTACTTACGGGATATACTCATAATCGATAGGAAGAATAATACGGTGGGGCTTCCCAATAGTGACGATGCTTCTTACGGACTGTATCTAAATTGTTATCTCTTTCAAGCGCGGGGAGCCGATTGGTTTGTTCCTTTTTCCGATAGGGGTGAAAAGGGGTGGTGCTTTAATCCCCGGTTAAAAATAGGGAAGGGCGTGATATCTTTTAGTTTACCCGGGGAGGAGTTGTTTAGCTATAGAACTATAAGGATTGAGTTTTCGGCTAAAGTTTAGTTTTAAAGCCTCTCCCTCACAAATTGACACTTGTGTTTTTATGGTGCTAGAATGGTTCTAATAAAATAATGGTGGTGGTTTTATTATGCATATCCAGAGTGGTTTGTTGTTGCTCGAAGAATCCCTATCCAGTTTACCGGAGGCCGAACAGAAAATAGCGAGATACATACTCGAGAATCCCGAGCGGTTTATAACCCTTAGTATTACGGAGGTTGCCGAGGAATGCGGTTCCAGTATTGCCGCTGTTGTGAGACTCTGTAAGCGTCTTGGTATTAACGGGTATAAGGATTTAAAGATTAGGGTTACCTGGGATATATCGAAGAATAAAGATACTAAAACCTTCCTTCACATAGAACCCGGGTTGTCTGCCGAGGAGATTTCAAGATCGATAGTTCACAATAATGAAAAAGTGATGGAAGCAATTTTACAGATGATAAATGTTGACGATCTTGTTGAGGCTGCGGCTAAGATATACAATGCGGAACGGGTAGATATCTACGGTGTGGGTGCCTCCGGGATTGTTGCTTTAGATCTGTATCAAAAGTTACTCAGAATTGGAATAAAGTGTTCCTATACGCAGGATGCCCATCTTCAGGTTACATCTGCATGTGGTTTAACAGAGAAAGACTGTGCTGTAGCCATTTCTTATTCGGGAGAAACCCCACCTGTGGTTCAGGCTTTGATGGAGGCCAGGAAGTCAGGTGCCTATACTATTAGTCTTACCAGGTTCGGTAACAATACAATCTCTTCAATATCAGATTTAAAGCTCTACGTACCATTTGCAGAACCTCTTATAAGGGAGGGAGCTATGACATCCAGAATTTCTCAACTTGTAATGATAGATATCATCTTTTCTATAATGGCCTCCAGGCATTCTAAGAATATACTGAGCAGATTGGAGAGAACCTCCGAGGCTTTAAAGCCTAAAAAGGATTAATCGGGAAGGATTAATCCGGAAAGGGTTGGGTTGCCCGGGCGGGCTCCTGGGATTAATCCGGAAAGATTTTCCCCGGGTTTAGGATATTATTGGGATCGAATACTCTCTTTATTCCCTTCATAAGATTTATCACCTCGGAAGATAGGTTTATCCCGATGTATTTTTTTCTCTTATTCCCTATTCCGTGCTCTCCGGAAATTTTCCCATTGAAATACGCCGTTATCTCGTAGAGTTCCCTTAGTATTATCTCAAGTTTTTCTCTCCATTCATCCATACTCCAGTTTTCCGGCTTTACGACAGTAGCGTGAAGATTCCCGTCACCTGCATGTCCGTAGCAGGGGATTGCGACCTTGTATTTCTGGGATAGTTTTTTTAGGGATTTCATAAACTCCGGTATGGAGGCGGTTGGTATTACGATGTCCTCGAGGCTCTGAAATGGAGATTTTACCTTAAAGGCCTCTGCAATATTTCTTCGTATGTTCCAGATTCTCTCTATGGTAGTTCTGTTATCTGCAACGTATACCTCAAAAGCCCCTTCCTTGATGCAGATATCCCCCACCGTTTCGTAGTCGTGCTCTACCTCTTCTCGTGTTTTTCCGTCGAGTTCCAGAAGGAGCATTGCCTCCGATTCTCTGTAAGGGAGTTCCTCGTTTAAGTATTCGCACGAGGTTACTACGGAGAGCCTGTCCATGTACTCTATACTTGTGGGAATTATCTTTCCTACGCTTAAGAGTTTGGGTACGACGGATATTGCCTCTTCTGTACTCTTAAACAGGGCAAGAAGTACCGTGGTTGCCCCGGGAATGGGAAGGAGCGAAAGTGTTATCTTTGTAAATATAGCGAGTGTTCCCTCGGAACCTGTTAGAAGGTGTATCAAGTCGTAGCCCGTAACGTCCTTTCTTACCCTTCCGCCGAGTTTTATTACCTCGCCCTTCCCCGTTACCGCCTCGATTCCCGTTATGTATCTCGAGGTTACTCCGTACTTTATGGCCTTTCCTCCCCCTGCATTTTCTGCAACGTTCCCGCCTATAAAGCAGGTTTCTAGGCTCATGGGGTAACCGGCAAACATAAGATTGTGTTTTTTTAGCACCTCGTTTATATGGTTTGTAACAACCCCGGGCTCTACCTCAACCATCATGTTCTCGAGATCTATCTCTATTATCCTGTTCATTCTCTCGAAGGATAGAACTATCCCTCCGTAAACGGGAATAGCCCCTCCGGATAATCCGCTTCCTGCACCCCTTGGGGTAATGGGAATAAGATGCTTGTTTGCAAGCTTGACAATCTTTACTATCTCTTCTTTTGTTTTTGGTTTTACTACTGCCTCGGGCATTGCGAAGTACTCTTTTTCCGCTACCTCGTCGTGGGAGTAGACCTCGAGCCTCTCGGGGTCGTTGTATATTACGTGTTTATTACCGACGATTTTTCTTAGTTGATCGGCCAATTCCTCTGTTAAACGGTTGTAAGCCTTCATTTTGTCTTTCCGCCTGATTTTACTTGTATTCTCTCGATTAGTTTCTCTTTTAGGATTGGAAGTATCTCAAAGAGATCTCCTACGATGCCAAAATCCGAGACCGAAAAAATTTGTGCATCCGGGTCGTTGTTTATGGCAACGATTTTTTTGGAGGTTTGCATCCCGGCAAGGTGTTGTATTGCCCCCGATATGCCTATGGCAATGTAGAGTTTGGGGTTAACGGTTTTTCCGCTAAGGCCTACCTGATGGGGATAGTCTATCCATCCCCTGTCCACCGCCTCTCTGGAGGCTCCCACACTTGCATGGATAAGGTTTGCAATCTCTTCTATTAAAATAAAGTTTTCCTTTTTCTTGAGTCCCCTCCCGCCTGATATTATAATCTTTGCCTCCTGAATGGATTTTTCCTCGGTGAATTTTTTCTTTCCTATAAAGGTTATCCTTGAATTAAACATCTCCTCCGGAAGTTTTGTCTCTTCTATATTTGGCTTTCTCGTTTTATCTATCTCCATAGGAGTTTTGGAGTTTTGTCTTACTGTTGCCATCTGGGGTTTTCCGAAAACAGTTTCTATCGTTGCCATAATGTTCCCCCCTACAGCGGGTCTTGTCTGGAGGAGTTTTCCGGTAGAACAATCGTACTTTAATTGTGTGCAATCCGCCGTTAAGCCGGTTTTTAGTTTTACCGCCAGGTACGGCATTATCGTTCTTCCCGTTGTTGTAGCCGCTGCAAGGAGGATATTGGGGGTCTCTAGCTTGATTAAGTGGTAGAGTACACTTTTAAGAATCTCCGGCTGAAAGTGATTCAGGCGTCTGTCGTTGATATGTATTACCCTATCGGCACCTCTGTAACATAGTTCTTCCGGATTGTTTGCTTCTCCGGGCAGGATAGAGACAACCTCTGTGTTTTCGCAATCACAGAGCGATTTTGCCCATCTTATAAGTTCGTAGGAGACGCGTTGTATCTTTTTATCTTCTACCTCTGCAAGTGTAAATATTTTTATCATTCCTCTTCCCCGATCGTCTCTTATTCGGTGGTATCGATATCTTCGGCTATGAAATTTATTAATCTGTCTACGGCTATCTCTATGTCGGCCTCTTTTTTTACCGTTACTATTGTGGGTTTTCTCTTTATCTGAGGACGAAAGATTTTTACAACCCTGGTTGGAGATCCTTTGAGTCCTACCTCTTCCTGCTTGAATAATTCCTCTGTGAAATTAACAATCTTTATCTCTGCTTTTTTGGCTCGCTTTTTGCCGGAAAGGGTTGGAAGCCTGGGAGTTCCTATTGCCTTTGAAACGGTTATGAGTGCGGGAAGTGTCACTCTGTAGGTTTCTACCCCGTCCTCCACGATTCTGTCAACCTCTACCGTATCGGCATTTACCCCTATTCTGGATACATAGGTTACTACCGGTAACTCAAGGAATGAGGCAACGGCAGGGCCTACCTGGCCCGTATCTCCGTCTGTGGCTCTCTCGCCACAGAGAATCAGGTCGAAGGGGAGCTTGTGGTGTGAGTTGTCGAGGTTTAGACTCTCGGTAGAAACTCCCTGTAGTATGACCCTGGAGAGTACTAGAGAGGTAGCGAAGGTATCGGAACCTGCAAACTCTCTCCCCGTTATAAGGATTCCGTTGTCGCACCCCATGGATAGTGCCTCTCTTAGAGCACGCTCGGCATCGGGGGGACCCATTGTTATAACGGTAACGGTCGTATCTTGTTCTTCCGTTTTTTTGGTTTTTCCCTCTGATGAATCCGTGATAGTGGTGTTGTTTAAATTGTCTTTTATTCTAAGGGCCGTCTCTATTGCGTATAGATCAAGGGGGTTTACTATGGATTCGATCCCCTTTCTTATAACGGTTCCCGTTTTCTCGTCGAGTCTTAAGTTATCTGTTTCCGGAACCTGTTTTATTAGAACTGCTATCTTCACCTTCTCTTACACACTCCCTATGGGGTTTCGCGAGAGTTCGGGGTGTTTCCCAAAAGTGTATTGGAGTCGGAGGGTTTTTCTGAGGTTCTATGGGGATCTGGGTTCCCCTTTCGCTCGTTCGTTCTGTAGGAATCTACTGCGAGACCTATCCTCCCATCGTTCTCTCCCAGGAGCCTTTCCGCCTCTTCCCTTGAGACCCCGAGGAGTACCATAACAATCGCAACCTTTGGTTTCATGTTTGATTCTTTAAAGGCCCTCTCTGCCGTTTCTCTGTCGCATCCAGTTGCGATGGAGATTATCATCTTCGAGCGCTCTACCAGTTTGTTGTTTACAGGCACCAGATCTACCATCAAATTGTTGTATACCTTACCCAATTTAATCATTGAGGTTGTGGTGATCATATTTAAGACAAGTTTTTGAGCCGTGCCGGATTTCATCCTTGTTGAGCCTGTTATTATCTCCGGGCCGACATTTATGTATATCTTATAATCTGCATGGTTAAAGGTTTTTGAGGTTTTGTTACAGCTAAGAGCAACAACCTTTGCTCCGTTCTCCCGCGCCTGTTTCATTGCTCCTATTACAAATGGTGCCTGGCCGCTTGCCGTAATCCCAATTAGCACGTCCCTTTCATCTACGCCCCGTCTGTTTATCTCTTTTCTCCCCTCGATTTCCTTGTCTTCCGCCCATTCGACAGCCCTAACCAGAGCCTCCCTTCCCCCTGCTATTATCCCCTGAACCATTTCCGGTGGGGTACCGAAAGTTGGGGGACATTCCGCCGCATCCAAAACCCCCAATCTTCCCGAAGTGCCCGCTCCGACATAAAAGAGCCTACCCCCCTTTTTAAAGGATTCTACCACTATGTCGACCACCTTGGCAATTGCTGGTATTTCCTTCTCCACCGCAAGTGGTACCGTTTTATCCTCGCTGTTGATGATTTTTAGTATCTCAAGTGTGCTTTTTTTATCTATGCCAATTGAGTTTGGGTTTGGTTGTTCTGTCGTAAGTTCTTCAAGGTATCCCATTATTGTTGACCTTCTATATTATTTTATGCGATTATAATACCAGTGTCAAAAATATTTTTCTATATTAAATTAAAAAAAACGTAAATTATTTTTATAAATATGTGGGGGTTTGAAGATTTTTGTGGGGAAGGACTTGGATTTTGAGATAAAAAGCTTCAGATTGGAGTTGAAATCTCCCTTTAAGATAGCCCATGGTGTCTCGCTGCACAGGGACACTGTTGTGGTTGTTATCAAGTACAGGGGAGTGAGTGGTTTGGGAGAGGCACCTGTTGTCCCCTATTACGTTAGTGATAAGTACGTTAGTGATAAGGATCCGCCCGCTACCTCGCTTGTGGGGGAGATAGAGGAGTTCTTAGAAGAGTTAGTCTTAGATAGAGTAATCGGGGTGCTAACGGAAGAATGGCGAAGGTGGAAAATTAGAGATAGACTCGAGATATTGGACGGCTTTTTTGAAAATCTGGGTATAGGAAGATTGTCTGGTTTTTCAAGATGTGCCGTTACCACCGCTCTGCTGGATGTTTCATCGAGGGTTCTTGGAAAGAGTTTTGGGGAGTATGTTGGTGTTAATTTTGAGGATGGGAGGGTTAGAAGGGGATTTGAGGTTGTAACCTCTCTTACCGTGGCGGAGAGGGATGTTGAGGGGATTGTTGGTAGTATTGAGAAACTTTATAGGATGGAAAAAGAGGGGGCTGGGAAGGGGAGGTTGCGAAGCGTAAAGAAACCGCTCGTTAAACTAAAGCTTGGATTTGATAGTGATGTTGAGGTGCTTACCGAGGCCCTTTTAAGTTTAAGGGAGAGATTTCGGGTTGATAGGATCTTCAGGTTTTCGGTTGATGTAAATCAAGGCTGGAGCGGGTGTGGTTTTGGGGATTTATGTAAGAAGTTTCTCGGTTTGTACAGATTGTTAGGGGAGGGTTTTGAGATAGAGTTTGTGGAGGAGCCAGTTGATTGGGGTATGGCCAAAATAGAAGAGTTTTGGGCTGAGTTTGAGGGTGAGCATGCGGGAGGTTTTCCCCATGAGAAATCCATTCCCGTTTTCCTGGATGAGAGTGTAAAGAGCTTTGCTGAGGTTGAGAGCCTAAGCTGTATGGCAAGAGCCGGCAACTTAGATGTTATAGGAGGTATAGTTGCAAAACTTGGAAAATTTGGTGGTCCAGTTTCTACCCTTAGAGCGGTAAGGCTTGCAAAACAGGTAGGCCTTCGAGTTATGATGGGGTGCTTTATAGAGAGTAATGTTGGCATTGCCGCAGCGGCTTATCTTTCGAGGGAGTGTGATTACGTTGATCTTGATTCCCCATTCCTGGTAAAGAACAAACCTGCTGTAGGGTTAGAGTCGTTTCAAGTAGTTAACGAAACGGGAGCGGTGCTGGGGGTTCTTTCTCTCCCTCAAGGGCCGGGACTTGGGGTGAGGATATAATCTTCGGTATTGTTATCGATTAGGCAAAGGTTTTGTATATCGCTGTGTGGAGTCTTACTCTAAACTCTTTTATTTTTTCTGCTGTTTCTTCCCTCCCGTAGTGAACCCTATTGGTTAAGAGTATTACTTTAAGGTTTAACTCTGGTTCTATCCATACGCTTGTCCCTGTAAAACCTGTATGCCCGTAAGAATCTCTGCTGTAGAGCGGACCGCACGGTGCATTTTCTCCCTGCATTATAAAGCCTATACTTCTGTTTTGACCATTATGGGAAACAGCCCGTTTTGTCATTAGTTTGATTGACTCCTCGCTTAGGATCCTTGTGTTTCCTATACATCCCTCTTCTGTGAATATCCTGAGTATCGATGCCACAGCCTCTGCTGTTCCAAACAGACCTGCGTTTCCCCCGTCTCCCCCAAAGCAGTACGAATTTTCGTCGTGAACCTCCCCGCATATCCATCGTTTTCGCCATTTGCAGTACTCCGTGCAGGCAAAGTTTTTTTCTGTTGTGATCTTTTCTGCTAGGGATTGGGGTGGATTTGTAGGAATTTCTTCTCCCCATGTCTTGGTGTTTTCTCTTGAGTGAATAAATCGTTTATAGTAGAGGCTGCTGCGAGTTGGAAGAAAGGTTAGATTCTTTATACCGGCTTTCTCTGCTATTAACTTCTCGAATAGGGTTCCCAGCCTTACACCTGTGATTCTCTCCAGTATGTAGCCCAGGTATAGAAAACCCGTGCAGCTATAAATGATCTCCTTACCCGGTTCATTTGTCGGAGTTACCTCCAGGAGTAGTTTACGAGCGTTAAGGGGATCGATAGTCTTGGTTTCTCTAAAGTGTTTGTAGATATCCGGTACCGGAGGGAATCCTGAGGTGTGGGTTAGTAGGTGAAAGAGAGTAATTTTTTCTACGTAGCTCTTGGCTCTGGCAAGGAGATGTTCCGATTCTCTGGGGTTTAGAAAGTGAGAGACAGGTGTTTCCAATTTTATTCTTTCCTCTTCAAATATTTTCAGGGCCGTTAGGGTAGTGGCCAGAGGTTTTGTAATTGATGCCAGGTCGAAGAGGGTGTCTTCTTTCATTGGGAGTTTGTCCGGATGAACGGAACGGTAACCCCTTATCGATTTGAATACCAGTTTTTCATCCCTTACGATATATAAGACAAGTCCGGGGAATACCTTGTTGGTTATCCCGGCGTTTAGGGTACTTTCGATTGTTGGACCTTCGTTTGTTGCCTTGATGTTAGTGTTGGCATTTTCTTTTGTGTCTTTCATGATTAGAAAAGTGTACCACGGATGTTTGGGCTGCACAATTCAAGAGCGGTCTCTTTCGAAAAAATTTTTCATTTTTTTGAGAGAATTATTAAAAATATTTTTGACAAAAAATCTACTTCAATATATAATTGGGAAAAAAATAGGAGGTTAAATATGAGAAAAATAATAGGCGTCTTATTGGTTCTAATGCTTGTAACGGGTGTGGTGGTGTTTGCCGGCGGAAGCAAGGAGAAGGCGAGCACCGGGGGAAAGGTAACCGTTACAATTTGGGGATGGAGGACACAGGATAAGCCTGTGTGGGAAAAGGTCCAGGCCGCACTCCAGGCAAAGGGTGAGAATATTGAGATAAAGTATAACCCTATAAAGCCTACGGAGTACGATTCTAAGGTTGCCCTTTCGCTTCAGGGTGGTACCGGTCCTGATATCTTTTTAACGCGAAGGTTGCCCGGTCAGAGAACCCAGTCCCTAATAGATGCGGGTTACATTCAGAATCTGGACGGAATTGTTGATTTCAGTCACTTTACCGAGACTACGCTAAGTTTCATTAGAAGCGGAGGGAAAACATGGGGCGTTCCCTTTGCCAATCAGATTGTCGGAATTTTCTATAACAAGGATATTTTTGATAAGTACGGGCTTAAGGAACCTAAATCCTGGGATCAGTTACTTGATATATGTAAGACTCTCAAGTCCAATGGTGTTACACCCTTTATGATTCCCGGAAAATCTGCATGGGCACTTGCAATGCAGCATGCTATGACCGGGGTTAGCATCCTTGGCGAGAAGTGGATAGGGGAACTTATTGCCGGTAAGAAGACCTTTACAGACCCCGCCTTTGTGGATCTTAACAGGCGGCTTAACGATCTTAAAGTTTACTATCAAAAAGATTTTATGGCGAACGATACTACCGATATGTCTGCTGGTTTCGCGATGGGGCAGGCTGCTATGGTATTCTACGGTATATGGGGTGGAACTCGTTGGAAAGAGTTGAATCCTGATTTCCACTATGGGTACTTCCCCGTACCGCCTAAAACAACCAAAGATAAGGCATACGTGTATGTGTATATGGATGGTTCCTATGGGTTAAACAAGGCTGCCAAACAAAAAGAAGCGGCTATAAAGGTGCTTAAGTTTACAGCTACACCGGAGTATGGTAAGATTTTCTCGGAGACCACGGGTGAGATGACTGCTATTAAGGATGTGGAATTACCAAAGGATAATAAGATTCTTATCGAGTGTTACAACTACGCCAATACTATAGCTTCTAAGAATATTTACTGGGTAGGTTCTCCCTTCCAGAAGGGTAATCCGACTGTTTATGCTATTCTTAGAGAGGGAATGCAGGCTATGTATCTGGGTAAGATAACACCGGAACAGCTTGCCCAGGAGATTCAGGATGGTGTCTCTAAGTGGTATAAGCCTCTTATGGGTAAAAAATAAGGGAAACTGTGATTAAACTTGCAGAGGTTAAAGGGCGGGTTAGGTTTTTTGCTAACCCGCCTTCTCTCCTGTTTAATTGTTTGGTGTAGGATTAGGGGGTAAATGACGGTTTTGTGGATGGGCAAGGTTTTTGAGGTTAAAGGGGTTTGAGTTGTGAGTGAGATTGAGTTAAAGTCTGCTGTTAGAACAAAAAGCGTTTTTAAGAGGTACTCTTTTCTCTGGATGTTGGCTCCAGCCTTTATTATTTATACTATGCTTATCGCCTACCCGTTTGTTAGTAGTTTATTTTTAAGCTTTTTTAAATGGCCAGGGGTTGGTAAAAAGATCTTTGTTGGGTTTGCAAATTACAAGAATGTACTGACAGGTTATATGAGCAGGGAGTTTTACAGAGCCCTCTGGCATAATGTCGTATTCTTTGTTCTCTCCTGGACACTTGGTATAATCCCCGGACTTATTTTTGCAATCTTTCTCACTGCGAGGATATGGGGGAATAACTTTTTCAAGACCCTCTACTTTATTCCGAATACCCTGTCCATTGTTATTGTTGGGTTTTTGTGGAGCTTGCTTTTAAATCCTCAGTGGGGATTTATAAATCAATTTCTAAAATTTGTGGGTTTGGGATTTCTGGCTAAGCCGTGGTTGGGTGATACTACCCTTGCGCTTCCGACAATAATTGTGGTTAACGCATGGCGGAGTATGGGATTTTACATTCTTACCTTTCTGGCAGGTATTGTAGGTATAAACAGAGAACTCTTTGAGGCTGCGAGGATAGACGGAGCAACGGAAAGACAGATCATTTTTAAGATAATAATTCCTCAGCTTTACTCTATTATAGGAACCCTTACCATCTTAAAAGTGATCTGGAGTTTTAATGTGTTTGATATCGTTTTTGCGATGGAGGGAACCCAGGCCGGACCTGCCGGTGCTACCGATGTGCTCGGAACCCTTTTCTACCGAATTGCCTTCGGTGGGCTGGGGAGTTCGGAGGTTGGCATGGGACTCGGGGCAACGGTTGTGACTTTAATCTTTTTGATAGTTTTTCCTATATCTATTATCTATGTTTTCCTTGCAGAGAAAAGGGCGGCTGGAGGTTAAGCTGTGCTGAAGGTAAATACATTTCAAAAATCACTTATCTTCATTGTTCTGGTTGTTTGGGCACTTATCAATATATTTCCCCTTGGGGTTATGTTTATCTCCGGCTTTAAGACAACCCGTGAGATTTTCATGAACCCCTTTGGCTTGCCAAAGCATTGGACACTCAACAGTTACGTAAAGGCCTGGAAGGCTGCTAATTTTGCCGCCTATTTTAAGAATAGTATCATTGTTTCGGCAGTTTCTATCACTCTAATTCTTCTTGTCTCCTCTATGGGGGCCTATGTTATTGCCAGATTTAACTTTCCGGGTAGACGGATTGTTTATCTGTATATAATTGCGGGTTTGGTTTTGCCTGTAAGGCTGGCTATTATTCCTATATTCTTGCTGATAAGAAGTTTGCGTTTAAACGATACCCTGTTTAGTCTGTTTTTGGTCTATACGGCCGGCGGTATATCTTTTTCTATGTTTCTTCTGACCAATTTTTTTAAGAGTATACCGGTGGATTTGGAGGATGCCGCGCGGATTGATGGTGCGGGAGTTTTTAGGATTTATTGGCAGATAAATCTTCCGCTGTTAAGACCTGCTCTTGCCACGGTTACTATCTTTAATTTTATTCGTGTGTGGAATGATTTTTTCTTTCCCTTGATTTTTATAGATACTGATTCTAAGAAGACAATTCCTCTCGGGATTCAAAACTTCTTTGGTGAATTTGATGTTCAGTGGGATTTGCTCTTTGGGGCTCTAAACATTGCTATAATACCTATCATTGTTTTCTTCCTTATTTTGAGTAAACAGTTTATAACGGGTCTTACCGAGGGTGCTATAAAGTAGTACTTTTTGGGATAGTGCGGGCTGGAAAGAAGCGAGCGGTTCTGAGATGGAAAACCGGGGAGGAAATACGGGCTTGTGGGAGATTAGTACGAGAGGTCTTTACTGTGGCGATCTGTTTGCTTCTTCCTATAAGTTTGTGAGAGGCGGAGATTGATGCCATACCAGAAGAACGAATTTTAAGAGTGATTAAAAGATGAAACCAGTGAAGAAAAATCTTTATCTTGCGGTGGAAGCGGGGGCGTCCAATACCCGCTTCCTTTTGTTTAGTTGCGCTGAGGGTGGCCCCGGAGTTGATGGCCGCAAAAAGAGTGCACCAACGTTTAAGGGTGAACTTAGGGTTATAAGACAGTCGAGTTTCGAGGGTTTTAACTATTCGGTTTCCGGTTTAGAGGGACTGCGGGATGTTTTGGTAAGGTTAAACCGTGTGGTTTCGGAGGCTTTGGAAAGTGATTTGGCGCTCAAGGGGGATTTGAAAGAATATAATCTGACCGTCGGGTTTGCCGCTGCCGGTATAGGCCGGCGGGGTGTGAGAGAGCGATTTGTCGAAGATTTTAAACAAATAAGGAATGAGTGGAGAGGTGAGGGATGTGTATTTGCCGGGTTTTCCGGGAGCCGATTTTTCTTTATTCATGACGGAGAATCTGCGCTTTGGAGCGTGTTCCCGAATGGGGTTGGGGTGGTGGTGAATGCCGGTACAGGTTCCATAGCCTTTGCGAGGAATGAATTGGGCAGTACGGCACGCTCCGGCGGGTGGGGCCATATTGTGGGAGACGAAGGAAGCGCATATTGGATTGCCGTTAGAGCTTTGTCGCTCTTGTTAAAGGTGTATGACGGGAGAGTGGTTTTTGAAGAGGAGGGAAGGATTACCCCCGAAGGGGTTAAACCGGTTAGTTCCGCGATTTTAAAGAGGTTGATACTGGAAAGACTTGGTATTGGTTCCGTGGAGGAGATTGTCGATTGGGTTCACGGTGGTAGCGTAAGAGGTGGCCGGAGGGATGAGAAAGTCCGGATAAGCGAGAGGCTCGGAGGTAGAAAGGCCGAGATTGCATCGCTTGCAAGGTTCGTTACACAGGCCGCTAAAGAGGGAGATAGTATGGCGGCCGGTATTTTAAGGGAGGCGGGAAGAGAATTGTATCTCCTTGCAAAGAGTGTTATACAACGGGTTTCTTTTGATGGTGAGCCCCGGGTTAGAATGGTTGGTTCTGTTTTTTCCAATGACAGGATTGTGAGGGAAAGCTTTAGCGCCTTGCTTGCCGGGGATTATCCCCGTGCGGATATCGCTCTCTCTGATACGCGGCCTGAGATGGGGGTTGTGAATTATCTTGTTAATAGGGTAAAAAGCGGGGAGCAAGCGGATTTCGAGTGGAATTAATATATTAGGTATTTCTTTATCTCTTTCTTGAACTCTGAGGGACGGTTATACCTTAGAAATATATCCCGCGGGGTTTTAAGAGAGTTTTGCTGTTTGGAGGGTCCTGCGATAGGGGCGCTATATGCTGGGTTTTCTGAGGTGGAATCCTCTGCAGAAGAGGTTTTCCCGACAGGAGAATCCGCGCCGGAATCTATCATTTTACGGAGTAAATCCGTTCCCGCCAACTTGTCTATAAAGTATTCGTTTGGGTTTTTCCAATCCGCTCTCCATTCGAAGTGTTTGGGGTAATCCCTTTTTATATGGAAAAGAACGGAGATTGCGGTGAGTAAGGGGTTGTAAGTAGTTCGGTCTAATACGTGGATTGTAATACCGGAACAGAGTTTGCCTGCATGTTTCGAGAATTGAGGGGTAAAGAATGTTGAAGAGAATACGACACCGGGGAGTTCTTCTTTCATAAGTTTTTCTCGAAGACTATCACCGTCTATCCAGGGAGCCCCGATTATTTCAAATGGTCTGGTTGTTCCTCTTCCCTCCGACAGGTTTGTTCCCTCGACTAGACATGTCCCCGCATATACTAAGGCTGTTGTAGGGGTTGGTATATTGGGGGAGGGCATTACCCACGGGAGATTTGTATCTTCAAAGAAGTAAGATGGGTTATAGTTTTCCATCGGGATTACCGTTAGCTTTGCATCCGGGTAGTATTTGTCTTTAATATAGAGGGCGAACTCTCCTATGGTAAGCCCGTATCGGTTTGGGAGCCCGTATCCTCCTACGAAACTTTCAAAATCATTGTCTATGGGGAATCCTTCTACTATTCTTTCTTCCGATATTCCTGTTTTTGCCTTTGAGTAGGTTGATGTTAAACCTATCGGATTTGGTCTGTCTGTTACTACGAACTCGATGTTATTTTCGGCCGCGGCCTCCAGAGAGTAGGCCAGTGTGTATAGGTATGTGTAGTAGCGCGAACCTACATCCTGGATATCGAATATAAGAACATCAAGTCCCTTTAGCATGTAGGTTTCCGGTTTGTATCTGGCACCGTATAGAGAGTATACGGGGATATCTCTGTAGGTTGTATCATTTAGCTTTACTGCATCCTGTGCATCCCCGCGAAAACCATGCTCCGGTCCGAAAAATGCCCCTACGCTGTATCCTGAGGCGAGTAGGGTATCCCATGTGTGAGTTCCTGAGGGTAGTATGGCCGATTGGTTTGTTACAAGACCAAGTTTTTTGTTTCTGTAGTTTTTGTATTCGGGATTGTTGATAAAGTTTTCTATTCCCAGGATTGTTCTTGTGTTATTTTTTTTCATACTATAATTGTAAGGTGTTATGTGTCTTTTCGCAATCACATTAATCTATCAGTGAGTCTATCGGACTTCTTACCCCTAGCTTGTTTTTTTGAGCCACATGTGTGTATATCATTGTAGTCTGAACACTTGTGTGTCCGAGTAGTTCCTGGATTGTTCTTATGTCGTATCCGGATTCTATAAGGTGTGTTGCGAAACTGTGCCTGAGGGTATGTATTGTAGCATGTTTGGTTATTCCCGCTTTAGTTGTGGCGATTTTAAAGGCTTTTTGAAGGGTGGTGGGATACAGATGGTAACGTCTTGTGATATTTGTATACGGATCGGCTGAGAGTTTATAGGATGGAAAGAGCCAGTACCATATCCATTCTTTGGATGCTCCTTTGTATTTTCTCTCCAACCCCAGGGGTAAGGGAACACCGGGAAGGTTGTTTATTCTGTCTTTTTCGTAGAGCTTTCGCACTTCGAGAATATGTTTTTTAACAGCGGGTTTTAAATTCTCTGGCAGAATGGTTAGTCTGTCTTTATTCCCTTTTCCTGATCTAATTATTATGCATCCTCTTTCAAAATCCATATCCTTTATTCTGAGCGACAGGCATTCCGTTAACCTGAGCCCTCCTCCGTAAATTATCTGTGCCATAAGTTTGTATATGCCATCCATGTGGTAAAAAATATTGGTTATCTCGTTTTGTGACAGAACAATTGGAAGTCGTCTGGGCAGTTTGGCACGAATTGCGCCCTTAAGATCTAAGAGTGTTATTCCCAGATAGTTTTTGTAGAAGAAATATATGGAGTTAAAGGCGAGGTTTTGAGTTGCTGCGGAGATTTTTCTATTGATAGCAAGATGTGTAAGAAAGTTTCTTAAATCGGACTCTTGTACCTGTGATGGATTTTTATAGTTGAGAAAAAGGGCAAAACGATTTATCCATCCTAAGTATGTTTTCTCTGTACGGTAGGATTTGTGTTGTGTTCTCAGAGTAGAGGTTAGTTTTCGTTTTACATATTCCCATTGGTTTTTGAGGTTCGGGCTTTGGTGTTCTGGTGGAAGAGAAGAGTCCGGGGGAGATGTTTTGCGGATGGCCTGTGGGGTGGGTTTTGAAATTTTTTGCGGTGTGGTATGTTCTGCAGATGGATTGCGGGAGATCGGCGAGGTTTCCTTTGGGAAGTGGGAAACAGCCTTTACGGGTGATTTTTCTTTTTTGGGTAATCCCTCCTTTTTTAGTGGGGTTTTTGCCGGTGTCTGTTTTGGGTTAAAGTTTTGAAATAGTGTAACGGCATGCTTAGCCTGGTTTACCTGCCATTCTTTGTAATTCTTTTGTAGTGTATCTAGAAAGTCAGAGAGCGAGCCTCTTGGTTTTTCTTTCGAGTATTTTAAGTATAGAGAGATCCAAAAGAGATAGAAAGAAAACTTTTTGCCTTTTACGTGATGGCTTAGATAGGCTGTAAAGTGTGAGTTGGTAAGTTCCGGGGCTGGTGAGGATGGTTTTTTCACTTTGGGTATCCTCCCTGTTATTTCTTATTGTTTGGTAAGCCTATTTGGCAAACTTATAGTGATTAACACTGATGTTGGTTATTCAAGCTTTCGACCATCTGCCTTGTTGTTCAGCAGTTTTCTATCTAATATTTAGTAGGAATGGAGTTATATTGCTTTTAAACTGTAGAATATTTGTAAAAAAATATTTATTTGACATAATTTTTTTGTGATAATAGAATATGTTATATCTATGGATAAAAGTGTAGAAGATAGTATGTTAGCCCTTTGTTTTATAATAATATTTTGAAATAATGAAATAAGTGATTATTTTAATCTATGAATAATTTTTAATTTAATGGCATTATGGAAAACACAAGAAGAATTATTTATTTTTTACTTTCAATAATTACTATTTCAGTTCTTACTATTATAATAGCATCAAACCTTACTTGGATTATAAAAAATCCAATAGATGTTTGGACAATATTAGCAACACTTTTTTCAATTCATACAGTGCTTTATAAATATGTAAAAAAATATTATTTATGGATTAATCATTATGTTTTTACAATATTTAATAAATCATTTTATTGGAATTTCTCTATAGATTTTTGGGGGGATTTTGATGAAGGTTTACTAACACAACTATATTCTGAATTAAGTAAAATTTTTGATAATAAAATTAAATTTGTAGATGATAATTCTATTATTGGTGACGGATTTTTGATCCAATTTAATATTAGAGAAGATCAAGAAAACCAAAACATAGGAATTATTCAAAAGCAACTGCATATAGAAATTTTTGATTCACATATAAATTACAATGACTTAATGCCTATTTTAAAATCTAAAATAGCTAAATTAATTTCACTTATAGAAAAAAAATTAAAAAATCCTAATGAACAACTAAATATGACCATAAAATTTAAAGATAAAAATCCTTATTATGGCTTTTTTATTCAGAAAGTTAATCTCAGCCAAGTTAATAATTTCAATGTTGATTTTTATGTCGATCAAAAACGGCAAAAAAATTATGTAAGAGTAAATAAGAAATCTATAAGTATATCATCAACGTCTAGCATAGATCTTATACAGATGGCAGAAAAAATTATGATATTATCAAATTCTGGAGCATAATTTTGCCTACAGGTTTTCAAATTTTTTATGTGGAGAAGTTTCCTTCTTTTGAAAAAAATACAGTTTCCACCTCAACTCAATTATTAATCGTAGATCCAAAAGGTAACGATAATAAGTCTGACAAACATTCAAAAATAACAAAAACAAATCAGATTGTTTTAGATTATGAAAAATTTTTAATTTATCATGAAACTGATAAAAAATTAAGATATCGTCTTCATGAAAGGATATTTAACCATTTGATAGAAATTCATGAATTTAATGCATATTATTCCTCTTCATATAAAAGATTAATAATACAAGCGCCAAAAGAATTGGCATGTGATGCAATTAGAACTTTTAAAAGAGAGAAAATTTTGATTGCAGAACAAAAAGAAATTGATTACAAATTAGTTCTAGAAAGAGCAAAAAATGTTTTTGGTAATTGGTTTGGAAACCTACCGCCGGGAAGAGTAAAAACTATTGCAATTTTTGGTGACCACGTTGATTTAAGCAATCAATATTCAGAATTAATAGAAGCAGGAGCAAAGCTAAAATTTGTTATATTGGAGTTAAAAATTAATGGCAAATTATATAAAATAGGTATTTCCAAAAATCGTGGTATTACATTTTATGAAAAATTAGATCTACTCGAAGAGTTAGAACTTATTAATAATATTCACACTTGGTTTGAAGAAAAGGGCTAACAAAACGCTTAACACGGAATTTGCCACGCGGGGCATGAATCGGTCAGTGAGAGCATTTCGGCAAGTCAAAGTTTTTGGCGCGTGGCAAATCCGGTTAGCTCAATCGTTAGCCAATTAATAATTAGGGAACTATTTTATGGCCACAAATCCTGTTATTAATGAGATAAAGGCAAAAGAATTAAATGCTTTTTTGGCCCCAAAACATCCCGGGGCTATTAGTGTTGCTAATTATAAAGGTGGAGTAGGTAAAACAACAGTAGTTACTCTTTTAGGATATTATCTAGCAGAAATGACAGGTGAAAAAGTTCTATTGATTGATATAGACCCTCAATGTAGCTTATCTCTTGCTGTTGGTTTTGATCCTGAAGAAGTTTCTCGTACTGAATTAACAATTTACAATTTAGTTAAACCTTCAAAATGGACAAAAATTCATAAAACAAACTTTAAAAATTATGTATTTTCTATTCCAGACAAATTAGGTCCAAAGAATTTGGATATAATTCGTGGTTCGTTTTATGTTGAAGATTTGGATATAGAAATAATCAAGAGTATGGTAGAGCACGGTGAAGAAAAAAAACACGAATTATTCCTGTATTGTAAGCAAATGTTAAATACTTACGAAGATTATAAATATATTTTAATCGATTGCCCCCCAAATAGAATGTTTTTAACGCAAGCCATGCTCCGTGCAAGTTCTTTCTATTTACCAGTTACTATCCCCGATGAAATATCTATTTATGGTATGCCAAGGTTATTAAGATGGATTAATGATATTGCAAAAAACGATAGGCCTAAATTATTAGGATATATTCTAAATGCTATTAATCGTATTGGTGGTTTACCTGGTGGTAAAGTTTATAGTCAACAAGCAGCAGAAACACGACTATTAAGAAATATACAAGCAGGATTAGATAAAGTGGAAAAAGAAGTAATAGGTGAGAATCCATTGGTTGGTGTTATTCCAAGATTAGATGCAATAGCCAGATTTCTAAATGAAAGAGAAGCAAAATATTCTCGTGATGATTTTAAAAGAAGAAATTCGGGACAACCTTCTATTGATGAATGTTTAACTGATATCACAAAAGAAATAATAAAAAGGATTAGGAATTATAATGATAAAATTTGAATTCGAACTTGCAAAAAATTCTGAATTAAATAAAAACATAAAAGAAATATTATTTTTATCAGATGAACAAATTGCGGAAATTGAAAAAAAAGGTGGTAAAATTCAAGTAAACATCATTCTCAATAAAATAAAAAGAAAACCAAAGAAAAAGATTAAACCAAAAGTTAGACCTGAGATTGTAAATGAGTTATCTAAATTAAAGAATTCTACAGAAACATTATTAACTAAACTAGACGAATTTAACAAAGTTGATTTATTAGAGATTTGTAAATTCATTAATCAACCTATTAGATCTAATGCAAAAACAAATGAAATAAAGAATGAAATTATTAGATATTTCCAATCAGAAAAAATTTGGCAAGGGATTTCTGGTAAAAGAGATGAAAAATAATAATTTTTTGGCTAACAAACGGTTTAACACGGACGCGAGCACGCGGGGCATGATTTGAGTCCACTTCGCTTTTGGCCAGTCTAAATTTGCGGCTGAGTGAAAGGACGGTTGAGCTCGCGCCGGTTAACCGTGACGTTAGAAGCATAATTTACGGATGGGGAGATATAATAATGGATGTAACAGTTACACTTGATTTTGCAAATGACGATCAAACAGAACTTGCGAGTATCTTGAATTGTTCTACTGAAAATTTAGCTAATGAGTTAAGTAAATACGGAGAAGCAGCTTTACAAGAATATATCTCCATGTTTTTGGGCCAGAAAGTATTTAAAAGAGGAAGGGATATCTTAGAATACAGATTGTTTTTGTTAATTGAAAGGGCGTATGGAAATAAAATTCCTGGCGAACAAGATGTTTGTAAATTATTTCAAACATCATCAACAGAAAGTCGCTCTCTTATAAAAGCAGTTATTTCTAAGTATCAATATCAGCTTAAAACTGCTTTGGAGGGAACAATAAAAGATACGCTTCAGCATGCTAAAAGAAAAGATGAGAAAGAGCCATATACTGTTACGATAAATAGTCAAAATATTGTAGATGAGTTAAATAGGCAGTTACAGATTATAGATGGGAGCTTGCCCCCTGTTACAAAGAAGAGAGGAAGTGTTTCAATATACGAAATTAAAGCATCATCATATTCGCGATTATGTGAGAAATTCAATATTAAAATTAGAAAGTAAGCTAATTATGGGTGATGTTCTATCAGCGGCAAGTCTTTTATTAACCATTGTTACAGTCCTTTATGCTTTATGGTATCCTGAATTATTAAAAGCTATCAGTGTAAAAATCCCGGATCATTTCGAAGATAGGGCAGCTCCATTGTTTGAAGTTAAAAAAGTATTATTTTCGCGTGCAGTTCCTTTGTTTTTATCATCTTTTATTGTATCATTAATTTTTGTGCCAGATGCATTAAATATCATTAAGGAAATACTACACGCAGAAAAAGTGATATACAGCTCTGTTAAGACAGCGATATGTGTAGTTGTCTTGTTTTCGATTTGCATTACGTTACACTCGGGAAACATTTTAAGAATGATAATATGTAAATATGTACAACTAAAAAATAGCTTCTAACAAAACGCTGCAGTGGATTTTGTTCCGCTTCGCTCCACAAAACCACTGAGCTTGGACGTTATCTTCTTTGATATAAGTGATGGGATAGAGAGGGATGTAGGTATTTTAGGAGGGGATTTGTTCTTTGATTTATGAAAAGGAAAGGGCGCGTCGTAGCCTACGCTAATTGAGGTAG
>CAZQTC010000028.1:0-3575 GCA_964596425.1 uncultured Spirochaetales bacterium | reverse complement strand
TTTCTTCCGTAGGGATATTGAAATCTATAAGGACAATGGGCAATCCCATCTCTCTAACGCTTCTTATTAGCCCCATATTTACACTACCGGCAAATATAGCACCAGCTATACTTTCGGAACTTACTCCAAGCTCTCTCATGTCAGAGATATTACTCTCAATAGTATTGAACTGAAAAACAAACTTTTTTTTAATTAACTCCTCTTCGACACCCGAAATTATCCCCGCGTAGAATTGACTCGAACGCTTGAAAATTTCTCTATCTATAAAGAAACCTACATTTTTTACCGCTTTTCGCCTTCGTTTGTAACCATACTTCTCAGCAGTTTCAAGTATAAGCTGTCTTGTCTCCTCGGAAACACTATCTTCTTTCCCGGACAGAGCACGGGAAACAGTAGCAATACTTAAATTCAACTTTTCCGCTATCTCTTGCATCGTGATCGACATCTACAACCCAACCCCGCTTTCTTTAAATTAAATTTAAAATATAGTATACTTAAATATATTACTTGATAGACCCAAGTGACAAGCCTCTAACAAGATATCTCTGAAGCACAATAGCAAGAAGAATAATCGGAACAGTGCCAAGAGCCGCAGTAGCAGATACCTCCCCCCACATAAGGCCATGTGCCTCTCTCATGCCTGCTATCGCTACAGGTATTGTAATTGCCTGATTTCTCGTAAGTATAAGGGCAAACATAAAATCATTCCACGACCATATAAAGCAAAATAATGCTGTAACAACTAATCCGGGGGCAATAAGGGGAAGGGTAATTATACGTATTATACTAAGCTGTGAAGCACCATCTATCATTGCCGCCTCTTCCAGTTCGCGAGGAACCTCCTGAATAAAACCCTTTATCATCCACACAGCAAAGGGGACAGTGATAATTAAGTGAGGAATTATAACGGCGGTGCGTGTGTCTATAAGTCTTAGTGTATTCATCATAAGAAAGTAGGGAACTATAGCTACCACCGGTGGGAAAAATTTCAGAGATAGTATCCAGAAGGGAAGTGTATTTCCCCCAACTTTATACCGGGCAAAGGCATAACCACTCATAGCTCCCAGAACAATCGCTATAAGAGTGGCAAAAAATGCAATAACAAGACTGTTAACAAATTTGGGAAGTGTATCTTTAAATGTAAACTCCCAATTTTTTAGAGTGGGATGTCTAGTAAAAAAATGAGGGGGTGAGGTCATTAATTCGCTCTTATGCTGTACAGAGGTAAGAAGCATCCAGTAAATGGGGAAAAGTGTTGCAATAACAATAAAAATTATTACTATGGAAATAATTACTTGCCGTATTCTTCGCTTAGTTTTTCTCTTCAATTTCCTCCCCCTTCTCCATCAATTTCACAAAGAAAGTTACCAAAATTGAAAGCGGTATCATTATTAACCATGCAGCAGCCGATGCCTGTCCTATATCCCAATACCTAAAGCCAGTAAGATAGGTATAGAGACTTAGAGGCATAGTGCTTATTCCAGGCCCGCCCATAGTAAGGACATAGATAATATCAAAAGCCTGTAGAATTTCCAGTGCTCTCATAATTATCACAAGGGTTATAACCGGTTTTAACATTGGGAGAGTTATATAAAAAAAAGTCTGCCTTGCATTGGCACCATCAACCTGAACACTCTCGTAGGGTTCAACAGGAAGTGAGAGCAAACCTGCCAAAAGTGTAGCCATAACAAAAGGTGTCCACCTCCATATCCGAAGGATCAGAACTGTTATCAACGCCAAATGGGCCGAGGCATGCCACTGCAAGCTTTCAATACCGAAAACATTTAAAAAATAGTTTACCGGACCAGAGCGAACTTCGAACAACAACCTTCCTACATACCCCACAACCACAGGCATAACCATCATAGGTATTAATAGTATAGGCTGATAGATTTTTCTCGAGAGAGGAATTTGCATCAACAAAAGTGCAATTCCCAACCCCAAAATAAACTCAATCACCAATTCCGCAACCATCATTATGCCTGTGACGAGAGCCGCATGATAGAACTTGGAGTCACTCAATATCCCTATAAAATTTTTTAAACCGGCAAACGGATGATGCGGTATTCTTATATCAAAACTTAGTAAACTCACTGTAATAGAGTAAAACATTGGAAAGATTACAATTAAGACCAACACTATTACAGTAGGAACTACAAGAAAATAAGCCGTTTTCTTTCCTACCATATCTATACAATCCCCTTCACTGTTGTAAAATTTATTACCGGCTGGGAAATAATCTCTACCACTAGTTTTCCCTCGCTCCCAGCCGGTAACATTTACCGTATTCTACTGCCACATTTTAGCATAGAAGGCTTTTTGCTTTTCTACACCAAATTTCTTATTCAGCTCGTTCCATTTCTTAGCTACTTTATCCAATGCCTCTTTGGCACTCTTAATATTACCAGCCAAATACTCGGAGACATTCATATCAAGAACATCATTATACTCGAAAGCACCGGGAATCTTAAGCATTGGATATCCATGCTCAAGAGCCTTAAGTTCCAGAGACAGATACCTGTCTATACCAGGAACCTTCTCCCGCCATTCCTTAGAATTAAACTGCGAATACCTAGAGGGATCCCATCCATAGTCAGGATTCATTATAAAACTCAAGTTTCTCTCACCAGGAGCAAACATCCATTTCAGTACGGCGTAGGCAGCATCGGGATGCTTACTATCCTTAGTAATAGAAACAACCCATGCAGAATCTACAATAGTGTATTGATAGAGCTTCCCATTAACCTTCACACCTGGCGTAGGAGCAATACCGAGAACCGGTTTGGGAGGATTTTCAACAGGAAGTGGAGCAAGAGTATTAAAACCTCTTCCCTCATCCGTCCAGTGAATCCACATACATACTGTTCCGTCCTTCATTGCAGCATTATAGAGCTCGTCCCACTCCCAAGAAAGTACACCAGGAGGCGAATACTTTAGAAGTTCTTTCATATTCTCAAGTGCCTTAACAGCCTGAGGAGAATTGATGAGAGGCTTCATTGTAGCAGCATCAAAATATTGAGGATTTGGTGCACTAAATGGCACATATCTAAATAGGTACCAGTAGTATACACGACCTCTCTTTGCCTGATCCGCATATCCGTAGAAATCTTTCTTTAAAACTCTTCCTGCCAGTTTTTCACCCTTCTTCCTAGTAAAGAACTGAGCCAAATCTACAACCTGTTTCCATGTCTGGGGAGGATCGGGAAGTGCATAACCATACCTTGCCTTAAAAGCTTTTTGTTCACCCGGGTCCTCAAATAGATCTTTCCTGTAGTAAAAGAGAAAAGTGTCCCCATCGATGGTAATAGAAACTTTCTTCCCACCCCAGATATCCTGAGCCTTTCTAAAAGCAGGAAGGATATCGTTGAAACCTATGGCATCATTATCCGCAGCAATAAACTTGTCCAGAGGAAGAATATAATTCTCAAAATCTCCAACCCATGCAGAGTTATATTGGATTAAATCGTACGCTCCAGTTCTCTGCGACAGCTCCAACATTTCTCTGGAGTATAGTTCGTCCGGGGAGACTTCTATAACATTCAGAGTAATCCCCAAATTCTTCTTTATATTGTCAG
>CAZQTC010000027.1:0-3224 GCA_964596425.1 uncultured Spirochaetales bacterium | reverse complement strand
GGTGGATATGAAGAAATTGTTAGCCTCTCAGAAATTATACCCAATGAGATAACATGTGAAAGTTGGATGTTAATTCAACTTAATCCAGGAGGGAAAATCTACATTCCCTGTACACCCACAATAAAGGAAGTAAACTATTTTGAACCAATTGATTCAGAATATCAACAGATTTTCCCCAACTATGTCAGCCTAAAAATCACCGGTAACCGACGATACAAAGTAGGGTACAAATCTGCCCACACTTTTGGGCGAATAGGCTATCTCAACACTTTAAACGATGGAAGAGCCTACCTCTTAATAAGAAACTTTTTCAACAATCCTTCTGCTCAGTACGCAGAAGAACCACCTAATCTACCTGGGTGCAGAGGCCAATCAATACATATTTACAATGACAACGGGGACTTCGGAGGGTTTGGTGAACTCGAATGCAATGGACAACCTATCGGAGGAGACACCGGCAACTCTTACACAACAGACACTTTTACTCTCTGGATTTTCATAGGGAACTTCAAAGCAATAAAAGAAATTGCTCTCCATTTACTTGGTATAAATATGTGAACATTTCCTTTTAAAAACACAATCAACCAAAAGCCACATCCAGTGCCATCATCACAGCAAATCCGACCATAGCCCCCATTGTAGAAATATCGGTATTTCTATCACTCTGAGATTCTGGGATTAACTCCTCTATCACAACAAAAATCATAGCACCGGCAGCAAAGGCAAGAGCATATGGAAGTATCACTCTCATAGAAACAACGGCATAAGCCCCGATAACCCCGGCTATCGGTTCTACGAGGCCGGATAGTTGTCCATACCAGAAACTTTTAAAGCGCGAGAATCCCTCACGCCTAAGGGGAACAGAAACAGCCGCTCCTTCAGGAAAGTTTTGAATCCCAATACCTACCGCCAGAGCAACAGCGCCGGCCAAACTGGCGGATGGCAATCCGGTAGCCACAGCACCAAAGGCCACCCCTACGGCAAGCCCCTCGGGGATGTTATGGAGGGTTATCGCGAGAATCAAGAGAACACTTCGTTGCCATGAGGTTTTAATTCCCTCTGCCTCTGAGGTTGGTAAGCCAATATGTAGATGAGGTAATACTTTATCTACAATTCTTAAAAATATCCCTCCGGCCAAAAAACCAACAACCGCAGGTACCCAAACAGGCAAAACTCCCCCCTCCGACATCTCTATAGCGGGGGCAAGCAAAGACCAGAAACTCGCTGCAATCATAACCCCTGCGGCAAACCCAAGCATAGCATCAAGAACCTTCCTGTTTATAGACTTAAAAAAGAAAACCATCCCGGCTCCCAGTGCAGTAACCCCCCACGTAAAAAGTGTGGCAAAGAGAGCTTGAATTACATGATTGTAACCCTCTAAAAAAACAAACATAAGATCCCTCGCTTTTAGTTTCTATTTTTCAATTGCTGCATCTATAAAATTAGCACGAAATCCCCCGTGTTTCTATTCACGCTGTTGATATTGAGGTTATAAATACTATATCATTCACACCATGAGTAGTCTCGTATGGGTAGAACTAAGCAGTTCTGCAGTTAAAAAAAATGTTAACATTCTTAAAAAATTTACCCCTAAAGGCACCCTCTTCTGTGCTGTGGTAAAATCCAACGCCTACGGTCACGGTGTTAGACAAATGGTCTCCCTCCTAAATGGGGTTGATTGGTTTGCCGTAAACTCTCTGGAGGAGGGGCTTGAGCTCAGAGAACTTGGAGTAAAAAAACCAATACTCATTCTTGGCTATGTCCCACTCAACAGGTTAGAAGAGGCTGTTGATGCCTCTTTAAAACTTACCGTCTACAACAGAGAAACCATAACCAGACTCTCCGAAATACTCGTTGCAAAGGGTAAAAAAGTTTCCGTTCACATAAAAATAGAAACAGGGACAGGGCGTCAAGGACTTACACAGGAAACTATCGAACCATTCATAGAGCAACTAAGGCAATCTCCGGCGATAGAGATAGAGGGAATTTCCTCTCACTTTGCAAACGCCGAAGATCCCATTAACATCGAGTACTCCTACGAACAGATAAGGAAATTTCGAAAGGCAGTTGATACTATAACAGGGATGGGGGTAAAGCCTAAAATTCTCCACATGGCTAGTACAGCGGCAGCCATGCTTATACCGGAGTCCAGATTCTCTATGGTAAGGCACGGAATAGGGTTGTACGGACTGTGGCCATCCAAACAGACACACCTCATGGTTTCATTAAAGGATCCCTCTCTTCCCAATCTGGAGCCTGTCCTAACATGGAAAACAAGGGTGGTACAGATAAAGAATATGCCGGAGGGAAGCTTTATAGGTTACGGTTCTACATACAAGACCACAAGACCCACTCGCCTCGGTGTCCTCCCCGTAGGATATGCCGATGGTTATTCGCGATCCCTAAGCAACTCTGCATATGTGTTGATTCGGGGCAAAAGAGCACCCGTAATAGGCCGGGTATGTATGAATCTTATAATGGTGGATATAACAGATATCCCCGGAGTAAAACTGGAGGAGGAAGTTGTACTCCTTGGCAAATCGGGAAATGAACGTCTCAGTGCGGAAACAATGGCAGGGTGGGCCGGAACGATAAACTATGAAATAGTAACAAAGATAAGTCCATTTCTGGAAAGGCGGATCGTGTAAAAAATAAAAAAGCACCCGGCTAAAGGGAGGTAGAAAACCGGGTGCTTACCAACACTAACCTATCCACACACAGAGCAGTTGCTCAAACAATGCTGTAAAATTAATGGATAGTCTTTTCCTTCACATTAAGCCCAAACACGGGGATTACCGTCGCAGCCGTTACTATACTATCCCGTGTTACAGGACCCCTAAACCTCTTATCCTCAAAGGGTAACAACATAGCAAAAAAGGGATACTCTGCAGCCTCTTCTATCTCATATCTTGTCATATCGTACCTCCTGTTTCAAGTTTCTCCACAAACCCCCTACAAATTTCCAACAAAAGATTTAAATATTATTTTAAATTTTATTTTAATCCTTCTTCGATGATAATATAATAATAAATCTATAAATGGTCAACAAAAACCAGAATCACCCCATCTGTACTTGCACTTTCAATTCTTATTTCAGTTGACAAAAAATCAAAATTATGATTATTTTTTAGCTGCACGCTGTGGTGGTGGAATTTGGTAGACACGCTAGCTTGAGGGGCTAGTGGGCGGAAAGCCTGTGCGGGTTCAAGTCCCGCCCGCAGCAA
>CAZQTC010000026.1:0-5804 GCA_964596425.1 uncultured Spirochaetales bacterium | reverse complement strand
CCTATTACTGTGATTATGGCACGCATTCTTTCTTCCTTTAGTAAATAGTAGTTTTTTGTTTCACATTTTGGCAGAGTGTAGCACACCAATTTGTTTTTTTGAAGTTTTTTGGTGTGGAGTTTGGCGAAATATGTTGTGATTAACAGAAGAGATAATGTTGCGATTGGGGCAGCACATAAAGTAGATTGCAAATAAAACTGTGATAAGTTACACTTTTTATAGTGCATTTCGGATGAGAAGAAATTTTTTGTCGAAAGTGAATTTCCTTAATTTATTATTTGTTTCTCTTTCGGTGATTTGTCATGTGGTTGCGGCTGTTCAGTTTTTGATAATGTTTAAGCCTTTAGATTTGCCTACTGAGTTTTTCCCTCAATTTTTTGTTCTCTTACTTCTTTCTTTTCTATTAAGTGGTGTTGTCAGAGTATTGAAAGGGAAAAAATATGTTGTACTTATTGTTTTTTCTCATACTGTTGTGTTTATCTTAATGGGATATCCTCTTTCTAGCTATCTTGGTATAGAACTTTCAATTCTGATTGTCCTTGTCGTTGAAACGGTTTTTTATATTGTTTCTCCATATAATCTTTTTACGAGTATTACTATAATAGTACTGAGCCTTTTGTTGCAAAGGTCCGCTGTAGCGTGGGGAAGAGTATACCCTGCTCCTTCACCGGATAGTATGATTTCTCTAGGATTGTATGCGATTGTGATCCTTGTGTTTTCGTATCTGGTGAAAAAGCTTTTGGAAAATCTGAAGATACAAATTTCGCAGGTTGAACGTATGGATGAGGCAGTTAAGCAGCTTATGAGTGCTAATATTGGTTTTCAACAGTATGCAATACGGCAAGAGGAAACTTCTAAGATAAGTGAGAGAAAGCGTGTTACAAGAGAGATTCATGATACTATTGGATATACCCTTACCAATGTGATAATGATGATGGAGGCGATAACTTCATTGATTAAAACCGGCCCACATGCGATAGGAAAAATAAATGAGCTTGCCGATGGGGTGAAGAAACAGGCACAGGATGGTTTGAGGGAAGTTAGAAGAGCTCTCCATCTACTTAGAGAAGATGAAGGATCTGAGATTTCAGGTTTAAGAGCTATAAATAAAATCGTAAAGGCTTTTGGAGAGGCGACTCGTGTGAAAATCAATGTGGATTTCGGAAATATGCCATGGGAGCTTGGTAAACAGTATGGTGAATTGATGTATCGATTGGTACAAGAGGGAATGACCAATGCCTTTAGGCATGGTAAGGCGACGGAGATCTGGATTCGCTTTTGGCGGGATGAAACAGGTATTTACGTGACAATTCGTGATAACGGAAGTGGTAGTAGCAAGGTTAAAAAAGGGATAGGTCTTCTTGGAATGACAGAAAGGGTAAGTAGTATGGGCGGTAGAATAGAAGCTCATAATGTTATTGATGGATTTGAGCTCGCTGTTTGGATTCCTACAGGTGGTGATTTATAGTATCGTTTGGAGGTAAATCTGACAGATTATGGATAAGATAAAACTTCTTCTCGTTGATGATCAGATACTTTTTGTTGATAGTCTTAAAATAGTATTGGAGACCAATGCCGGTGATATCGAGGTGGTAGGGGTTGCATATGACGGTGAAGAGGCTATTAAACTATTAAAAGAAAAAAATCCCCATATAGTGCTTCTTGATATTAGAATGCCTGTAATGGATGGAGTAGAAGCTACCAAGATTATCCATAGAGAGTATCCTGGTACTAAAATTATTATACTCACTACGTTTGACGATGATGATTACGTTTATGAGGCTCTTCGATTCGGGGCAGTTGGATATCTGTTAAAAGATATGCCACCTAATGAGTTGATTGCTGCGATTAGAGCCGTAAATGCAGATACCGTATTAATTTCCCCTGTTATAAAGTCCAAGCTTGTAAAGCTTATTCAGCCGGATGATTTTAATGATTATAGATATTCCATGGTTAAGGAATTAAGTAAAAGAGAACGGGAAATTCTTTCCCTTATCGTTGAGGGGATGGATAACCAGGAGATTTCCCATCGTCTTTATATATCCGAGCAGACGGTTAAGAATCATGTCAGTACTATCTATTCCAAATTAGGTGTTCATAATAGACTTCAGATTATGAAAATGTTCAAAGAGCTTATATAGTTTATGCCCTCCTGGTGAAATGAAGTCGTGGGTGGTACTTAAGTACTAGATAAAAGAGTACTCGAAAGTTACCTGGGTAACTTCTGTATTTGTAGTTTCCATACTAAGATTTCACAAAACGATATCAAGGGAGGTATCTAAAAATGAACAAAAAAGAGAAATTAAATTTTGTTTTGCTTGTCCTGGTTGTGTTGTTTTTTTCTTTATCCGGTGTTTTTGCAACTGGTTCTCAGGAAAAGGGTAAACGGGCAGAAAAAATTACCCTGCAAATGTGGGATGATTACTCCGGTAAAACGAGAGATCCTGTTGTTAAAGCAGCCATAGAGCAGTTTAAAAAGCTACATCCCAATGTGGACATCCAACGGACAGTAAGGCCTCTTAAAGATTTAACAACCATGATAATTCCCGCTCTCTCTGCCAAAAAGGGGCCCGACATGATGGTCGTAAACTCCGGGGAGCAAATGGAGGGTCCCCTTGTGAGGGGAGGACATCTTGTTAATCTTGATCCCTATGCGGAAAAATACGGATGGACAAAAAAATTACTGAATCCATCTCTATGGAACAGGGTAAGGTACAGTGAGGATGGGACGGTATTTGGAACGGGTCATATTTACGGTGTTTCTTTTGATGGAGAATTGGTTGGTGTGTACTACAATAAGGATATGTTTAAAGGTAACGGTTTAGGCATACCTAAAAGTCTGGACGAATTTGAAAACGTATGTGAAAAGTTAAAAGGAGTTGGTATTGCTCCTATTGCTCTGGCGGGGCTCAAAGATTACAGATTTTTTCATCTCTATGCTCTTGTTCAGGCAAGTGTGCTCTCTCACGATATGGGAATAGAGGAGGCTCAAAAGTATCTAGAGGATATAGTTCTACGTTGGAAGGCAGATCGAAGTTTTGTAATCCCGGGCAATATCGAGGCGGCAAAGATTATACAGGATTGGGTTAGAAAAGGATATTTTGTTAAGGGATTTCTAGGACTTAAAGGCTCGGATGATCTTGCCCTCTTTATGGCGGGGAAATCTGCAATGTTTGTCCAGGGAAGCTGGTACAGTACGGAGATTGCGGATTCTAACATAAATGCTGGATTGTTTCCTTTTCCTCCCTATAAAAAGGGAGAGCCCTTTTCACCGCAGGTTGGTGGTGCAACGACACCCTTTGGCATGAGCAAATATTCAAAATATAAGGATCTTGATGCGGAATTTATGAATATACTTCTTACCTCGGATACGACGGTTAGATTGCAGAAGGAAAATTCCGTTTTACCGGCAAGAATTCCCGTAAGTCTTAAAGGAATAGATAAAAACACTCTTTACTACGATCTGTTGGATGATTGGAATAAAATTAACGAATCCGGGCATATGACTTTCTTCCTTGATTGGACAACGCCGACTATGTGGGACACTCTTGCCGAGGGAGGAAGAAGCTTGATGGGAATGAAGATCACTCCTAAGGAGTTTGTTAATAAATTGGAGGCGGATTATCTGAACTGGCAGAAGAACAAACCAAAACCGAAGAAATGATTGGTTTTTAAAGACAGTTATAAAGGTAACAAGGGGCGAGGATAGAGGTTTATGAAGGATATAAACGGTGGTAAGTTGCATAAGTATGTTCTCTCATATCTATATCTCGCTCCGAGTCTTATTGTTATAATAATTTTTCTTCTCTATCCCCTATTTAATTCGTTTCGGTACAGTTTTTTTCAGTGGGATGGTGTAGGAAGGATGAGTTTTGTTGCTATTACCAATTATATAGGCATATTTAAAGATGCGAAGTTTTGGATTTCATTTAGAGCTAATCTTGTGTACATATTGTTTTTCAGTTTTATTCCTACACTGTTTGGTCTAATTGTTTCATCGGTGGTTGCCAGGGCAAATATAAGGGGAGTGAGAATATTTAGAACTATATTTTTCACACCACAGGTAATAGCTTCTGTTGCTGTCGGTACCATATTTGGTTGGATTTACGCTCCGCAGTTTGGAGTTGTGAATCAGGTTCTTGATCTTGTGGGGTTGGAGTCGTTTCAACATGCGTGGTTGGGGAGTAGTGCTACGGCACCTGTGGCGGTCGGCTTTATTGGGGTATGGCTTTGGACGGGTTTCTGTATAATAATATTTGTAGCGGGGATTCAAAAAATCGACGAGGATTTCTATGCCTCAGCTCAGTTAGATGGGGCTAATTCTGTTCAGCAGTTTTTTCATATAACTCTTCCGGCACTGAAGTATGAGATTGTTGTGGTCATTATAATGACTATGATAAGAGCCCTGAGTACAAATGTATTTGGGATAGTTTCTGCAGCCACTGGAGGTGCGTTTGGTACGAGGCCTATATCACTCTACGCGTATCAACTTGCCTTTGTTCAACATGATATAGGGTATGCATCTTCTGTAGTCGCGGTTTTGGCCGTTATTGTTTTTGTAATTTCGGGCTTGTCAATGAGAATTGGGGAGAGAGAATAAATTGATGCGCAATTTGAGAGCAAGAGTAACCCATTTATTTCTATATGTTTTTTTGATAGTTATTGCGTTTATAGTTCTCCTTCCTTTTTTCATAATGCTTCTTGGAAGTTTTAGAGAGCATATTGATATTATTATTCGTGGTCCTCTTGCTCTTCCTAAGATATGGCATATCGAGAATTACTACGATGTTCTATTTAAGTATAGATTTGGAATGTTTTTTCGAAATACCTTTTATATAACGGCGCCGACGGTTCTCGTGTCTTTGATTTTTGCAATAATGGCTGCCTATTCATTGGTATTTTTGGAACTGCCATTGAGGAAATTAATGGTTTTGCTCTCTACAGTACTGGGGGTAATGATAGCTTCTGAGTTTATAATGATACCTCTATACAGATTAATGAATACCTTGAAGCTTCTTGATACTTATACAGCAGCTATACTCCCTCAGCTTGCGATGAGTGCAGCCTTTTCTACTCTAATCCTGCGTTCTTTCTTCTTGGGGCTGCCTAGGGATCTTATTGATGCAGCTTTGGTGGATGGAGCGACTAATTGGCGGATACTGTGGAGTATACTTGTTCCAATTGCTAAACCAGCTATTATTACGTCGGGTGCCCTCACTACCGTGTGGACCTGGAACTCGTATATAATCCCGTTAGTTTTAATACCCACTCCTTCTAAAGACCCTTTGGCTGTGGGATTGCTTCTCTTCCAGGGAACATATACCATTGATATACCTCTTACAATGACAGGAACTGTGGTTACAGCTCTTCCTATGTTACTCTTTTATCTCTTTTTCCAGCGGCACATAATAAGGGGACTTACAAAAGGAGCGGTGGATTAGTAAGGTTTACGTATAGGGAATAACGCGCACTCCTTGATCGTATTTTTACGTTCGCTTTGACTTTATGCTGTTCCATACATGGGGCAGCATAAAGTTTCTTTTTGAATTTCGATCATTTCGATTATTGAGTGATTGGTTTTTAAAGGTTATATATGTTTTGTTAGGAAGGAGTTAACTATGACACGACGTGAATGGATAATAAGTGTTGTTAGTGGCACGAGTGGATTACCCACCCCCCAGCATTGGATGAGTTTTTTTAACAGTGATACGGCAAAGCGATTGACTCCCGGTTATTGCCATTACGATAAGATGTGGTGGTACGATGTTTCGGAAGACTACGATACGTCGGCCATGGGACCGGAA
>CAZQTC010000025.1:0-6606 GCA_964596425.1 uncultured Spirochaetales bacterium | reverse complement strand
AACGTCGGGTAGTAGATCTTTTGAAACTTCTGATAGTTAATAGAAATAAGGTTGTTATGAAGGAAAGAATCTATGAGATGTTCTGGCCTGGTTACTCCTACAAGAGTGCCAGGGATAATTTGAATACGATTATATACAGGTTGAGAAAGATACTGGGTGATAGCATTAACTTTCTGGAGACAGATACCAATGCCATTCGGTTTAAAGAGAATACGGTTATTACAGATGTTGATATGTTTGTGGATTTTATAAAGAAGGCTAAATTTGAAATGGAACGAGGGGATTATATCTCTGCATCCAGGTTTTATATTGAGGCTGTTTCTCTCTATAGAGGTGATTTTATAGAGAGTGACTTGTACAATGATTTTATAAGGGACGAGAGGGAGAATCTTAGAAATCTCTATAAAAATGCCCTGTTTAATCTTACGAAGATATATCTCAGTTCCGGCGAGTATTTAAAAGCTCTAGAATGGGCCAAAAGGTTAATAGAGGCTGATCCTTTATGTGAATCTGGGTACAGGCTTTTAATGATAGCAGCTTCACTTGTCGGGAACAGGAGTGAGATTCCAAGAATTTTTGATCGGCTAAGTGGTAGGTTGCAATCTTACTATAAAATATCTCCGGATAAAAGAACCGTTGAACTGAAGAATAAACTTCTCTCCGGAGTAACCCCGGATGAAAGCATATGGCAAAATGAGACTATTATCTGATCTATAACTCCTTAACTCTTTCGTAGAAATCCTCACTTCCGAAGTTACCCGATTTTAAAACAACGAGTTTCTCCTCTTCCCCCGGCGCTAAAGGGGATGTAAGGCAGTATGGTACTCCTGGTTCTATTGGTAAGCCCACCTCCAGGATATCTATCCCAAGGTGTTTGCATAGGATTCCGGAGGTTTCTCCCCCGGAGATGCAGAGTTTTCCGAATCTTTCAAGTTCCATTAATTCGCCCGCAAGCCTTGCAAGTCCCTCTACGATTTTTCTCCCGGTTTCTTCGGGGCTTAGGCCCATACTCGCTCCCAACTCTTTATTCTTACTTACCTCTTTTGGAGTGGCAGATGTGTAGATTAGAATACCGGGAGCTTTGACAGAGTTGTTTAATATTTGTTTCGCCTCCGCTTTAAAATCGATTCTGTTCTCTATGACTGCTTTTGCGTCTAGCTTAAAGCCTTTAAGTCCCATTCTACTAATAGCATACTCATTCTGCTCGATTGTAGCTGGGGTGCAACTTCCTGCGGCAATTATTATTTTGGGCCTTAACGCGTTGATTCTGGTCAGGCGTTCTGTGAAATATCCTGAGAGCTCCCTTTGGGTTAAGCCAAACATAAGCTCTGGAATTTCCGCTGTGATTCCTGATCCGCCGCTAATCAATCTCCAATCCCTCGTGCTCTTTGCTATTACTTTTAGATCTCTTTGTTCTATTGTATCGGTTACTATGTAGGAGACTCCCTCATCTATTAGTTTTTTGAGGTAACTAGCCAGTTCTTTCTCCCCTCTTCTAATGACATTGAGTGGAGCAAGTCCCACTTGTCTCTTCGTCTGTTTGGACAACCACCTGACCAATGAGGGTTCTGTCATTGGGTTTAATGGGTGGTATCTTAATGGCGATTCCGATATCAGACTACCGTTTACAAAGTGATAACCGAAGTATGTGGTTCTTCCATTTATAGGAAGGGCGGGGGAAACGGTGGTTGCCTTAAGTTGTAACACATCCAATGCGGCGTCCAGGGATGGGCCTATATTCCCCCTAGGGGTGGAATCGAAGGTGGAGGAGTATTTAATCTGAATCTTTTCTGTTCCTGAAGCTTTAAACTGTTCTACGGCAAATGCTGTTTCTCTGTAGGCAGTTTCCCTTGGGAGGGATCGGGTGGCTGTGGAGTATATGTATGCCCCGAAGCCCTTTGGAAGCCTATCCGGTAACAGATAGTTTTTGTTGAGAATCAGGAGTGTCGTTACCCCCCTTTCGGTGAGCATGCCTGCGGCATCCGTTGCCCCGGTATTATCATCCGCTACAACTGCGAATTTGAGTGGAGAGTGAAAACTCATTTTATTATCGACTTCCTTTTTGAGTCTTGTCTGCTTGTTTCTGTGATTGTTCTCCAGTGCATTACCCAAAACCCGCCTCCGCTGTGGTTTGATGTGGGGTTTAATCTCCCTCTTTGAGTGTCTTTGCCAGATACTTTATCGCAGGCCTGGGGCTGGATAGTATCGGCTTTGATAGAATTATCTCTCTGGATGTCGGATTTCCTCTTAATGAGTCCACAACTCTTGTAATGGAAGCTTGAGCGAGTAGTATTGCATCAGCTTCTTCTATGGCCTTAAGCAGGTAATTTGTAACTATTCTGTCGTGTTTTTCTCTGTCCCCTGTAAGAAGTGCATCGTACGCCCCCTCACAGAGCGTGGCTCTAGCATTTATCTCTTTAGTCATTTCATTGGCAATTTTGGTGATCTGTGCCATAGTGGGATTAAGGGTTGATGGAGCTGTTGCTATGACTGCGATATTTTTAAACCTGGCAACAGCATCTCGAATCATTGCCTCATCGATTTTAAGAACGGGGATGGATACACTGTTTTTTATAATCTCTACCGTCTCGGATACCGAGGAACAGGTAAGCTGTATGGCATCTGCCCCAAACTCTTCTGCTGCCACGGCGTGTTCTGTTATTCTTCTATATACGTATGACGTGGGTTTTCCTGCCTCGAGGACAGTATGTATTAGTGTCTCATCAACTATATGGTAGCCCTTTGCCTGGGGAAAAAGTTCCGCAAGAAGGGTGTCGAATAGGGAAATTAGCCCCTTTATTGTGTGGATAAAGACCACTCTGTAGGTAGTATTCTCTGCTTTCATTACGGTATCCGGTTAAAATATAGCGCAGGTGGGGTTTGGGTGTAAAGATCGTTGGTTTTTTGCTCACCTATATCTTCTCTACTACCTTTCTAAAGTGAAACCCGTATATTGCCATGGTTACGGCGGTTGATATTTTTTGAGGGTAACGGATGAGAGTTTTTATTATGAGCTTCCAGAAGAGCAATCTCCCCCGTTCAACGATTCCAAGTTTCCATATGGCCTTAAGGAATGCTCCTATATGATTAAGTGGTACTCTTACATATTTCTGTGCGGGTTCGTAGTTGTTGAGAAAGGTTTTTACACGTTCATAGTACTGTGCGGGGGAGTATATTTTTTCCAGCAGTTGTCGGTAGCCCTCTTTTAAGGCAGACATGTCCATTTTGGGGATAAAGTTGATATCCATATCCATGTTATTCCCGTCAATTCTGCTTTTTACAATTCTGTTTTCTCTCTTTAGTCGTTCGAACAGTCTGGTGTGTTGGGGAGCGTTTAAGAGACCTACCATTGCAGTGACGATTCCGCTCTTCTGAATAAAATTTTTCTGCTGTTCGAATATTTCTGATGTATCGTTGTCAAAACCTACAATAAATCCCCCTGAGACACTTATTCCTCTATTCTGCAACTTCCTAACCGCGGCAAGGATGTCTCGGTGCTTGTTCTGGTTTTTACCACACTCGTTTAGACTCTCCTCGTTGACGGTTTCTATTCCTATGAATGCAGAATCAAAACCGGCCTCTGTCATCAGGTTTATAAGCTCGTCATCGTCTGCTATATTTATAGATGCCTCTGTTATAAAAGAGAAGGGGTATTTTTTTTCTCTTTGCCACTCTCTCATGGCAGGAAGAACCTCTCTCTTTAGTTTCTCTTTGTTTCCTATGAAGTTGTCATCTACTATAAATACACCCCCTCTCCACCCCCATCTGTAGAGGGAATCCAGTTCGTTAACAAATTGTTCTGCGCTCTTGGTTCTCGTTCTGTGGCCGTTTAAAAACCCTATACTACAGAACTCGCAGTTAAAGGGACATCCTCTCGAGTACTGGATGCTCATCGATGCGTATTTTTTCATCTTAAGGAGATTCCATGCGGGTACGGGGGTTTGGGTTATATCGGGAAACTCGTGACTCGTGTACATATGCTTTGGTTTACCCTCTTTTAAATCAGATAGGAACATCGGTAGGGTTAGCTCGGCCTCATTTAGTACAAAGTGATCTATTCTAAGTCCCTCTACCTCTTCGAATTGTCCCGGATCCATTGTACACATTGGTCCGCCCGCTACAACCTTTCTCTCGAGTCTGTTGCATTGCTCTACTACCCTGATAAAGGATTCTCTCTGTATATCCATTCCTGTTATAAATACGAAATCGGCCCAGAGTATCTCTTTATCCCTCAGTTTTTCTATATTTAGATCCACCAGTTTTTTCTCCCACTCCTTCGGCAGCATAGCGGCTACGGTAAGAAGTCCAAGTGGGGGTTCGGATGATTTTCTCGATACAAACTTAAGTGCGTATTTAAAACTCCAGAAGGTAAGTGGGGTTTGTGGGTTTACAAGTAATATTTTCAAAATATTTCCTCCATTGGTTTTTATCTGTTATAATCTGATACGGTTTATGTCTCTGTAGCATGTATTCTATAGTAACACTATTTGAATGTACAATTTGTAAAAGCTCTGTAAAAGTATGATTTGTAAAGAGATATCGGCAGGGAAGTGTAGAATTGGTTTAGCTTTTGAAAAAGATGAACTGGAAAGGAGTTTATAAGTAACAATGGGTGTGGTGGAGCGCAATATATCTGTCGTTATGGTGAGGGAGAATCTCGAGGGTGTCCCACAGTTTGAACTTCCCCCTGGATTTGGATTTAGCTGGTTTGAGCCGGGGGATGAGGAGGCGTGGGTTAGGATAAATGATGTGGCGGATAGGTATAATACTATCACACGCGAGTTATTCTTTAGGGAGTACGGAGATGATGCAGGGGTTCACCATGATAGGATATGCTTTATAGAAAATTCTGCAGGGGAAAAGATCGCAACCGCCTCTGCGTGGTTCAATGATAGTTTTAGAGGAGGAAGGTGGGGACGCGTTCATTGGGTGGCAGTAATTCCGCAGATGCAGGGACGGGGGCTTTCGAAGCCGCTTATGAGTGCCGTATGTAACAGGTTGAGGGAACTTGGGGAGAGAAGGGCATATCTCGTTACTTCAACGGCTCGGGTTCCCGCCATCTCGCTCTATCTTCGTTTCGGTTTTAAACCGGATATCAGTGATAGCGAGAGTGTGGCAGTGTGGAAGAGTTTTTTCAGAGAGACAGGTTTGGGAGCTATGACCGAGTCAGGATGAACGAATAGAGGGTTTATCAGAGAAAAATTTGTTAGTTATCATAGGAAGTTTATACCTTAAGTTTATAAATAGAGGGTACAGATGAAGCTACGAGAGATTGATGTAAGAGAGATAAGAGATGCGGTTAAACGGCTTTCAATAGAGGCCAACACCTCTGTAACTCCTGAGCTTAGGGAAAAGCTGAAGGAATCTCTTAGAGAGGAAGAGTCTCCTACAGGTAAGGCAGTTTTGAGACAACTCCTTGAGAATTTGGAGATTGCGGAGAGAGAAAAGTTACCGATCTGTCAGGACACCGGTTTTGCCGTTGTGTTTGTAGAGATTGGGAATAGGGTTGTATTTACCGGTGGACTCCTTGGGGATGCGATTAATCAGGGGGTTAGAGATGGCTATAGAGAGGGTTACCTTAGAAAGTCTATCGTTAAGGATCCTATCACCAATCCTGTCAACACGGGGGATAATACCCCTGCCATTATTCATACGGAGATTGTTGAGGGGGAGAGGGTAAAGATCACCCTTCTGCCAAAGGGTGGGGGCGCGGAGAATATGAGTAGGATTGCTATGCTAAAACCGACGGATGGGGTCGAGGGTATAAAAGAATTTGTAATTGAGACTGTAGATAAAGCCGGTGCTAACGCGTGTCCACCCCTTGTTATTGGGGTGGGAATAGGTGGAACATTTGATTATGTTGCGTTCCTTGCAAAGAGGGCAATTCTTCGAAAGATTGGGGAACGAAATCCGGATCCCCGGATAGCCCGGTATGAGAGAGAGTGGTTAGAAGAGGTTAATAAGCTGGGAATAGGTCCTGCCGGACTGGGTGGGAAGACTACGGCGCTTGATCTCTTTATAGAGGTTTTCCCCCGTCATATCGCCACCTTTCCCGTTGCGGTAAATATTCAATGTAACGCTGCCAGGGTTAAGTCCTGCGTGATTTAATACGGGGAGTTGGAATAAAACCTCGATGGAAGCCTCGATGATAGAGGGTTGTTAAGGGTTGCAGGAGTGGGTTTTGGAGGTTCTAGGAGAAAAGTTAGAGGGTATAGAGGCGATGAGTGTAAAAATAGAAACACCGTTAACAGAAGACGTAATAAGAGGGTTAAGGATAGGGGAAGAGGTATCCCTTAGCGGTATCATCTATACCGCCCGTGATATGGCTCATAAGCGGCTTGTGGACATGATTAACAGGGGGGAAAAACTCCCCTTTGAGCTTGAAGGGGCAGTTATCTACTATGTTGGTCCTGCGCCCGCCAGACCTGGGATGGTTATTGGCTCTGCGGGTCCCACAACGAGCTATAGGATGGATCCATTTACCCCTACCCTCCTGTCTTTGGGACTTAAGGGAACGATAGGTAAGGGCCCAAGGTCAGGGGAAGTGATAGATAGCATGGTGAAAAATTGTGCCCTTTATTTTGGTGCAACCGGTGGGGCTGCTGC
>CAZQTC010000024.1:0-36897 GCA_964596425.1 uncultured Spirochaetales bacterium | reverse complement strand
ATGCAGACTCTACAGCTTTTTCCCATCCGGAAACAATTAATTGATGAAGCTCCGAATCATCCGTAAAACTGTAATACTAGCTATTAAATACCTCCTGTCCGTTACGCACCGTTTTTAGCACTTTTAACCTATCATCACCCTCCCTATACTCAAATAGAACCAGATTCGCAGGAGCTCCCTCTTTTAAGCTTCCATATAGAGAGCCAACCCCCGGACCGAAAATTGATTCAAGCTTTAAGAAGCTCGCAGGATTAACGGTACAAAGTCTAATCGCATCCCCTAGCTTACAACCGGTAAACTTAATAAAGTGTGCTATATCCCAATTTAGCAAATGTCCCGCACCAGCAAGGTAGGTTGTCCCCGGCTGTCCAAGATGACCGTCCGGGAAAACTTCCACATCCAGGGCATCCCACTTGTATATCCCGGGTTTTAGTCCCCCCAACAACGCAATATCACTGACCAGTATAAGCCTATCGAGCCCCTTAACACGAGCAAAAACCTTAACTACAGATGGAGGTAGGTGAAATCCATCTACTATTATTCCAGCGGTAAGCCTATCATCCGCAAGTTGTTCCCAGATATAATTCTTAAGCCTCGGTATCATCGCATGACTTCCATTACCAAGATGGGTAGAAAGTCTCGCACCGGCACTGGTCGCTTCTCTTACCTCCTCTGGAGAGGCAGCAGTGTGACCTATAGCGGCTACAACCCCAGCCGCCGTAATCCTCTCTATAAAGGGGATAGCCCCCTTTCTCTCCGGGGCAAGGGTAACTATAGAAACCATTCCCTTTGAAGCATCCACCCACTCTTTAAACTCCTCTATATTGGGATCCCTGACATACCTCTTATCATGAGCACCCCTAGGCCCGTCCTCCGATGAGATGTAGGGACCCTCTATATGAATTCCGGCAAGGGCACTTCTAAACTCCGGGTATCGCTCTACCAATTCCCCAATAGTTTTTAAGGTCTTTAAAATAGTTTTCTGGGGTCTTGTTACAATGGTAGCTACATGCTGGGTGGTACCAGACTCTGCAAGGGAATCAACAATCTTCACAAAATCGTCCTTAGAGAAAGTATCAAGGCTGTAATCGCTTCCCCTGTAACCATTTACCTGCATATCCAGAAAACCGGGAGAGATATAAGGTAAACCCTCAAAGGGGGATGAAACATCGATGCTCTTAACTTCGGTTATTCTTTGGTTTTCAACCGTAACCCTTACGGGCGAGTTTGTGAAAACGGAAATACCCTCATAGCTTCTTGCCATATCTTTAGATTACGACACAAGAGAAATCAATGTCAATCGAGATTGCATTACTCCGGAAGCATCTGCAATTCGTTATTTAGCGTTTAAAGTTTCCCCGTGTCCACCAACCATATCTATTGTTGGAAAACAACTAAAGGTTTATAATCATGCTACCCATTCATACTACCAGTGGAGTTTTTAAAATGCGGAGGCATTAAGGTGATAGAAATTGACATACCGGGTTTCGGAAAACTCAAACTGGAACACCTCGTTATGGATTATAACGGAACACTTGCTCTGGATGGCGTCCTAATTAACGGAGTAAAACAGTTACTCTTCAAACTGTCAAACCTGCTAAACATACATGTAGTAACGGCAGATACCTTTGGTATGGTAACCTCACAGTTAGAAGAGATACCCTGCACTTTAAAAATTCTTGGTAGGGAGAACCAAAAGAGAGCCAAATCGGAATACGTAACATGCCTGGGCAGTTCCGCTGTAGTAAGTATAGGAAACGGAAAAAATGATAGCTTAATGCTCAAAAATTCAGCACTAGGAATCGCTCTAATCCAAGAAGAGGGAACAGCCACCGAGACTTTAATGAATGCAGATATAGTATTAAAAAACATAAACGATGCACTGAATTTACTTATAAATACAAAACGATTAATAGCAACACTGCGCTCTTAGATGGAGCATTAGGAATAGGGATAGGAGTACAAATCTCATAGTCATAGGGAAACCAGATAAAACGACGGAGAAAAAAACATGAAAAGAATCGGAATAGCCCTGGGGGGCGGGGGTGCAAAGGGTTTCGCACACATCGGAGTAATAAAAGCCCTACGAAAAAAGGAAGAATTTCTACCCTCTATTATAGCCGGAACCTCTGCAGGTTCCATTGTCGCCACCCTATACGCAAGCGGGTTAGCCCAGAGCAAACTGGAAGAAAGCGCAATGGAATTCGATTGGTTTCATGATGTCATAAACCTAATGGATACAGCAAAACTTATCGTAGGAAGGAAAATGGGAGGATTGCTCTCCAACGCATCTCTTGGTAAAACCATCAACGAATTAATCGAGGGTAGGGGGTTCAACGATCTGGAAACAGAACTGGCAATCGTAGCAACTGACATAGAAAACAGACGACGTGTTATTTTTACCTCGGAAAGAACCGCAAAGAACATTAACCGCGAAGAACTTCTGCGATTTCTACCGGAACCAGAACCTGAAAACTCCAAACCAGGTTTCTCCACACTCGTAATTTCGGATTTTGAGGACATAGGCAAAGCGGTTCAGGCGAGCTGTGCCGTTCCAGGGGTATTTCAACCGGTAGAGATCGGAGGAATGAAACTATTGGACGGCGGACTGGTGGATCAGATACCGGTAGATGTTGTCCGCGCAATGGGAGCAGAGGTAACAATAGGAGTAAGCCTTGCACTGGCCACTATCAGAGAGAGAATATCAAATCCGATGGATGCCGCAGGTTCCGTTCTGGGAATCCTGGGGTTACATCAAGTAAGAAGAAGCCTCGACCTTGCAGATATCGGGTTTCAAATCTCCGGCATAGAGAAGCGGAGTAGTATTAATCCCAAACAGTACGAATTACTACAACTCGGAGAATCCGAAATGGAAAGGCACATAAAAGCCCTTGAACTCATTCTTGAAATACACAACAAAGAGGAGATTGATATGAGGTGAAAAAATCCCTCCATCCTACTTATATACACAGGTGAAACAATTGGTATGGTAAAAGATCCTGCTACAGGTCTCTTAAACCCTTGGATTTTGATCATCTTCTCAATCAGATACCAGAACTGTACCGATTCGACTGCAAAATCGATACCTACTCATTTAATCCCGTTATCGATTCCTCCGAAATACAACCTACATTCTGGTTGCGACTGGCCCACACTATAGAGAAACACTACTAGGCACACTTCGAAAGTGGGGTACATACATCGTAACCGAGTTAATCCAGATATCTTCCCTCAAAGCATTAATAATAGAAACCTATGGCGCAGGTAATGCTCCAACTGATCCTCAATTTCTCTATTCGTTGAAAAAATTCATCGACCGAGGAGGTATTATTTTAAACATCTCCCAATGTAGAGCCGGATACAAAACATACCTTGACACCAGCTTTTATAATGTATTTAATGGTTTACATAAAAAATAAAGTAGAATGCGGAATCGAGAAATATCTTGACTAAACTAATAAAAGAAGTCCTATTGCTCTTTTTTGTGTCTATACTTTTTTTAATCTCTTCCTGTACCCTGTTTAGCCCAAAGAGAGTAACCCCAACGAGGACGTTTCACACTAATAACTACCTGATAACATCCCACTTTTCCATAATGATTCCAGACAATTGGGTATTTTCACATATAAAACCCATTTACAATGGTCAGATCGGCATGCGTTTCTGCTTCCACGATCCTGAACAAAGATACCACGGAATAGTTGAACTCGAAGAGACAGACAAAGACCTGGAGATCGATACACTTAAACGATACTATCTTAACAGGATAAAAGACAAATTAAAAAACATTAAAACAGTTAAAACTACTATAGACCGTAGAGAGGCAATAATTTTTAAAGGAATCGCGCTCAATAACTCACAAACTATAATTTTACTCTATCCTCTATTCTCAAATATAATCCTAGTGGAAATTAATTATCCCTTCCACAATTCTTCCAAAACCGCAGTAATTACAGATAGTATAGTAAGAAGCCTATCCTTCAAAAGGAACATTGAGGAAGAGAGAAAGATATCCTCAGGCCTACATTTCATTAGTCCTAAAGGAAATTGGAAATGGTATAGTGACGTTAAGAGAGGATTTATAGTCCAGGGGAAAATTAACAACAAGAACGGTTTTATCGGGATATGGAAAACAAATTACAGCGGATTAAATGAACTCAAACAAATTGAGCAATTCAACATAAAAATATTCAATGCATTTTTCTATATCAACAATCAAAAGGTATATGCAAAAGGTGTGGGTAACACTAATAACAAACAAGCAGTAGAGTTATTTTACCTCTTAAAATACAGAAACAACTCTTACATTATTTACATTAACTATAACAACTCCGGCAACGAACTTAATCCTGTGCAAGCATATCTTTCACCAGACATAGTATATTTCTTTAGCAACTGTCTGTTGTTGGAAAGGCCAGCGGAAGATCTATAATGAGAAAACTTACAATTGTACTTTTAGTAACTTTGTTTCTCATAGTTTGTCTCTCAGCAGAGGAAAATTTCTCAATCAGCACAGTAACCGTCCTACCAATAAAAGTGGCAAGTAAAAATGCTCAGCTCAAATTTATTGCTTCAAACGTAATCGATACCATCAGTTTAACTATAAAATTACTGGACAAGTATGATCTTGTGCGTGCATCTTTGAGAGAAAAACAGGAACAACATAGAAGCTATTCTTTAAAAGAATTAGAATCCATATCTAACCGGTATAACATTGATAATATAATCTTCGGGAGTATCCATGAATCAAAAAATAATATCATCTTCAATTTTTCTGTTTACAACAGGGCTAAAAGAAAAATTGTAATCAAGAAAGAGGCCATAGCAACGAGCATTTTTGACATTTTTGAGATCTCAGATAAGTTAGCAATAGAACTAATGGAGGGCTTCACCAAAACTCACATTGCATTCGGCAACATCAACCTTAAAAACACTGGTGAAAAAGCTACCTATTCAGTATTCGTTGACAAGGAATTTATTGGCAGAAATATCAAACAAATAAAGCATATCTTTTATGGGAATCATACTTTAACTATAAAACAAAAAAGGATGAACTCCGAAGAAATCATTTTCGAACACAAAATTACAATACCAGAAAACGAAACTGTATATGTCCAATTTCAGCTACCCTATTTAAACAGTAAGGAACAAAAAATATTCATAAGCTTTGACAAAAAAATAATAGAGAATTTAAAAACACAAAAGTATTCTGAATTAATCTCTACGTGTAGCACCGCTCTGGATACTATCAGTAAAATGCAAAACCTTCCTGCCTACAAACACTTAGAAAAAAAATATGCCAATCTTCTAAAATTTTACAGAGCAGAGTATTCCAAACAAAAACGCTCAATTCCACCGGCGGAAATAAACGTCGACAGCAATCCAAATGACTGGGTGAATATTCCCATCAATATCGAGTATTTTTTCGATAATAGTCCCTTTGAATATATAAAATTCTCCCACAATACTTTAAAAAACGCTCTCTTTATACTTCTGAAGACTAAACAAAAAACAATTGACACCAAAACCATGCTCCACTTTAATTTTGATACAAACATGGACAACAACTTTTCAGGATACGAAGACAGAGCATTCAAAATTTTCTATCAAAACGAATGGAAATTACTTTTAAACAACGGTATCGGACGACAGGATGTTGAACATATAACCACTCCATACCGGATAAGAGAGTCTAGTGGCCTGATGGAAATTTACATTGATACTAAAAAATCAGGAATAAAAAACAAATTCAATTTTTTTGTCGAGTTATATGACTACAAAAATAAGAGGTTTAGACCACAATGCAAACAAATCAGCATGCGTTTTACAGAGGACAAAACAAACATTACAGAAAGCTTCCAAAGGGTCTTATTATCATCCAAAAGTTCATACTTAAACAAAAATCTCTATGAATCGGGCATAGAAGGACAGAGATTTGTCGCTGCTGGCATATTACAAAAGGTAAAAGCAAATATACAGGCCCAGATAGAAAACGGAGAAATTCCCCTCGTAAAAGATAACAGTATCAAAATTGACGGTCATAAAGATGACTGGATACCTATTGCACCCATAATAGAAGATCCTGTAAACGATAAATCAAGAACAACTTCTAGTGCAGATATATACAGGCTTTATGTTGTTCATGATAACAAAAATTTATTCGTCAGATTACAATTGGCTGACGGCACTCTCGCTAACAATTACTATGGTATCAGATTTTCAGATAAACCCTTTAAATACAACGGATCGAAAATGTTTTTTCTCTTCCCCAATAAAAACAATCACTATCAGGTCACTCTGGATAAACGGTTAGATAAAAACAGTGGTAGACATACCTCTCTAACATCGGGTAGGTTGGCAATGCTATCGGATGGAGCAGAATTTAGTTTTCCACTTAGACTTTTTAAAGAAAGCAAACACACTAATATTTATATAATGACATGGAACGATAGAAATGGCGTCGTTTTTGATTTTACAAAGCAAAAACATTATACACTAAGGTTCTAGCAACAAAACAAACCTTTCATATCCGTAACATTGACATCCCATCTAAATATTCTAAGATTATCCATGGTAAGGAGGTACAAACAATGAAAAAAAATCTTTTACTTCTGATTGCTACTGTTTTAATGCTCTTTCCGCTCTCTCTCAGTGTGGCCGATACTCAGGAGCAGGTACAACTCGATCAACTTATGCAAAAGTGGATTTCAGCACTCACCACGGAGAACATAGAAGCTATGGCAAGCTGTTACTGGCCCGAGGCTACAAAAATTATCTACAATCCCAATCGAACATCTTCCATGCTCGAGGGGATAGAAGAAATCAGAGAGAACCAACAGAGACTATTTGATAAGTTTGACTATCCATCCATGCATCTTCAATACCCAAATCCAAAGCGGTTTTTACCAGGGTCTGTATCTGAGGAAGAGAGAAGACCAGTTTATATCTACGATAACAAAAAGCGAGGATTTATTGATATCTTCTTCTTCGAAAAACGCTCCGGTGAGTACCGCATTATTCAACATCTACTCCTGATAAATCCAAAGTAATTATGAGAGAAAAATGGATTTCCCCCACCAAATGATATAGTAATTAGTTATCAATTAAAAACTGAAAGGTTCACATATGAAAAAAATGTCTTTCGCCTCCTCCCCAAAGAGTGTAAAACACCTCAGGGGTTCCAGGCTAATCATTGCCTCCCTCCTTCTAATTATTCCGCTCTCGTTATTCGGCAATTCAGGTTCTTCCAACCTCTCCACCCTAACCATCTCACTCAGTCCCAGGTACGAAATCCCACTCTTTGAAAGCACAAATCGCTTCACAGAGGGGTTATCCGCTCAATTTAGTCTCGCCTATCTACCACCGATACCCCTACCACTCTACGTTAGCCTGGATCTGGGCTATACATATCTTCCATTCACCTTAACATGGGCAAATCCCCTCCACACACCAACGGCAGGGGGAGGAATCGGATTGGACTTCAGATTTCTAGGAAGGCTCGCAGGTAATGTGTACATCAAAGGAGGTTACTACGAGACAATAATCAAAGACCTAAACGGGAAACTCCTCTACGGGGGAAATCCCTATATAGATGCCGGAGGAGGTCTCGCCTTCTACCTATCACCCAACCTGCGCATAGGAATAGGAGCATCTTACAGACAGTTCTTTGGAAAACCAGATGATCTCTTTAAAGGATTGGGATTCTACATGGGAACCTCTTACCGTTTTCCCCTAAGCGGTTCAATAGAGATAGAACCGACTCAAAGACAAGCCTCAAAACTGAAGATAACAAAGATCAAAATGGAGCAAATTTTTCCTGTATTTTTTAAATACTACGATGATCATCCAATAGGAAAGGCCACAATAGTAAACGAGGAAAAGGGAAACATTAACGATATCACCGTATCCTTTTTTATAAAACACTATATGGACAATCCCAAAACCCACAGGGTTAAGAATACGCTCAAAAAGGGTGACTCAATGGAACTTGACATCTTTGCACTCTTTAACGAAAAGGTTCTAGAGATTACCGAGGGAACCAAGGTTTCATCCAAACTGACGATTCGTTACAACCTCAAAGGGGAAACCATAGAAAAAAACATAATCAACACCGTATCCCTCTACAACAGAAATGCATCAATCTGGGATGATGACAGGAGGGCCGCAGCTTTTATCACGGCACGCGACCCGGTCATTTTAAGACTTAGTAAAAACCTTGCCGGTATAATCAGAGAAGAACAGAACAAAGTCTTCGGAAAGAACTTCATGTCTCTAGACGCTATTCATAACGCTCTCTCAGAATACGGTGTTACCTACGTAATAGACCCCAAAACTCCCTACAGAGAGTTTCACAAAAAGAGACAAGCCATAGATTTTCTCCAATTTCCCCGACAAACTCTCGAGTACAGGGCTGGCGACTGCGACGATTTGTCAATTCTGTATGCAGCCCTCCTAGAGGCATTAAGTATCAACACGGCACTAATAACCGTGCCGGGACACATATACATAGCCGTTGACCTTGGACTTACACCTAGAGAGGCACGGGCTATCTTTTACAGTACAGAGAACCTGATAATCAAAAACAACACCGTATGGCTCCCCTTTGAGATTACAATGGTTCAGAGCCCATTCATAGAGGCATGGCGAGAGGGAGCTATGGAATGGAATAAGTACAACTCCACCGGTAAAGCCCGTTTTTATCCGGTATCCGAGGCGTGGAAAATTTTCGAACCTGTAGGGTTACCCGGCAATTTAACCGACATAACTCTTCCCCTGCAGGAAAAAATTAAGAGCCGTCTTGCCCGAGACATGAAAAGTATTACCAGAGCAGAGATAAAGAACAAGGCAAAGGAACTAAAAGAACGAATCGCAAAGAGCGGAAGTTACAAACTTATCAACAAACTCGGTGTCCTCTATGCACGCTACGGACTCTATAAAGAGGCACAGGAGCAGTTTAAAAGATTGCTCGAAAAACCACGCTACAGAGACATTGGTCTTATAAACCTGGGAAATATCAGATATAAGATGAGCAATTTTAAAGATGCACTAAAGTACTACAATCTGGCAAAGAAAAGCAGCCCTGATAATGCCAAACTCCTCCTAAACATTGCAAAGATAAACTACAAACTGGGAGAGTTTAGCAGTGCACAAAAACTGTTCGAAAAGGCCAGGATAATCTCTCCGGAAATTGCAAAACACTATCGTTACCTGGATCAGAGAACGGACACAAAGGAAAGAGCGGCAAGCTCCCAAGAGGAAGGAAACATACTATGGGAAGAATAAGAGAAAAGATAATAATAAAGATAGGGTTACCTGTAGCCATACTCGCCACCCTTACGATACTAATCTCCAGCTGCGAAAACCCTGTTCAAAGCTACATTGCAACCAACCTTTACGGTCCCAGATATAACCTTGAGGTAAAAAAACTGACAGTAACGGACGCATTTAACTACGGTTCTTCTATCGATATTTACAATGACTACATAATAGTAGGAGCACCGGCAACTCATAATAATACTTCAGAAAGCGAATCAGTTTATATATACCATAAAACAGATGTAGATAAATGGGAGGGACCCTTTAAACTTCCAATGCCCGCCGACTATACAATTGGGGATAGATTCGGATACTCTGTTAGCATATACGGAGAATTTGCCGCTGTGGGAGTTCCGGACAAAACGATAGAGGGCAAACCAAACGCAGGTGCCGTGTACATATACAAGAGGAAAGAAGACACAACAAACGTGTGGGAAGAGATAAAAGAGTTTACAAAGGCGGATCAGAGTCCTTCCCTTTACCCGGTTACAGGAAACGAATCTTTCGGATATTCCGTAAAGCTCTACGACAAATGGCTCCTGGTAGGAGCCCCCTACGACAATCTAAACGGACCGGAATCCAACTACGGGGCCGTATACAGATTTAAATACGACGGTACCGAATGGGCCTATGACTACATCTTTTCACGAAATACAACGCTTCCAGGTGACTTTGGCATAGCAATAGACATAAACTCCAGTTACGCGGTAATAGGGGCACCGGGAGAGGACATCGAGGGAAAGAGCAACGTGGGAGCTGTTTACATTTACAGTTTCAACAACAATAAATTTGAGTTTAAAGAAAAAATAACCAACCTGGACAGATACACGGGTGACGACGACTACTTCGGGGGAAGCCTCTCCATATCGGGAGATTTTCTCGCCGTCGGGTCTGCCGGAACAATCGTCGACGGGATTTTTATAGCAGGAAGGGTACAGATATATATGCTTAAGTCCGGCACATGGAACACCACCCCCAGCCTGTTGCAACTGGAAAAACCGGAGGAGTATGATTTTTTTGGTTTTCCAGTTGCCATCAAACAGAGAGAGGACGATAACTATATTCTACTGGTAGGGTGTTTCGACAGAGACAGCGGAGATTCGGCGGATGTCGGTGCTGTCTACATATACACTAACGAGTCCGGCACAAACACATGGAAATTACAAAAAGAATTAAGGGCCTCAGATTCATCGGCAAATACTTACTTCGGAAAAGAAATTGCTCTTGGTGAGGAGTATGCTGTAATAGGGGCATGCACACCCAGAGACGATACTCTCTACGAAAACGGAGGGATATACATATTTAGATAACGATATAACTACGACTCTGCGAATACCTCGTAATGCGTTACATTTTCCTCGAACTTAAGTAAGAAATCTTTATCCTCCGGATAGTACTTTGCCTTCTCGTACTCTTCAACCCTCACATGTCCGTGCCATATCCTTGCTACCATTGGTTAGCTTCTTTCTCTCGTTAATTTAGTTTTTTGTAATTTCTTTTAGTTTCTTTAACACCCTATCAATCCGTCTTCTCTGACTCTCTCTGCCAAGCTCCTCCCTCCTGGCCGTTAGCAATTTAACAAACTCATCCCTGTCCCTCCCTTTAACTACCGGCAGAAACCTCTCCGCATACAGGGGTAGTTGTTTAGACTGGCAGTTTCTCAACTGTTCCATTAGCAGAGGAAAAATTTTATCTCTGTAACCCTCATGTGTATAGAGGTTTATTAACACCCCAATACCATTATCCTTCGTAATCACGGAGCCCTCTCTGGTGGCCTTTAAGATATCAGCCAGATTTTCGTAGATATCCTCTGCCCGTACTTTAGAAATCACATTTAGGGCAATCATTGCCCCCCATACCAAACGATTATTTTTACTCCTAAGTAGCTCCAAAAAAAACTTATACTCCCCTGCTATCAACTGAGGGTTAAGGTAACCTATTTCATACAGGGTTTTAATGCAGTCACTCTGAATTTTTTTGTCCCTCGAGGTTTTAAGGAGATCTACTAATTCACCTACCGAGTTTATATCATCCGAGGTCGCTATCTCTCTTGCCAACGCCTTGTTGGGAAGATCATCATTTCGACCCAATGTACTTGCAAGTTTATCTATCACCCCATCTTAGCCATACCCCCTAGCCTATAAACTTACTCCCCGCAACCCCAATAGCAACACCCAAAACCGCGGACATGGCAGCTATCGGAATAATGGCCTTCTTGTCCTTCGGTGCCACCATTAATAAAACGGGGACAGCAGATATCTCGGCAATAATTAGTCCCTTTAACCACCCATCAACATTCCAGGAGACAAAGGGAATAATCAAACCCAATACGAGCCAATGGGTAAAGGCCGAGAGATTGGAATATCTGTCCATTTTTTGAATAACCATTGGAATCACATCGATAATTCCCGCAACTATCCCTATAATCAGTGCAATGACAATTTTGTTCATAAGCGATACATCCTCCTAAATATTTTCGTTTTAATCCTAGATGTCTTCAACATGTCTTCAACCCCGGTGTTTGGAAGCGTAATTTTAGCCTTCAGTTCTCGGCTATAGCTTCCATCCGAATTTTTAGCCACTAGAGTTTCTAGTCTCCATCACACCCAAGACCATGGTATCACACTTATGTTTCTTTACAACAATAATTCAGTAGTTAATTACCTACTACACTTACCTACCTGCAATCCTTTTTTCTCTTCAACCAGAGCCTTACTAAAATTATAAAAGAACCCACCGATAAAGCGAATCTGAGAAAGAAATACAGGGCAAACACCCTTTCACCCAGCGGGGATAGTATACACCACCACATGGGTACCTCGGACAACAGGTACGCTGTAAGTAAAGCCAGGGGATTTCTCTTGACCGAATAGGAATACGAAAAGGCCAACCCAAAGAACAAAATATCCCACATATTCCAGTGAGCTGAAATTAAGGGCAAATTGTAGTTTATGGCAAACAGCGTAGCCGAGGATACCACTCCTATAAACCTATTCTTTCTGCCAAATAGTTCGTAGGTTGCCGAGTGAAAGAAATAAGCAACCGTCAGCCCAACCAAAGTCCAGTGAGCCAAAGCATACCATGGAAGATAGCTGTTCCACTCGGCTACAAAGGAAGGTTTGGCATCCAGATAGATCTGCGAGGCCCCGGAAACAACAATTATGATTACAGGAATCACATTCCCAAGAAGCAACAAGGCCAGAACATGCGTCAAACCCTCTACATAGGGGGAAGTGTAAAATAAGGAGCGATTGGAGGCGAAAGGATTAAACCCAAAGGGATTGCCATAGAAAACCCTCACCACCAGATACAACGCCACGAAACCGGATAACTCCATGAGTAACCGTGACAACAGACCGGGGGTTGATACCAACCGTCCGTAAAGGATTGAGGAAGCATATATCACCAAAGTAAAAGTGACAAAATAACCAATCGCTTTAAGCTCTCGATACCTCTTTACCAAAGATCCTCCTGAAATATTTGACTATCATTACTATCCCTACAACACCCGCCAGGGCGTAAAGATAATCAAAAGGTGCGCCATTCATCGCTACAGAACCACCTGTGGCGATGGCATTTAGAGAAATAATCACAAAGAGAGGCTTGTTAACCCTGGGAATACTGCCAATGAACAACCCGATGAGAAAAATTGTCGTGGGACACTCAGCACCAAACAGTACCATATCTGGCCATTTGAAACCCAGTATCATCTCAAGAAGAGGATAGATAAATATACCGGCAACCATAAAAAAAACAGAAAATACCTTCAGATCGAATCGCTCGGGCCAACGTACCTCAGTCCAATGAAAAATAGTATCAATTATCAGCAAAAACGCAACAAACCACAGTGCAATAGCACCCACCAGTGCCTCTGTGGTTCCCATTTCGCTCCTCCCGGCAAAGATGGTCCACCCGGAAAATACATATATCACCGCAAGACTTCCTATCAACGCCCTGCTACTCTTTCTACCGGGATTCCTGTAGCAATACAAGAGTAACAACACCACAATAACAGCAAAGAGAAGGGGAATAATTACCGCAAAGAGGCCCATCTGTGTATTTAATTTTTCAACCGCACGGAGTATTGCATCCACATCCTTCCTACTAAACATGATTTACCTCCAGATATAAAAACACTAACTTTAAGTGCCTCCCCACCTCCTTCACTGCTAACGTCCTGGGGTAATATATAGCACTCTAAATCCCCAAAACACAATAATCCAAGTTTCTATCCTTCATAATAACACTTCTAAGTGCATAAATCATACCTGGTTAAAATTAAAAACGCAGTCTAATAAAACACAGTCTAATCCGTCATTATATTTGCCACCTTGACCATTTACCAGAAATTGCTATATCATTAAACACGTTATTGAAACGTTTAAATCATTTGAAATAAATAATATAATCAGGTAAGAAATATGAACAATACATTTACAAAAAGCTAAAAAGATATCAACAGAAGTGGGGAAAGCTAACAATGAAAAAAAAATCAAAAAATACTCCTAACATAAAGGATATAGCAAAACTGGCCAATGTTTCTCCAGCAACTGTTAGTTACGTATTAAGTGGCAAACGCCCTATTAGTAAAGCCACAAGAGAAAAAGTCTTACGCATTATAGAAGAACACGGTTATACCCCGGATATAAATGCTGTAGCTCTCAAGATGAAGAAGGGACTAAATATTGGGCTTATTGTATCAGATTTTTCCGAGCCCTTCTCTATAAACATAATTCGAGGAGTCGAAAAAGTTGTAAGAGAAATGAATTACTACATAGTGTACACTTCCACTGCAGAATTCGGATACAAAATCGAGGCAGCCGTTAAGTTTTTAGAGAGCAGAAAAATAGACGGCCTAATCTTAATTTTTGCAATCTCATATAGTAAAGAGATAGAGATAGATTTTGAGATAAAAGTACCCGTTGTAAGCATCAACCAACCATTAAAAAATCGTTTTCCCTCCGTATTACCCAATAACGTAAACGGAGGCATAAAAGCTGCAACACATCTACTGGAAAGAAATACCAAACGACCAGCCATTATATCTGGACCAAAAGTTAGAAGTGCGAGTCGAGAGAGGGTAAAAGGTTTCAAAAAGGTTTTGAAACAACATAATATCTATTTTGACGATTCATATATTTACTATGGGAAATTCGATTATAGATCCGGTTACATGGGATTTATGGAATTACTAAATCGACATCCTGATATCGACGGTATCTTCTGTGCCAATGACGATATGGCAGCGGGAGCTATGAACGCGGCTCTAAAGATGAATATACAGGTCCCGGAACAAATAAAAATTCTTGGCTTTGACAACAAATATTTCTCCTCAATCTGGCCAATTCCTATTTCCACATTCAAACAACCATTAGAAGAAATGGGAGCAAAGGGAGCCTCACTCTTATTTTCATTAATAAATGGGGAATCAATCTCTAACGAAATAATACTACTAGAAAGCACCCTCATACCCAGAGAATCAACAGGATACCACAAGTAAGGGAGGAAATTTCTAATGTTGTTTCCGCAAGAATCCGAAACCAGAGAGACCAAAGAACTCTCCGGAATATGGCAGTTTCGAGTGGATTGGAAAGGAGAGGGTTATACCAAAGGTTGGTTCCAACATCCACTGGAAAGAACTATACCCATGCCGGTTCCATCCAGCTATAATGATATCACCCAAGATCCTGAAATTCGAGACTTTATAGGTGACGTCTGGTACGAAAGATTTTTCTTTGTCCCGAGATCATGGGAAGGTAAGAGCATACACATCTACTTTGGCAGTGTCACTCATAGAGCCACCGTATACATAAACGGAGAAAAAGTTACACAACATACTGGCGGTTTCTTACCCTTTCAGGCAGATATAACGAATGTGGTAAAAGTAGGAAAAGAGAACAGAGTTACAGTCGTAGTAAACAACATACTCGACAATCATACACTTCCACCGGGGAGATTGTTAGAGTACAACGATGATGCCCATCCCCCCGGATTTAGGGTTCAGGAGATAGGATTCGACTTTTTTAACTACGCAGGGATACACCGGCCTGTTAAGTTGCTCGCTCTACCCAGAGAATACATAACCGACATTAAAGTTACCACGAATATAGATAACGGTAGCGGAATAGTGGACTACCTAATCAAACCAACAACTGACACCTTAAAAGTAGAAATTTCTGTTTCCGAACCCTACAGTACGACAATAACTAAAAGGCATGGCTCAAAAGGAACTATAAATATACCAAACGCAAATCTCTGGTCACCGGCCGACCCGTTTCTCTACAATCTTGCAGTTAAAATCTTGGATAAACACGACAGGTGTATAGACACATATCATCTTCCCTTCGGTATTCGCACAATTCGTGTAGAAAACAACCATCTTCTGTTAAATAATGAACCGATATACCTAAAAGGCTTCGGAATGCACGAAGATATGGATATCAAAGGTAAAGGATTTGACAATGCAATACTGGTAAAAAATTTTAATCTCCTCAAGTGGATAGGAGCCAATTCCATACGAACCTCACATTACCCATACTCAGAGGAATTCATGTTTTACGCGGACAGAGAGGGGATATTAATCATAGACGAACTACCAGCTTCCGGAATGAATACCGAAAACAAAGACGAAAAAATATTCGAGGGAATAATCGACGAGAAAACCCTTCAGAATCATCTGAAAACTCTGGAAGAACTTATCGACCGGGACAAAAACCATCCATCGGTAATAATGTGGAGTATAGCAAACGAGGCAGCAACCTATGAAAAAAATGCAGAGGCATACTTCCTTACTTTATTCAAAAGGGCCAGAGAATTAGATCCGACACGCCCAGTAACGGTAGTAGAAAACTCAAGTTATAGCGCAACCACTGTTTCAAAATACGTCGATGTACTCTCTGTAAATCGCTATTACTCCTGGTATGAGGATCCAGGGCACCTGGAATTAATTGAATATCAACTTGAAAGAGACCTAAGAAACTGGCACAACCGCTTTAAGAAACCCATTATAGTTACAGAGTACGGCACCGATGCTATTCCAGGACTTCACTCGGATCCCCCGGTGATGTTCTCAGAGGAGTATCAGGTAGCTTTTCTCGAAAGATACCATAAAGTTTTTGACAAACTAAATTTTATAGTCGGCGAACATGTTTGGAACTTTGCCGATTTTATGACAAAACAATCAATTACAAGGGTCAATGGAAATAGAAAAGGAATATTCACAAGACAACGCCAACCTAAAAGTGCTGCCTTTTACCTTAAAAAAAGATGGGAGAACAAAAAATAACATGCTCAATCTATTAAACAACCCTTACAGAATCTATATGAAAGGGGTAAGATATCATCAGAAAAAGAATTTGGGCAAAGCCATAGAGTACTACAAAAGGGCTTTGAGCAAAATGCCTCCCAGGGAGCCAACCAATGAGGAAAAACAAACCATTTTAAAACATGCACCCATACTCCTCATGACCCCCAACGAACCATTTCCACTCAAGGATGTTGTGGCTATCTTACACTCTTCATACCATTTAATAGCGTATCATTTGTTCTGGGAGGATGATATAGATTATCCACTGGACCAAGAACCATGCGACCATGAAATCGTATGGGTTGAAATTGATAACGATAAAAGAGAAATAAAAAATATCTATACCTACTTCCACGGGAGGGTCATTAAACACAATTGGGACAACACCATGGGTGAAAACAACCGTCCTACCATAAAGGTACAATGGGGCAAACACGGTTCGCTCTTCTCAGACTGGGATACGTGGAAAAACGGGGAGATTTTAGACTATATGAAAAAAACCTACGAACGTCTTAAAAACGAAGGAGCGTTTAATAAAGACAAACCCCTTGCAAAGAGGTGGGTAAATTACTTTGAGGGTAATTGGAATGACTTTACCAATTTTTCAAAGAGAATAGAGGTAGAAAAATATTTGAGAGAGAAAGAAATGATGATGGTTGGACTCTATGGTAACGCAATTCTAAAGTGGCATTTTCTCCACTACAACTTTAATCCCAAGTATAGCTGGCCCGATCTTAGTTCTCCAGGTAAAGGTATATGGTAATATGAAGCTCACATTCTTAGGCACCGGGGCAGCCGAAGGGGTTCCCGCTCTATACTGTAGATGCAGGGAATGTATCCAGGCTCGGCAAAATGGAGGCAAAGACATTCGAACAAGATCCGCATTAAGAATAGGAGAAACGCATCAAATAGATTTGCCACCGGAAACATTTTACCAAATGATAAAAACTAATCTGGACATGTATAGCATAGAACACTTACTTGTTACCCATTCCCATCTGGACCATTTTCAATTTGAGTTTTTATTCGAAAAGGTAATGTCAAAAGAGAATAATGGAAAGCCTGTCAATTTATACTTAAGCGTAGAGGCATGGAATTTTCTAAAAGAGCTCTTAAAACCTTTTGAAAAAAAACAATCCGACAAAAGGATTCGTACCCTTTGGGACTGGGTAAAGATAAACCCGGTAAAAGCTTACACCAACTTCAGAGCGGGAGAGATACAGGTAAAAACAATAGAGGGCAATCATACAGCATGGGGGGAAAATGAAAAATCTCTCAACTATCTTTTAACCCTCCCCAACGGAAAGAAACTTCTCTACGCCCTTGATACCGGATTTTACACCGATAGGGCCTGGGAATTTTTAGCGGGGGAAGGTATAGATGTGCTAATAATGGAGTGTACTTTCGGAGGGCGTAAGGACAGAGATGATTTCCCCGAGAGTCATCTGGACATCAATAGCTTTATAAAAATGCTCCAGAGAATGGAAAAAGAGGGGATAATAAACCAGGATACAGAAATATATGCTACACATATAAATCCTCACCATGGGCTTTTGCATCATGAGATTCAAAAGGCTTTCAACGAATTAACAACATATCGGATAACCGTGGCATATGATGGACTAGTTTTTCACATATAAAATACATATAAAATGGCCATCCGACAAATGGGGGCAATGCACAGCATCCAATTCAGCATTTAATGTTCAAATCCGCACTTACAGGAAAGTGATCCGAAGGGTATTTACCTTCTACATTGTAATCACACACAGAGAACGACTTTAGCTCCATATCGCCAGAGACAATAATCCAGTCAATTGTTCTATCCGTGGGAATTCCTGTAAAACCATGGTAAGTTCCAGTTCTTTTGTTACCAACTCTATAGCCCGTATCATACCCAACCGCTTTAACAAGTATATCATACGGCAAAGAACCAACGACCGCGTTAAAATCGCCTGTAAGTATAACATGACCCCTATTCCCGAGGTTTTCCACATAGCGGACCAGCAATTCTGCGCTCTTAACACGCGCCTCCTCACTCACATGGGAAAAATGAGCATTAAACACATAAATAGGACAATCTTCTACAGAATATCTCAGGGCAATTTTCACCCAACATACTATACGGGGAAGTTTAGCTCCCCACCCCCTACTACCAGGAAGATCCGGAGTCTCACTAAGCCAAAAACAGCCATCAGAAAGTTTATAAAACACATCTTTCTTAAAAAATATCGGGACAAACTCGCCCCTTAATCCTCCATCTTCTCTACCCACCCCCACATAATCGTAAGCAGGGAGACCTTTCCTAATAAAACACAACTGATTGTACAAAACCTCCTGGAGTGCAAGTATATCGGGTTTAATCTGACTAATAGTTTTTAGGAAAATATCCCTTCTCTCTTTCCAGCTATTCCTTCCATCTTTGGGATTATCATATCTAATATTAAAAGACGTTACCCTAAACGAAAAGTTCATTCTACAGTTTTACACTATCGTTTTATCCCGCTAAGCTGTATACCCTCTACAAAATATTTCTGTAGAAAGACGAAAATAATCAAAATGGGAATAACTATAAGGGTGGCGATCGCCATAAAGTAATTCATATTTGGCATGTGACTAAACTGTTCAGCATACGCATCTTTAAACATATTAAGCCCGACATTCAAGGTATACAATTTCGGATCATTCAAATATATAAGGGGCCCGACAAAACTATTCCAATTTGTAATAAACTCAAAGATCAACACAACCCCGATAGCCGGTTTACTTAACGGAACTATTATTTTAGTGTAGCGCTTAAAGGCACTTGCCCCATCTATCTTAGCTGCATCCTCTAACTCCAGCGGTATTGTTCTAAAAAATTGACGCAAGAGAAATATCTTACTTAACCCACGCGCCAACCAACTAGGAGCTATAAGAGGCACAAATGTATTCACCATTCCAAGTTTCCACCATATGAGATAAGTAGGTATAAAAGTAACCTCTTTTGGTAAAAGCATTGCGCCTATAACAAGAACAAAGAAGAGCTTCTTTGCAGGAAATTTCAACCTAGAAAAGGCATAAGCTGCCATTGATGTAGAAATTACAGCCCCAATGATAGAGGTTATCGTTATAAAAAGGGTATTTCTAAGATACAGCGTAAAGGGAAATGCATTCCATGCTTTAAGATAGTTTTCAAAATGCCACTCCGTAGGTATCCATTTAAATGGTCTCTCATACAGCATATCCGAAGATTTTAAAGAGGTTATAATCATGAGATACAGAGGCATGGCAAACATTAATGCCCCACCGATTACAATAAGGTACACAAAAAAACGCTTAATAAGGTATTTTACTATCCTTTTAGTAGACCATCTCTGAGATTCCCCTCTAAGCATCGCCATAAAATTTTCTTCTAGCATCCGTAGCTACTCCTCATAATAGATTCTCTTTCCCAAGACAAAGAAATTAAACAGCGTGAGGGAAGCTATTATAACGAAAAGGATCCAGGCAAGGGCACATGCATAACCCATGCGACCCTCTACAAAAGCCTTTCGATAGAGATAGAATGTATAAAACAAACCGGATCCAAGAGGTCCCCCGCTATCTCCAGAATCAGTTCCAAAAATTACAATCGGGGCGGTAAGAATTTGAAAAGCCCCTATAATACCAATCACAAACACATAAAATAAACTGGGCGAGAGCATCGGTATGGTTATTCTCCACATCCTCTGCCATCCGTTTGCCCCATCTATGAGGGCAGACTCGTACAGTGAAACAGGAATCCCTTTTATTCCAGCGAGAAGTATAATCATAGGAGCACCCAACTGCCATACATTCATTATCACGAAGGAAGGCACGACAAAATCAGGATCCGCAAGCCAACCTATCGGCTGTTTCAGATGAAATACCGACTGAAGCAACATATTAAGAGGCCCTTTGGGATCCAGTATGTACATCCACATAAAAGCTACCGCAACACCCGTGACAACGGAAGGAAGGTAATACATGGATCGAAATACAGTAACTCCAAAGAGTCTCTTAGAGAGTAAAAGCGCAACAACAAAAGCCGCTACAGTCTTAAGAGGAACAGAAAGCCCAACGAAACTGGACGTAACCTGAAGCGCCTTTTTAAAAAGTCTATCATGTTGAACTATCCAACGATAGTTATAGACCCCGACAAATCTAGCCGCCCCGAAACCATGCCATTCATGAAAACTCATGATACTGGAAACAATAATGGGTCCTATAGTTAGAAGCAAAAAACCAACAAGCCAGGGAAGGCTAAAAATGTAGCCCCACATAGCATCCTTTCTATTTAACCTATCCTTCCCCAGAAAAAAAGCAGCTATAGGTTCAAAAACACTCACCTGCTTGCCTTTATTTTTCATTTACATCACCACCATCAATCATTCTTAGCCCTACAACAGTAACAGTTACTACCACAAAAAATTCAATAGGGAGGGGAAAACCCCTTTACCGGATTTCCCCTCTCCCCTACACTCAAGTTACCTTATCTTACCTATCCTAATGTCTTGCCCAAAACTCGTCGAGTAAAAGCTGGGCATCTTCACAATACTTCTTTATGGCCTCTTCCGGCGTACCCTTCTTATACTTCACAATATCAAGCAAGAGCCCCAGATTTCCCATTGGGATTCCACTGGGTCTTCTCCTCATTATAGGAGCCTGCTTAAGAAATACATCCACGTATTTGTGCTGCTGCGCAAAAGCATTCCACGCTTTGCTCTTCATTCCACTGATTGTTATGGGTATATACCCTGCTTTGGCACACCACGTTCCATGAATCTCCGGACTGTAGAACCATTTTATGAACTGTAAAGTTGCCTGTTCTTTCCTCTTATTCGTCTTAAAGAGGGCAAGGGCTTTCTGATACCAATAGGAGATTGATTTGCCTGTATCTTCATCTGCAGGAATAGGAGCAATTCCAATCTGTTTTTCCTCAAATTTTCCGGCGGGTTTAAGGTATCTGGGCATAGCCCAAGGACCTGTAATTTCAAAGGGCATATCTCCATTGTTAAATCCCTGATCCCCAACCTTTGGGGCTGTTATCCGGGATTTCCAGAGCATATCATCTATTCTATAAAGAACCTTTATCATAAGTTTTCTCATCTGAGGATCCGAGCATATAAGGTTTTTCTTCATATCCGGTGTTAAAAACTCCCCACCTGCCTCCCAGAACATGGCACTCAGTACTGCTGTATTAAGGCGAGGATCCCAACCCCACTTGCCGTTTTCCGGATCGCTAAAGAGCTTTGCATCTCTTATAAAATCCCTCCAGCTATATTTCCCTATTACGGACGATGGAAAAGCCACACCCTTATCCGCCAACATATCTTTATTGTAGTAGAGTGCAAGGTTGGAATTCTCAAAGGGAATTGTTATATCCTTACCCAGAAAAGCCATATTTTTCAACAATCCGGATATGATATCATTTCTATCAATGATACCATTATCGTAAACCTCACTCATAGGAACAAGCTGGCCCGCCTCATAGTATTTCTCTCCAGCTCCGGAAATCCATGCTATGTCTGGAGCATTACCAGAGGCCAAAGCAGCAGCTATTTTCTCATTTCGCTTCTCTCCCATAAAAACGGGCATAACAAAGACCTTGTCCTGAGAAGCATTAAACTCATTTAGCAGTTTTTGAAGCACCTTTCCCTGAGGTCCGTCTGGAGCCCACGAATGCCAAAACTGAATCTGAACTACTCCTGTTTCGCTCTCCTGCTCCTGACTTCCCGTTGCAAACAACATAGATCCCGACAGAAGCAACCCGATAGTAACGATAGAAATAAAAATTTTTTTGAAGATTTTTTTTACCATAAGCTACCCCTCTTTTTTAAAATTTTGTATTATCATCATTGAAACGTTTCAATGATGATAATATTATAAAAAGCCCAAAATGGACTGTCAAGTTTTTTATTTTTCAAAAATATCTACACAATAATTTTGTTTTGGGAGAGAATAAATCAAATGAAATACTCCTACACAGGGCGTAGTCCCCAATTCCCACAAATTTCAAACTCCGGAGAGCTAAGCTATACCACTCCGGTAACGCTTCCCATATCTACCCCAAGAATTAACGCAACAATCACACCAAAGGGAATAAAAAACATATCAATATGGGGACAAGGACCCATGGGAAACATTTATTTTAGTCCACCAAAGGCACTTACTCCAAACAGCAATTCATCCGGTAGGTTAAGCTATACCCTACAACCTAATATCTTTAACTTGAAAAACGCCAACGGAACACTGTCTATCTACGCGCTCAGAGAACTTCCGGCTTTTATAATAGAAAACAAAGGCTTCCTTAAAAACCTACACCTACACATGTCTCCCTACCGTAAAAAACTGGCGGGACTTGAAAATAAAACGATGAAGGAAATAACCACACATACAGTACTATACAAACTACCCCAAGGAACAATGGTAATCGCAAAAACTAAACACAACCTTAAAAAATTATTTATTATCTCCGCTGGTGAATATAGAGAGGCTAAACAAACAATAGAGGAGGTGGTTCAAAATCCAAAGCGGTATATAGAAAGTGCCAAAAGCTATACCAGTTGGCTCACTTCTCGATTTATCTCTGATGATTCTCTTTTAAACTCTCTGTTTATCCATTGTCTCCACTCAGCACTTTCCAGTTATAAGGAAGATAGCAGCAAAAAATTTGCAGGATTGTCGGCAGGACCGGGATACTCTCTACCGGCAAGAACCTACTATAGAGATTCGTATTGGACAGCACAGACACTATTACCATTTAAACCACTTTGGGTAAAGGAAGAAATTAGAATTCTCGCGCGAGGAATAAAAGAAAACGGAGAGGCACCATCCGGGGTTATAATACCAACACCAATTGGTAAACGTTACTGGGAAAGGCAACTCTCACTCGATCCATCACTAAAAATACGCCATACCAATCCCGAGGATTGGTGGAGTGATCATTTTGACTCACCCCTATTTTTTGTTTTAATGGTGTTTGATTATTGCTACTGGACAGACGACTACACCATTCTAAAAGAGAAAATACAAGGCAAAACAGTATGGAAAGCAGTCCTTACTATAATCAATAGGTATAGATCTCTACCCCACTATCAATCCCTGTTACTAAAACCTAACAACGACAGAGATTGGGCAGATAACGTCTTCCGTTCAGGGATGGTGACATACGATAATGCTCTGTATTACAGAGCATTAGTCGTTACGGCCAAATGGGCAAAGAGAACCTATCCCAGGCTCTCTTCAGAATTGTGGGCATTATCATTAAAGGTAAGGAAAAATATGTTATCGCTCTTATGGCTAAAACATAAGGGATACTTTATGGAGTATGTCACCGCCAATAGCGATCTAAAAGAAACACATATCAATCTGGATACCCTAATAGCAACGAGATTCGGAATTACTAACAGAGCACAAACCCGACAAATGTTGAACCAAGTGGCTAAAATTTTAGAAACACGGAACAACAATAAACAACCATACGGTGATTGGGGAATTATGTGTACCTATCCCCCCTATAGCAACAAAAAAACTCTCTGGGGAAAAACCTCTTTCCCCTACAGGTATCATAACGGTTCCGACTGGCCCTATCTGGACGGGGTATATGCTGACCTTCTTCTCTACTACGGAATGGAGAACTGGAAGTATTCATTAACCAGATGGTGGGAGTACAGTTTATCACAGGGATGGACAGAACCCGTGGAATACTACTCACCTCCATGGGGGAGAGGGGGACTTTTACAGGCATGGAGTTCTATGCCTGCATCAGCCATAATTAGTGGGGGCTTCGGGTTACACCCAGAGAGAAAATTGCGCATTCCCCCCTGGGGCGATTCTTCCCTCAAAGGAATTACTTTCCAAAGTAAACCTCTCTCACTACACGTATGGGGAGGAAAAATAAAAATACTCCCTCTAGACTAACGTAGCACCCATTATTTTTCCAAGGGATATGATTGTATCATCTGACAATTCTTGATATTTTTAATTTAAAATTTATGGATTTAACACGAAACTAATTACAGAAACTAATCATAAGGAGCTACAATGGGTAATAGATTAAATCTACTGGTGGCAATGCCCAAAGGAAAAATTCGAGAGAGTTTCATAGGAAAACGAGCAACCGAAAAACTTCACCTCCTCGGAAACGTAATATGGAACGAAAATCACACCCAGTTTACCCCCGAGGAATACAGAAAAAGACTGGCAGATATCGATGTCTGTATAACAGGTTGGGGGAATCCCACACTGGACCAATACATACTCAAAGATGCTTCCAAACTAAAACTCGTAGTACACACCGGAGGAACCGTAGCACCAATAGTAAGTGACTACCTCTATAAAAAAGGAATAAAAGTAATAAGCGGAAACCCGATGTACGCAGAATCAGTAGCAGAAGGGGTAATCGCTTACATGCTCACCTCTTTGAGAGAAATCCCGTATTTTGCCAACGAGGTTCAACAGGGCAGATGGCCATCGGATGACGAGGAAACCACAGAGGGATTACTCGATCAAACAATCGGTCTTGTAGGATTTGGAATGATCACAAAACACCTTATTCCTATGCTCAAACCTTTCAGAGTAAAAATAAAGGTCTATTCAAAACATATAACCGACGATACACTTAAGGAATACAACATACAAAGGGCAAGTTTAGAGGAAATCTTTTCTACATGTAAAATTATCTCGATTCATACCTCCCAACGTCCCGAAACCTACCACATGATAGACAAAAAATTACTCGCACTAATTCCCAAGGGATCCATACTTATCAACACGGCAAGGGGGAGTATAATTGACGAAAAAGCATTAGAAGAAGAACTTAAAACGGGAAGATTCAAGGCTATTCTGGATGTTTACGAGCAGGAACCGCTCCCACCGCAAAGCGGTCTACGCGGATTGAAAAATGTAATACTCCTCCCTCACATGGCAGGTCCTACGTACGACAGAAGAGAAATCATAACCCTCAACTTAATAGAAGATATCAAACGTTTTTTTAACAACGAACCATTAAGGTATGAGATTCCGGCACAGTATGCAAGATACATGACCAGAGAATAACAGAACAACCAAACTATCCCTTTATCCCCGTTGCCGCTATTCCCTGCACAAAATATTTCTGTGTAATACCAAATATAATAATCGGAGGAATAATCCCAAAGGTAGCACCCGTCATTTGCAGAGCATAGAGAGATCCATTTTGATCTGTGAAGTACTGCAATCCAACAGATATCAACTGAATCTCAGGTCTGTTTATAAAGATAAAGGGATCTATAAAGTTATTCCATGTCCAAATAAAGGTAAACAAAACCATACTAATCAAAGCCGGTCTCGTAAGGGGAAGGATAATCTTATAGTAAATCTGAAAATGAGAACAACCGTCTATTATTGCAGCCTCCGTGAGATCTTTGGGAATACCAATAAAAAACTGCCTTAACATAAACAAAAAAAACACCTGAAAAGCCGACGGAATCACCACTGCCCATACCGTATCTATCAATGCCAAGTACTTGTAAACGAGATATCTCGAAACAATAGTAGTGTCAGGTGTAATTAACATTCCGGAGAGAATTAACAGAAACAATACCCTTGAACCCCTAAATCTAAGACGAGCAAAGGCATAAGCAGCAGTTGTCACAACAGCAAATCTCAACACAACGATCAGAAATATGGCAATAAGGGTGTTGAGATACCATCTCATATACAGAAGGATGGTGAAAGATTTCTTCGTAGTTTTTCAAATATATATGTTCGGGTATTATTCTTAAAGGATTGGCAAAAACGAAGGCCTCAGATTTAAAGGTTGCAGATATCATAAACACAAATGGCATGACCATTGTTAATCCTATTAACAGGGCAAAAAGAGATAGCAACAGCAACAATGTTGGCTACATTCGGTATTCAATACAACAATGGCAATACCTACCACCTTTTCATAACTACCTCCATGTAAAGTTCAGAGTAAAACAGCATGTCTCTCTATTTGGGTTAAAATACTTCTCTCCGCAGAAGATTGAAACTCAGAGTCTGATTTGACTATTGCTCCATTTATGTAGAAAGGTACTCCCTCTCTGTTAACCAATCTAAATTTATTTTTTAGATTGTAATACAATCTGTGAAATTCCAAATCTTCACCCTATTATGCAACTTAATGATATCCCCTTTTTTATCAAAGGGAGAGGTAAGAAGGGACTCAATACGAGCATTTTCCTCTATTCTCTTGAGGTATATCTCTATCTCCTGATGAATAGCCTTAAACTGCTTTTTAAAATTCTCAAATGAGTAGAGATTATATCCGGTAAGTATAACCATCTTACATTCAGGGAAATGCTCACTTACATACCCATAGAGAGCAAGACCATCCATAACCGGCATCTTTATATCTGTTAAGATCACATCTACGTTGTTCTCATTGAGAATTTTAATTGCCTCCTTACCGTTAGAAGCGGAGTAAAGCGCCTGAAAACCAAGTTTTTCCCACTCAAAAGACATCAATCCCTTTCGAATAATAGGCTCATCATCCACTATCATCAACGACCACTTGAATCGCATAGCAAATCGTCCTCTCAAATAGTATAAAATATTACATAAAAATCTTCCACATTTCCGAAACCACTCCAAGTTGAACCTAACAACAAAACATAAATATAAAGTCAAAATATAAAATTTCAAGTTCCGGGTAATAAATCTGAAAACCAAAAAACATTCCGTCGTAGAACAGAATCACGGGGCTTCTTATACAACGAGGGAAACAGCAGAGATTACATGGCAACCCTTCCCAGAAGAGTGATAACCCCAATTAAAGACATGTGCCATGCTATAGGCGGTAAGGCTCAGTAGCTTCCATGGAGCGCAACGAAAACTCTGCCGCAAACTCCAGAAAGATCTTCTCAACCGACTACCAATGTGATTACCGATAAAAATAACCCATCGGATAGCGAATAACTGATAGCAGATAAATAGAGATTTCTCATTCGAGTTTTCCTGTTGACACATGCCACTAAAATCAACTACCCCTGATAGCCTCGAGCATTCATAGAGATTCGGCATCTCTTTTTACTTTAACATCATACTACCACACCTCAATCAGAGCCGCAAAAACCGTGACAGATTGATAATCTGGTACATTCTAGTTTTGGAGCCGCAAAATCCTTGCCTAATCTTTATAGTATCTCCCCCACGGGGTTCAACCGATCAGATCATAAACCGTCACCAATCTAACTGGAGCTTACGAGAAAACCCGCCTCTCTTAAAGCATTTTTTACCCTCTCCAATGTCCCAGAAGAATCCGCCCTAACCGTATGCAGATGAATCCCCTCCGACAACACCAGGAGTGGTTTCGCATGGGAAATCTGCATCTTTGTAAGGAATTTACTAACATCTTCCATTGTTTCAATTTCCAGATTCCCTCTCAACTCACCATACAAGGGATGTTCAACAATAACATCCATAACGGTACCACCATTCTTTACAATAAGTGAAAGCTCTTTTTCAATCTCTTCTACAGAATGTCTAACAGCAAAAAGGGTTTGAACTCCGCCCTTTTTCTGCATGGTATATCCCTTCGGTGTAGCTTCAATCTTGTAGCCCATAGCCCGTAACAAGGCTATATCCTTGATAATTACCTGCCTTGTAACACCTAGCATCTCGGCGAGTTTTGCACCACTTATAACCGAAACCTTATTCTGAAGTAAATCAAGAATAAACTCTTTCCGTTTACTGTCAGTCAACTTTCGTACTCTCACTCAATTTATTTCGCTTCTTCCAAGTTAGCTCACTAATTAGTACAAAGCTGAGAGTGGATAAAACACCTGTCCAAATACCCGGCCATATACCAAGTAAAAAAGTATTCGTGCCATACATCACAATGGTAACCAGTCCCCCAACAATGATACTAATTATTGCCCCCTCTTTCGCCGATTTTTTCCAAAAAACACCAATATAACTCGGGGCAACGGCAAGCAACCCGGCAGAAGACATTACAGAGAGTTCTACTATAACACCAATCCGCCTCAGAGAAAAGAGATATGCAACAATTGCCAGCAAGATAACCGTTAACTTGGCGAAAATAAGATTTTTCTCTTCTTCGTTCTTATTTTCTATCTCTTCCATTTTGCTCTCTCTGAAAACATCAACTGTTAGCATGGAACTCAACGTAAGGGTTATGGAATTCACAGTAGAAACAGAAGCAGCGAGCACACCGATAAGGACAAAGAGGGAAAGAAGCATAGGGGCATGAGAGAGAAGCACCGAGGTAACCGTATCACCCTTCGAAATCGTTGGAAACAAACACTTTGCAGCAAGCCCCAGATTTGTAACAATCAGGGTATATAAAAAACCAAAAATCGCAAACAGCACGATCATCCTTTTTATACCCATCCGATCCCTTGCAATAAACATTCGTTGTGAAACCTGAGGATTTGTTATCGCAAAAAACATCCACGGAATAGACAGACCTATAAATTTTGAATAAGACATCCCTGATGCCAGAAGTAAATTGGGGTGTTTGGATTCCAGAATATAGAAAAAATGCCCAAATCCATTAAGTTTTATATACACGACAAAAAATACAAGCAGGGTAGATGATACAAGCATTATCAATGATTGTAAGGCATCTGTCCACGCCACAGAGCGCATTCCTGCCCAAATCGTGTAGGTAAGAACCACCACCAAAACCAGAAATGTCCCCAGAACATAGGGAACCCCGGCAAACCCCTTAAGCAAATAGCCTACACCCATAAATTGTACCGAGATATAGGGAACAAGCATAATCAAAGAAAAAATAACAACAATCTTCCCCAGCAATGGGCTTTTATACCTTTTTCTTAACAACTCACTCGGTGTAATACAGTTATACCTCCTTCCAAACTCCCAATACTTTGGAGCAAAATAGAGAAGAAGGAGTACGGTACTCATAAGATACGTAATTTCAAATCCAAACGCGCTAACCCCAACCCCATACACCATACCGACAAGACCCACCAGCATAAACGAACTATAGGTAGTCGCACTGTAGGTCATAGCAGCTACAAAACCTCCGATTTTTCCACCTGCAATAAAATAATCAGCTACCCCTCTATCCCTCCTTTTATTTGCAAAAAACGAGACAACACACCCTATTCCAAACCAAACAAGGATTCCTAGTATTGTTATTACTCTATTCATCATGCGACTCTCCTCTTAAAAGGAGCGATACAAAAATAATGGTGCCCAGGGAAAGTAACAACCAGAACAAATAAGGCCCACTTAATTTCGCAGGAAGAAAGAAGGGAACGCTAAAATCAAGTCCCATAATCCCCCCAAACAGGAACAAAAAACCCTTAAAATTAATGAAATCGCCTTTCATCAGCCGCTCCTCCTACGCCCAATAGTTATATATACATGTATTTACATACATACACATCAATCAACCCTTTGTCAAGTCAACTATCAAAATTAGCCATGAATCATCTACATATGTAAAAATAAGAGGAGTCTCAGAAAACTTCCGTATTCCCTTTAACAACAGATTATTAAAAAGTAATCTACAGAAAGTAATCTATGCATTATTGATGAAACCTTGTCAGTGAGATGTACGAAGAAACAGTCAATCATAATCACTTCCAACAAATCCTTTGCAGTTTGGGCAGAGATGACGGGAGACGAAATCATGGCAACGGCAATACCAGACAGATTATTGCATCATGCACATATTTTCACCCTATCTGGAAACTGTGGGGCCCCAGGGCTAAGATAATAGTTGTGTCTAAAGGTTATAAAAACGATACTGAGATGTTTCCTCGACAGATTGGCTTAGCACACTATTTAAACATTTCTTCATCAGACCATTTAAATGCATTCTCCCATACTCTAGTTATTTCCCCTGTAACACACATATATCTATCTTCAGTCTTGCCATTTTGAAGTTTGAAAACAAGTTTAATAAACACAACAATATATTTTTTATGATTGCCATAAAAGTATACCTGAGCAATCCGGTAATTCTTCACATTGCTACGCCATTTTGGAACCTTTTTATCCTTTTGTAAAATTACTTCTACTCTCTTTTTATTCCTGGATCGCAAACGAATATCCAAAGTACCGGGGGTTTGGCATTTCATTATTTCAAGTTCAAGCTGAGCAAGATTTCCCATCTCTCCGTTAAAAAGATGAAACCTCTGAAGCTCTGTTGTATTACCATTCCTCTCCCTAAAGGGTAGGGCCTTTACAGGTAAAACGCCAGGAATTATTCCAAACTCTTCTAATTTAGGTTTGGCTTTCTTCATTAGATTTAAAAGCAGTACATATTCAAAAAAACTGAAACAATCCTGATCTAAAGGATTATTTTTAACATACGTTGAAACCTGAATCGGCGTTATAGCATACTCATTTTTAGGAACATCCACAATAACAAATCTTGCAAATGCTTTATAGTTTTCTGAAAATCCCTGAAATGGTGAATACAACTCAATATATGAAAAATATTGCTCATTTGGAGAAAGACCTATCAATATTATTTTAGATTCACCTGCACCGGGCTGTAATTCCAGTGTATAAAAATCACTATTATCTGAGAAAATAAATACAGGTGTAGTTATTAAAAGAAACAACACAGTTATGTAAATAAACAAAAATCTTCTCATTCTCCTACCTCCCCCTGTATCCTTAGAAAAGGTGAAAGAAAACCAATAAGGTGGGCAAGAACCGAGGATGCTTACTACAGCTAAAAGCGATTATATCAGAGAAGCTTTTTTCAAGGAAGGAAAGAACAAAATTTCGATTGTTTCACCCTGCCCATTCGCCCCTGGCTGTTGCGACTGGTACGAAAAGCCCAGCCGCCGAACAAAGGAGAGAAAACCCGATGGCACTGCAATCGCCCTTGACCATGCTGTGACAGTAAATAAGATCGTGAAGCGTTTTAGAGAATTCACGGCTCTCAACGGCCTGACTTTTGCTGTGAAACCCGGTGAAATTTTTGGTCTGCTGGGCCCTAACGGGGCTGGTAAAACGACCACGACCAACCTGATTACTGGCGTGTTAAGCCCCGACAGCGGCGCAGTGTATGTGCTGGGGATGAACCCGCAAATTGATGTATATTTCCGAAACTACAACGATGACCGCGCCAAAAATCAGCGTCTCTATCCCACTGAGATTTTATGGCGTTTCTACGAAAAGATGGAAGCAGATCCCAGATTAAAGTTTCCGCCTCCACCCATCCGCCTGCGTGAAGAATATCCCCAAGAGCGAATCGTGGGATGGTTTCCCTTTATTGGCGTTGCACTCGCTCTACTTGCTTCAACCATGGCTGGCATGATCACTGTCCTTGCCCTCTCCCAGGAAGAGCAACTTGCCGGTATCACCGCAGACATCGGTTTAGCACCGCGTTCTCTGATCCCATTTTTATTATCGAAACTTGCTTTTACTTTACTGATGGCATTGCTATGCACCACGCTCGTCTTACTTGCCCTTTCTGTTTGGACTGGAATGAACATGAGCGCCTATATCTGGGTGGCCTGGCTATTGGCAGGTCTGGTAGCGTTATTCTGGGCTGGCCTGGCGTTTATTCTCAGTTTTCTGTCAGGCCGGGCGTTGGGCAGCAACATTATCGTCGTGGCCATTGGCCTGGTTGTCTTCTTTATCGCCGGGGGGACAGAGCCGGTGCGCTATTCATCGGGGAATCTATGGTGGCTGATTCGACTCTTTCCCAACGCTTATGCGGTTGATCCCTTACGCGACACGGTACTTTTCTGCACGATTCCGGCAAACTGGGCTCAAATCATTTTGACGCTCATTCTTTTTGACGCGGTGAGTCTCAGTGCAGGATTTTTCTTTGCCCAGCGACAATTGCGCAAGTCGCTTGCTAAGTAAATATTGAGGAGCAAAAATACAGAAACAAGCATTTCAGAAATCTATCAAAATTTATCTTCCAAACACAAAGGTTACTTGTGGATGTTGGTAGGCATTGCAATTTGGGGACAAGTCCTCTTCGTTTTTATGCTGATTGCAACCTTCGCAACTCCCGCCTCTCATGGTGCAACGATACTAGAATCTTACCAATCCTTGCCACCTAATCACAGAGCCTACCTGTGGATGCCGATCTTCATCACCCTCTGGAGTCAGCTCATCATCATCGTTGGCGGCTGGTTGCGAAAACTCATAAAACGGGAGAATATACGCTTAAAAGAGGAAATCGCAAAGTTCGTAAAATAGCTTGCCAGAGACATTTATGAAAAGTCCGATACAGAAAAATGTGTCGGGCTTTTTTATTAGCCAGCGCAAATAAAACGTGCGTTTGTTTTTCCCTCATTTATAATATTACTTTCAACGGTTATGTGTATGAGCAGGAACAGGTTTTATCTATCTTTCGTTCATATTCGCTTCATTTCTCAATACTTTATCCGCCATTGCTTATACACCATCTTAATCTTATAGGCGCTTTTACTATAAAGCTATTATTTACTCTCCTTTTTTTCCATAATATAATCAACCCACGATTGAGGAAGTTTTTCAAGGAAAGCAGCCATTTTAGATAGATGTCCAACTTGGTATCTGACTTTGGGCTTTTTAACTTCCAAAACTTTTCCAATAAGTTTTGCCACTTCCATCGGTTCAGTTCTAGATGCGTCAAATTTGGTTTGAGCTTCTATAAATCTCAATAATCTGTTTTTGTATGGTGCTAATCTTTCAGGATCCCACTCACTGATCATTTGCTTGAGCTTATTTATTGTTCTTTCAGGCGATGTAGTCTTTATGCCACCACAACGGATAAGAATATTTCTGATACCATCAGGATAAAGTTCTAAATTTAAAGTTCTGGCAATATAATTAACCGCAAAATCAGAAGCATGAATATCTGTAAGGTACGAAATTGGAATTAGTCCTGGAGTGGCAATCCACAGTATCCTTCCTTTGGTTTTTCTCAAAAAAGGGAGTAAGATTTGAAGCAAATGTACCGGACCTATTATTCGTTTTTCCAATTCATTTCGGAATTCTGAAATATCCATCAATTCAATAGGTGCTATTTGTCCTCCTCCAGCAATATTTATTATTGAATACAATGCAGGTATCTCTTTGTGTTCTATTTCTTTTATTATTGTGTTGCCAATTGCATCTATTTGTTCGGAAATTGTAAGATCAAGCGGCCAAATTGGTTTTAAATTTTCCAATCCTAATTTTGTGGCATTTTCTTCTTTCCTAACTGATGCTAAAACAGTATATCCGATTTTTGATAGATAAACAGCCGTATTATATCCGATACCAGAAGAAGCTCCTGTAACTAAAACACTTTTATCAATCATATTTGCCTCCATTAATTTATAACTAAATTCCCTACAACCTCTGTGTATAATTAATTGAACATATTCTCTCAAATCGGTGGTGCAAGCACAATTGTGCATATATCTCTTTTATCATCTACTTTATCTTCCTCCACAGATAACAATATGTTTGAGTAATCTCACATCTATCGTATAAAGTTGTACCTCTCTCGCAATTTAATAAAAACTTAAAACCCACTGCCCTGAAATCCATTTCAAATGGTTGCTCTACGCTCTTATTTATTTTCTTATGTCCTTTTTTTCAATTGTTCAAGTAGACTTATATCTATTAGACGTCCGTTCACATATTTGTGCAACAAACTTGAAATAAGTGTTTGATACGGTATCCCCTCCTCAAAAGCTTTTTTCTGCAATTCCCTTAAATCTCTTTCTGAAATCCTAATATTCACTCTTTTATTTTTCTTTAATGTATTAGATCCGTATTTTTTGTAACGTTCCTTTTCCTCTTCTAAATTCTTGATACTTTTCCATTCACCCTTTTCTATACTTTCCAGTAATTCCAACTCTTCACGGGTATATTCTATTTTCATTTCTTTTTCCCTCCCAAGTATTCTTTTTTAAATTTGCGACTCGGAATAATTGTTTTAAGGAAAACCTCATTCTCATTTTCAACAAATGGTACGTAACAAATATATTCATTAATTTCCAATATAAATATTCTTTGATTTGGATATTTCTGTTTATTTGGATTATCGATAATATCCAAAACTTCACCATTATTTATTTGCAATAATACATCTTCGAATCCAATTCCCCTTTCCTGCTTTAGCTTTATATTTTTTTCTTTATTCCAAGAAATATTCTTCACCTACAAATGGTAATACATTGTGTGCATTTTGGCAACATATATAAAATTCTGTTATGAACAGTTAAAATACCCCTTTCTTCTATCCTCTGGTATCCTCCATATAATGTTTTCCGGTAGTGAATTACTTCTTTCGTAGCCAAATTATATTTTTTTATTGATGTCGCAGATATAGCTCTATACAGCTCATCTTGAGTCGTTATTATATTTTCTATTTCTGAACTGTCTTTCGCCTCTTGTAAAACAATTGCATTAATTAATTATGGATTGATTCGGTATTATATTAGCTATTCCCTTTAATTCTGCTACAGCCAATCTTAACCCGAAGGGCGCAACGGATTGGCGGTCTGATGTGTTTATTGTAAATTGAGACAATGCTTTGACTATCGGTATATCTACCAATGTTATTACAAAAATTCCACCTAAAATTAAAAATGAAATCACACTCCACCAACCAATAAAAATAAACCAAATAAAGTTAAATATTGTTGCCATAGTTACTCTCCTTTCACCTTTTATTACTAATTATTTTGAAAGGATCATTATATTTCGCTTAAAAGATAACTCCATACCAAGGAGGAAGATATCTGTGTGATTAAACAAACCTTAATATTTTAAGTTTCTTTATTTTTCGTCTCTTATTGGCTAACGACAAAATTCAGCGGTGGAGGTCAGCCGTCCACTGCAACGGTTTGGTAGGCTTTTTATTCAGCATTTAAATTTTTCATAATCTTTTTTGCTAATGGGTCCTTAATTTCATTGTGGTGAGGAACTGCTTCAATAACTCCAGTTTTCGGGTTGATCCAAAGAGAATGTGACTTGCCTTCTCGTTTCAAATAACAACCTGCAATCCTTAATTTCCGCTCTAAATCTCGCCGTTTCATTCAATCACTACCTTTTCTTGGATTACATCTTCAGGTAACCCACGAAGGATATCCTGTCTGCGATCTTCCAAAATCAATTCAATAGCTTCTCGTAAGTTTCTTTTCGCCTCTTCGATTGTTTCACCCTGTCCATTTGCACCAGGCACCTCCGGGCAAATAGCCCAATACCCACCTTCAGGGGCTGGTTCAATAATTGCTGTAAACTCAGCTTTCATATCCCCTCCTATTTTATTTTTAATTAGCCCAACGCTGAACTCAGTGATTTTGTGGAGCGAAGCGGAACAAAATCCACTGCAGCGTCTTGTTAGACAAAATTCTTCACTCTCCTTAATCCCATTGCTTCTCTGCTAATTTCTTCAATACTTTTCTTCTCAAATAACTTCCTCTGCCATTTAGTATAATCGAACGGTTCTTTTATAATCAAACTGATAAATCTTTCAGCTTCGACTTCTCCTAGTTCTTCTATTAAGATTTCCATGCCTTTTACTTTTATTTCTGTATCGGTTTTCATGATATCAGGCCATTTCCCTCTCAATAAATTCTTCTGCGTCTACTACACAAATATTCCCATCACCAGGAAAATCCTTTTTATTCCTCGTAATAACGTACTCTATCCCATTCTCTACCGCAACATTATAATGCAACGCATCCTCAAAATCTCTATATGGCCTTCCAATCGCTTTCACTATTACCCCTTCCGGCATACCTACAAAACGAAACAAATTTAATGCATCTTTTGAAAATTCATTCCCACTTTTTTTATTCAATCCTTTTGTAATTACGTAAATAAGTGTTCGCCAATGTTAAAACTGAAACATAACTCTCAACTCTTTTCTCTTCCGTGTATTCTATTATCTTCGCTGCACAGTAAGAATCAGATTCCCTCTCAAGTAGCCAATCAATCAGAATATTGCAATCTATGTAAACTTTTATCATTTAACATGCTTTTCTGTAAGATAATTTTGCTTAATTACTTCAATATCAATATATTCTCTATTCAGTATCCCTTTATATTTCCTGGCTATCGGAGTTTTTATACCTTCCTCTTTCTTTCGCTTATCATGGAGTACTCTTTTATACAATTCTTCCGTTATATCACTAACGGAACGCTTATTTTTCATCGCATAAATCTTTATTTCTTCTATGATCTCCGGTTTTATATGTAAAGTTAATTTCTTCCCCATTCCTAAATTCCTATGACGTATATATATTAATTATACGTCACAAAATTCAATACATCAACTTTTAGCAAGATAACGACTGGGAAATGAA